>CAZHOK010000001.1:0-4016 GCA_964534115.1 uncultured Beijerinckia sp.
AAGATCAAGCTGAAGTCCTATCCGCTCATCGAAAAGGGCGGCGTGCTCTGGACCTATATGGGCCCGCCCGAGCGTCAGCCGGTCGAGCCGGAATGGGAATTCTGCACCGTTCCGCTGAATCAGAGCTTCACTTCGAAGCGTCTGCAGGAATGCAACTGGCTGCAGGCCATGGAAGGCGGCATTGATTCGAGCCACGTGTCTTTTCTGCACCGCGGCGATCTCAACAATGATCCGCTGTTCAAGGGCGCTGCCGGCAACAAATATAATCTCGCCGATTCGAAGCCCGTTTTCGAAGTGGTGGATGCGCCCGGCGGCCTCTACATTGGCGCGCGCCGCAATGCCGAAGAGGGCCGGTACTATTGGCGTATCACGCCATGGGTCATGCCCTGCTTCACCATGGTGCCGCCGCGCGGCGACCATCCGATCCATGGTCATTTCTGGGTGCCGATCGACGACGAAAACTGCACCGCCTGGAGCTTCGACTATCATCCCGTGCGCCCGCTCACCGATGGCGAGCGCAATGCGATGAAGGACGGCAAGGGCATTCATGTGAAATATGTGCCCGGCACCTATCGTCCGCTTGCCAACAAGGACAACGATTACCTGATGGATCGCGCCGCGCAGAAGGCCGGCAAGACCTTCTCAGGCGTCGAGGGCATTGGCATGCAGGATGCCTCGCTGCAGGAATCGATGGGCCCGATCTGCGACCGCACGAAGGAAAATCTCGTCGGTACGGACAATGGCATCATCATGGCCCGCCATCGCCTGATGCGCGCTGCCAAGGCTTTGCGCGAAAAGGGTGAGCTGCCTCCGGGCCTGACGGTCGACCATATGAAGGTGCGCTCGGCAGCCGTCATTCTGCCGCCGGACCAGCACTACAAGGATGCCGCCAAAGAAGCGCTCATCGCCAAGGAAGGCGTGCGTCAGGCGTCTGTGTAAGACAAACACCCTCTCCCGGTGGGAGAGGGTGGCTCTGCAAGTCGGGCCTGCCTGACTTGCACATGCAAATGCCGAAATCGGCCACAGCCGATTTCGCCGAGAGCCGGGTGAGGGGTTACGCCCTCGCCCGTCATCGCGGCCCCTCATCCGGCGGCTTTGCCGCCACCTTCTCCCCCGGGGAGAAGGATAAGACGCGGAAGGATCGAACCATGCTTCTGAGTGAATCGGCACGAGTCACGACGGCTCAGGAAGCAAAGTTCCGCATCCAATATCCAAATTCCAAGCCGCGCGCCGTGAAGGTGATTGCGCTCGATGCGCAAAGCGCCACGCTCGTCGATGAAGTTTCGACCTTGCCATGGAATGGTGCGGCCTTTTTCAAATCGCTGTCTTTCGACGCCGCCAAAGGCACGAATGTCAAAGCCTGGCTGAACGATCTGGCTGGACAGACCGCCGATCTGGCGACGGAAGTCGCCAATGCCGATTGTGTCGTTGTGATCTCAGGCGCGGGTCAGGACGCCCATTCCGTCTCGCTGATTGCAGAATTATGCACGCAGCATCACAAGACGCTTGTCGCTCTCGTTGTCCCCCAGGATGCGACGCGCGATGAGGAGATCGATGCATCGCTGCGAATTCTGCGTCCGCATGCCAAAATGCTCGTGATTGCCCATGGTCGCGATTATATCGAGGCCATGCTGACTGCGCTGCGCGCCTGAGGCGGCCGTGGCGGAAGAGCAGCAAAAACGAGCGCCCACGCAAGTCTTTCGCCCCATCCCCCTTTTCGATCGCTCGCTCTTGATCATGCTGGGTCTGGTGCTCGTCAGCGGCACGGCCTGCTGGTTCATCGCCGGCGAAGAGGCCTTCAAGGAAAGCTTTTCCAGCGATTTCGCTCTGTTCCTCCAGATCGTGCCCAAACTTGCAGCGGCACTTCTGGTCGCTTCTTTTGTGCAATTGATGGTGCCGCGAAAACTCGTTGCCAAATGGATTGGCGAGGAATCGGGCGTAAAGGGAGCTGCTGTTTCAAGTGCGCTTGGCGCGCTTACCCCTGGTGGGCCGATGACATCATTTCCGATCGTCAATGCGCTGCAGGAATCAGGGACGGGCCGTGCGCCGCTGATCGCTTATCTGACATCCTGGTCAACGCTTGGCTTCCAGCGCATTCTGATTTGGGAATTGCCCTTGCTCGGCCTGCCCTTCGTCATTCTGCGCTATATTTCCTGCCTGCCTCTGCCTTTCCTTGCGGCCTGGCTTGCAACGAAAATCCCGATCGACATCAAGCCGAAGGGCAAGAGCTGATGTTCGATATTGCCAGTCTTGTCCTGTTTGGCATCGCACTGGTTCTGGCCGCTGTTGCAGCGCGTCGCTCGCCCCATCTCATCAAACAGGGCGTCGGCCTGTCGATTGAGCGCTTTCTCACCATTCTGCCACGGATCGGTCTTGCTCTTATTGCCGCCGGCTTCATCAGTCGCATCGTTCCCAGCGGGCCGATTGCGCATCACATCGGGCCAGACAGCGGCATTTATGGCATTTTGCTCGCTTCGCTGGTTGGCGGTTTCATTCCCTCCGGTCCGATTGTCTCTTTTCCCATCGTCGTCGTCCTGCTGCAGGCGGGCGCGGGCATTCCGCAAATCGTGGCTTTTCTCTCCGCTTGGTCGGTGGTTGCTCTGCATCGCGTCTTCATTTACGAGATCCCGTTGATGGGCTGGCGTTTCTCGGCTTTGCGTCTGGCGGCTTCCGCGCCACTGGCGCCCTTGTCGGGCTTGATTGCTGAATTTCTGATCCAGTTCTGGCCGGCTTCTTGAATTCAGAGCAAGAATGAGTCGCTTTGGCGGTCTGCAGATTGGTGTGCGTGACAGAATAAACTGGAGTCCAAATTGAAATATGTCCTGTCCTGCGCCAGTGCGATGGCGTTTTTCTTCTCTCATGCTGCAGTTCAGGCGGGGGATTTTTTTTTCAAGTCGCCGACCGGCAATATCAATTGCATTTATTCAGATTATGACGCGAAGCCGGAGATCCGCTGCGATATCCTGCAATTCACACCGTCATTCAAGACAGTGCCGGCAGGAACCTCCAACGAGGTCATGACGTGTACGCCGGCTAAATTGCGTGGGTTCACGATCACGCCGACAGCCAAAAGCGGTTCGGCCTTTTGTCCGACAGATGCAGCCATTGGAGCTGACGCGCTTGTGCTGAATTATGGCAATAGCTGGAGCCGGGGCGGTCTTACCTGCATGTCGGAAACAAGCGGCATGACATGTGTGAATACTGCCGGACGTGGATTTTCACTCTCGCGCGCAGTGCAAAAAATCTTCTGACATAAAAAAGCGCCGGTGTTGCCACCGGCGCTTTCTTTGTTCGCTTTGGCGATGCTTACGCCATGCCTGCTTTCAGGCGATCCGGCGTGAACGGTCCCTGGCGCAGGCGCACGCCTGTTGCGTCATGGATCGCATTGGCCAGTGCGGCCACAATGGGGCGCATCGAGCCTTCGCCGGCGCCGTTGGGCGGGATGTTCTGACGGTTGATCAGAACGACATCGATCGCCTCCGGACGTTCGGTGTAGTCGAGGATCGGATAGGTCTCCCAATCGACGCTCAGCACTTTGCGATTGTCGAAGAGGATTTCTTCATGCAGGGCGCGGCTCAGCGCCTGCACGACATTGCCCTCGATCGTTTCGGTGAGCAGGCGCGGATTGATCACAATGCCGCAATCATGCGCCACGGTGAATTTCTTCGCCTTCACATTGCCGGTCCGGGTATTGACCTCGACCTCGGCGACCACCGCGACGCGGGTGCCGTTGCGGGTCGAATAAGCAAAGCCCTGACCGCGTGCAATGTCGCCCGTGCGTTGCTTGCGAGCGTCCGTGCGCGGCTGCCATCCAGACTTGTCGGCAGCAGCCTTGATCACATCCTTGGCGCTGAGCGTGCCGACGATGTCCTTGATGTTGACACCGGGCACAGACTCGATGACCCACTCGGTGCTGCCGTCCTTGCGCTTCTTCTCCACCAGTTGCGGCACACCATCGGTGATGGCCAGCGAGGTGAAGTTCATACGCTGCCCGTACATGCGCAGGTAGTACATCA
>CAZHOK010000001.1:4026-10208 GCA_964534115.1 uncultured Beijerinckia sp.
TTGATCCGACACATAGCTCATGCGGAATTCGACGGGATCTTTCTTGGTAGCAAAGGCCACTTCATCGACGAAGCTTTCGTGCGCAAAGTGAATCTCAGGGCCGAGCGGATCGCGCAGATGCGACGAGCGCAGCGGATTGACCGAGGCAAGCAGCGGCGCAATCGTTTCCCATGTCTCATGGCGCACCGGCCATTTGTAGGAATTCGACGGCGTGCCATAGGTGTTCAGCGGCTTGGGCGCGGCGCCGATCATCTGACCGTGCAGCGTGTCGCCCGCCGAACTTTCATTCGAATTGACGTTGAGGCGATCGAAGCTCTTCGAATGGAAGTGCCAGGCGATCACCTTGCCGTCCGTATCGAGACCGGCGCGGATCGTGTGAACCGAGGCCGGCGATTTCGGGCTCCATGCAGTGCCTTCATCGCGCATCGACTGGAAGCGCACCGGCTTGCCGACCGCTTTCGAGAAGATGGCTGCAGCAACGGCGGCATCGCCCGCATCGTTGCGGCCATAGCTGCCCGGACCCGCAACCCAGATGGCGCGAACCTGTTCGACTTTCACACCCAGAACACTGGCGACGCCTTCGCCGGCGAAATGCGGCTTTTGCGAACCCGTCCAGAGCGTTGAAATGCCATTGGGCTGGTAATCGACAACCGCGCAGGCAGGCCCCATCGAAGCATGCGACTGGAACGGCCATTCATAGGTCGCCTCGATGATTTTTGCCGCACCCTTGAAAGCTTCATCGACCTTTTCCGGCGCTTTCAGGAATTCACCCGCACCGCCCCTTTGCACGGTCGGTGCCTTGCGAATGTGGTTGTAGATTTCCTTATGGCCGGGGAAGGCGGGCGGGGGATCGGACCAGGTGACTTTCAGCTGGCGCGAAGCCTTGATCGCATCCCATTCCTTCGGTGCAACAACGCCCAGAAAGGCCTTGTCGCGCACGACGCGCGCACCGGGAATGTTCTTGATCGAACCTTCATCGACAGCAGTCGGTACAGCGCCGGCGACAGGGGGCATGACCATGCGGGCATGCAGCATGCCGGGCACTTTGACGTCGGTGACGAAATTGTCGGTGCCGAGCAATTTCCATTCGACGTCGCGGCGCGGCGGCGAGGTGCCATAGACTTTATATTCCTTCGGATCTTTCGGCTTGGCCGGCGTCTTGATCGCAAGATTATTGCCGATCTGGCCGTTCCATTCGACTTCCGTGTCGAACCAGCGCCCTCCGATCAATTCGCCATAGCTCACCTTTTTCGTCGGTGTGCTTTTCGAAATGATGATGCCTTTGTCGACGGTGAGATCATCGGCGGGAACGCCCAGATGTTTGGACGCCATATCGATGAGCAGGCGGCGCGCTTCAGCGCCCGCATTGCGCAGTGTTACGCCACCATGCGACACGCCGGTCGAGCCGGATGCGCCGCCCTGATTGAGGCTGGTGCCGGAATCGCCCATCAGAATGATGACTTTTTCGACCGGCAGATCGAGTTCTTCGGCGACCATTTGTGCGACGCCGACATCGGTTCCCTGGCCCATGTCCATCTTGCCGAAATAGGCGATGGCCGAGCCGTCGGGACGGATGGAAATATAGGATGCGAGTTTCCTCGGCTCGAGCGGCGGGCGCTTCTCAAGTCCGAATGATGCCGCGCGCGCTTCGACGCCGGGCATGAGTACGGAGACGGTGAGAGCGCCGGTTCCGGCGAGGAAATGACGGCGATTGATCTGTTCGTTCATGTTTGCCTCCTCCTCACGCCTGGGCCGCGCGCTTCACGGCGCGTGCGATCGACATATGTGTGGCGCAACGGCATTTCAGTCCGGTGAGCGCTTCATCGATCTGTGCATCGGTGGGCTTGGGGTGTTTTTCGAGGAGAGCGACAGTCGTCATCACCCAGCCGTTCATGCAATAGCCGCATTGCGGCACCTGTTCTGCGATGAAGGCTTCCTGCACTTTGTGCGGTTTCCCGTTCTGGACGAGGCCCGACATGGTGGTGATCTTGCTCTTGCCGAGCGAATCCACCGGTGTCACGCAAGAGCGCACGGGTTGTCCGTCAACGAGCACGGTGCAGGCGCCACATTGGGCGACGCCGCAGCCGAATTTCGGGTTTCGCAATCCCAGATCGTCGCGCAGCGCATACAGCAGCGGCATATCCGCGTCTGCCGTAATGGTATGCGCCTTTCCATCGACATTGAGTTCGATGCGTTTGGCCAATGTCTCCTCCTTTTTCCTTTTCTTACGGGGTCATTCACCCCGGTTACCTCGTATCCTGTCAGTTTTTACGCCCGGGTCCAGTATGAACTTGTCGGAACGGGGCGAGGTTGCGAAAAGAAAAGCCTGACCCCATCCGGACTTGCCCCGCCCCATGTCCTCTTTTCACGGTTTCGTGAACTCGCCGCTGATCGTGACCGCCCTCATGGAGGGGGCGGCGGCCACGCGTTTTGAGGGGATGCGGCGGGCCTATTACCCCCAGGGCCTCAATATCGTCCCGGCCCATCTGACGCTTTTCCACGCTTTGCCGGGTGAGCGTCTGGCAGATCTCGAAGATGAGCTGGCTGAGCGCTGCTGGCAGGCCGAGCCTATGGCCGCCCGGGCGGCGGGCCTGCGCTTTCTGGGGCGGGGCGTTGCCATCGAGATCGATGCGCCCGACCTCCTCGCCCTGCGGGCTGGAATCGCCTCCAGCTGGGCGCAGGCTCTGACCCCGCAGGATCGGCAGCGCTTCAATCCCCATGTGACGGTGCAGAACAAAGTGAAAGTGGCCCATGCGCGTCAGACCTATGATGCGCTGCAGGCGGTTTTCGAGCCTTTCGGTTTTCTGATCGAGGGGCTCGAGCTCTGGCATTATCGCGGCGGGCCTTGGGAGGTTGCGGGACGCTTTCCCTTTGGCGGAGCGCCTGCCTGATTTTCAAACAGCAGGCCTGCATCTTGTCTCAGGAAGCGAATCTCTGGGTGCCCGACATGGCGCGCCGCAGGGCTTGCGCAATCTGTTGCTGTGACGCTACGTGAGACTTAAGTGATTGAGGAAATTTGTGTATAATACACTTTGTATCCATTAGTCTTTTATTACTGTTCCGGCCTATTATGCCGACATTATTTTTAAAGTTGATTTGGGGAATTCATGCGGGCGCTGGTTGTCATTGCCCATTATTTCAAAGCCCGGAACGGTTCCATTTATTCGTCCGAGCAGGAGCGTTTGCGCCAGCAAAGGCAAGCATGCATCGAGCAGGTTGTGCAGACCTGGCGCGGGTTTTTTGGCACGTCTGCAACCATCGATATTGCGCATAAGAGAACCAAGATCGATCCGACGCCTGTCGACAAGCTCGACATTTGTGTGCTCGTGAATGATTCCAATCATCTGCTGACGCCTGAATTTGAAAAAGCCTGCAATATTCGCAAGATCAATGTGCGCGTCGCAGATACGCGCTATCTGCCCTTTGGCGCGCATCGGCTGATGGCCGAGAGCCGCAAGCTTTACGATTGGTTTGTCTATTCCGAGGATGACATTCTCTTGCGCGATGCGCTTCTCTTCCGCAAGCTTGAGGCGTTTCAGTCGCGCTTTGGACCAAGCCGCATCCTGCAGCCCAACCGCTATGAAATGAATCCGAGATCGTGGCGCATCAAGACCTATATTGACGGCGATCTGCGCGGCGGTTTCATTGAGCCTCATTTAAAATATGTCGAGGAACGCGCCGAAATTCTTCTGCATGAGAGCGAGCTTGGCACTTTGACCTATGCGCGTGCGCGCAATCCCCATTCGGGCTTTTTCGCTGTGAGCGCCGAGCAATTGGCGCATTGGACGGCGCAGCCGAGCTTTCTGGACCTCGACTGCTCTTTTGTCTCGCCGCTGGAAAGCGCGGCGACGCTGAGCCTGCTGAAGGCTTTTTCCCTCTACAAGACGGCGCCGCCCTATCAATCCTATTTCGAGATGGAGCATCTCGATACGAAGTTTTCCAATTTGCGCCTGCCTGTAATGTAATTTTCCCAAAACAGGCAGCCATAATGCCTGAAGCCTGCGATTCGTCTTCGCGGCGACCTATGGAGCAGGCCTGATGATTCGTGTTCGTTTCCCGCTCGCACTCTGTGTTCTGGCTCTGGGCATTGTCGGCGCTGCAGCGCAGCAGCCCATACCGCGCAACGGGTCCTGCCCGTCAGGCTATTATTCCAGCAGCAATTATTGTGTGCCGAACTCCAATGCGCAGCCGGCCATCGAGCGCAACGGGTCCTGCCCCTCAGGTTATTATTCCAGCGGCAATTATTGCGTGATGACATCCTCGGGCAAGCCCGCGATCCACCGCAATGGCTCATGCCCGTCGGGCTATTATTCGAGCGGCAATTATTGCGTGCAGTCGCGATAGGCCGCGAAGCGGTCTGGAGCGGGCGAAGGGAATCGAACCCTCGTATGAAGCTTGGGAAGCTGCCGTTCTACCATTGAACTACGCCCGCCTGCGATCCTGAGCCTGTAGGCTTGAACGCCCTGCATCATAGCCTTTTCGCGATTGTCTCATCAAGGCCCGCCTGAGGCGCATTTTGTTCGTTGCGGGTGAGAGGGCTACGACTTGACGAAAATCATCGGCTCGCTCATTCCAGTTCTATGACCGATCTCGTAATGGCCAAGCCCGGCAGCGACCTGCGCATTATCAGCGTGGTCGGCGGCGCGCATTTCACCAGCCATTTCTATCAGCTCGTCCTGCCGCCTCTCTTTCCGCTGATGCGCGAAAGTCTGGGCGTGACTTATACGGAGCTCGGTCTGTTGATGGCGGTGTTTTTCGCCGGCTCGGGCTTTTTCCAGATTTTGGCAGGTTTTGTTGTCGACCGCTTTGGCGCCCATGTCGTCCTGCCGGCGGGCATGGCCCTGCTGGCGGGTTCGATCATGCTGATGGGCCTCGCGCCATCGGTCTGGATGCTGTTTGTCCTGGCTTTGATCGCGGGCATCGGCAATAGCGTCTATCATCCGGCTGATTATTCGGTTCTGACCGGACGGGTGACGCCTTCGCTCATGGCACGCGCCTATTCGGTTCATTCCGTTGCCGGCACGCTGGGCTGGGCTGCGGCCCCCGTGACCATGGTTTTTCTGGCTTCCATATTCGATTGGCGCATGGCGCTGGTTCTGGCCGGGGCGGGCGGGCTTGTCTGCGCGCTGATTGTGGCCATCGACCGGGCGGATCTGGTTCTGCCTGCGGCCAGAAAAACGCCAAAAGTCACGCAGGATCAGCCGCCGGCCGCCTCCGGCATCGGCCTTTTTCTGATGCCGGCCATTCTCATGGCCTTTGCCTATTTTACCTTGCTCTCGACCGCTTTCACCGGTTTGCAGAATTATCTGCCGACCTTGCTGCCCAAGACGCAGGGCGTTGCTTTTGCCTATGCGACCAGCCTGACGACACTTTATCTGACGATCTATGCGCTGGGCTCACTGGTGGGCGGCTGGCTGGCGGACAGAACCGAGAGCCATGACCGGATCATCGGCTATGGCCTGTTCCCCATGGCTATACTCTCCTTTGTGCTGGGCTATGCGGTCCTGCCGGGGGCGCTGCTGGCTGGTGCCGTCATGGCCACGGGATTTCTGGGCGGCATGACCATCCCCTCGCGTGACATGCTGGTGCGCGCCGCCACCCCGCCGGGCTCGGCCGGGCGCGTCTTCGGCTTTGTCTATTCAGGCCTCGATCTGGGCGCTTTGATTGCCCCGCCGGTGATTGGCTACATGCTGGACCATGGGGCCAATAGCGCACCCTTTGCCTTCATCGCCGCAATCTTGATAGCGACTTTGGCGCCGGCCCTGTTTGTGGCACGGCGACATTAGGTCTCCCGTGCATTTTTGATCGAACCGACCTATATTGCGGCGATGATCAAGGCGACCGAAACAACAGCCCAAGAGGCCGAATATGCTGCCGATTCCGAGATGGCCGGAATCGTCTGGCAGATCGCCGGAATTGGCTTTGCATTGATGGCAGCGGCGGCCCTTTTGCTCTGGTGGCATTTCGGGCCGGTCATTTTCTTCGACACGCTGGCTGCCTTGCGAAATTGTTTCTGATCGGATGAGTTTTTCATGAACGCCCAGCAGAAGAAGCTTCTCCTGCCGATTGCCATTCTGGCGCTCGGCCTTGTGGCCCTGATCGGGACTGCTTATTTCATTCTTCGCGATACGGGCAGCAAAAGTCCGGCTGCGGCCGTGGGTGGCCCCTTTTGCACGCGCGGC
>CAZHOK010000001.1:10218-40740 GCA_964534115.1 uncultured Beijerinckia sp.
TGATCGTCTTCTTCGGCTTCACCCATTGCCCCGATGTCTGCCCGACGACTTTGTTTGAAATGTCGGAAGTGCTGCGACAGATTCCAAAAGAGCGCAAAGTTGCGGCGCTTTTCGTCACCGTCGATCCCGAGCGCGACACGCCCGAAAAACTGAAAGATTATCTCTCCAGTTTCGATGCCCGTATTTTCGGCCTCACCGGTCCGCGCGCCGATGTCGATGCCATGCTGAAGACCTTTCGCGTTTATGCGCGCAAAGTGCCGCAGGAGGCCGGCGAATATACGATGGATCATACGGCCATTGTCTATTTGATGGACAAGCAGGGCCGTTTTGTGAATGCCCTCAACATGCAGCAGCCGCCGGCCCAGATTGCCCGCGAGATCCAGCGTCTCTTCTGATCGCACCGGCCCGTTGGCCAAAGGCTTGCCATTGGCCGGGCTTTGCTGTGGCGCAGCCGCGTCTGTCAGGTTAGCCTGTCTGGATTGCGGGTCTGGATTTTCAGAATGTCTTTTTTGTCGGCCGATCGTTCTATTGGCGTCGGGCGCTTTTCCCGCGACGGGCGCAGGCTGCGCGAGGAAATAGCATTTCTCGAGGGCGATGAATTTTCTGCAGAGATTCTGGCCGATCTCTCGGCCGAGGCTGAGCGTCTTGGCACCGGCGCAGAGACTGTCTTGCTGGCGCAAGGCCTCATCGATGAGCGCGAATTTTACCGCCGGCTCGCCGACCATCTCGGCCTTTCCTTTTTTGAGAAAGGCCATGCTTTGGCCATTCCTGCCCATTGGCGTGAGGCTCTGGCGAGCGGCCATGCGCGCTTGGCAGATGGATCTGTGCTGATTGCGCCGCGCGGTCTGGCTCTTGTCACGTTCATCCAGAATGTATCGGCGCAGATTCATGCCGAGCGTCTCGTGATTGCTGCGCCACGCGATTTTGAATCTTGCGTGATCGACATGTGTGGCCGTGAAATGGCGGATGCAGCGTCCCATGGGCTTGCCGAGAAAAGGCCCGACCTTTGCGCGCGCGATGGCTTTGGGGATTTGCAGAAGACAGTTTCGGCTGTGGTTCTGGCGATCGTGGCCGGGGGGCTTGCGGGTCTGGATTCGATCTGGATGCTGTTTTTTCTGATCCTTGGTTTCTTGATGTTTCTGGCGGTCGTTTTGCGGCTGTCTGCCGTGATCCGCAGTTTTTTCTGGACCGCTTCAACGCAAGGAATCGAGGATGCCTCGACACCGTCCTATTCCATTCTTGTGGCGCTCTATCGCGAAGCGCATATGGTGCCCCAGCTGATTGCTGCATTGCGCGCCATCGATTATCCGGCCGCAAAATGCGAATTCATTTTCCTGCTCGAAAAGGATGATGGGGCGACACATGCAGCGCTTGAAGCAGCTGGCCTGTCGGCCCAGTTCCGCACATTGGTCGTGCCTTCGGGCTGGCCACGCACCAAGCCGCGGGCTTTGAACTTCGGCCTGAGTGTGGCGCGCGGCGAATTGATCGTCATTTACGATGCCGAAGACCGGCCCGAGCCGGATCAATTGCGCAAAGCGGCCCGCATCTTTTCAGCCGAGTCGGCGGATCTTGCCTGCCTGCAGGCATCTCTTGTCATCGATAATTGTGCCCAATCCTGGCTGAGTCGTCTTTTTGCGCTCGATTATGCCGGACAATTCGATGTTGTCCTGCGCGGCTTTTCAAGAATGGGACTGCCATTCCCGCTGGGCGGCACATCCAATCATTTTCGCGCCAAAGCCTTGCGCGACATTGGCGGATGGGATGCGTGGAATGTCACCGAGGATGCCGATCTTGGTCTTCGGCTGGCGCGTTTTGGATATCGGACACGCATGCTGGACTCAGCGACTTTTGAGGAAGCTCCTGCATATTTTGGGGCATGGTTTCCCCAACGACGGCGCTGGATGAAGGGTTGGATGCAAACGCTGCTCACCCATACGCGGCATCCCCTGCGCCTGTTTCGCGAATTGGGGCCCCTGCAGGGCGCACATGTTCTGGCGCTTTTGCTGTCCCATACTTTTGGGCCGCTCGTTGGCATCTGGTTTACGGTATATGTTTTACACGATGCCTGGATGGGCGATTTGCTCGATTGGCAGGAAAATCTGCTGCAGATGGCGGCGCCTTTTTTCTGGGCGAGCCTGGCGAGTATCGGGCTTTTGTCGATTGTCATTCCGACTTTTATTGGCGCGGCGCGTCGGCGCCTGTGGCTTTGCCTGCCTTGGCTTATCCTGCGGCCGTTTCACTGGTTATGTCTTTCGGCGGCTGCGCTTTCGGCCATTTATGAATTATGCCGACGCCCCTTCCATTGGGCGAAGACGCCGCATGGCATCAGAGCGAATGGCGGCCAAGATTGATCATAAAGGCAAGGCCGGCGACCATTTGCTCTTCGCTGATAAATTCATCGGGCTGATGCGCTTGGTCGATCGAGCCCGGACCGCAGACAATGGTCGGCAGGCCCGCCTGCTGGAAATGCCCGCCTTCAGTGGCGAAAGCCACCGCATGGGTGCGGTTCGATTGCGTGAGATGCAACGTCAGGCTTTCAGCCGCAGAGCCGGGCTCGGGAGCAAGGCCCGGCACTTCGATTTCAGTCTGCGTGACAATATTGGCGTCCGGCGCATTGGCGCGCAAGCGCGGCAGGAGAATGTCTCGCGCATAGGCATCGAGCCTTTTGTGCGCCAGATCGATATTGACGCCAGGAAGGGCGCGGAATTCCCAATGGAAGGAACATTCGCGCGCCAGAATATTGCGTGCAGTGCCGCCCGCAATCGTGCCGACATGGACCGTTGAGACTGGCGGATCGAAACGCTCGGCTGCAATTCCCTGTCCGCCGATATCGCGACCGATGCGATATAGTTCATGCACAAGTTCGCAGGCTGCTTCCACCGCATTGACGCCCAGTGCGGGTTTGGAGGAATGCGCCTCGTGCCCGGTGACAAGGGTGCGATAGGTCGCCACGGCCTTATGTGCATCGACGACCTGCATCATGGTCGGCTCGCCGACAATCACAACGCCCGGGCGCGGCAGATCGCGGCCGAATTTGGCAATCGTGTCGAGCGGGCCGAGGCAGGTTGTTTCCTCATCATAGGAAATCAGCAGATGCAGCGGTTTTTGCAGCGGCATGTTGCGCCATTGCGCGGCCATGGCCAGACAAATGGCGACAAAACCCTTCATGTCGCATGTGCCGCGACCATAGAGGCGCCCATCGGCACGGCGTAGGCGAAAGGGATCGGATGTCCAAGGCTGGCCTTCTACGGGCACAACATCGGAATGGCTGGACAGCAGAATGCCACCGTCTTTCGCGGGGCCGATCGTCGCAAAAATGGCAGCCTTGTCGCCTGTGGCATTGGCTATGCGCATCGGCTCAATGCCCAGACCGCGCAAATAGGCTTCCACCCAGGCGACGAAGGCCAGATTGCTTTTCGAGCTTTCTGTGTCGAAGGCCACAAGTTCGGACAGGATCGCCACGGCCTCTTCGAGGCCTGCACGTGCAACAGGGGCTGTCATGGCGTCTTGTCCGGCCTTCAGTTCAGCGTGCGTCTGGCGAAGGGGGAATCGAGCGAGAAAGCCGGAATTTCGACATCGAACCCAACTCCATCGGCGCCCACCATGCGATAAGTGCCCACCATAATGCCTGAAGGCGTGGTCAGGGGACAGCCCGACGTATAGCGGAAGGATTCACCAGGTTGTATGACGGGCTGTTCGCCGACAACGCCGGGCCCGCGCACTTCCTCCAGCAGGCCGTTGCCATCGGTGATCAGCCAGTGGCGGGCGGTCAGCTGCACGGCGTCGCGTCCGAGATTGGTAATCTCGATCGTATAGGCCCAAAAGAAGCGGCCCTCGTCGGGCTCAGACCGGTCGGCCACAAAATGGGGCATGACGGTCACCTGAATGTCGCGTGTCACAGCTGTATACATAAATCGATCTTGCCCCAATTTGGACGGTGGCGTCGAGCCCTTCTGTTGCTATCTAGGCGGGCGAGAGCTTGTCGGGAGGTTTGGTATGGGCGACGTGCAAATTGTGATCAGGCCGGCGGCGGAAGACGATGTCCCGGCGGCCATTGCTTTGGTGAGGCACTCCATCGCGCAATTATGCACGGCCGATCATCATAATGTGCCTGCGCTTGTGGAGGGGTTCCTGATCAACAAGACGCCGGAGAATATGCGTGCCTGGATCGCCGCGCCCGGCTCCTACATTTATGTGGCGGAGGTTGGCCCGATCATGGCCGGGGTCGCCGGCCTCACGGGCGATGGCGAGATTACTTTGCTCTATGTTGCCCCCGATTTCCGTTTTCAGGGCGTCAGCAAGGCGCTGCTGGCAAAGCTTGAGGAAAAAGCGCGCAGTCTGGGCCTGCCCAATTGCGCTTTGGTCTCGACCGATACAGCGCAGCCTTTCTTCGAAGCGCAGGGCTATGCGGGCTATGACAGCGCAGAGGATGATTTCGGCATGGACGCAACATCCATGACCAAGCAGCTCTGATCCCTGGAGCGCGGCAAAGCCGCGCTTGGCTGGCGTTGCCGGTCAATGGGCGCAAGGGCCCCATGGCGGCGCCAAATTCCCGCTTTTGCCGTGGCCTTCTGGGGATGGCCGCGCCCTTGGCCCCCTCACGACCTTGGCGCGGCTCGCCCTTTCCGCTAGAGCCGGTTCATGAGCCAGTTCACCCTTGCCGGGCGGGGCATTCTCGCCGCCCATCAGATCGAGGCCATGGCTGCCGCCGGGCTTGTGCGCCCGGCGCAAGCTTTTGCCGTCGGACAGATCCAGCCCGCCAGTCTCGACCTGCGGCTGGGTGTGCGCGCCTGGCGCATGCGCGCGAGCTTCCTGCCCGGTCTGGAGCGCAAGGTCGAGCAATGTATCGAAAATCTTGCGCTGCATGAGATCGACCTGTCATCCGGCGCGGTGCTGGAGACGGGCTGCGTCTATGTTGCCGAGCTGATGGAAACATTGGCGCTGCCGACGGACATTGCGGCGGCGGCCAATCCGAAAAGCTCAACCGGGCGCATCGATGTCTTCACCCGCGTCATCACCGATCATTCGCGCGAATTCGATCTCATCGAGGCGGGCTATAACGGCAAGCTCTATGCGGAGATTTCGCCGCGGACTTTCCCGATCCTCGCGCGTGCCGGCTCGCGCCTGTCGCAGGTGCGTTTCCGCCATGGTCACGCCCGGCTCGACGATGCCGGACACCACGCCTTGCATGCGCGCGAAAAGCTCGTCACCAGCGCCGAGCCTTCGATTGCGGGCGGCGTTGCCGTTTCCGTCGATCTGTCGGGCTTTGGCGGCACGAGCCTGATCGGCTATCGCGCCAAGCGGCACACGGGCCTCATCGATGTCGACAAGCTTGCCGCCCACGATGTGCTCGATTTCTGGGAGCCGATCCACGCGGGCAAAAAGCGCGATCTCGTGCTCGATCCGGGTGAATTCTACATTCTGGCCTCCAAGGAAGCGGTGCGCGTGCCCCCCGATCATGCGGCGGAAATGACGCCGTTCGATCCGCTGGTGGGCGAATTCCGTGTGCATTATGCGGGATTCTTCGATCCGGGATTTGGCGCGGCGGAAGCAGGCGGCGAGGGTTCGCGCGCGGTGCTGGAAGTGCGCTCGCATGACGTGCCTTTCATCGTCGAGGACGGGCAGATTGTCGGGCGTCTCGTCTATGAGAAAATGGCCGAGCTGCCGAAGTCGCTTTATGGCGCCGGGCTCGGTTCCAATTATCAGGCGCAGGGTCTCAAGCTCTCGAAACATTTCAAAGCGCCGGTCTGACGGGTCGATTTGACCTGAAAGCCTGCGCTTTCTACTGTGCCGCCCCTGTCGCGGGGCCTTGGCGCGCCCCCGTTTTCCGCAACACAGAATAGGTAGTCCCATGTCCTCCGAACTCCTCGATGCCGCGACCAAGGCAGCCGCCTGGCCCTTCGAGGAGGCGCGCAAACTTGTGGAGCGCGTCAAGCGCACCGGCCAGCAAGATGTGCTGTTTGAAACCGGCTATGGACCCTCGGGCCTGCCCCATATCGGAACCTTCGGCGAAGTCGCGCGCACGACCATGGTGCGCCATGCCTTTCGCATTCTGACGGAAGACAAGATCAAGACGCGTCTGCTGGCTTTTTCGGACGATATGGATGGCCTGCGCAAAGTGCCCGACAATGTGCCCAATGGCGACATGTTGCGCGAACATCTCGGCAAGCCGCTGACGCGCATTCCAGATCCTTTCGGCAAGTTCGACAGTTTTGCCGCGCATAATAATGCGATGCTGCGCTCCTTCCTGGATCGCTTCGGCTTCGAATATGAATTCGCATCCTCGACTGAATATTATACGTCGGGCCGTTTCGATGCGGCGCTGCTGCATATGCTTGAGCGTTTCGATGCCGTGCAGGCGATCATGCTGCCCTCATTGCGCGAAGAGCGTGCCTCGACCTATTCGCCTTTCCTCCCCGTGCATCCGGAAACGGGTGTCGTCATGCAGGTGCCGCTGGACTCGCGCGATGTGAAGGCCGGCACGATCACCTGGCGCGATCCGGAGACGGGCAAGGTCTATGAAACGCCTGTCACCGGCGGACATGTGAAGCTGCAATGGAAGCCGGACTGGGCCATGCGCTGGTATGCGCTCAAGGTCGATTATGAAATGGCGGGCAAGGATCTCATCGACTCGGTGAAGCTCTCGTCCAACATTGTTCGCGCGCTGGGCGGCGTTGCGCCGGAAGGTTTCAATTACGAGCTTTTCCTCGATGAAAAGGGTCAGAAGATTTCCAAGTCGAAGGGCAATGGCCTGACGATCGAGGATTGGCTGACCTATGCGAGCCCTGAATCCTTGTCGCTGTTCATGTATCAAAAGCCGCGCGAGGCGAAGCGTCTTTATTTCGATGTCATTCCGCGCACGGTGGATGAATATCTGCAATTTCTGGGCGGCTATCCCCGTCAGGATGTGAAGAGCCGGCTTGGCAATCCGGTCTGGCACATTCACTCAGGCCATCCGCCTGCACCTGAAGTGCTCCAGCAAGGCGGCATGGAAGGCGCTGGCGCGTCGATCTCTTTCGGCATGCTGCTCAATCTGGCGGCTGTGGCCAATAGCGAAGATCCGGCTGTTCTGTGGGGCTTTTTGCGCCGCTATGCACCGGGCGTCTCGCCCGCCACCCATCCGCGCCTCGATGCGCTGGTCGGTTATGCCGTGGCTTATTTCCGCGATTTTGTCCGGCCCGCCAAAAACTATCGTCTGGCCGATGAGGTGGAGCGCGAGGCCCTGCAAAGTCTCGATGCCATGCTTGCAGGTCTGCCGGAGGGCGCCAGCGCAGAAGATATCCAGACCGCGCTTTACGATGTGGCCCGCCCGATCCCGCGTTACCAGGACCTCAAGGCAAAAAATGCAACGCCCGAGCGTCCCGGCGTGTCGAATGAATGGTTCAACATGCTCTATCAGGTGCTGCTGGGCGAAGACCGCGGCCCGCGTTTTGGATCTTTCGTGGCGCTCTATGGCGTGAAGGAAACGCGGTCGCTGATCGCCAATGCTTTGTCAGGCGCGCTGAAGGAAAAGCACGAGGCGTTTATTGCTTCTCGCAAGGGGTAGACGCGCTGCTGTCTTGAATCACTGGCTCGACCAGATAATGCGCGCCATCCAGTCGATTTTATCGGCGGAGAGCGTGCGGTCGGCGTGTTCGATATTGATCGATTTCAGCTCGATGACATTTTCCGTGCGCCGCTTCAGTTCTTTGGCCAGAACTTCGCCGTCTTTCGTCTTGACCACAACGCGGTCGCCGCGCCGCACGGAGGCATTGGGCGAGACGATGATCACATCGCCGTCGCGATAGAGCGGCAGCATGGAATCGCCTGAGATTTCGAGCGCATAGGCATTGGGATCGGAGGTTTCGGGAAAGGCCACCTCATCCCAGCCGCCGCCGGTTGGAAAGCCGCCATCGTCGAAAAAGCCACCCGCACCCGCCTGGGCCATGCCGATCAGGGGAATGGTCCGGCGCCCGCCCGACGGGCCGCTGGCTTCGAGAAAGCTCATAAACTCGTCAATCGAGGCTCCGGTCGCCTCAAGAACTTTGGCAATGCTCTCGGTCGAGGGCCAGCGCAGCCGCCCGTCGGGCGTCTGCCGCTTGGATTTGTTGAATGTCGTGGCGTCCAGCCCCGCCTTGCGGGCGAGCCCTGAGGGCGTCATGCCATAGCGCGTCGCCATGGAATCGATGGCGAACCAGACCTGCGCATGGGAGAGCATCGCGACCTCCAATCCAGAACATGATATTGTTCCTATAGGTGAGGCATATATACCTGTTTCACGGAAGAGACAAGATGTTTCACAGGTCCAAAATGCTGGGCAAAGGCGATTCAAGGCTTATCTAAACCCAAAATGGCTCTTTCCGACTTTCTCACCCTGACGCCCGCCGGCCTCTATTGTCCGCAGGCCGACGTCCATATCGATCCCGTGCGGGCGGTGCCGCGGGCGCTCATCACCCATGGCCATTCCGACCATGCCCGCTCAGGCCATGGGGCGGTTCTGGCCACGCCGGAGACGCTGGACATTATGGCGCTGCGCTATGGCGAGAATTTTTGCGCGACGCGTCAGGCTGTTGCCTATGGCGAGCGCATCGGCCTGTCGGGTCTCGATGTGAGCTTTCATCCAGCCGGCCATGTGCTCGGCTCCGCGCAAATCCGCTTGCGCGGCCCGTCAGGCTGCGTGGTGGTTTCGGGCGATTACAAACGCGCGCGCGATCCGACCTGCGCGGGTTTCGAATTGCTCAGATGCGATGCCTTTGTCACCGAGGCGACATTCGGCCTGCCGGTTTTTCGCCATGCAGATGCCAGTGCCGAAGTCGCGCGGCTGGTGGCCTCCTGCAGCCTTTTTCCCGATCGCGCGCATCTTGTGGGCGCCTATTCGCTCGGCAAGGCCCAGCGTGTCATGAAACTCATTCGCGAGGCGGGTTGGGATCGTCCGATCTGGATCCATGGTGCGATGGAAAAGGTCACGCAATTCTATCAGGCCCAAGGCGTCGATCTGGGTGACATTCGCAAAGTCATGGCGGCAGACCGGGGCAAGCTCGGCGGCGAGATCATTATCTGTCCGCCATCGGCGCTCAACGATCTGTGGTCGCGCAAATTTCCTGACCCTGTCACGGCTTTTGCTTCGGGCTGGATGCGCGTGCGCGCGCGTGCACGCCAGCGCGGCGTCGAACTGCCGATGGTGATTTCCGATCATGTCGATTGGGATGAGCTTTGCCAAACCTGCGTCGAGGTCGGTGCCTCAGAAATATGGGTCACGCATGGTGCGGAAGATGCCATTGTCCATTGGTGCCGAATGCGCGGGATCGAGGCGCAGCCCTTGCACATGATCGGCTATGGCGATGAGGAAGCCATGGATGTCCCGCAGGAGGAAGCGTGAATATTTTCGCGCAGCTTCTCGACCGGCTCGCTTACGAGCCCTCGCGCAATAACAAGCTGCGCCTGCTCGCCGATTATTTCCGCAAGACACCGGACCCCGAACGGGGCTTGGCGCTCGCTGCCATGACGGGCACGCTGGTTTTCGCCCATGCCAAGCCGGCCATCATCCGAACTCTGATTGCCGAGCGGACCGATCCCGTTCTGTTCGAAATGTCCTATGATTTTGTGGGCGATCTGTCGGAAACCGTCGCGCTCATGTGGCCCGCGCCCGAACAGGATCGGCGCAATATGCCGCCCCCGACATTGGCGGAAGTCGTGCATGGATTGCAGCATGCAGACAAAAGCGAATTGCCTTTGCTGCTTGCAAGCTGGCTTGACCAGCTCGATGAAACGGGACGCTGGGCGCTCTTAAAACTCATCACAGGTGCGCTGCGGATCGGTGTTTCGGCGCGGCTGGCGAAAACGGCTGTTGCATCGCTGGGTCATTTCGAGGCCAACGAGATTGAGGATGTCTGGCACGGGCTGGCCCCGCCCTATATCGATCTGTTTGCCTGGGTCGAGGGGCGCGAACCCAAACCGCAAACGCGCAATCCGGTGCCTTTCCGCACGCCCATGCTCGCTCATGCGCTGGATGAGGCCGAGTTCGAAAAACTGGACCCGGCCGATTTTGTTGCCGAATGGAAATGGGATGGCATTCGTGTGCAGGCTGTTGTCGGCGCTGATGAGACAGGCCAGCGCATCCAGCGTCTTTATTCGCGCACAGGCGAAGATATTTCGGCAAGCTTTCCTGATCTTGTCGCCATGCTGGACGATGCGCATTTCGGCGATGTCGCTTTCGATGGTGAATTGCTGATCGTGCGCAACGGGCTGGTGGAGCCTTTTTCTGTCTTGCAGCAGCGGCTCAATCGAAAAACCGTCTCAGCCAAACTTGTCGCAGAATTTCCGGCTCATATCCGCCTCTATGATCTGCTTGGCGAGAATGGCGAAGATTTGCGCGGGCTGGGCTTTGCGCAGCGGCGCGAACGCCTGGCATCTTTCGTCACGCGCATCGGGCATCCGCGCATTGACCTCTCCCCACAGGTCGATTTCGCCAATTGGGAGCAATTGGCGCAAGCGCGCAGCAATCCTAAAAATGCGGGCGCCGGCAAGGATGCAGAAGCGATTGAAGGCATTATGTTGAAGCGCCGCGACAGCATTTATGTGCCGGGCCGCCCGAAGGGCCTCTGGTACAAATGGAAGCGCGATCCGTTCAATGTGGATGCCGTGCTCATGTATGCGCAGCGCGGCCATGGCAAGCGCTCGTCCTTCTATTCCGATTATACATTTGGCGTCTGGCGCGGCGATGAACTCGTTCCCGTCGGCAAGGCCTATTTCGGCTTCACCGATGAGGAGCTTGCAAAGCTCGACCGTTACGTCCGCAATCATACGCGCAACCGCTTCGGGCCGGTGCGCGAGCTCGATTTTTCGCGCGAGCAGGGTTTGGTGCTGGAAATTGCTTTCGAGGGGCTCAATCGCTCCAGCCGCCACAAATCCGGGGTTGCCATGCGCTTTCCCCGCGTCTCGCGCATCCGCTGGGACAAGCCGGCCCGGGATGCCGATCAAATCGAATCTCTGGAAGCTTTGCTGGGCGCCCGGAGTGCGGCAAAACCGCCACCGTCGCCGAAAAAGTCATGAAAAGTCGTTTTATGACATAAGTTTAGTGTTTCAGCGCAAGCGACACCGTGTAATCTCCTCGGGTCGGCCACGGTTCGCTGCGCCGATTGGAATTTGGAATGCAGGAAGGCTCGGCCCTGAGGCCTGGGCCCGGTTCAATCCGATCTTCGGGGGCATTTCGTGAATTCGATCACAGTCGTTCATCTTGTGATGGTGCTGCTGGGCGCCGATGGCCAGACCAATACGCAGATCCGTCAATTTCCAAGCGTCACCGAGTGCAAGGCGGCTGAAACGGCGGCTCATGATGCAGCCAAGCTTGCCGGAAATATCACCGATGTCGGGACAATATGCGTGAAATCAGAGTTCGACGCCGCCATTAAGCCGCGGGTCTGATCTGCCGCTGGCATGCACTTGAATTGTGGAGAGGCGCGGCGACTTGCCGTGCCTAATCTTCGACGTGGGCTTGCGCCATTCCCTTTGGCGATGAAAGATAGACTCAGGGCTCATGAGAGGCCAGACGTTCGGCCGGGATGACGGCGATGTGGTCGCCGGCGGCTTATCGTCCAGGACTTTTCGATGAGTAAAGGGATGCAGGGGGACAGGCGTGGAACAGACAACAGCACGCATTTTCATCGCAGACGATCATCCGCTGGTGCGTGGCGCGCTGCGCCAGGCCGTTTCCGGCGCTGTTGCAGATGCCCAGATTATCGAATGCGGCGATCTTGAATCTGTCAGTGCGGAACTTGATAAAAATTCCGATGCTGATCTGATCCTGCTCGATCTCACCATGCCTGGCGTGCGCGGTTTTTCCGGCTTGATGTATTTGCGCGCGCAGCATCCAAGTATTCCCGTTGTCATTGTTTCGGCCAATGAGGATCGTGGCGTCATTCGTCGCTGCATCGATTTTGGCGCCTCCGGCTTCATTCCGAAAACCGTCGATATCGAGGCGATGCGCAGCGCGATCCGCAGCGTTTTGGCCGGCCAGACCTGGACGCCCAGCGATGTCGATCTGTCTGCCCCCGCCGACAAGGAAACAGCCGATACGGTGCGCCGTCTTGCATCGCTCACGCCGCAGCAGGTGCGCGTCTTGATGATGCTCTCCGAAGGCTTGCTCAACAAGCAGATTGCTTATGAGCTTTCCGTGTCCGAGGCGACGGTGAAGGCGCATGTCTCGGCCATCCTGCAGAAGCTTGGCGTCGAAAGCCGAACTCAGGCGGTGATCGCTGCATCCAAGATCGAAGCCGGCCAATGGCAGAGTTCAGGTCCGGAGGCCTGATTTTTCGCCCCTCTTTTGCCGCGACTTTGTGCCAGAAAAATTGCGCGTTGGCGTTTTCTCC
The DNA here is from genome assembly GCA_964534115.1 of uncultured Beijerinckia sp. Lineage (GTDB taxonomy): Bacteria > Pseudomonadota > Alphaproteobacteria > Rhizobiales > Beijerinckiaceae > Terripilifer. Next base: position 22,566 of record CAZHOK010000001.1, read on the forward strand.
CCGAAAGCGCCGCGCCTGATTTTGGAGGCGCGACATGCGGGCCACGATCTATTGCTGCATTTTTCTGGCTTCCGGTCTCTCCGCTGCTTTCGCCCAGGATGAAGCCAATGGGCGCTATGCCATGGCCCCCATCGAGGGTGGCCTTTTGCGGCTCGACACGCGCACGGGCGAAACGGCCTTCTGCAAAATGCAAAGCGACACAGTGGAATGTCGGGCCTCAGGTCACAATCGCCCGGCGCTCGAGGCGGAGATTGAACGGCTGACGCGTGAAAATGCCGAGTTAAAATCACGCCTGGCAGGGCCGCCGCCCCATCCCCGCATGCAGGAAGAGATGAACCGCGCGCTCGAATTTGCCGAGCAATTCATGCGGCGCATGATGCGCATCATGCGCGAGGAAAAATCGCAGGAGCGGACATAGGCTCTTGCGGTTGGTGGCGGCTGGCTCTTCATGCTAAGAACAGCGAAGGATTTTTGAGCGAGGCCTTTGCGATAGCCATGAGCGACAATGCTTTGAACCGTTTCTTTGGCGGCGCGCCGATCCCGGTTTTGCTGCGGCTTTTGCTTGTCTCGCTGATTGTCGGCGCCATGCTGATGTGGCTCGACATTCACCCGCAGGATATTTTCCGGGGCGTCCAGCGGTTTGTCATGCGATTGTGGAACATGGGCTTTGATGCCATTCGCGACGTCGCGCAATTCATCATTGCGGGGGCCGCGATTGTCATTCCGATCTGGCTTGTCATGCGCCTGCTGGCGATGAAGGGACGCTAGAAGCCGGCTGCATAATGGGCTGCACGTGTGCCGACGACATTGGCAATTGTCGCGCCCCGCCGCTTCAATTCCCGTGCAATGCCGTCATGAATCGCGCCCACCAGCGCCGGGCCTTCGAAGACGAGCACGGAATAGATCTGCAGCAGGCTCGCACCGGCTTCGAGTTTGGCGAAAGCCGTCTCCCATCCATCGATACCGCCGACGCCCACCAGCGGAAACTGGCCCTCGACGCGCAGATATGTGGCGGCCAGCATTTTCGTTGAAAGCTCGAAAAGCGGTCGGCCTGAGAGCCCGCCGGCCTCCTGCGCTTGAGGGCTGCGCAAAGTGGCGGGGCGCAGAATGGTTGTATTGCCGATGATCATGCCATCGACCTTGCGGCCGCGCGCGACGCGCACAATGTCATCGAGATCGCCGGGTGTCAGATCGGGCGCAATTTTCAAAAGCACCGGCTTGCGACCGTGTCTTTCAGCCATTTCGTCTCGCGCAGAAATGGCGCGTGCGAGCAGATCGTCCAGAGCTGCAGCCTGTTGCAGATCGCGCAGGCCCGGCGTGTTCGGCGATGAAATATTGATCGTGAAATAATCTGCGACATCGGCAAAGGCGAGAATGCCTTTGGCATAATCGCCGGCGCGATCGGCACTTTCTTTATTGGCGCCGACATTGACGCCGACAATGCCGCCGCGGCCCTTGCGCGCAGCAAGGCGGGCGTGGGGTATGTCATGGCCTTCGCTGTTGAAGCCCAGTCGATTGATCACGGCATGATCTTCGACGAGACGGAGCAGGCGCGTCTTGGGATTGCCGGGTTGAGACAGCGGCGTGATCGTTCCCACTTCGACAGAGCCGAAACCAAGGCGCAGCAGCGCATCGGGCACTTCGCCACCCTTGTCATAGCCCGGCGCCATGCCAAGCGGGGCTGGGAATTTCAGCCCGAAAGCCTCGATGGCCAGCACCGGATCATGTGTGGGGGCGGCCGGCAGCGGCAGATATTTGAGCGCGGCAATGCTGGCGCCATGGGCCTGTTCCGGCTCCATGGCAAAGAGCAGCGGGCGGGCGAAGAGGTTGACGAGGCCGGTCATTCAAATGTCTCCGAAATCATGGGCGCCGTCTGGCTTCAGCGGAAGGGGGCGGACGCTTTTCACCTCATCCATCCGCAAAGCGCGATAGAGATGGGGAAAGAGTTCGCCGCCGCGCGAGGGCTCCCATTTGAGCCGGTCGCCAAGTTCATCCGCATCGATGGCGGCAAGCACGAGATCGCTCTGACCAGCAAAATGTTTCGCCGCCGTCTCGCGCGCCTGTTCGGCGGTTGAGAAGTGAATATAGCCGTCGGCCAGATCGATCGGGGCGCCGGTGAAGACACCGGCTTGCTCGGCTTCCGCCCAGAGCGCTTTGGGGGCTATTTTATAGATGAGAGGCACATCAGGCTCCTTTGGCGCGGAAGCTAAAGGCGTGGGGCAGGCTGCACAAGGGCTTGACCGGCCACCGTCCCCCGCGTTTCTGGAGGTCATGAACCCTGTGCTCCGCTCCTCCGGGAATTTGTCAGCCGACCGTCGCTATGATTATGCGCGCGGTGCGGCTGCTGATGGCGATCATGCCGCCGCTGCCGATCTTCTGCAGCAGACCCTTGAAATTGTGCCGCGCTGGGCGCCGGCCTGGTTTGCCCTGGGTGAAGCGCGCGAGGCTCTGGGCGAGCATGGAGCGGCGGCGGAGGCCTTTGGCCAGGCGCTCGATTGCGAGCCCGATGATTCGCAAGGCGCCGGCCTGCGGCTGGCCCGCCTGCGTGGCGAAAGCCCCGCGCGACCGCCCGACGCCTATGTGCGCGATCTCTTCGATCAATATGCGTCGCGTTTCGAGCAGCATCTGGTGAGCGATCTTGGATATTGCGCGCCGCAGGTCATTGCCGATGGGCTCATGCGCCTTTGCCGCGAGAGGGGGCGCGATATGCGGTTTCGCGCCGCGCTCGATCTGGGCTGCGGGACGGGCCTGATGGCGCGCGAGGTCGCGTCATTTTGCACCGAAATCTCTGGCGTCGATCTCGCCCCCGCCATGACAATGCGCGCGCGTGCCACGGGGCTTTATGCGCGGGTGGAGACCGGCGACATGGTCGCTTTTCTGCGCGATATGGCGGAAGCATCCGTCGATCTCGTTCTTGCTGCCGATGTCTTTGTCTATTGCGGCGATCTCGATCCCGTTTTCGCCGCAGTGCGTCGTGTGCTGGCATCGGGTGGTTTTTTCGCCTTTACCCTGCAGCGGGCCGAAAATGGCCATTTCGTGCTGGGCGAGGATTTGCGCTATGCGCATGCGCCCGATTATCTGGCGGGCCTCGCCGCGAGCCATGGCTTCGACATGCCGATCTGCGACCAAGTTTCTGTCCGCCGCGATCGCGGTGCAGATGTGGCCGGGCTCGCAATCGTGCTGACTTCGCCCTAGTTTAGCGACGTGCGCCAGCAGAAGACGACATCGATCCCCACACTTCTTCCGCCCCTTTTCGCGGACTGGTTTTCTGCGCGTGGCTGGGTTGCGCGTCGCCATCAGCTCGATCTTTTGCGCCATGCGCAGGCGGGCAAAAGCACGCTGCTTGTTGCGCCAACCGGTGCAGGCAAGACACTCGCCGGTTTTCTGCCAACCTTGGTCGAGCTGGCTGAGGCCGCCCGCATTCCCCGCAATGCGCCCGGCGGCCCTGGCCTTCACACGCTCTATATTTCGCCGCTGAAAGCGCTTGCGGTCGATGTCGCGCGCAATCTCGAAATGCCCGCTCATGAGATGAAGCTGCCGTTGCGCATCGAGACGCGCACGGGCGACACATCCGCCTCCAAGCGCCAGAGACAGAGACGCGATCCGCCGCAGATTCTTCTCACCACGCCCGAGCAATTGGCGCTTCTTCTTGCCAGTGCGGATGCTTTGACTTTCTTCTCGACTTTGCGCCGTGTCGTGCTGGATGAATTGCATGCCGTGGTCACATCCAAACGCGGCGATCTTCTGGCGCTCGGTCTTGCCCGCTTGCGCCAGATTGCGCCGGGCATGACAGCAACAGGCCTGTCTGCAACCGTGCGCGATCCCGATGAATTGCGGCGCTATCTTGTTGCACAAAACGGGGCAAAAGATGCCATGGCGGCACTGGTGACGGCGCCGCCCGGTGCTGCTGCCGATCTTGCCATATTGGCGACGCAGGAGCGTCTGCCCTGGTCAGGCCATGGCGCTTCTTACGCCATTCACGACATTTATGAGCGCATCAAAAGCGCAAAGACGACGCTGGTTTTCGTCAATACGCGTGCTCAGGCGGAAGCGATCTTTCAGCAGCTTTGGCGGATCAATGACGACAATCTCGCCATTGCGCTCCACCATGGTTCGCTCGATGCCAGCCAGAGGCGCAAGGTGGAAGAGGCCATGACGCGCGGACTGCTGCGCGCAGTGGTCTGCACATCGACGCTCGATCTGGGTATCGATTGGGGTGCTGTCGATCTGGTGATCAATATCGGTGCGCCGAAGGGTGCGAGCCGACTTTTGCAGAGGATTGGCCGTGCCAATCACAGGCTCGATGAGCCCTCGCGCGCCGTGCTGGTGCCCTCCAACCGGTTCGAAGTGCTCGAATGCACGGCAGCCATCGATGCTGCGCGAGAGGGTGCGCAAGATACGCCGCCGGCGCGAAGCGGCGCGCTCGATGTTCTCTGCCAGCATATTCTGGGCATGGCCTGCGCTGCGCCCTTCGATGCAGATCACCTCTATCGCGAAATTCTCAGCGCTGAGCCTTACGCAGATCTCGATCGCGCGACATTCGACGCCGCCCTCGATTTTGTTGCCACAGGCGGCTATGCGCTGAAGACCTATGATCGTTTCGCCAAGATCAAGCGCAACAAAGATGGTTTCTGGCGTATTGCCAATCCTGCCATAGCCCAGTCCTATCGGATGAATGTCGGAACGATTGTCGAATCCGACATGCTGAAAGTGCGGCTTGTGCATGGGCGCTCGACCGCCAGCCGAAAGACTGCAGCGCCGACGCGTTTCGGGACGCTTTATGCGCCGACAAAACTGGCCTCCGAAAATGTTTCCGCGCCGAATTATACCGGGCCTTTGCGCAGAGGCGGGCGTGTGCTGGGCGAGATTGAGGAATATTTTCTTGAGACGCTTGCGCCCGGCGATACATTTCTTTTCGGCGGCGAAGTCCTGGCTTTGCAGGCCATTGTCGAGAATGAGGCGCTGGTCGCGCGCGCAAATTCCGACACACCGAAAGTGCCTTCTTATGCGGGCGGAAAATTCCCGCTGTCGACCTATCTGGCTGAGCGTGTGCGGCGCATTCTTTCCGATCGCAAGCAATGGACGCATTTGCCCGAACAGGTTGCCGAATGGCTCAATCTGCAAAAAAAGCATTCGCTTTTGCCCAAGGCTGGTGAATTGCTTGTCGAAACATTTCCGCGGGGCGGGCGCCATTATCTTGTCTGCTATCCATTCGAGGGGCGGCTTGCCCATCAAACGCTTGGCATGCTGCTGACGCGACGGATGGAGCGGTTCGGGCTGAAGCCCATGGGTTTCGTTGCCAATGAATATGCGCTCGCTGTCTGGAGCGTGAGCAATGTCGGGATGGAAATCGGCAATGGTCAGGTCAGCCTTGCTGCACTTTTCGCACAAGACATGCTCGGCGACGATCTCGAGGAATGGCTGCAGGAATCGGCCTTGATGAAGCGCACTTTCCGGCAATGTGCCGTCATTTCCGGCCTGATCGAGCGGCGTTTTCCCGGCAAGGAGAAAAGCGGACGACAGGTCACGATCTCGACCGATCTCGTCTATGATGTTTTGCGCCGTCATCAGGCCGATCATATCCTGCTGCGCGCGGCGCGTGAGGATGCTGCCGGCGGTCTGCTCGATCTGGCCCGTCTCGCCGATATGCTTGCCCGTATCGAAGGACATATCGTTCACAGGGATCTCGCGCGCATTTCGCCGCTGGCTGTTCCGATCATGCTGGAAGTCGGGCGCGAGCCGGTCTATGGCGAGGCACAGGATGCCATTCTGGCGGAGGCCGCCAGCGGGCTTGTCGCTGAGGCAGGTTTCCCATGAGCACCCGCATTCCTCCGGATGCGTCGGGCGCGGCGCAGCGACCTGACGAAATCGACATTGCCGGCGTGAGCATGGTGGTCGATGTTGCAGGTGCGCTTTGGCTTGCGCATGAGAACATGATTGTCGTCGCCGATCTGCATCTTGAAAAAGGCTCGAGCCTTGCGCAGCGGCGTGTCTTGTTGCCGCCCTATGATACGGCAGCGACGCTGGCGCGTCTGGCTGGCCTGATGGAGCGCTATCGGCCCCGTCGCATCATTGCTTTGGGCGATTCCTTTCACGATCGCACGGCTACGCAGCGCATGGACGAGGCAGATCGCGACGCTTTGCGGGCGCTGCAGACTGGGCGCGATTGGATCTGGATTGCAGGAAATCATGATCCGCTGCCGCCCGAATCTGTCGGCGGGCAGGCGGCAGATGAAATCCGCATTGGCCCGCTCACCTTTCGTCATGAGCCGACAATGGGGGCTGCTATGGGCGAAATCGCCGGGCATTTGCATCCGGTGGCACGCGTCGTGACCAAAACGGGGAGTTTGCGCCGACGCTGTTTTGTCAGCGATGGCGCGCGCTGCATCATGCCGGCTTTCGGGGCCTATGCGGGCGGGCTCAATTTACGCGATTCGGCTTTTGCAAAATTGTTTCCGCATCAGGCGCCGTCTGCCCATGTGCTTGGCCGCGATCGTGTCTATCGCATTGCGCATGAATATTGTCAGTCGGACTGAAGCTCAAAGAGAGCCGCTTGTGCCGGCAAGTTCGGGCCGCATCGCCCATGCCAGAGCAAGCGCGCCGATGACGGCAATGGTCAGGCCGATGCGTAATGTTCCAAACCAGTGCGGCGCCCGGCCGCTGGTCGCCAATCGCCAATCCCAGAGGCCTTGCAGCAGAAAAGCAATGGCGAGAATGGAGAGGGAAAAGACCAGATTTTGCACATTGATGAAGGCTGCGGCCCAGCCCACAAGCGAGGGCGCCGTGCTGATGCCGAAATTCAGCCCGCGTTGCAGCTGGTCTGTCTCGCTCATCGCAAGACCCCAGCCGACGCCACCCAGAAAAGACAGGATGCAAGCAGCATAAAGAACGAAAGCCGTGATCAATCGCTCGGAGAGCAATTCATCTGGCGTGATGCCTTGCCAGATCGCCAGGCCATAAAAGGGGATCAGCCCTGCCAGTCCCAGCATCAATGCTGAGGCCGGGATTTTCAACTCTTGCGCCATGCCTGTGTCTTTATCGTTCATCGCGTTGTGACGCGCTCGGCCGATGGATTGCGGCCGGCCGGTTGGGCCGGATCTGACGGGCTATTCTGGCGCGGCGTCTGGACAAGCTGATCGAGAATGATCGGCTCATTGGCGCGCGGATCGGGCGCACGATAAGCAAATTGATCGGCAGCCTTGCGGGCTTCGGCAACTTTTCCGGGGGTCATGCGCAAGGCAACTTCGTCGCGCCGCGCAACCGCTTCCGTGTCGCCCTGTGCCGCGGCCAGAGCGAACCATTTATAGGCTTCAACAAAATCCACAACGACACCAAAGCCGCGAACGTGAAGGATCGCAAGATTATATTGGCTGTCGCGCAAACCATGTTCAGCCGCATTGCGGAACATGACAGCCGCGCCGGCATAATCTGTTTTCCCGTCGATACCTTCAGCCAGCAGGACGCCAAGATTATGCATGGCGCGAATATGGCCGGCATCGGCTGCCCGGCGATACCATTGTGCAGCCTCGGTCAGCGAGCGTTCAACGCCGGTGCCGCGCTCATATTGCGCGCCGAGACGATATTGCGCCGGCGCGTGATTTTGCTCAGCCGCTGCCTTGAGCCAGCGGCTTGCTTCATTCATGTCGCGCTCGACGCCGCGCGCCTCGGCATAGCGGGTCGCAAGTTCGAATTGCGCTGCCGCATGGCCTTTGCCGGCGAGGTCGGAAAGCTGCTCGAATGTCGCCTCGGCCGGGATGAAATTCTGACCCGTGGATCGGGCCAGAATGCTGGGCACAGCATCTGTGGCGGCGAAATCCGGCAGATTGAATGCCGGGGCGGGCGGCAGAATTCTTTCGCTTGCCTTGTTCTCGGGAGCAGAAGCCGATGGTTGTGGCACTTCGGCCGATGCTGCCGGTGTTTCCTGACCAAACCGGTCGAGCACTTCGCGCGCGCCTTGCACGCTGCCGGCCAGAATCATGGCGCCGGCAACGCCGAGGAGAACCTTGCGCGACATATCGCTCATGCCGCTCTTTGTCTGGTCTTCCGTCTCCTCGCGCAATCCGCGCGATGGTTTGGGCGCAGAGCCTGCCGCCTGCGTGGCGCGTCGCGCAGCGGCGATGAAACTGGCCTGCGCTGCGCGTGGGGCATCGAGCGCAACAGCGAGATCCTGCCGGGGTGCATCTTCGGCCAGCGGTTCGGCTTTGGGAGCGCTGGGGCGAAAGCCCGATCCCGGTTCGATCAAGACTTCAGGCGCCGAATTTTGCGGCGCGAAACTGACGCGCGAGGCGCCGGCAGGCGTGACCTCTGCGAGAACGGGTTCTGTGCCGGCTGCGATCGCAATGTCCGCCTTGGGGGAATTTGGCGCGACGGGGGCTTGTTCTTGGGTGCGATTGCGCAAAGCGACGACATCGCCTTCCAGCATGGCGAGCCGGTCGACGACTTTTTCCAGCGTCTCATGCACGGCATTCAATGTTGCGCGCGTGCGCTGATCGCTTTCATCCTGCACGGAGCGCAGGCCGGACAGGTCGCGCACAATCGTATCGGCCATGCTGCTGTCTTGCGCTTCAAGCACGGCCATGCGCGCTTCTTCCACTTGCAGGAAGAGGTCGCTCATCCCCCGTTCGATTGCGCCGATGGTTTCAGCGGTTTCGCCGGTGCGCTCCATCCGCTCGGCAATGCGCAAGACCTGATTTTCGATCGCCTGCAGCGCACGCGGATCGGCGCCGCTCGCCTCGGCAATCCGATCGATCTTGGCCGATATTTGTGCGACCGCTTCCTCCATACGCACCGGGCCTGTGGCCGGCTGCATGGCGCGGTGCATTTCTTCAACGCGTTCGAGCAATTCGGCAATACGATCGCTGGGCCATTCCTCGCGCATGCGGTCGAGCCGCTGGAGGATGGAATGCTGGGCGGCAACAAGCTGCGCCACAACAGGCTGAACCTGCGGAATGCCCGATTCCTCGAAGCGCTGCGACAATCGTGATATATGCGTTTCTATCTTGTCGATACGTCCTGGCAGGTCATCGCTGCGCATGCCGGCATTGGCGGCAAGGCGCTCGATGGACAGGCGCAATTCGGCCAGCGTCTCGCCAATATTGGCGGGAACGTTGGCCGTGCGTGCATGGAGTTCGAGGATGCGCGTTTCAAGTTTGGCAATGGTCGGATGCGTCGCCATGCGCTCCACCGCATGACGCAATTCCGTCAGCGTGTCGATCAGGCGCTTGGGCAGGGTGCCGGTGTTCTCGGCAAGCACTGCCATGTCGCGACGGATTGCAGAAAGCGCCGGATGATCGGCAAGCGCACCGATGGATTCTTGCAAGGCCGATAATTGGCGCGCCAGTTCGGGATTGATCTCATCGCGCGTGGCGAGCGCGGAAATGCTTTTCTCAATGGCGCGCAAAGCGGGATTGGCATCGAGCCGGCCAATCGAAAGGCTCATCCCCTCGATCAATTCAACGAGGCGTGCAGCCAGTTCGCGCGGGCCCGCAGCCAATTGCTCGACACGCGCGGTGAGTAAGCGGATTTGGTCCTCCAGCGCATCGATCGAGGCAAAGCGCGGGATGGCATTGCTCAGTTGCTGCGCAATTTTTTCGATCTGCTGGCGGAGCAAAATGAAAGAGGAATGATCGACGGAATCCCGGACAAGGCAATCGAGTCTGACCGAAAGCATATCGATTTCTTCGCCCATGGCGCGGGCGATCTGTGCGGGCGATGCGGCCAGCGTGTCGCGCATGTCGGCGAGAATTGCGACGACCGGTTCAAGCTCTTCTTCGCTGACGCCGTCGCGGCGGGTCTCTTCGATTTTCGTGATTAATTCGCGCAAGGCCGGTTCGACGCCCTGGGCGCTGGCGCGCTGGGCAATGATGGCGATGGCGCGGGACAATTCCCCGATTTCGTGGCGCAGCGCTGCGATCTCGCTGCGCCCTGGCGCGTGTGCGGTTTCGTTCTCGCGCTCGTCTGCAATGACGGAGGCGAGGCCGCGCAGGCGGTGGCCGACGCGAACCAGCATGTCTTCATCGTTGTCTTGCGCGAGTCTGGCGGCAATGCTGCGCAGGCCGCTGTCCAGACTGGCGCGATCGCGATGTTCGGCGCGATGGCGCGGGGGCGGCGCGGTCAGGCCCGGCTTGATGTGTCGGGTCGCGGCCTTGGCGCGGGCCAGGCGTTCCGTTGCGTCCCTCAGAAGGTCGGTTCCATTGGCCCGGCGGGGCGTGGCATCGGCGCGGCGGCGCCCCTGCTGGCCATCCCCTGATCGGGCCAGTGCGGCCAGCTGCGCGACGACAGCGTCAATTCTTTCGTCCTCGGTGAGGTCTGTCGTCCTCAGGCCGGCGGCGGCAGCATAATCCTCCAGGCCGCGCTCCAGCCATTGGCCAAGCGTCAGCCCGGCCTGCCGGGCTGCCTCATGGGCAGCCTCCTGCAGGTCCGACCCGCTCTCCGCCTGGTTCAAAGGAGCCGCCTTGCTCATCCCGCCATCTCTGGGCATCGCTGCCCAATTCCCGAGGTCTACCAAGGCTCGAGCCGAGGGAATCACCTCCATGCTTTCCCGCCGAGAATGGATTCGCGGCGGTAAACACAATGTTAACCATGCTGATTTTTGGTCACGAGCAACACAAATCGTAGGTTGTGCTCACGGAGCGTTACAATCTCTGATTGCAAATAGCCGCGACTCAGTTTTAATCTCAGACGTTGCAATTTTGGTTTCACTTCCCGCAAAGGTTGTGCGGCCACATTTTTTCCGAAGGGGTTGCCAATGCTGATCGAGGATAGCCGCCGATCTGCTCTTTCCATTGCCAGAAGCCGGGCTTTTGCCCCAGATCGTTCTGTATCCAGCAATGAGTTCATGACGATCGGGGATGTTTCCCGAACCTATAGCCTGAGCCTCCGGGCTTTGCGGTTCTATGAGGAGCGCGGTTTGCTGCAGCCTTTGCGTCGCGGTGTGACCCGGCTCTACGATGCGCGCTGCCGGGCCCGTCTTGAGCTGATCCTCAAGGGAAAACAGCTGGGTTTCACCCTCACGGAAATCCGCCGCATGGTGGAATCTTCTGAGGATAATTCCGCGGTGGACGAGCTTCCGCTCGCTCCCGATCAGGTTCTGGACCAGATCACGCTTCTGGAGCGCCAAAGGGCGGATCTGGATGTGGCAATTGCCGAATTGCGGGAGACCCATGCCCGCCTGGCTTCGTCCTCGGCTCCGCAAGCCGCAGTCGCCTGATCCTCTCGACAAGAGCACCGAGAGCCTGCCGCCCGCCCGCGGCAGGCTTTTTTGTGTCTGCAACCCTCACGCGCAATCGCCGTGCTTGAACAACCTACCCGTTTAGTTTATATATAAACTACCTACGAAGGAGAGCTGAAAAACCGGGAGAGGAACATGCCGAGCTACAGGGCGCCTGTGAGTGAAGTGCAATTCCTGCTGAACCATGTTTTCGGGTGGGATCGTTATTCCCAGCTGCCCGGCTTTTCCGATGCGCCGCCCGATGTGGTGGAGGCCATTCTGGCAGAAGGCGCAAAACTCTGCGAGCAGGTGCTGCAGCCGATCAATCTTTCCGGCGACCGCGAGGGATGCCGGCGCGAGCCCGATGGCACAGTCACGACGCCAAAAGGCTTCAAGGCGGCTTATGATGCTTATGCGCAGGGCGGCTGGGTGGGCCTGTCCACCGATCCCGAATTTGGCGGGCAGGGCCTGCCCTATACATTGCAGGCAGCGATGAGCGAATTCGCCTCTTCGGCGAATATGGCTTTCTCCATGTATCCCGGCCTGTCGCAGGGTGCCCTTGCTGCACTGCTTCGCCATGGAAGCGACGCGCAGAAGGCGCTTTATGCCCCCAAGCTCGCATCGGGTGAATGGTCGGGCACGATGAATCTCACCGAGCCCCATTGCGGCACCGATCTCGGACTGTTGAAAACGCGCGCGGCGCGCAATGCCGATGGCAGTTTTGCGATCAGCGGCCAGAAAATCTTTATTTCTGCCGGCGACCATGATCTGGCGTCCAATATCGTTCATCTTGTTCTTGCGCGTATCGATGGGGCGCCGGCCGGCACGAAAGGCATATCGCTTTTCATCGTGCCAAAATTCATTCCCGATGCGAGCGGCAATCCGGGTGCGCGCAATGCTGTTTCCTGCGGCTCGATCGAGCACAAGATGGGCATTCACGGCAATTCGACCTGCGTGATGAATTACGATGGCGCCACGGGCTGGCTGATCGGAGAAGAAAATCGCGGTCTTGCTGCCATGTTCGTGATGATGAACGAAGCGCGGCTCGGCGTTGCCATTCAGGGCCTCTCCCAATCGGAGGTCGCCTATCAGAATGCCGTTGCTTATGCGAAAGAGCGGCTGCAGGGGCGCGCCTTGAGCGGTGCCAAGGCGGCTGAAAAGCCAGCCGATCCGATCATCGTTCATCCAGACGTGCGGCGCATGCTGCTTGAAATGCGCGCCTTTAATGAAGCCGCGCGTGCTCTTGTGCTCTGGGTGGCCCTGAAAAGCGATCTTTTGCATCGCTCCGTCGATGCAAAAGAAATTCAGAAAGCCGACGATATGCTCGGCCTGATGACACCGGTGCTGAAAGGCGTGCTGACCGATACGGGCTTTGCCAATACGGTCAAGGCGCAGCAGGTTTTTGGCGGCCATGGCTATGTCGGCGAATGGGGCATGGAGCAATTTGTCCGCGATGCGCGCATTGCCATGATCTATGAGGGCGCCAATGGCATTCAGGCGCTCGATCTCGTCGGCCGCAAATTGCCGAAAGATGGCGGGCGCGCTGTCATGGCTTTTTTCGCCGAGGTCACAGCGGCACTCAAGGAACGGGAAAATATCGAGGCGCTCAAGCCTTTCACTTCAGGATTGAAGCGCGGGCTCGACGATTTGCAGAAAGCCACCATGTGGCTCATGCAAAATGCCATGGCCAAGCCGGACCATGCAGGCGCAGCCTCGACCGATTACATGCATCTCTTCGGCCTTGTCGCGATGGGCTATATGTGGCTGCTCATGGCCGATGCGGCGCTCGCGCGCCAGAATGAGGATGCGGCCATGAAGGGCAAGATTGTGGCCGGAACATTTTTCATGGAACGGATGATGCCGGAGACTTCGGCCCATCTTGCCCGTATCTCGACCGGAGCGGACACAATCATGTCCATGCCCGAAGACGCCTTTTGACGGGAGCGCATCATGGCAGATGCCTTTATCTACGATCATGTGCGCACACCGCGCGGGCGCGGCAAGCCGGACGGTTCGCTGCATGAAGTCTCCACTCTGGGCTTGGCGACGACCGCCCTCAAGGCGCTGCGGCTGCGCAATCATCTCGACACGGATCTTGTCGATGATGTCGTGCTGGGCTGCGTCGATCCCGTCGGTGAGGCGGGCGGCGATATTGCCCGCGCGGCCGCGCTCACCGCAGGTTATGGCGACAAAGTTCCAGGCGTGCAGATCAATCGCTTTTGCGCCTCGGGGCTCGATGCGGTGAATTTTGCAGCCGCGCAAATCATGTCAGGCCAGCATGATATGGCGATCGGTGGCGGTGTTGAAAGCATGAGCCGTGTTGGCATTGGCGCCTCGGGCGGTGCATGGCCGGTCGATCCCGCCATTGCCATTCCCTCTTATTTCATGCCGCAAGGCATTTCTGCCGATCTCATCGCGACGAAATACGGTTTCTCGCGCCATGATGTCGATGCCTATGCAGTCGAAAGCCAGAAGCGCGCTGCGTCTGCCTGGGAGGAAGGGCGCTTCAACAAGGCGGTCGTGCCGGTGAAAGATGTCAACGGCCTCACCATTCTCGCGCGCGACGAACACATGCGGCCAAGCACGGACATGCAATCTTTGGCCGCGCTCAAAGCCTCTTTCGTGACAATGGCGGAGCAGGGCGGTTTCAATGCGGTTGCCCTTCAGGCCCATCCCGAAATCGAACGGCTCGACCATGTGCATCATGCCGGCAATTCTTCAGGCATTGTCGATGGTGCAGCCGCGGTCCTCATCGGCAATGCGCAAGCAGGCAAGGCAGCCGGCCTCAAGCCGCGCGCACGGATTCGTGCCTTTGCCAATATCGGTTCCGAGCCCGCCTTGATGCTCACTGGCCCGGTCGATGTCACGCGCAAAGTTCTGAAGCGCGCCGGCATGAGCCTGTCCGACATCGATCTCTTCGAGGTCAATGAGGCTTTTGCCGCCGTTGTGCTGCGCTATCTGCAGGTATTCGATCTCGAGGCAGCGAAAGTGAATGTGAATGGCGGCGCCATTGCGCTTGGCCATCCGCTGGGCGCAACCGGCGCAATGCTGCTTGGCACAGCTGTCGACGAGCTCGAACGCTCCGGCAAATCGACGGCGCTTGTCACGCTCTGCATCGGGGCTGGCATGGGCACGGCGACCATTATCGAACGCGTCTGATCGGGGAGGGGTCTATGGAACTCACGAATTTCCGCTTCGATCTCGATGCTGATGGCATTGCAACCCTCACCTGGGACATGCCGGGCCGCACGATGAATGTCATCACAGAACAGGTGATGGATGAGCTCGAGCGCACGCTTGAACGCGTGGCTTCCGATGCGGCCATCAAGGGCTGTGTCATTATTTCGGGCAAGGATTCCTTTTCCGGCGGTGCCGATCTCGGCATGCTGGAAGCCTCCAGCCGTCGCTATGCGGAAATGTCGGCATTGCAGGGCGAAGAGATTGCCATGCAGGCGTTTTTTGACGGCACGCGGCGTCTCACGCTGCTTTACCGGCGCCTCGAGACAAGTGGCAAGCCGTGGGTTGCAGCCATTGACGGCACCTGCCTTGGTGGCGCTTTCGAACTCGCGCTTGCCTGCCATTATCGTATCGTCTCCGACAATCCAAAGACGCGTGTCGGCTTGCCGGAAATCAAGGTTGGCCTCTTTCCCGGCGCGGGCGGCACACAGCGTGTCGCGCGACTCATGCCGACAGGCGATGCTTTGCAGATGCTCTTCAAGGGCGAGCAATTGCGTGCGCAGGCTGCAAAGGCGATGAACCTCATCCATGAGATTGCCCCGAAGGGCGAATTGCTGTCGCGTGCAAAAGCCTGGATTGCAGCGGGCAACAAGGGCATTGCGCCTTGGGACGATCCAAAATTCAAGGCGCCGTCAGGTCGTGTCTTCTCGCCGGCCGGCATGATGGTCTGGCCCGCGGCCAATGCCATTTATCGTCGCGAGACGATGGATAATTTTCCAGCCGCCAAAGCCATTCTGCATTCTGTCTATGAGGGGCTGCAATTGCCCATGGATCTCGCGCTTCGCGTTGAGAGCCGCTGGTTTGCCCATATTCTGCGCTCCAAGGAAGCGCGCGCAATGATCCGCTCGCTCTTTGTCTCGATGGGTGAGCTCAACAAGGGTGCGCGTCGCCCGCAAGCCGAGCCGGTGGCGAAGATCGGCAAGGTCGGCATTATCGGCGCAGGCTTTATGGGAGCGAGCATTGGCTATGTCGCTGCGCTCAACGGCATGGACGTCGTGCTGATCGACCGCAATATGGAAGCGGCTGAAAAAGGCAAAGCCCATTCGCACAAGCTCATGAGCGGTCAGATTGCCAAGGGCCGCGCGAAGACGGCAGATCGCGATGCTTTGCTCGCCCACATCACGCCCAGCGACGATTATGCGCTCCTCGCCGATTGCGATCTGGTGATCGAGGCCGTGTTCGAAGATCGCAACGTCAAGGCGCAGACGATCCAAAAAGCCGAAGCTGCCATGAAGCCCGGCGTCATTTTTGCCTCCAACACATCGACGCTGCCGATCACGTCGCTGGCCAAAAATTTCTCGCGACAGGAAGATTTCGTCGGCATTCATTTCTTCTCGCCGGTCGAGCGGATGATGTTGGTCGAGGTCATCAAGGGACGCAATACGGGCGACCGCGCTTTGGCGACCGCGCTCGATTTCGTGCGTGCGATCAAGAAGACGCCGATTGTCGTGAACGATTCACGCGGCTTCTATGCCAATCGCTGCGTGCTGAATTATGTGCGCGAAGGCCATCTCATGTTTGCCGAGGGCGTGCCGCCCGCCATGATCGAGAATGTGGCGCGCATGGCCGGCATGCCTGTCGGCCCGCTCTCGCTTAACGATGAAGTCGCGCTCGATCTCGCCTGGAAAATCCTCCAGGCAACCAAGGCCGATTTGGGTGCTGATGCCGTGGATCCCGCGCAGGAGCACTTGCTCGATGCGCTCGTCAACCGCCATGGGCGCTTGGGCCGCAAGAATGGCAAAGGTTTTTACGATTATCCGGAAAAGGGCCAGAAGCGTCTCTGGGAGGGCCTTGCCGATCTTCAGCTGAACAAGGTCGATCCCGACAGTCTTGATATTGAGGAAATGAAACAGCGTTTCCTCGTGACGCAGGCGATTGAGGCCGCGCGCACTTTTGAGGAAGGCGTTGTCATCGATCCGCGCGAGGCCGATGTCGGCTCCATTCTCGGTTTCGGTTTCGCACCTTTTACGGGCGGAACCTTGAGCTATATCGATGGCATGGGCACGGCTGAATTTGTGCTTCTGTGCGAGCGATTGGCCAGAAAACTTGGCCCCCGTTTTACGCCCGGCGAACAGCTTATCGGCATGGCCAAAGCGGGAGAGAGTTTTTATGGCCGCTTCATGCAGAAAAAAGACGCAGCCTGATTATTCGGCCGCGCCGCTCATCATTCGCCATTGGCTCAGCAGAGAGCGCAGAATCGCAGGTTTCAGGGGTTTGTTGAGCACGTGTATGTCGAGCCTGCTCGCGCGCTCGCGCACTTCGGGCGTGCGATCGGCAGTCAAGAGAATGGCAGGAATGGCCACGCCGAGCCTGTCACGCAGCTTGGTCACCAGTGTGAGCCCATCGGTGGCATCAAGGTGGTAATCGGCGATCACAACATCAGGCGTACTCTCGATGGAGCCCAGCGCCGCTGTGGCTTCCGCCTCATCGGCGGCTGTGAGAATCTGGCAGCCCCAGCCACCCAACAATGAGCGCATCCCTTCCAGAATGCGCGGCTCATTGTCGATGGCGAGCACAACAAGGCCGGCAAGCGGGGTGTGGGGCGAAGGCAGGGTTTCATGGGTTTCAACGGCAACGGGTTGAGCTTCGACAATCGGCAATTCGACGCCAAAGACCGAGCCGCGTCCAGCTTGCGAGCGCAAGACAATGTGATGGTCCAGCACTTTGCCGAGGCGCTCGACAATTGACAGTCCAAGCCCGAGACCCGGCGCGCTTTTTGCCGCATTTGTCAGACGTTCGAACTCGCGGAAGACAATTTTCTGCTTCTCTTCCGGAATGCCCAGGCCCGTATCCCAGACCTCCAGGCGCAATTGGTTGCCCATGCGTCGGCAGCCGATCAGCACGCGTCCCTTTGGCGTATATTTGATCGCATTGGAGATCAGATTCTGCAGCAAACGACGCAGCAGGCGCCGGTCGGAGCGAATGATCGCGCTGGAGGGTACAAAAACAAGCTCAAGATTCTTTTCGCGTGCGGCCGGCATGAATTCGATGCGCAATGTCTCCAGAATATCGTTCAGCCTGAAATTGGACATTTCAGCTTTCATTGCACCGGAATCGAGCCGTGACATATCGAGCAGGGCGGTGAGAATTTCTTCGACCGATTCAAGCGAGGCATCGAGATTGCGGGCGAGGGATTTCTCGGGCGCAATGTCCTGTGCTGCATCATCCATTTTTTCGCGCAGCGATGTCGTGTAAAGGCGGGCTGCATTGAGTGGCTGCAGGATGTCATGGCTTGCAGCAGCCAGAAACCGTGTTTTGGAAATATTGGCGTCATCGGCTTCCGCCTTGGCGCGTGCAAGCTCTTTGTTCAGCTCCAGCAATTCCTCGGTGCGCTGGCGCACGCGCTGTTCGAGCGTTTCATTGGTACGCTCCAGCGCCTCTTCGGCAGCGACCGCATCCGAGACATCGGTATAGGTCGTCACAATGCCGCCGTCAGGCAGCCGCGATGAGCGGATCTCGATGACGCAGCTGACGGGGGGATAGAGCCGCAGGCGGACAGGTTCGCTCTCATTGACGAGCGATTCGATCCGCATGGCGACATAATCTTCGACAATACCGGGGCCATAAATGCCGCGCAAAGCATTGAAGCGGACGATTTCCTCAAGCCCGATGCCGATGCGCAGCTTGTCGCCGGGCAGATCGAAAAGCTCGCCGAATTCGCGGTTCCAGCAAATGAGGCGCAGGTCGCTGTCGCAGACAGTAATGCCCTGTTTGGCGAAATCGAGCGCA
>CAZHOK010000001.1:40750-47572 GCA_964534115.1 uncultured Beijerinckia sp.
GCATATTGCAGCATATCGCGGTTTTGCTGCAGGGTGGAGGCAGCATCGTCGATCAGGCGCAGGGCCGCTCCGCGCGAAAGATTCCGTCGGCGCAGCAGAATGGAAAGAACGAGCCGCGATGAGGCCGTGCCAATGGCTGAGGCGAGGAGATGTTCCGAAAAGCGCAGAAGGTGAATGTCCGCTTCAAGCGTCTGGTTGAAGGACATGCCGCGCGATGTCATGAATTCTTCAAAGGCGCGTTTGGTATGTTCGGCACCAAGGTAGCGGCCGACTGTGGCCTGCAATTCGCGCGCGGTCACACCGCCGCCCCAAAACCGGAAGGCCGGTGGCATGGGCGTGTTGCTCGGCCCGACAAAACTTTGTGCCTGCAACCGCTCGATCGCGCTGGGGTGGCGCGTCAAGGAAAAGCCGATGAAAGCCAGAAGATTGAGCGCCAGGCTCCAGAGCGTGCCATGCACGATCATGCTCGCTTCAATGCCGAGCAGTGCGGTCGGCTTCAGATAGGAAATTCCCAGCGGGCCATTGGTGACGAGCGATTCCAGCTGCAGATATTTCGCATCAAAGGAGGGCAGCAGCAAAGTATAGGCCCAGACGCAAATGCCGACCATGAGGCCGGCCAATGCGCCACGTGCATTGGCGCGACGCCAGAACAATCCGCCGAGAAATGCTGGGGCAATTTGCGATATGGCGGCGAAAGACAAGAGGCCCATTTGCGCGAGCTGGGCGTCGCCGGCAAAGCGATAATAGATGAAGGCCATCAGCATCAGAATGATGATGGACAGGCGACGTATGGTCAGGATCAGCGACGCCAGATCGCGCGCTTCGATCCAGGCCCTGATCCGGTGACTGCGCAACAGTGTCGGGACGATCAGATCGTTTGAAATCATGATCGACAAGGCGACGCTGGCGACAACAACCATGGCTGTAGCAGCTGACAGACCGCCGAGCAGCGCGAGCAATGCGATCATGCTGGATTGATTGAGCAGTGGCAGAGCCAGAACGGTCATGTCGCGATTGATCGCTCCGTCCTGGAAGAGAATATGGCCGGCAATGGCGAGCGGAATGACGAAAATATTGATTGCCACCAGATAGAGCGGAAACATCCAGGCGGCTTTGGCAACATCGCGCTCATCGCGATTTTCCACCACGGCAACATGGAACTGGCGTGGCAGCAAGAGAATGCAGCAGGCCGACAGGAGCGTCGTCGTCAGGACGATATCCAGATCGGGCGGGTCGGAGAGAATGGTCGATAATTTTGGGTGATGGGTTGCGCGTTCGGCGAGATCGCCAAAACCGTCGAACATGAACCATGTGACATAAGCACCGACGCCAACAAAGGCGATGAGTTTGACGATGGATTCAGCGGCCACTGCCAGCATCAATCCATCCTGATGCTCTGTTGCATCGATGTGGCGCGTGCCGAAGGCCATGGCGAAAATCGCCAGCAGCAAAGTGACGAGCAGTGCCATCCCGCCTGCACCCGGCGAGACGACGATCATATGTTTCAGATCGAGCGAGGTGAGAACGGTGGCCAGCGAGACTGCAATGGCCTTGAGCTGCAGGGCCACATAAGGAACCGCGCCGAGAACGGCGATCATGGCGACGACGCCGGCAACCGATTGCGACTTGCCGTAGCGCGCGGCAACGAAATCGGCGACGGAGGTGATGTTTTGGGCTTTCGACAGGCGGATCACGCGCTGGATGAATTTATAGCCCAGCGCAAAGACGAGGATCGGGCCGATATAAATGGGCAGAAATTCGAGCCCTTTTTCTGAGGCAAGCCCAACCGAGCCGAAAAAGGTCCATGATGTGCAATAGACGCCCAGCGTCATGGCATAGATGAAGGGACGAGAGCGCGCCCCGGCAAAAATCTTCGATTTATGGCTGTCGCCGTAATGGGCGATGGCAAACAGCGCGCAGAGGTAGAGCAGCGCTGTCAATACGGCGGCCCATCCCTCGATCATGCCCACTCCCGCGCCTTTTTTTCCCGGCCAGTATAGCATTGGCTGGCTGGCCAAATCCATGTCGAGCGTGCATCCGGTTGCGGGCCACCTCCGCAGGTGATTAAAGGCCAGCCAAGGCCCGCCGCATGGTTGCAAATGAGTCGGCACTGGCGGGTCTTGGCGAATTGGAGACATGCGCCCCCATGACGGCAAGCGGCCAGCCTGATGAAGCGATGCACGCGCGCAAGCGCTGGACGTCGGGCGTGGCCGGCCAGGCTCTGACAATGGCTGTGGCGAGCGCCGGCGGTCTTGGTTTTCAGGCGGCTGGCATTCCGGGCGGGGCCATGTCGGGTTCGGTGCTGATCGTTGCCCTTCTGGCCTATTTCGGCTGGGCGACGCCCATCGGCACGGTTTTGCGGATCGCTGCCATGGCCATTACCGGCATGTCGGTCGGCTCGGCGATCGATCCCGAGACTTTGCGCAATATGGGCAATTATCCCGCCAGCATTGCCATTATGGCGGTTTGCGTGGTGGCGATCACGACCTCATCCATGGCCATGTCGAATCTCGTTTCGCGCTGGCCGCGGCCGACGTCTTTCCTCGCCGCCGTGCCGGGCTCCATGGCCTATATTCTCTCCGTTTCCTTGTCGCTTGGCGCAGATCCGCCGCGCGTTGTTATCGTGCAGATGATCCGCGTCATTTTTCTTGTCGTGCTGCTGCCGATCATCATTGTTCTGGAATCGGATGCGCATCTGGGGCCGATCACGGGCATTGCCAATGATCCCCCGCTCGTTCTTTTGGGAACGGCCATTGCCTCGCTCGCGCTTGGTCTTGTTTTCCTGCGTTTCAAAATGGGCGGCGGCATGATTTTCGGTTCGGTGATCGCATCGGGCCTTATTCATGTGAGCGGCTTGGCGACAGGCCGTGTGCCGTTCGAATTGATGGTGGTCGGCCAGATCATGATCGGCGCCTGGGCTGGATCGCGCTTTGCCGATTTCGATTGGGCGCTCTTCGGGCGCACTTTGGGTGCTTCGACGCTGGCCATCGGCACGTCGCTTGGCGTTGCTTTGGTCTTTGCGACCTTTGCATCGAATTTTCTCGACATGCCTTTCGGCGCCACGCTGATCGCTTATGCGCCAGGCGGTCTTGAGGCCATGGTGGTGCTGGCGCTCGCGCTTGGCATCGATCCGCTGTTTGTCAGCGCGCATCATTTCGCGCGCTATTTCCTGATCAATCTTTCCCTGCCCTTCATCATCCAATGGCTGATGAAGCGCGAGGGTAAAGACGCTGCCAAATAGAGCTGCAGCGCAGCCTATTCTGCAGCCACAATCTTGAGGCGCGGCTGTTTGGGGCGCGCTGCCATCCATGCGGGCTGGGGTGTGGCGCCAAAGGGCAGGCCGAGACGACGCCAGACATCGCGCAGGGCTTCCACCAAAGCGGCAATATGCGCATCCGTGTGGAAAGGTGTCGGTGTGATGCGCAGGCGCTCGGTGCCGCGCGCGACCGTCGGATAATTGATTGGCTGAATATAGATGCCGTGACGGTCGAGCAGAATATCGCTGGCGCTCTTGCACAATTCAGCATCGCCGACAAAGACCGGCACAATATGCGAGGGATTGGCCATGACCGGAATTTCAGCTGCGGCCAGCGCTGCCTTGGTGCGGGCCACTTGCTGCTGCTGCAGCGCGCGCTCTTCCTGCGATTGCTTGAGCTGCTGCACCGCTGCGCCGGCGGCGGCAGCGACGGCGGGTGGCAAAGCCGTGGTGAAGATGAAGGAGGGCGCATAGGAGCGAACCGCATCGATGATCATGCGATCGGCGGCAATATAGCCGCCCAGCGTGCCAAATCCTTTGGCGAGCGTGCCCTCGATCACATCGATCTGCGACATGACATTGTCGCGTTCGCAAATGCCGCCGCCACGCGGGCCATAGAGGCCGACAGCATGGACTTCATCGACATAGGTCATGGCATTATATTTTTTTGCCAGCGCCGCAATCTCGCCAACCGGGGCAATGTCGCCATCCATCGAATAGAGGCTTTCGAAGACAACGAGCTTTGCGCGATCCGTGCCGGCAGCCTGCAGAAGCTCCTCAAGGTGAGCCGTATCATTGTGGCGGAAGATGACCTTTTCGCAGCCGGAGCGGCGAATGCCTTCGATCATCGAATTGTGGTTCAAAGCATCGGAAATGATCAGGCAATTGGGGAGCAATTCCGCAATGGTCGAAATGCCGGCGAGATTGGAGATCCAGCCTGAGGTGAAAGCCAGCGCGCTTTCCTTGCCATGCAGGTCGGCCAGTTCGGCCTCAAGCTGCACCAGCGGATGGTTCGTGCCGGAAATATTGCGCGTGCCGCCTGCGCCTGCGCCATGCTTTTCCGCCGCCGTTCTCATCGCCTCGATGACGCGGGGATGCCGGCCCATGCCGAGATAATCGTTTGAGCACCAGATCACCACTTCGCGCGTCGGCGCGCCGCCTTCGGCATGCCAGATCGCCAAAGGAAAACGGGCTGCATCGCGTTCGAGATCCGCAAAAATACGGTAGCGTTGCTCCGCCTTGAGCCGGTCGATCGCCTGGCTGAAGTAACGCCGGTACTCCATCACGGATATTCCTCGAATAGGCCCGGGACCATACCCGGTCGACAGGGCCGCAGCCCTGCACAGTCTGGATCAATTCCAACTTATAGCGGCTTGCGATCGGCTGCGCGAGGGGACTGATGCGCGCACCTGAGCCTTCGGGCCTTTTGAAGGCCTTGTGCTTAATCAGTTTCAGGTGATGAGGCCCGCTTCAGGGCACGACGACCCCGCGGAAGCGCGGCCGTCCCGCTGGCGCCCGGCAGGAGCAGCCCAAGCCCACTTCGGCCGGTTCATAGAGCAGGCAGGTTTTCTGGGGCGTCGCGCAATAATTCCCATAGGCCGGGCCGAAGGTGCTGGCCGGGCCCGGATAGGCCCGGATCGTATAGCCCGTTCCGTAATAAGGATCCTCGATCAGATCGTCGGCATAGAACCAATCCTCTTCGTATCCCCCGCTCATGGACCAGGGAAAGAGGAAGGGCGCGGCCAGAACGCCCGGGAACCAGAAGCGATCGCGCCGATCCCCATCATGCTGTTCCCTGTAGCCCTCGCCTCTTCGGATCGTCAGGGGCGCGGCAATCGGGGCGCCGCCCAATGTCCGGTCGGGGCGGAAGGTGCGTTGCCGGGAATCCGGGATGCCGGAGCGGATCCGTGGCTCGATGCGGGCCGCTGGACCAGCCTGCGATCGGCCGGGCGCCTCCATGCGCATCGCGCCCGAGGGGGCGCGCATCCCCCGATCCACCGCAGCCGGAGTGACACGGACTGCTGGGCGCCCCGCATGGGCCGGGGTCCCGGCAAGGGGGGCTCCCGGCACGGGGCCGCCGCCGCGTTCCTGCGCCCCGGCACCGCCCGCAATGGCGGCAGCCAGCCCGATTGTTGCCATTCCCGTCAGGAAACCGATGCGCTTCATGAAAGCCTCCTTGTCCTGACCTCCCGAACCAAACCCTGCCTTGGCCGTTTTCTGTTTGCGTGGATCCAAGCGTGGCCGGGCTGCGGGCAAACTCCGGGCCGCCGAGGTGGTTCCTTTCGCAAGGGCTGGCCAGATCCCCGGGAAGGTGGCGATGGAGACATTGTTTGAGCGTTTCATTCGCAATTTCATTCGCCGCGGTTCGCTTGAAGTCGAATTGCCGAGCGGTCGGCGCATTTCGGCAGGCGATGGCGCAGGGCCGTCCTTGGCGATTGCTTTGCGCGATGGAGCTGCGCTTTCGCGTTTGTTGCGGGACCCCGAACTGGCTTTTGGTGAACTTCACATGGAAGGCGCGCTGATTGTCACGGCCGGCAGCCTGTTCGATGTGATTGTGCTGGCCCTGCGCAATCTCGGTCAGGAAGGGGAGGCGCGATGGATGGTTTTCTTGCGCAAGCTGCGCATGCGCTTGCGCCGTCTCGAGCAGCGCAACAATCTTGTGCGCGCGCGCCAAAACGTCGCCCATCATTACGATCTCGATGCAAGGCTCTACAGCCTGTTTCTCGATGAAGACCGGCAATATTCATGCGCTTATTTCGAGCATCCGGCGTGGGATCTCGAAACAGCCCAATGCGCCAAAAAACGTCATATCGCGGCAAAATTGCTTGTCGGCGAAGGTGCGCGCGTGCTCGATATCGGATGTGGATTTGGCGGCATGGCGCTGTATCTGACCCGCGTCTGTGGCGCGCAGGCAACCGGCATCACCCTGTCGCAGGAACAATTGGCCATAGCGAGTGCGAGGGCGAATGCCAGCGGTCTTGATCGGCCCCCTGAATTTTGTCTGCAGGATTATCGCGAGACAGGCGGGCGTTTTGCCCGCATTGTCTCGGTCGGCATGTTCGAACATGTCGGCCTGGCGCACTATGAAGAATTCTTCTCCAAGCTTTATGCATTGCTCGAAGATGACGGTATTGCGCTTCTGCACACGATCGGTCGCACCGATCCCCCCTGCGCGACAAATCCGTTTATTACCAAATATATTTTTCCCGGCGGTTATGTGCCGGCTTTGTCGGAGATCATGCCGGCGATCGAAGGCTCGGGATTGATCGTCACCGATATTGAAATCCTGCGGCTGCATTATGCACATACGCTGCATCATTGGCGTCTGCGTTTCATGCGACATCATGATGAAATTGCGGCGCTCTATGACGAGCGCTTCTGTCGCATGTGGGAATTCTATCTGGCTGCATCGGAGGCAACATTTTGCTTGGGGCAAAATGTTGTCTTCCAGATTCAGCTTGCCCGAAGCGTCGATGCGGTTCCGATGACGCGCGATTATATCGCGCGTGAGGAGCAGCGGCTGCGTGAGGCAGAAGACGTCGTCTTCACTTCCCCATATCCATGAG
>CAZHOK010000001.1:47582-55899 GCA_964534115.1 uncultured Beijerinckia sp.
TAAAGCCTGCAGCCCCAGGCCCCAAAGTTGCGGCAGACCAGGCCAAGGCCGATGACCAATTGGCAATCTGGAAACGCGTATGCGACATCTGGCATGTGCCCGCCACGAGAGGCACGATGGCGCGCAGCGGCCCAAAAAAGCGACCGAAGAAGACGCCGGGCCAACCCCATTTTTCAAAAAAGGCATGTCCGCGCGTCAGCAATTGCGGGTTTTTCGACAGCGGCCACATGCGCGCAATCTGGTCGTGGTAATGATAGCCGAGCCAATAAGAGACCCAGTCGCCAAGGCCCGCGCCCAGCACGGCGGCGAAATAGACCGGCCAGAAGTCGATGCCTGAGGCGCCCACAAGCGCGCCTATGCCCCATAGCAAGACAGTGGCGGGAAACAGCAGCGAGACAAGCGCCAGCGACTCGCCAAAAGCGAGCGCAAAGACGAAGGGCGCGGCAAACTCACGATGCTCGCGAACGAAATCAAGCATGGGCTGGACATATTCCTGCACGCGATCCTCTTGTCTTCAGGTGACGATGGTGATGCGCTCAACCGCGCGCGTAATGCCTGTATAGAGCCAGCGGCTGCGATGTTCGCGAAAGGCTGACGATTCATCGAACAGAACGATCTCGTTCCATTGCGAGCCCTGGGCCTTGTGGACGGTCAGCGCATAGCCGAAATCGAATTCATCCGAATCGCGGCGCAGCGCATAAGGAATCTCGTCCTCGCTTTCGAAGAAATCCGGCAGGACGCGAACGCGCAACGGCTTTCTGACCGGATCTTCCTCCGGCACAAGGCTCATGCGCAATTTGCCGCCACGGGCGGGCGCCAGTGTCTTGACCGTCCAGATGCCGCCGTTGAGCAGGCCCTTTTTGCGATCGTTGCGCAGGCACACAAGCCTGTCGCCGGCCTCCGGCATCGCACCTGTAAAGCCGAATAATTCGCGCAATCTTTTATTGTAGAGCCGGCGCGTGCGGTTGAGGCCGACAAGAATCTGGTCGGCGCGTGTCACGCTGGCTGAATCGATTTCATCGCGTGCGATGACGCGGCTCTGCCCATAATCGCCCCGCTCCAGACGCCCGCCTTCGCGCACGATCATCGACATGCGCACAATCGGATTGTCGGCTGCCTGGCGATGGACTTCCGTCAGCATCACATCGGGCTCGGCCTCGGTGAAAAAGCCGCCGCCTTTGACAGGGGGCAATTGCGCCGGATCGCCGAGCACGAGAACGGGACGGCCAAACGACAGGAGGTCGCGGCCGAGCTCCTCATCCACCATGGAACATTCATCGATGATGATCAGGCTTGCCGTATTGGCCGGGCTTTGCTCGTTGATGACAAAGCTCGGAACTTCCGAATCCACTTCCTTGGCGCGGTAAATGAGCGAGTGGATCGTGCGGGCATCGTCGCAACCCTTGGAGCGCAGAACCAGGGCGGCTTTGCCCGTATAGGCTGCAAAGACCACGTCGCCGTCTATGCCCTCGGCAATATGGCGGGCAAGCGTCGTCTTGCCGGTGCCGGCAAAGCCGAACAGGCGGAAAATCTGCGGCTTCCCGGATTTGAGCCAGGCCGCAACTTCCTTGAGCGCCCGATCCTGCTGCGGCGACCAATTCTGTGGCACGTCAATCCCCTCGGCCTGCGATCCATGCAGGCGTCACGCACATGAGGGCTTCGGCGCGGCTTTGCAAGCGCGATCTCCGAACTGGCGAAAATGTTAGCAGGCCGGCCCCTGGGCCGATTCAGTCCTGACCGGGCTTGCGCAGGGCGGTGAGCCGGCAGGCGGCGCGCGCCACTTCCATGCTGAAATGGCCGGCGCTGCGGGGCGAACGCTGATAGCGGATCGCGATCACATGCAGCAATTCGCGCAAAACCTCGCGGTCAAGCGCTTCAATATCCTCGACAGACACGCCGGTGCGCCGGGTCATGCGCGCGAGCGCCTCATGAAAGGCTTCCGTTCGCGGATCGCCGCTCAGCACGCAGCGCCAGATCAGAACATGGCAGCGGACAATGGGGCCGACGACTTTGGCATCGGTGATATGGGCAGCATAACCGCTCGCGAGCACGTCCCCCAGCACAGGCTCGGCCCAGCGGATGAGTTCGGCAGTGGAATCTTCAAGAACGTGCTGGTTCATAGAATCCGAATCAGTGCGAATCAGATGCTGTAAAACCTATGGCTTGACAGTGACTTCCGCAAGGGAATAGAGGCTTTGCGCGCTGTCGGGCTGCCAATACTCGAGCAATGTCGACTTTCGTCTTGTCCTCACCGTGACTTGTCTGAAGAATAGCGCCAAGCTGGCCTGTGGGATCGCCCGTATCGGGCGATGGGCAAACAAGGGGACGACAATGAAAGACTGGATGAAACTCATTCCGGAAACGGAGCTTGCAACCTATCGCAGCGCAGGCTTCCTGACCGAGATGAAGCTTGGCAAGCGTCCGGCTCTGATTGTCGTCGATGTGACCTATGCCTTCACAGGCCATGAGGGGCAGAGCCTGCAGGAATCGATCGCCACTTTCGGTTCCGCTTGCGGCCCGGTTTCATGGGAAGCCATTCCGCGGATCGTGCGTCTGCTCGATATGTTCCGCGCACGCAAATTGCCGATTGTCTTCACCAATGCCGATGAGGCCAATACGCCTTATTCGGGCCGCGCGACCAAGTCGAAGCGCACCAAGGCCTCGCCTCCCGAAGCCAATGATTTTCCCGATGCCGTCAAGCCAAGGGCGGGCGAATGGGTTCTTGGCAAAACGCGCGCGAGCGCCTTTTTCCAGACGCCTTTGCTTGCTTATCTGGTCCAGCAGGGCGTCGATACGCTGGTCTTCTGCGGCGTCTCGACATCGGGCTGCGTGCGCGCGTCTGTCGTCGATGGATTCTCCAATGGTTTTGCGACATTCGTTGTCGATGAATGCTGTTTCGACCGCTCGCAATTCGCCCATTCGGCAAATCTTTTCGACATGGATGCCAAATATGCGTCGGTCGTGTCGCTCGAAGAGCTTGCGAAACTGATGCCGGCTGCTTGAGCGACCGGCTTTGGCGCCAACAATCCTGCCCCATCTTGCGGGTTCTGGATTCAGGCATAAAAAAAGCCGGAGCTGAAATTTCAGCTCCGGCTTCTTGCCTGCGTATCGACCTTACTTGATCAGGTCGCCGATCTTCTGGACGATGGCTTTGGGCGTCGCATAGATTTCCTGAATCAGCTTTTCCAGATATTCGCCGCTATGGGGATCGAGTTCCATTTTCTGGCGCGTTACGTCGGAGATGAATTCGGGATCTTTCATCGTCGCCATAAACGCCTTTCGCAGCATGGCCAGCCGTTCGGGCGGCAGGTTGGGCGGCGCGACGAAGGGACGGCCGATGCCCTGGCCGGCGTAGAGGAAGGCGATTTCCTTCTTTTGCTCCTCGTTTTTGGCGAGATCGAGGATGAAGGGAATACCCTTCAGCACAGGCTCGTTGATCGGCTCCAGTGCGCCATAGAAAACGATTTTGATCTTGCCCGAGCTCAGCCATTCGGGCTTGCGCGTCATCACGCTGTCGAGGCTTTCGCAGATGCCGTCCACTTCGCCGCGTTCCATGGCGAGAAAGACATTTGCGGATGAGGGAAAGCCCGAGACCAGTTTGAAATTCATTCCCAGCAATGCGCTGAGCGCTTTGGGATAGGAGCGTGTGCCGGTGCCGGGGCCCGTGTCGCCGACAATGAAGGTTTTCTTGTAGAGATCATCCACTGTCTGCACATCTGCGCCGGCGCGCGCGATGCAGACATTGGTTTCGATATTGGGCGTGCCGATCCAGGATAATTTCAGGGGATCGAAGCGCGTGCCTTCAGCGCCCGTGAGAGGCCCCAGCGGCGCATCGCGCGCAATAATGCCCATGACCGAGCCGTCTTTGGGCGCAATGTTGAAGAGATGATTGGCGGCATGATAGCTGCCTGCGCCCGGCATGTTCTGCGGCACGGCTGTCGGCTTGCCCGGGAGATGATTGACGATATGGCGCGCCACGGTGCGACCCCACAGATCGTAGCCGCCGCCGGGGCCAAAGCCGATGATCATGGTGAGGTTCTTGCCGGCGTAAAAGTCCTGTTGCGCTTGCGCAGGCGAATGGGCGAATGAGGCGAGCGCGACAAGTCCCGCCATCGCCATGAGCCTCGATTTCATCGACATGATATTTCCTCCCGGGCCGCTTTTACTGGCGGATTATCGGTCATGGTCCGGGAAAGGCTGGTTGCTGTCAACCGAGCCCCTCAGGCGGTGACGCGGTCGAAAAAGGCCTGCGCTGCGCGCGACCGCAAGGCGCTGCGCCGGTAGGCCACAACGAGTTGCATCAAGCCATGCTTCTCGCCGAGATCGGTGGTTTTGAGCTCTTCATTCGGTTCGCGCGCCACGCACATTGTATGCACGATGGCGGGGCCGGCGCCCAAGGCGACAAGCTCCATCGCTGTCTGACAGGTTGGACATTCCAGAACATTGGGGAGCCCTTCCATATAAGGCGATTTGCGCAGCAATTGGCGCAGGGCCGAGCCGCGTGGGGCAATGATGAGGCGCGATCCAGTGTCGCTTTTGGCCTGGTCGGCCCGCGTCACCAGCGACATTGTGGTGCGCGCCACGACTTTTGCTGCAATGCCTTGCGGCAGGCGCGGAAACACGCCCATGCAGAAGTCGGCGCGACCCTGCTGCAGCGCGGCCAGAGAATCGGAGCGTCGCGTCACGCGCATGCTGATCTGCACGCGCGGATATTCTGCGAGAAAGGAATTCAGGCGGGGCATGAAGAAACCCGCATAATCGCCGCCAATGGCCAGAGACAGGCTGCCCGTTTCTTCCGATTGCTGATTGGTCGGCGATTGCACCCGTGCAACGGCCTGTTCGGCCTCTTGCAGCAGCAAAGTGACATCGCGCAGGAAGCGCTCGCCGGCAGAGGTCATTGCGAGCCCGTTGGGCAGGCGCCGGAACAGGGGAACCCCGACCACCTGGTCGAGCCGCTTCAATTTCGCCGAGACGGCTGGAATGGTGAGGCCGAGCTGGGTGGCGGCGGCCGCCAGGGTCCCGTGGCTCGCCACCAGCTGAAAAGCCCTCAGCTTGCTGAAATCCAGATCCTCGATGCGCATGCCCTGTCCCCCGCAGATTGAAGGGATAGATTAAAATATTTTTTATCTCTATAACAAAGGTTTCGATTTACCGGCCACTGATACGACTTTAGTTTGCACCCTGCCAGCGGGGCCGCAGACCTCGCCCCCGGGAGGAAATAATGTTCGATGTCATGTTCAGTGCGCTTGGCGCCCTGGTGACCAATCCCCAGACCATGGGTCTGATGCTGATCGCGGTGATGATCGGCCTCATTGTCGGCGCCACGCCGGGCATTGGCGGGCGTCTGTCGATTGCGCTCGCCATTCCCTTCGTCTTCGGCATGGATATGACGCAGGGCGCGGTCTTCCTCCTCACCATGCATGCGGTGAATGGCACGTCGGGCCAGATTTCCTCCATCATGTTTGGCGTGCCCGGCGATGGCGACGATGCGGCCACCACGGTCGATGGCTATCCGATGGCCAAAAAGGGCGAGGCGGGTCGGGCGCTGGGCGCCTCCATCACCGCTTCGGGCGTCGGCGGCATTATCGGCGCGATTGTCTTTGCGGTGATGATCCCGATCCTCGAGCCGATCGTTCTGTCCTTCTCCCCGGCGGAATTCTTCCTGCTGGCGATCCTCGGCATTACCTTCATCGCCTTCCTCGCGGGCGGCGGCAATATTTTCAAGGGCATGATTGTCGGCCTGTTCGGCATGATGCTGTCGACCATCGGCATGGATCCGCAAACGGGAACGGCGCGTTTTTCGGGCGATTACCTGTTCCTGTGGGATGGCATTTCGCTCGTCACTTGCGTGCTCGCCATTTTCGCAGTTCCGGAAATGATCACTCTGGCGGTGAAGGGCGGATCGATTGCCGCCATTTCGATGGAAAAGGTGAAATTCTCCTACCGCCAGATTTTCGCCGGCGTGCTCGAAGTTCCCCGTCATTGGTTCCTGGCTTTGCGCACGTCGATCATCGGCGCGATGATCGGCATGGTGCCAGGCCTTGGCGGTTCGGCAGCTGCCTGGCTCTGCTATGGCCATGCCGTGCAGACATCCAAGACGCCGGAACGCTTCGGCCATGGTGCGGTGGAGGGCGTGATCGCGCCTGAAACAGCGTCCAATGCGAAGGAAGGTGGCTCGCTTCTGCCGACGCTCTTCTTCGGCATTCCCGGCTCTTCGGGCATGGCCGTCATGATGGGCGCTTTCCTCATTCTCGGCATTCAGCCGGGACCGGCGATGATCACCAAAAACCTCGATCTCGTCTGGACGCTGATCTGGGCGCTGGTTGTCGGCAATCTGATTGCGGTGAGCTTCCTTCTCTTCATCACGCGCTGGGTGGCGGTGCTCACCTTCATCAATGCAACCATGCTCGTGCCGTTCATTCTCACGCTTGTCGTGATCGGCGCCTTCGTCAATGAAGGGCAGTGGGAGAATTTGCTCATCCTCGTCGGCATGAGTGCGGTCGGCTATGGCATGTTGCGCGCCAATTGGCCGCGCGCACCCTTCGTCATTGGCCTCGTTCTTGGGCGTATTGCTGAGGAATCTCTGCACAAGGCGATGGACCTCTGGGGGCTCGCTTTCTTCACCCGCCCGATTTCCATGGTCCTGATCGGCCTGATCTGCGCGACCATTGCGCTCGCCATCTGGCGCAGCCGCAAGCCTTCGGCTCTCGATAATCTGCAGGTGTCCGCATGAGCATGCTTTCGCGTCAATCCATGACCTTGTTCATGCTCGCTGTCTTCTCGACGATGGTGGGCATTTCCCTGACTTATCCCGATGGCGCGCGCTTTATGCCGCTCACCATCGGCATTCCGGGCATTCTCCTCTGCCTGCTGCAGATCAGCCTCGATCTGCGCCGCAAGCCGGCGGCGACGGGCGACAAGGACGAGATCAAGGAAGCCGAGGAAAAAGCGGCCAAGCTCGTCGGTCACAATGTCGAGTTCGGACAGGCTCAGGTTCTCGATGCCCCGCGCGACGAAAAGGAAGAAACGCGCCGCGAAATCGCCACCTGGGCCTTTTTCCTCGGATTTATCGCTCTCATCCTGCTTTTTGGCTTCTGGGTAGCGATCCCGATCTTCCTTTTCACCTTCCTGCGCTTCCGCGCCAAGGCGACCTGGGCGAGGACCATCTTCCTCACCACATTCGCATCAACTGCTTTTTACTTCATCTTTGCCAAAGGGCTTGGTGTGTCTCTCTTCACGGGCTGGCTGACCGGCCTGATCATGGATCGTCTGGCTTAAGGCCATGACGAAGCGCGCGAGAAATCGCGACATTGGAGGAAATGGATGAAACAGGCACTGAAATTGATCGGCGCCGCCGCATTGGCGATCAATGCATCCGCAGCGCTTGCTGCTGATGAAGGTGCGGCCTTCTTCAAGGACAAGACGATCACCTACATCGTCGCCACCTCGCCTGGCGGCGGCTACGATTCTTATGGCCGTCTCGTCGTTGAATATATGCAGCGCTATCTGCCGGGCTCGACCTTTGTCGTCCGCAACATGCCGGGTGCCGGCCATATTGTCGGCACCAATGCGATCTATGCATCCAAGCCGGACGGTCTGACGATCGGCACGTTCAACACGGGCCTCATCTATAATCAGCTCGTCAATGCGCAGGGCATCAAATTCGATTTGTCGAAAATGAGCTGGATTGGCAAGGCCGCATCCGATCCGCGCGTCATCGTCATTGCTTCGCAATCTCCGATCACGTCTTTCGCCGATCTGATGGCACAGAAGCAGCCGGTGAATTTCGCCTCTGCCGGTCCGGGCAGCGCCTCCTATGTGGAAACGGTCATGCTGACCTTTGCGCTGAAAATGCCGGTGCGCAATCTGACGGGCTATAATGGCACCGAGGATCAGCTCGCCATGCGTCGCGGCGAAATCGTCGGCTCCATCGCCTCGCGTTCGTCCTATGCGACTTTCATCGAGAATAAATACGGCCGCTTCATCGCCCAGATCGGCGGCAATGATAAGGACGTGCCCCAGCTCGCCTCCATGGTCAAAGATCCCAAGGCGCTGGAATTGCTCCGCCTCGTTCAGTCGCAGGGCGATATTGCGCGCCTGACGGCAGGCCCTCCCGGCATTCCGGCCGATCGCATGAAGGCCCTCATCGATGCCTATCGCAAGGCGATGGAGGACAAGGAATTGCAGGCGCGTGCTGAAAAGCTCGAAAAGCCTGTTGAGCCTGCCTATGGCGAAGATGTCGCCAAGGCCATTGCCGTGGCGCTCAACCAGTCCGAGGAGACCAAAAAGCTTCTCGCTGAAGCGCTCGCCAAGAAAT
>CAZHOK010000001.1:55909-105946 GCA_964534115.1 uncultured Beijerinckia sp.
CAAGAAATAAGCCAGATCAAATGTCTGGCGCATCGCCCTTGTGGGGAAGGGCGATGCGCCAATCAGCCCATACAAGAAAAGACAAGGAGACGACCCGATATGAAAGACGTCATCACACCGCAGGAACAGCTCGACGGTCGCTATCTTGTTGAACCTTATCTGGACTGGGTGAAGAAGCAGAACATCCCCGTCCACGAAGATTTCGGCTTCGATCTTCTGGCCGTCGAAACATCCGACTGGGCCTGGTACGATGCCAAAGGTTGTTTCAACCACGCCCATGGCCGCGGCGATTTCATGGCCAATTATCTGATCGAGGTTTTGCCCGGAAAGAAGACGCGTCCCGTCAAGCATCTCTATGAAGCTTTTTTCATGGTGCAGGCCGGTTTCGGCTCGACGACCGTCTGGCTGCCTTCCGGTGAAAAGCACACATTCGAATGGGGTCCGAAGGCGCTTTTCGCCATTCCGCTCAATTGCGAATATCAGATCTTCAATTCGTCGGGGAAAGAAGCCGCGCGCATTTCCGTCACGCATGACGGGCCGCTGACGCTCAATCTCTACCACAATGAAGATTTCGTCTTTAACAATCCCTGCAAATTCCCCGAGCGCGCCGGTTCGCCCAATCAATTCCAGGGCGAAGGCGAGCATCTGGAAGTCGTGCGCGGCGATGGCAAGGCGAAGCTCAATCTCTGGGAGACGAATTTCGTCCCCGATCTGACGGGCTTCAAGCTGTACGATCTCGGCGAGCGTGGCAAGGGATCGAAAAACGTCTCCTTCGTGCTTGCGGATTCGACCATGCATTCGCACACGTCGGAAATTCCTGTCGGGCGTTACAAGAAGGCCCATCGCCATGCGGCCGGCACGCATGTCCATGCCGTATCGGGCGAAGGCTATTCGCTGCTCTGGTATGAGGGCGACGAGAAATTCGTCGAGATTCCCTGGCGCCACGGCATTATGTATGTGCCCCCGTTCTGGATGTTCCATCAGCATTTCAACACCTGCGCGGATCCCGCGCGCTATGTTGCCTGCTCGATGGGCTCGCGCCGCTATCCCTTCATCTCGCTGCGCAAGCGCTCGGCCGAGGGCTATGGCTCGCTCTCGATCCAGCAGGGCGGTCGCCAGGTGGAATATGAAGATCAGGATCCGCGCATCCATCGCAAATGGCTCGATGCCATCGATGTGTCGGGTGTCAAATCCGATATGGCCGATATTTTCGATGAGCCGAAAATCCGCGCTATGGATATGAGCAAGATCACCGGCCCGATTTACACGCCGCAATCGATTGGACCGGCGGTCTGATCCAGAAAAGGCCAGCTGATGAAGCGGGCCTTTTTCTTTCGGTCCAGCTTATTTTTCGCCGCTTCGCAGGCAACGGGCATGTTTCAGCTTTTGCCTGAGCAAAAAGAAGCCGCGGGCGAAAGGCCTGCGGCTTGAAGTCGGGGAGGAAACGCGCCTGAGCGCTCCATCACGCTATGCCTGTGGGCTGCCGGTGCAAGTGCGAAACCCCTGTTCCTGATTCAATCGCGCGTGCTGTTGTAAATCGGTCATCGACTTTCGTCCGCGGCAGAAGCGCACAGCGACATTCGTTCTAAGTCCGATGAAGGATGAAATGCGCTTCAAGCGAGGCGCAAATCGACTCGAGCGGCTGGAGTGGTGGTCCGTCAGCTGGAATCTTCAGGCGTTCGACCTTGCAGGCATGTTCTGCCGGGCGCTGGAGATCATTGGCGCTGTCGAGTCGATATGCCCATTTGATCAATTCATTTGCATCTTCTGCGCTCGGTCGGTCGACGACGAGCTTCTCCCATTTCATTTCCTGCGCGCCAAAGCTTGCAAGTCGAAGCCTGACGCGGAACACGGTCTTCATGGCGGCCATTTGTTTTGCCCTTAGCTTTTCACGACCCTTGCTTTTGCTCTTGTCCCGGCTCTTGCCCTTGCCTGCAAGGCTTGCCATGGTCGCGCCCGGCAGCGGGTTATCCCGCTCGAAAGACTGGAGACAAGGAATGCCCAAGGGTTACATCATCGTCCGGGTCGACGTGCAAGATCCGGAAGCCTATGCCCGTTACGCCAAGGCAACAGGGCCGGCGGCCGAGAAATATGGCGCCAAGCCGCTTGTGCGCGCCGGCCGCTATGAGGCTCTGGAAGGAACGGCGCGCGCGCGCAATGTCGTGATGGAGTTCGAGAGCTACGATCAGGCCCGCGCTTATTATCATTCGCCCGAATATCAGGAAGCCCGCCAGCATCGCCTCGGCGCAGCCGAAGGCGAATTCATCCTCGTCGAGGGTGTCTGATCTGGGCACAATGCAGGCAGACTGTCCGAAAGTCGGGCATGAAACCTGTCTTTTCTGCATGGTGTTTTGGCCGGTGAGGATTATCCTGTCTTCACCGGCATTTTATCGATCTTTTGAGCCGGCTGTTTATTCATTGCCCGATAAAAATCTCTCCGATTGGGAGGTTTTGATGACGAAATTGTCCGAAATCATTGGTCTGTGTGTAGGCTTAAGTCTTTTCCTCAGCTCGCTTTTTGCAGCTCATGCCTATGTGCGCCATTACGAGGCCGAACAGGCGCTTTTGAACGAATGGGACGACTAGCGGCATCCGCCCGTCTCCAGGTGCCGGGCGGCCATTTGATTGTGACACGAGAATTTGCCTCACTGAGCCCAAGACTGCTGTGAGGACAATATGAAAAAGCCGAAGAAGACCCTGAAAGATTTGACGCGTCTGGAAGCCTTTTTGGCCAAATACATATCGCGCGGCGCCAAAATCATATCGAAAGCCAAGGACGAGGAAGGGCAGGCCAATCCCGTCACAAAGGGCTATTACGAGCGCATTGAGGCGGCCCAGGTCATTGCCCGCGCCGATCATGCAGAAATCCTTCACCTCATCGAAACGCTCAAGCGCAAGGTCGAAGAAACGCAGAAGGCCAAGGCCGCACGCAAGGCAACAATCGGAACAGCAAGAGCCGTAAAGCCCGCAGCGAAACGCCCTGCGGTGAAAAAAGCGGGGCGAAAATCTGCCGTGAAGAAGGCTACGGCAAAAAGGCCCGCCAGAAAGACGCCCGCTCAAAAGTCAGTGGCCCGAAGCGTGGGCAAACAGGCTTGAGCCGGGAAAGACTCAACCCCGATCCATCTCATGGGATGCCACAGGATGGGCGGACTGGCGGCATGATGCTGCCCGTGGCCCAAGCCCCCGCGCGGCTTTTTGCCGGGAGCAGATAAAGAGGGGGAGGAAAGCCTCTGTCGAGCCTGTTTGCGACCGCGCCCGTGGGCGTTTCCCGCTCCATTTGTTCGAAAGACATTGGCGAAGATACGAGTGACTGTGCCTTTTGCCTGTTACCTTGCCTTTCCATTCGCTCTCTAGCTAAATGGCCAAGCACGAGCTTGCTTCTGTCATCAGGCGACTAGGGACAATGGCGATCAGGAAAACCTTTGTATGGCAGACCGGCGCCGGTGAAGCGACGGATTTCGAGCTTGAATATTTGAGCCGGATCGTTTTTGCAGATGTGGATCATGAGAAGGTCTTCGATGCCGGGGCCTTGAGCCATCCGGCGCGCGACCTTGTTGTGTTCGGCCATAATTCCCTCAAAATTCCCTCTGCGATCGAAGATTATCTGCGTCAGCACCGGCCTGAGGCGATCCTGCATCTTTCGGGTGAGAGATTGCCCCCCGTGGGCCAACTTTATGATGATGCGCGTGTCGTTCTTCGTTCCTATTACGATCCCAGAATTGCGCGCGACAATCTCTTCGCTCTGCCGCTCGGGTTCAAAACCGGTCTCCTCAACGAGGGTGCATCGCTGCCTGTGGCAGAGCGCTCGACGATTTGGTTTTTCGCGGGCCAGGTAAAGAGCCATCGTGCCGATATGCTGAGCTGCCTGTCGCATATTGCGCCGCATAAGACTCATCTGACGAGCGGTTGGAGTTCGGCAGATGGTCTCGGCATTGCCGACATGCGCCGTTATCTGGCCGATACGATTTTCATCCCCTGTCCCTTCGGCAATATCAATCCGGATTCTTTCCGGATGATGGAAGGGCTTGAGTTCGGCGCCATTCCTGTCTGTGTCCGTTTCATGGGTACGGATTATTATCGTTACATGTTTGGCGACCATCCGTTCATCGTTGGTGCAGACTGGCGCGATGCTGCTTTGATGATGAAAGATCTGCTCAGCGATCCCCAAAGACTCGCCGCGCGGCAGCGCGATGTCGTGGCATGGTATGCGCGCTTCAAGGCTCGGCTGGCGCAGGATGTGGCGGCACTTCTCGATGGGCGAGCGCAAGACGTGAGTTCTGAGCAATTTCGCTATCAGCGCGAGGGCAGAAGCGACCCGCTTCTGAAACGGGTCTTCGAACTGCATTTCGGCAAGTCGCTTTCTGGGCGGATTTATCGAAAAGCGCCGTTTCTTTTCTCTGGCACTGTGCGGCGGATGGAGAGGCGGGCTGTATCCTCGTCATTCCAGGCGCATTCTCTTTGACGTCCTGATCTTCGACCCGATGCAACCTCTGTTGCTCTCGATCCCTCACACCATTCCACATGGCGTTGCCATCAAAGCCCCTTAGCCATTTGCAAGGCTTGCCGTCTCGATCGCTTGGGCGAGTATTGTTTCTGCCAGCACAACGGCAGCCGGTGCATTTTGTGCAGTTCCGTCTGCACCGATCTTGCTGACAAGTTCGGGCTGGGTGGCGACAATCGGGCCGCCAATGATGATGCCTATATCGGGGTTCAAAGAGCGCGTTCTGATGGATTTGATGAAGCCACGCAGAGCCTCGATTTGAACATCGGCGCCGATTGACAGGCCAGCAATGGCGATCCATTCGCGCGAAACCAGATCAGCGGCTCGTGCACTTTCACTGCCGTCCAGGGTGAGAACAGACCAGCCGGCGGCGCGCAAAAATCTCTGAACGATTTGCGCCCCAAAAGTATGATCTTCGCCGGGTGGCACCAGCACCAGAGCACGGCGCTTCTGATCGTAGGTTTTGAGTTTATCGAGATCGGCGAAATGATGCACAATGCGCTTCAGGCGACCGACCCCAAGAGTCACAGCAAAGAAATCGAGCTTGTCGACTACCCATAATTCTCCAAGATGGCGTGCGGTGGGCTCCAGCAGCTCCAGATAAAGATTGTCAAGCGTCAGTCCTTGATCGCGAAGCGAATTGATAAATTCAAGAGCGTCGGAATTATCCGGCCCCAAAATCAAGGCGCTCAATTTGGAAATATCGGCTTCTGTCGGATGAGTGGATTCATCGGATTGCGTGGTCAGCAGATTTTTATTGCGGGTCAAAAGTTCTGGAACAATTTTGCGCGCGACAATATCGGCGAGCGCCATCTCGCTGTCCGAATTTCCGCTGCTGACCGGGTCGAGCATTTTCTTTGCCGAAATCGGCGTTTCGGAGCAGGCCGTTTCATCTTCAAAGTTTTTCACTTTGACCGATCGATTTTTGCCTGTTTCCATGACCGTCCCCCGCCCTGACTTATTTTTTTATCACGCTTGCAAATTTAGGGCGACCCATCAAGAGCACAGAAAGTCTGAGGATCTTTGTGACATGTGAGGGAGGCCGCCTTCGAGGGAGGTTTTGCGGCGATGATGCTGCACTTGCTCTCTGGTGCAGAGAGTGATCGGATTCCAATGGCTTGCCCATTGAATCACGGATGCGTCATCTTCACGCATCATTCCAGGCTCCTTGAAGTCGCAAACCGGAAGATTGGATCGCGCGCCAAGGGGCGTGCGACATGCGGTGCGACCGGCATCGATCTCGGTCTGGGGGCGGGTGATCTTTTGCCGGGGGGGCTGTTGGAAGAGCTGGTGCTGCCAGAGAGGATCGAACTCTCGACCTCTCCCTTACCAAGGGAGTGCTCTACCACTGAGCTACGGCAGCTTGCGCGGGAGGCGGGCTGGCCCGGCTCGGCGAGGCCGCCTTGTGCCACAGGGGGCAGGGCATGGCAAGGGAGCCCGCCCTGAAAAGGCCGTTTCGCTCGGCTTGTCTTGCCGGTGCAAAACAATGCGCCTAAAAGCGGCCCGCCGGCGGCTTGCCGGTCTTGGCTCACGGAATCAGGATGTCCGAACGCGATTCGCCCAAAAATCCGCCTGTGAGGACGGATGCTGCCCTGAGCCCGGCCAAGGCGGCCGAGAAGGCGCGTCTGGCCGCGGCTTTGCGGGCCAATCTTGCCCGGCGCAAGGCGCAGATGCGCGCCCGCGCGGCAGTGGCGGGCGGCACGGGGGAAGAGACCGGGTCGCAGGGTTGAGCGCGGCCTGACAGATCGGGCCAGTGAGAGGTGAGATGGATCGCATTCGCATTGTTGGCGGTAAACCGCTGAATGGAACCATTCCGGTTTCCGGCGCCAAAAACGCCGCTCTGCCGCTGATGATCGCCTCGCTTCTGACGCGCGAGACTTTGACGCTCGAAAACGTGCCGCGTCTGGCCGATGTCAATCTGCTCATTCGCATTCTCGGCAATCAGGGTGTCGATTACCGGCTCGATGGCAAGCGCGTTGGCGATGCGCCTCATGCGGGCCAGACCATTCATCTCGATGCGCCCACCATTGTCGATACGACTGCGCCTTATGATCTGGTGTCGCGCATGCGCGCGAGCTTCTGGGTCATTGCGCCGCTGCTGGCGCGCATGGGCGAGGCGAAAGTCTCGCTGCCGGGCGGCTGCGCCATTGGCACGCGCCCCGTCGACCTGCTGCTGATGGCGCTGGAAAAACTCGGCGCCGAGCTTGAGATCGAGGGCGGCTATGTCATCGCCAAGGCAAAAAAAGGCCTGCGCGGCGGCGAGATCGATTTCCCAAAAGTCACGGTCGGCGGCACGCATACGGCGCTGATGGCGGCTTCGCTCGCCCATGGCTCGACGCTGATCAAAAATG
Organism: uncultured Beijerinckia sp.; assembly: GCA_964534115.1. Classification (GTDB taxonomy): domain Bacteria; phylum Pseudomonadota; class Alphaproteobacteria; order Rhizobiales; family Beijerinckiaceae; genus Terripilifer. The sequence continues at coordinate 62,762 of CAZHOK010000001.1, forward strand.
CAGCCTGCGAGCCCGAAGTGCGCGACCTTGCCGATTGCCTGGTGAAAATGGGCGCCAGGATCAAGGGCGCGGGCACCAGCACAATCGAGATCGAGGGCGTGGCTTCGCTCTCGGGCGCACGCCATGCTGTTTTGCCGGATCGCATCGAGGCCGGCACTTATGCTTTTGCTGTAGCCATGACGGGCGGCGAAATTTTGCTCGAGGGCGCCGATGAATCGCTGCTGCCCGTCGCGCTCGATGTCTTGCGCGAGACGGGTGCGCGCGTCGAGCAGACATCGCGCGGATTGATCGTTGCGCGCCATGGCGGGGGCATCAAGCCGGTCGATATTATCACCGAGCCTTTTCCCGGTTTCCCGACCGATCTGCAGGCGCAATTCATGGCTTTGATGACGCGCGCCGAAGGCACGTCGCATATCACCGAGACGATTTTCGAAAACCGCTTCATGCATGTGCAGGAACTGGCACGCTTGGGCGCACGCATCCGCCTTGCCGGCGATGTCGCCATTGTGGAAGGCCGCGAAAAGCTGAAGGGCGCTCCTGTGATGGCAACCGATCTGCGCGCCTCCGTCTCGCTCGTCATTGCCGCTTTGGCGGCAGAGGGCGAAACGCTTGTGCATCGCGTCTATCACCTCGATCGCGGCTACGAGCGGCTGGAAGAAAAGCTCGTCGCCTGCGGCGCACAGGTGGAGCGCCTGCGCGAACCCGGCTAAGGCGCATCCCCCGCCTCGTCCTTGCGAGGAGGCCCGCAGGGCCGACGCGGCAATCCATCTCATCTGGCGCGCGGCGCGTCTCCATTGCTTCGCTTGCCCTCCCGTCAGCGTCAAGGCGCAACGCCAAGGTGCGCCCGGCGTTAGCCCTGCGGAGGTTCCCATGGCTCATTCGCAATCGGGGCGGTCGATTTGGGGGTCGTTTGGGCTTCGCCGTCTCATGGCGTGGCTTTTGGCGCGCTTGCCTGCCCGCCATGGGGCCGTTAACACGGGGGCTCAACCGGACAACAAGATGCAGGATGGAGCACATAGCGAGCTTGGCGGGGCCGGGGCGGATGCCCTGCGGCTGATCGCGCTCGATTCGGAGGATCTGTCCGCCATGTCCTGCAATCTGCAGGATGCGGTGGTGCGCGCGGCCGATCTGGCTTTTTTGCCCAAAGAGCGTCGTTTTGCCCTGCTGGCCTCGCGTTTCGACTGGGTGGCGGCCGAACATGGCCGGATGGAGCGCTGCCGGGCGGGTCTCCATTTCGACCATGTCGTCAAAGTGGCCACGACGGGCTTCGACCGGCGCGATCCGGGGGTGGTTTTAAACCTGCTCTCCATAGCCTTTGAGCCGGAAGAGGCCCCGGCCGGGTCCGTGGTGCTGACTTTTTCCGGCGGGGCGGCGATCAGGCTGGCCGTCGAATGCGTAGATGCTCAGATGCGCGACCTTGGGCCGCGCTGGACCGCGCGCCACAGGCCCGGCCATGCGATAGATGATGCGCCTGCCGGGGGCTGAGCCCGGCGGCCTTTTGGAGTGAGATGAATGGTGATGCGGCTCGATATGACGCAGCCCGAATTTTCGGCGCGCTTTTCGGAGCTTCTCGCAATGAAGCGGGAAGTCTCGGAGGAAGTCAATATAGCGGTGCGCGACATTATTGCCGATGTCGTGGCGCGCGGCGATGCGGCGCTGATCGATTATTCGCGCAAATTCGACCGCGTCGATCTGTCGGGTGGATTGCGCGTCACCGATGCAGAGATCGAGGCGGCGACGGCGGCCTGCGATCCCAAAGCGCTGGAGGCCCTGCGCCTCGCCCATAGCCGCATTGTCGCCTATCACGAAAAGCAGAAGCCGCAGGATCATCGCTTCACCGATGCGCTCGGTGTCGAACTCGGCTGGCGCTGGACTGCGATCCAGTCGGTCGGTCTTTATGTGCCGGGCGGCACGGCGAGCTATCCGTCGTCTGTTTTGATGAATGCTGCGCCGGCAAAAGTGGCGGGCGTGGCGCGCGTCGTCATGGTTGTGCCAACGCCCGATGGCGTGCTCAATCCGCTCGTGCTGGCCGCTGCCAAACTCGCCGGCGTCGATGAGATCTATCGCATTGGCGGTGCACAGGCGGTTGCCGCTCTCGCCTATGGCACAAAGACCATTGCGCCGGTGGCGAAGATCGTCGGGCCCGGCAATGCCTATGTGGCGGCGGCCAAGCGTCGCGTCTTCGGCACAGTGGGGATCGACATGATCGCCGGCCCTTCCGAAGTCGTTGTCATGGCGGATGCCAGCGCCAATGCCGATTGGGTTGCTGCCGATCTTCTGGCGCAGGCCGAACATGATACGGCGGCGCAATCCATTCTCGTCACCAGCGACCGTGCGCTGGGCGATGCGGTGATGAAAAGTGTCGAGAGCCAGCTCGCTCTGCTGCCGCGCCGCGACATTGCTGCGGCCAGCTGGAGAGATTTTGGTGCCATCGTCGATGTGCCCTCGCTCAAGGATTCGATTGCACTCGTCGACCGGCTGGCGCCCGAACATCTCGAGATCATCTCGCTCGATGCGGATGAGCTGACCAATGCCATCACCAATGCAGGCGCGATTTTCATCGGCGGCCATACGCCTGAGGCCATCGGCGATTATGTCGGCGGCTCGAACCATGTGCTGCCCACCGCGCGCTCGGCGCGTTTCTCCTCGGGGCTCGGCGTGAACGATTTCATCAAGCGCACGTCCTTGCTGAAATGTTCGCCGGAATCCTTGCGCGCACTGGGGCCTGCCGCCATTGCGCTGGGCGAAGCGGAAGGCCTGCAGGCGCATGCGCGTTCTGTTTCCATCCGCCTCAATCTCGGGTGAGGCATGGACGAGCTGGCTCCCAATCGAAAAAAGCTTGTCCTCGTCACGCTGGATGAAAATTCCATCGGGCGCGGCAATCCCGATCAGGAGCATGAGCGCGCCATCGCCATTTACGATCTTGTCGAGGCCAATTCATTCGGTCTGCCCGGTCATGAGGGCGGACCCTATGAGCTCGCCATTTCCCTCTTCGATGCAAAACTTGTTTTTGAGATCGGCGAGCAGGGTGGCAGTGCCATTATCACGCATATTCTGTCGCTGACGCCGTTTCGCCGGCTTTTGAAGGATTATTTCCTCGTTTGCGAAAGCTATTATGCCGCCATTCGCACGGCGACGCCGGCGCAGATCGAGGCCATCGATATGGGCCGGCGCGGCCTGCATAATGATGGTGCCAAATTGCTGGCGGAGCGGCTCGACGGCAAGATCGAATGCGATTTCGATACGGCGCGTCGTCTCTTCACCCTCGTTACGGCCCTGCACTGGAAGGGCTGACATATGTCGGACGAAATTCCGGGAGCGCCAAAGGAGCCGCCCAAGCGGCCCCAATCCGTGCTCTTCGCCTGTTCGATGAATACGGTGCGCTCGCCCATGGCCGAAAGCCTCGCCAAACATCTGTTCGGGCGCGAGATCTATTTTCAATCGGCAGGTGTGCGCACCGGCGAGCTCGACGGATTTGCTGTCGCGGCCATGGATGAGCTTGGCATCGATATGAGCCGGCACAAGCCGCACACATTTGAGGATATCGAAGACGCAGGCTTCGATCTGATTGTGACCCTGTCGCCCGAAGCCCATCACCGCGCGCTGGAGTTTACGCGCACCATGGCGGTTGAGGTTGTCTATTGGCCAACCATCGATCCCACAGCTGTGCAAGGCACACGCGAGACCATGCTGGAAGCCTATCGCGGTGTACGCGACGGCCTGCAGACGCGGATCAAGGCTTTGCTGGACTGGCGGCCGATGGGCCGCCTGTAAGGGTCACTCGAAATAGGAGCCGGCGAAATAGCCGGCCGTTGCACTTGCAGCGGTCAGCACCACGCCCCAGGTCATATCGACAATTGTAACAGTCATCGGCCAGCCCTTGAGCGTGGCCAGATTTGTCAGATCGTAAGTGCCGTAGGCCACAAGTCCGAGCAGGGCGCCGAGCATGGCGGCGGTGCGCCAATTATCCTCGCGCAATCCGGGCAGAACGGCGAAGACGACAATGCCGACCACATAGAGCAGGTAGAACAGGAAGGCGACGCCGAGCAGAGGCTTGTCCAGCATCATATGCCCAAGATGGTCTTTGTAGAATTTCGTCGCAACGAAACCCAGCCATATGAAATCGATGGCCAGAAAGGCGACCAGTGTCGCTCCGTAAGTCGCCAGATATCGGGTCATCGTCAATCCTGTCCGGCGCGAAAAAGGCCCCTCCGGCAGGGGGAATCTTTGTCACTACGCGTGAAGCGCCGGACTGGATTGCCTAAATATCACGCATTGCCACGATCTTCGCGGTACAGGCCGAGTTTTTCCTGCACCGGGCGATCCGAGAAGGAGAAAATCACAGCATCCTCATCGGCTTCATGCACGACCGAATGCCAGCTCGGCACGACGAAAATGTCTTGCGGTTTCCATTCAAAAGTCCGGTCGCCGATTTTCGTGCGGCCCGTGCCTTCGACAACAGTCATGACTGTCGCATCGGTCGAGCGATAGCGGCTGGTGGCAAAGCCTTTGGGCAAGAGCTGGATGAAAGCGCCGATTGTGGGGATGGCATGGTCGCCAGTCTCCGGATTGGTGTAGCGCATTTTCAAACCGTGGCACGGGTCGAATTCATGCGAGCGGCGCATGGTCTCAAGTGCCTCGCGCGTGCGGGCGTAAGGGTAATTGAAGACGGGCGAGGTGAGATTGCGCGTCTTCTGGTCGACGGGCAAAAGGTTTGCGCCATAGCGGGCCAGAGAATCGCCCTCGGGGCGCGAGACCGGCTGCTCGTCGGATGTCCAATGTTCCATGAAAGAGGCATCGAGCATGGAGACGAGCGGCACGTCGAGACCGTCGAGCCAGAAGATCGGCTTGTCTGAATCATTGCCGTGATCGTGCCAGCTTTGCGACGGCGTGATGATGAAATCGCCGACATGCATTTTCGTGCGTTCGCCGCCGACCGTCGTATGCGCGCCCTCTCCCTGCAGAACGAAACGCAAAGCCGATTGGCTGTGGCGATGGGCGGGAGCCACTTCGCCCGGCAGCACCAGCTGCACACCGGCGTAAAGCGATGTTGTAATGCTCGATTTGCCGCGCAGGCCGGGATTTTCGAGCACGAGCACGCGCCGCTCGGCTTCCTTGGCGGTGATCAGGCCGCCCGCCTCGATCATGTAATCGCGGATTTCATCGAAGCGCCAGAGATAGGGCTGGGCCGCCGATTTCGGCTCGGGCGTGATGATCGACGACAGGACAGTCCAGAGCGGCGTCAGATTCTGCTTGTCGATCTTGTCGTAAAAGGCGCGCCGCGCCGGTGTTTCGACCGCTTCGCTCATGATCCTCTTCCTCCTCTGGCGCACCCCGGTCGATGGCTTTCATCGCAACGGGGCGCTGGCGGCGTTGACACCGCATTTCCTCCGTATACTGTCAATTATCGGAGCGCCTGACAAGCACGACGTTTTTCTCTCGCAGGAGGGGGCGATCGGGCGGCGCAAGGGGGAGATGTCGACATGCGGCTGCACGGTTTTTTCAGGAGTGGGGCGTCCTATCGCGTCCGCATTGCGCTGGGCATGAAGGGCATTGCCTTCGAGCAGACCTCCTACATGTTGCGCCGTGGCGACCAGCGTCAGCCGGCCTATCTCGACATGAATCCGCAAGGGCTTGTGCCGACCCTGGAGCTTGACGATGGCACGCGTCTGACGCAATCGGTGGCGATCCTCGAATGGCTGGAGGAAACCCATCCACAGCCCTCCATGTTGCCGAGCGATCCTTTGCAGCGCGCCCGTGTGCGCGCTTTTGCGCTGGCCATTGCTTGCGATATTCATCCGGTGCAGAATCTGGGTGTGCTCAATGCCGTCAAGGCGCTTGGCCATGCTGAAGCGCAGGTCAATGATTGGGCCAAGCGCGTCAATTCCGACGGGCTCGATGCCTGCGAGAAAATGATCGCCGGCAATTTGGGGCCTTTCTGCTTCGGCGATCGGCCGACCATGGCTGACATTTGTCTTGTTCCCCAGCTCGTCAATGCGCGGCGCTTTGGCTGTGACATGACGCGCTGGCCACGCCTTCTGGCGGCGGAAGCCGCTTGCATGGCTTTGCCATATTTTGCCGCCGCCGCACCCGAGCTGCAGCCCGATGCCGAATGACAGCGAGCTTTGCAATCTCTTGCCGGAAGAAGCCGTGCGCGATGCCGCCCATGGCGGCATGGATGATGTCTATTCCAAGCCCGGTCATCTGATCCGCCGCTTGCAGCAGATTGCAGTCGCCGTTTTTGCGCGGGAATGTCCCGATCTCACGCCGGTTCAATATGCGGCCATTGTCGCCTTGCGCGACAATCCCGGTATCGATGCCACGCGTATTGCAGCCCTTGTTGCGCTTGATCGTTCGACAACGGGCAATGTTCTGGAGCGGCTCGAAGGCAAGGGCCTGATCGAGCGGCGCGAAAATCCGTCCGACCGGCGTGCCAAGACGCTGAAATTGTCGCGACGCGGCGCAAAGATTCTGGCCGAGAGCGAACAATCCGTGCAGAGGGCGCAAGAGCGCATGCTCGATCCGCTCGATGCAAAAGAACGTCTGGAATTCATAGCCTATATGCGGCGCATCATCGCAAGACAGGATCATGTGCCAAAGGGAGGACCAAATGGCGCAAGCTGAAACGCGACCTTTCATCATTGCCGGCGGCGGCATCGGCGGCCTTGGCGCAGCGCTGGCTCTGGCGCAGAAAGGCTTTCCCGTTCACGTTCTGGAACAGGCCACCGAATTCAAGGAAATCGGCGCCGGCATCCAGCTCGGGCCGAATGTTTTTACGCCGTTCAAGAAACTCGGTCTGCGCGAGCGCATTCTTGAAGATGTTTCCATTCCTACCGGGCTTGAAATGCGCGATGCGCTCACCGGAGATCTCGTCACGCGCATGCCGCTCGGCGAAGATTTGCGCAAGCGCTTTGGCGATACTTATGCCGTCATTCATCGCGCCGATTTGCATGCCATTATTCTCGAGGCCTGCCGCAAGCAGAACAATATCACGCTTGAGACCAATGCGCGTGTGCGCGATTTCGATGACAAGGGCGATGGCGTTGTCGTTTCGATGGAAGATGGTCGCAATATTTCCGGTCGCGCCATGATTGGCGGCGATGGCATGTGGTCGAAGACGCGCCAGAAAATTGTCGGCGACGGCAAGCCGCGCGTCTCGGGCCATATTGCCTATCGCGCTGTTCTCAAACGCGATGAAGTGCCGGCAGATTTGTGGAAGCCCGATGTCGTGCTCTGGGCCGGGCCGCGCACGCATCTTGTCCATTATCCCTTGCGCCGCGACGAGCTTTACAATCTCGTCGCCGTTTTCCATTCCGATCATTATTCGGAAGGCTGGGATCAGGCGGGCGATCCTGCTTTGCTGCACAAACATTTTGAGGGCCAGGTGCCGCAGGTTCTGCGCATGCTGGAAAAGATCGACACCTGGAAAATGTGGGTGCTCTGCGATCGCGAGCCGGTCAAAAACTGGTCGAAGGGCAATGTGACGCTGATCGGCGATGCAGCCCATCCCATGCTGCAATATCTGGCGCAAGGCGCCTGTATGGCGCTGGAAGATGCAGTTTGTCTGGCTGAAAAAATCGAGGCCAAGCCTGACGATGTGCCAGGCGCCTTTCTCGATTACCAGAATGCGCGTTATCTGCGCACCGCGCGTGTGCAGCTGATGGCGCGCGTCTATGGCGAATTCTACCATGCGCGCGGTCCGGCTGCCGAATTGCGCGATACATTTCTCAAAGGCCGCACGCCGGAACAGGCGATTGAAGGGATTGCTTGGCTCTACGGCGGCGGCTGACAGGAGCGATCGATGCGGATCGACCAAGAGGCTTGGCGCACAATCTGGCCTGAGTCGGATGGATGTGTCGGCATTCTCGATCAAACGCTGCTGCCGCACCGGCTGGAGCGCATTCTTTTGCGCGAGGCGGATGAGGCGGCGCGCGCCATTGCCGATATGCAGGTGCGCGGGGCGCCGCTGATTGGCGTCACGGCGGCCTATGGCCTGGCACTGGCGCTGAAGCGCGATGCCTCCGATGCTGCCATGGCGCACGCAATCGACATGCTCGCTGCCACACGCCCGACGGCGGTCAATCTGCGCTGGGCGCTTGCGCGCATGCGTCAGGCTTTGTTGCCGCTGGCGCCTGCTGCGCGCGCGACGGCTGCTTTTCAGCTTGCCAGCGAGATGGCGGAAGAAGATGTTGCCGTCTGTTCGGCCATTGGCGATCACGGCCTGTCGCTCATTCGCGAGATTTCGGCCCGCAAGGGCGGCGGGCCGGTGAATATTCTCACCCATTGCAATGCAGGCTGGCTGGCGACGGTCGATTGGGGCACGGCGACGGCCCCGATCTACAAGGCCCATGATGCGGGCCTGCGTGTCGATGTCTATGTCGATGAGACGCGCCCGCGCAATCAGGGCGCCTCGCTGACAGCTTTCGAACTGGGTCATCACGGCGTCCCCCATACGATCATCGTCGACAATATGGGCGGTCATCTCATGCAGCATGGGATGATCGATCTGGTGATTGTCGGCACTGATCGGACGACAGCGCGCGGCGATGTCTGCAACAAGATCGGCACTTATCTGAAGGCGCTGGCCGCTTTCGACAATGATGTGCCGTTTTTTGTGGCCGCTCCCTCATCCTCAATCGATTTTTCCATCGATGACGGATTGCGCGAAATCGAGATCGAACAGCGCAGCGCGCGCGAAGTCACGCATATGACGGGTCTGACCCAAAAGGGTGAGATCGAGACCGTGCGCATTGCACCGGAAAAAAGTTTTGCGCTGAATTACGGTTTCGATGTCACGCCGGCGCGTTTGGTGACGGGGCTGATCACCGAGCGGGGCATTGTCGCTGCCAATGCGCCATCTTTGGCGCAGGCTTTCCCGGATCGGGTTGCGTCATTCCAGGCCTGACGATGCCATCCAGCGACGCTGTGCGCGCTGGATGACGTCGCCTGCCATGTTTTGCGATCGTATCAGGACTGCTATTCGCGGATCGCCTTGGACGCCAGTTCGACAATGCGCTCCGGCGTCGCATACATTTTGGTGACGATTTCCTGAACGCGCTCACCCGTGGCGGGCGTGATATCGAGACCGATCTTGCCGGCATCGCCCAGCAATCTCTCGCTCTTCATCACATCGGCAAAGGCTTTGCGCATGGCCCGAATATTGGCATCGGGATTGCCCGGCGCCATCACGAAGGGACGGCCGAAAGCCTGTTGCGCGACGATCAGTTCGACAATGGCACGATTGTCGGCCCCTTCCGTGAAGCTCATAATGTCGGGCACGCCCCAGGCGTCAAGTTCGGCATTGCGGTCGACGCCCATTTGCACGAGCACATTGAGCGTCTTGTCGCGGATGAGCTGCGGGCGCTGCGCTTTCGCGCTTGACCAGTCGAGGCCGCAGACGACATCGAGTTCGCCGCGCTCCATCGCCAGCAGAATATCGGCCATGCCCTTGTAACCGGAGACGACTTCGAATTTTGCGCCCGATGTATTTTTATGCAGATAGGCATAATCGCGCGAAGAGGCGCCATGGCCGGCGGCGCCGACAATTGTGCGCTCGCTTTGCGCCTGTTTGAACGATTTCACGCGCGCATTCGGCAGGCTGATGCAGACACGATTGCCGGAATCCGCGCTCGCCAGATAGACGAGTTTCGTCGGGTCGTAATTCCATTTGGTGCTCTTGTCGACGAGCGGGCCGACAATTGCACCCGGTTGCAGCAGAGCGAGATTCAACCCATCCTTGGCAGCGGCATTGTAGAGATGGCCGGCGGCACGCGCACTGCCAGCGCCCGGCATGTTTTGCACGACAACAGTCGGTTTGCCGGGCAGAAACTCGCCGAGATGGCGCGAGAAGAGGCGTGCATAAGTGTCATAGCCGCCACCGACATCGCTTCCCACCATCAGATTGACGGTTTTGCCGGCGTAGAGATCCTGCGCCGTCGCCGGTTGCGCCATGGCGAGAGCGCCAGCCACCCATGCGAGATGGAAGGCGAATCTGAGCGGCATGTCCCTTTTCATATTTGCTCTCTCCCTGTCTGCGCACTTTTGCAGCGCGTCTGGACGGGATGCTGCCACAGGCGGGCGGCACAGCAAAGCCCCGCGCGCGCCTTGCGTCTTGTCCGGCAATATCTATTTTTGAGGGAGGTTTGGCTGTCAGATGGAGGAGCGGGCCTTATGAGCCAGAAAAGTTACATCCTCTTCGGGGCGCTGCTTGTCGCAGTCATGATACTCGGCGAGCTTTATGGCACGACGCGGCCGATGAATGTCTGGGAGTTTTTCGGATGGGTTGGCGGCAAATAGCCAGAGCCGATGCTCTTGGGCGCATGCTTTCGGAGGCAATGGTACCACCACCCCGGCTCGAACGGGGGACCTCTAGATCCACAATCTAGCGCTCTAACCAACTGAGCTATGGCGGCACATCAATGCGGAGCGGAACCTAAAAGCAAAGGACTGCCATTGCAAGCATGGGAGGCGTTTTTTTGGCCTCAATCGGGTCGGGGGAGCGCCCGCCGGGGGACATCCGGCGGGCTTATCCGGTCTTCGTGGTCTCAGGCCGTAAAAGGCAGATGACGGTTGAAGCTCGATTTGATCGGCTCGATTGACTGGGAGGAAACCTGCTGGATCAGCGCGCTGATGTCCCGTGCCTGGGCATGGATCGTCTCGAACTGGGTCCGGGCATGTTCGCTTTGAAGCGCAATGGCTTCCGAGAGCGTTTTTGTTTCCATCAGCGCCTTGATGAAGGCAAATTGCGCATCTGCATTGGCCTTCAGGGCGCTGAGGGCGCGCAGATTGATCTCGCTGACGCCCTTGGAGACCGTGGTCAGGCTGGCTTCGACCGAGGAGCTTGTCTCTTCGGCTGCGACTTTGAGACGCTCGAACATGCGCTTCGACTGCTCGATGCCTTGCTCGGTCGTGCGGTCCATATGCTCTTGCAGGGCTTCCACTTTGTCGAGCGTGGCCTCAATCGTCTCCTCGATTGCCGGGAGGATGATTTCGGCGGCAGCCTCGAGTTCTTCCGCCGGGGCAATAGCCTGTGGCGGATCGACGTCGGCATTGATGGGCTTTAGGGATTTAGCTGAAGATTTGCGGGCAATGGCCATGATCCGGTCCCTCTCCTGTCGCAATCACTTCTTGACGCCGGTCGCCTTCTGAACAGCGTCGCCGAGTTCCTTCATCTGCTCTTCGATGGCCGCGAGCTGGCTCCTCAGATATTCCGCCTGCATGGCGAGCACGTCCTGCACGTCTTTGGCGTGGATCAGCCGCTCGGCAAGGTCGAAAGCCGAATTGACATTGGTCTCGGCGAAAGCAACCGCTTTGGTCGAGACATCCTTGGTGCTCAGGAGGGCGGCATTTTCAAACGTGCCGCTGGTCTTGTGGACCGCGCCCATAAAGCCCTCGAAAGCCTTGCGGGCCTGGGAGACGCTCCGTTCGGCAAATTCACGCATTTCCGGTGGGATGTCATAAGGATTGGTCATCTGGTCTCTCCTGTCGGGCGCAAGCCCGCATGCGATTCTTTCAGAACTTGCGAGAATGCTATCGCGTTTCATTGTGCGGCGCAACAAAATTGTGCAATGCAGCAAAACCTGAGGGTTTTAAGCATAGCGAGAGAGAGTTTCGCCCCAAATGCGGCTTTCCATGGACCGCGGCCACAGGTCGGATTAATTGTTTCTTAAGCTTGAAGTCCCGACGGCGGGGACAGTCTCGTCCGCAGGTCGGGCAGGGGTGTTTTTCCCGGGGTGAAAAGCGTTTGGTCCTTCGGGACCGAAAGAAACAGAGGGCCATGACGACCTTCACGAGCGACGCCGGCCTGAACCGGGCCATTGAGACCGCCCTCGGCGAGCCCCCCTTTGCGGGGCTGGTCGGTGCTGGCGCGCCGCTCCTTGTGGCCGATCGCTCCCAAATTCTCTGGTGCAATGAGGCGGCCCGCGCGCTTTTCGGGGCCGATGAGGCAGCCATTGCGCGTCGCCTGTTCCAGGGAGCCGATCCCGCGTCTCGTCGCCTTGCCGAACTTGCCGGCAGTCTGGTTCCGGGCGCTGCCCCACGGCTGGAAAAATTGCGCTTCATCGCCGGCCTGCGGGTCGAGACATTGACCGTTTTGTGCCGCCGCACGCTGGGGCCGCAATCGCTGTTCATTCTCGGTGTTCCCACACCTGCCGCGCCCAAACGCAGCGGCCCGGCTTTGGCCCCATTTGCCCCGCCTGTCGAACAGACGACACCTGTTCCCGCGCCAGCTCCGATCATCCCGGTCGCGCCGGCTGCACCTATTGCGCCCACGCAAATTGTCGCCGCCCCGATTGTCGCGAAAAAAGCCGCGCCGCCGGTCGAGCGCAAGCCTGTGCCGGCGGGCCCGCGCCGCAGCGCGATTGAAGTTGCCGCAGATCTCGCTGGCCGCCTGCATGGCACCGATCAGGTCCGCTTTCTCTGGCAGACCGATGCGGACCATTGCTTCGTCAAAATCACCGGCGAGCTTTGCGATCTTGTTGGTTGCATCACGACGGGCCTGATCGGCCGTTCCTTTGTCGATCTTGCCGATGAACTGGCGCTCGATGCCGATGGCCGTCTGCATGAAGCGCTCCAGCGCGGCGATACATGGAGCGGTATTGAAATTTTATGGCCGGTGGAAAATGCCGATGCGGCTTTCCCTGTCACGCTCGGCGCTTTGCCGTCTTACGATCGCGAACGCCGCTTTGAAGGCTATCGCGGTTTCGGCGTGATTCATGTCACGCGCCTGCAGGAGACGCAGCCGACCTCAACGGCACAGGATCTTGCACCTGCGCTGCTGCCCGATGCACCGCTCGCAACGCCTGATGTCGAAGAGGAAAAGAATGTTTCGGGCGTGCCCGACAATGTCGTTGCTTTGCGTCCCTTCCAGGTCGTGCCGCGCCGCGCGGTCGCCGAAGAAGAAACGCCTGCTGCACAAGAGCCCACAAAGCCCGCGCAAAATCTGCCCAGCGACGACGACATGGTCTCCCTGTCGCCTGGCGAACGCCATGCCTTCCGCGAGATTGCCCGCGCCTTGGGCGCACGTGTGCGCGACGACAAGGACGAGGCTCGCAAGCCAGGCGCACCCGCATCGGTCCGCGATCTGATCGAAGTCGCCACAAGAATGTCGGAACAGGCTGAGCGTCCCCCGGCCGATGTGCTGCATGAGATTGTGTCGCAGCCTCAACCTGCTGTGCTGGCGCAATTCCCAGAGCCGGTGCAGGCCGTTCTCGATCGCCTGCCGATTGGCGTTCTGGTTGCGCGCGATTCCTTTGCCCTCTTCGCCAATCGCACCCTGCTCGATCTGCTTGGCTATGCCGATACGGCGCAATTCCTGCGCGAGGATGGTTTTGCCCGCATGTTCCGCGGTCGTTCAAATCAATGGCAAAGCGATGAGACGGGCAGCGTCCAGATTCTGACCCGCGACGGTTCGGCTCTGCCGCTCGATGTACGCATCCAGAAGATCGACTGGGATGGCGCGCCCGCCTCTTTGATGACGTTCCGGCGGTCGGAGACGCATGATCTGCCCCAGCGTCTTCGCGCGCTTGAAGCCGAATTGCGCACGAGCGAAGCCGGCATGCGCGAATTGCACGCCATTCTCGATACTGCGACCGATGGCGTTGCCGTGCTTGATGAGGAAGGCCGCATTGTGGCGCTCAATCGCGCCGGCGAGGCTTTGTTCGGCTATGAGCAGAGCGATGTTGCGGGCGACAATTTCTCTGTGCTTTTCGCACGCGAAAGCCAGGGTGTTGCACTCGATTATTTCGCCGGGATCAAAGCCAGCGGCGTGGCCAGCGTGCTGAACGACGGGCGCGAAGTCATGGGCCGCGCGCATCAGGGCGGCTCCATCCAGCTGTTCATGACGCTGGGTCGGATCGGCAGCAATGGCACGCCGAAATTCTGCGCCGTCTTGCGCGACATGACGGCCTGGAAGAAAGCCGAGCGCGAGCTGAAAGATGCGCGTCGCACGGCCGAACAGGCCAATGCCACAAAATCGGATTTTCTGGCCAAGATCAGCCATGAAATCCGCACGCCGCTCAATGCCATTCTCGGCTTTGCCGAAGTCATGATCGAAGAGCGTTTCGGGCCCGTCGGCAATGAACGCTACAAGGATTATCTGAAAGACATCCATGCATCGGGCTCGCATGTCATGAGCCTTGTCAACGATCTGCTCGATCTCTCCAAAATCGAAGCCGGCAAACTCGAGCTGAGTTTTGGTGCGGTCGATGCCAACAAGATCGTCGCCGAATGCGTCTCTCTCATCCAGCCTCAGGCGGCGCGCGAGCGTGTGATTGTGCGTCAATCTCTGGCGCCACGCCTGCCGATGATTGTGGCGGATGAGCGGGCCTTGCGGCAGATCGTTTTGAACCTTCTGTCAAATGCCGTGAAGTTCAACGAGGCAGGCGGTCAGGTCATCGTCTCCACGGCGCTCACAGATGCCGGACATGCGGTGATCCGCATTCGCGACACGGGCATTGGCATGAGCGAGAGCGAGATTGAAATGGCGCTCGAGCCCTTCCGTCAGCTTGTCACCGCAAGCCGGACGCGCGGCACGGGCCTTGGCCTGCCGCTCACCAAGGCTCTGGTGGAAGCCAACCGCGCCTCTTTCACCATCAAAAGCAAGAAGGCAGAAGGCACGCTTGTTGAAGTTGCCTTTCCGCCGACGCGCGTTCTGGCCGAATGATTATTTCAGCCGCGTCCAATTGACCGATTTGCAGATCAGGCCACCGAAGACGCAACCCGATGTCTTCAAACCATTGCCCTCCAGCACCATGCGCCCTGAATAGGTTTTTCCGTCTTCTGGATTGAAAGCCTGGCCAGTCCAGGCGTTCGGGCCTGACGGTTTCATGTCATAAAAAACTTTCAGCCCAACATCCTTGGCGCGATCGGGTTCGCGCACCCAAGCGATGAAACCGCATAAAGCCTCGCCGCAGGGCGCAATGCGCACATGCGACGCGCCATTTTCGCGCAGCCACAGGCCGGTGGCCGTCTGGGCATTGGCCGGCGCCGTTGCGAGCGTGCTGATTGCCAACAGGATCAGGGCGGGGAAAAACAAATGGCGCATCTGAATTCTCCGGTCATAGAAACGCTCTATGGAACCCAATGGCCAAGCTTTCGTCAAACACCGTCCCTCAGCCACGAACAAGTTTGTCGCAGCGCAATGTCTGACTGGCCGGATCGCTTAATCTGTCTCGAAACTCACATGCGGGACACAGATGACGATACGCCGTCTTGAGGCTCTTTTTTCACCTGCAAGCCTTGCACTGGTGGGCGCCAGCGCAAGGCCCGGCAGTCTCGGCCATGCCGTTCTCGGCAATCTGATCAGGGGCGGTTTTGCAGGACAAATCAGTCTCGTCAATCCACGCTATGCGCAGATTGACGGCAGGGCCTGCGTTGCCTCCCTGTCGGATTTGGCAGCGTGTCCCGAGCTTGTCATTGTCGCCTCGCCGCGCGAGACGGTGCAGGCCATTTTGCGCGAGGCTGCAGATTGCGGTGCAAAGGCGGCCATTGTCATGACAGCCGACCCGCGCCATGGCGAGGAATCGCTGTGCGGGGAATTGCACCGGATCGCCATTGCAACGGGTCTGCGCATTGCCGGGCCGAATTGCCTGGGCGTTCTGTCGCCGCGGATCGGACTTGATGCGAGTTTTGCAGCCCATCCGGCGCGCGCCGGCGATCTTGCCGTGATTTCACAATCGGGCGCGGTGGCTGCGGCACTTCTGTCATGGGCGCATGAGCGGCGCATCGGCTTTTCCGGCCTCGTATCTGTGGGCGATATGGCCGATATCGATTTTGACGATCTGCTCGATTATTTTGCGCTCGATCATCAGACACGCGCCATTCTTCTCTATGTCGAATCGATTTGCGATGCGCGCAGTTTCATGTCGGCCGCGCGCGAGGCTGCACGGGTGAAACCTGTCATTGTGATCAAATCGGGACGTCATGCAGATTCGGCCAAAGCTGCAGCCACACATACGGGCGCAATGGCCGGATCGGACGCCGTCTATGATGCGGCTTTTCGTCGGGCCGGACTTTTGCGCGTGCGCGATATTTCGGAAATGTTTGCCGCCGCCGAGACTTTGGGTCGCATCAAGCCTTTTGTGGGCGCGCGTCTTGCCATTCTCACCAATGGCGGCGGGCTGGGTGTAATTGCCGTCGACAATCTGCTCGATCTGGGCGGCAAGCTTGCCGATCTGTCGCCCGACACGCTGGCGCGGCTCGATGAAAAAATGCCATCCACATGGTCGCGCGCCAATCCGGTCGATATTGTGGGCGATGCAGATGCAGCACGTTTTCATGCTGCCATGTCGGCGCTGCTTGACGATCAAGCCAATGACGCCATTCTCGTCCTGCATTGTCCGACCGCCTTGTCAGACAGCGATGCCGCAGCCCAAGCAATTGTCGAGGCTCTCGAAGAGCATCGCAAAAAGACCCTGCAGCCCAAGCCCGTCTTTGCCGTCTGGCTGAGTGCAACGGCGCGCTCTGACGAAATTTTCGAGGCGGCCCATATTCCCAATGATCGCAGCAGCGCGATGCAAGGTTTCATGCATCTTGTGCGCTGGAGAGAGAATCGCGATGCGCTGATGGCCGTGCCACCGGGTCTGCCTGGCGTTTTCGCGCCGCGGACAGAACAGGCGCGCATCATTGTGAAGCAGGCCTTGGCGCGTGGTGCAAATTGGCTCGATCCGCTTGAGATCCTGCGCCTGCTGGAGGCCTATGACATTCCCCTTGCGCCCGCTTTTTTTGCGGCAAAGCCGGACGATGTGGCGCCCCTTGCAGCAGAGCTGATCGCCAAATATGGCGCTTGCGTTGTGAAAATATTTTCACCTGACATTTCGCATAAATCCGATGTCGGGGGGGTCGTGCTCAATCTGACAATGCCGGAGAGCGCGGTGGCGGCCGCGCGCTCCATGATGGCACGCGTAGCAGCTGCCCGCCCGCAAGCGCGCATCGACGGGGTGACTTTGCATCCGATGATTCATCGTCCCCATGCCCGCGAATTGATCGCAGGCATTGCCGATGATCCGACTTTCGGTCCCGTGATTGTTTTCGGCCATGGCGGCAAGGCGGTCGAAGTCATCAATGATCGTGCGCTTGCTCTGCCCCCTCTCGATCTTCGCCTTGCGCATGAATTGATCGAGCGCACATCTGTCGCGCGCGTCTTGCACAAATATCGCGACGAGCCCGAGGCTGATATAGAGGGCGTCGCACTTCTGCTCGTCAAACTGTCGCAATTATCGGCAGATATTCCTGAAATCCTGGAGCTCGATCTCAATCCGCTGATCTGCGACCATGAGGGTGTGCTGGCGATCGATGCGCGTATAGCGATAAAATCTGTGCCGGGCCTGCATCGCAACAGTGCGAATCCGCGCTTTGCCATTGCGCCCTATCCAAAAGTGCGCGAGCGGCAGGTTAGATTGCGCGATGGCACCGAGATTTTTGTACGCCCCGTTCGCCCTGACGACGAGGAACTTTACCGCGACTTTTTCGGATCCGTGCCGCAGGAGGATTTGCGCTTGCGCTTTTTCGCGCCGGTCAAGGAATTCACCCATGCTTTCGTCGCGCGCCTCACGCAAATCGATTATGCGCGCGCCATGGCGCTTTGCGCACTCGATGAAAAAGGCGTGATGGTCGGCGGCGTCAGGCTTGTCAAAAATATGCAGGGCACTGTCGGCGAATATGCCATTCTGCTGCGGCCCGATTTCAAGGGGCGGGGGCTTGGCTGGAATTTGATGAAACTCATCATCGAATATGCCGAGGATGAAGGGCTCCAGGGCATTGAAGGACAAGTCATGGCGAGCAATTGCACTATGCTCGCCATGTGCGAGCAGCTCGGCTTTACGCTCAGCGACGATCCGGAGGAGCCAGGCATCAAGCTTGTCCAGCTCGATCTGGTCAAACAGCCGGGCATGGGCGAAAAATTGCCGGTGTGAGTCTTCGTCATTGCGAGCGGAGCGAAGCAATTCAGTGCCGCGTGATTGGGGTTTTGCGTTAACGGTCAAGACGGCGCGATTCTGGATTGCCACGTCGCTGACGCGCCTCGCAATGACGGGCCCGGAGGCCGCAGCCTTTTCGTCGTCATTGCGAGCGGAGCGAAGCAATCCAGTCGCGAATGATTGTCGTGTCGCGATGCGCTAGTGACGAAGATAGTGCGATTCTGGATTGCCACGTCGCTTGCGCTCCTCGCAATGACGGCTTTATCTCGTCTTGGGCGCCTGCTGGTGGGCGAGTTTGGCTTCAGTGCCTGCGCCTGTCGATTTGTGCTTTTCCGGCGCGCCGGCAGATATGCCGGGCTGGGCGGTGGTTGGCTCATCATTGCCCGGGAGAGATTCTTCGACTTGCGCGGTCAGTTCATGGTCCAGTTTCGCCTGGGGCTCAATTTTCTTGCGTGAAAATTTGCTCATGATGCGGCTCCCTGTCGCCTCGTAAACGCGACAGGGGCGAGGATGTTGCAGCTTAAGTGAGCGTGATGATGATATGCAGCCGGCGCGGGCCATGTGCGCCCAGCAAAAGCGTCTGTTCAATATCGGCCGAGCGCGAGGGGCCGGTGATGATATTGAATGTGCGCGGCATGACGGCTTTGCCATATTGCGTGCGCAAACGCGCCAGAACGGTCTCAAGGTCGCCGGCCAGATCGGCCGCTGCCAGAACAACAAGATGATTGTCGGGCAGGAAATTCAGCGTCGCCGGATTGTCAGGGCCGGAGAGAATGACAAGCGATCCCGTCTCGGCAATGCCGGCAAAAGCATGGCTGACGGCATTCAGATCCGATCCGTCGGAGGGCCCTTGCGTCATGCTGAGGCCAGCGCGCTCCCAATCGAGCAAGGCAAGTCTCTCATCCTGCCCGATCTTGACCGCCAGCGGCGCATTGATCTCGCGCAGAAAGCGGGCCACTTCGTTGGGCACAGCTGCGGCATTGTCCAGCACGACATTGCTGGCCGATACGCGTTGGGCTTCGGTCAGAAAGGTTGCAAGTCTTGCGGCATTGCTGCCCTGTCCGCGCGTCGGCACGATGCCGCGCGGCGCTTCAGCAAGACGCTGGGCAACGCTGGCGCGCCGGGTGCCTTCCTTGCCGGTGACGCCGAGCGAGCGGCGGATGTTGGCAAAAATATCGTCGCGCGCGCTCATCGACGGCGCTCCTTCTGTCGCGCCCGCCATTGCGTCTGAAACGTCTGTCCTGCAGGCGCGGGCAGGTCGCGCGTCTGCGTCCAGCCTTTGGCGAAAGGCAGGGAGGTGAAAAGCCCGCGCTCGCCGGCGATCTTTGCCAGTGCGCGCATGGCCAGCGAAGTGGTGAGCCGATAAAGCGCCGGACGACGCGCGAAAAAGGCCCAGAGAGCGAGGCCGTAACGCTGCACGGCAGGCGTGAGGTGGCGCTCGAATTCGCGTTCGCGCCAATGGCGCATCAGTTTTGGCAGAGGAATCTTCACCGGGCAGACGCTTTCGCAACGTCCGCAGAATGTCGAGGCATTGGGCAAATGCCCGCCCTTGTCGACGCCGATCAGCGAGGGTGTCAGCACAGAGCCCATCGGGCCTGGATAGACCCAGCCATAAGCATGTCCGCCGATGGCATGATAGACGGGGCAATGGTTCATGCAGGCGCCGCAGCGAATGCAGCGCAGCATGTCTTCGAATTCCGTGCCGAGCATGGCCGAGCGGCCATTGTCGACCAGCACGACATGATAATGCTGCGGGCCATCGGGATCTTGCTCGCGGCGTGGGCCGGTCGAGAGCGTTGTATAGACCGACATGTCCTGGCCGGTGGCCGAGCGCGCCAGCACGCGCATCAACAGGCTCGCATCTTCGAGCGTCGGCACGATTTTTTCGATGGAGGCAATGACAATATGGACCTTGGGCAAGGTTTGCGTGAGATCGCCATTGCCTTCATTGGTGACGATGATCGACGTGCCGGTTTCCGCCACGAGGAAATTGGCACCGGTAATGCCGACATCTGCGGCGAGAAATTTTTCGCGCAGAATGGTGCGGGCCTCCGTCAGCAATTGCACCGGCTCTGACAGGTCGCGGTTGGCATCGAGATGTGTGTGCTCGCGCCGAAAATCCCGCTCGACCTGTTCCTTCGTCAGATGCACGGCGGGCGCGATAATATGTGAGGGCGTCTCGTGCCGCAGCTGGATGATATATTCGCCCAGATCGGTCTCGACCGCCACCATGCCGGCAGCCTCGATGGCGGCATTCAGCCCGATCTCTTCCGACACCATGCTCTTGCCCTTGGTGACGCTGCGGGCGCCATGGCTTTTGCAAATGTCGACAATGGTCCGGCAGGCTTCCACCGAATTGCGGGCAAAATGAACATGGCCGCCGCTGGCGCGCACGCGCGTTTCATAGGTCTCGAGATAAAGATCGAGATGGGCGAGGACGTGATCTTTCAGATCGGCGGCGGCGTCGCGCAGGGCTTCGAATTCCGGCAGGCGATCGGCTGCAGCCTTGCGCTTGTCGATAAAATTCTGCCGCACATGGCCCAGCGCTTTTTGCAATTCAGCATCGCCCAAAGCGCGATGGGCGTTTTCTTTAAATTCGGGCGTGGTGGGATGCAGGCTCATCGGGCAGGCCTCCGCGCGGCGGCAATGGGGGCCTCATCGGTCATGCCGGCCAGCACTTCGGCAATGTGGCGCACATCCATGACAATTTTCCAGCCATATTCATCAGGCAGCCGAGATCGCCGGCGAGCAGAATATGGGCCGCTGTGGCTTCGACATTCTGGGTTTTCTCGGCAACAATCGCATCGGAGATTTCGCCGTATTTGACGGCGAATGTTCCGCCGAACCCGCAGCACACGTCGCTGTTTTTCATCTCGACCAATTCGAGCCCGCGCACGCTGGCGAGCAATTTTCGCGGCTGGTCTTGAATGTTGAGTTCGCGCAGGCCCGAGCAGGAATCGTGATAGGTCACGCGACCTTCGAATTTCGCATCGACTTTCGTGACGCCCAGCACATCGGTCAAGAAGCTGACAAGCTCATGGGTTTTGGCGGCAAAGGTGCGGGCGCGGGCGGCGAGCTGGGGCTCGTCGAAAAGCTCGGGATAATGTTTGGCAATCATGCCGGCGCAGGATCCCGAGGGGGCGACGATATAATCGCAGCCGGTAAAGGCATCCATCACCTGCAGGGCGAGGTCGCGGGCGCTGGTCCGGTCGCCTGAATTGAAGGCCGGCTGGCCGCAGCAGGTCTGGGGCGGGACGATGATCTCGCAGCCGGCATCCTCCAGCAATTTCGCAGCTGCGAAGCCGATCGAGGGTCGGAACAGATCGACCAGGCAGGTGGCAAAAAGCCCGACGCGGGGGCGATAAACAAGGCCTTCAGCCAAAGTGGTCTCCAGAAGCATTTCGCCCGTATGAGGGGCAGCCGGGGCAAATTGGCCCAGGCCGAGGTCGAGGGCAAGGCGACGATTGTCGCGGATGAGCCCGATATACGAGGAAGTGAACCCGTGACCGTCGCCAACGCACTTTTTCCCTCTCCCGTCCCCCATCCCGAACGCGCGGCCGTTCTGGGCGAAGTCCACGCGCGGCCCTTTTACCCGCTGAAGACGCCCACCCGCCTCTTGCATTTCGCCTTCATGACCGATGCGCAAGAAGCCCTGGCCGCCCGTGCGGCGCTGGCCAATTTCTGCCGCGAGCACGGGCTGCACGGTCCCGATCCGGGCGCCAAACATTTCCGGGTCAGCCTCGGCAATCAATCTCTACGTTTCGAGCAGCACAGCGAATTTGCCACTTACACGCTGGAACAGGCGGGCGATGCGGAAACACCCTTCGCGCCGGCGGCCGGGGGTATTCCCTCGGTCTTTGCCGCTCTGCCGCAGCCCGGCCGTCACCTCGTCTCGGTGGATCTGCATCTGATGCGCCCGGCGCGCGAGCCGGTCATTGACGATATTTTCGATCCTTCCACCGTTGCGGCTTCCTCCGTTGTCGGCAGCCAGGCGGCGGTGGCCTGCGACTTCCTGCCGGTCAATGGTTTTGTGCGCATTCTCGTCCTGGATCGCGGGCTGGATCCGGCCTCAGCCGGCGCGCTTTGTGTGCGGCTGCTGGAGATCGAGACCTATCGCGTGCTGGCGCTTCTGGGCCTGCCGGAGGCCCAGCGCGTCGCCCCGACCATTTCCGAGGCGGAGGCTGTGCTGGCCTCGATTTCCTCGACCATGGCCTCAGGCGGGGGCCTCAGCGAGGATAATGCCCTTCTCGAAAAATTGACCGCACTCGCCGCTCAGGTGGAGGCCGAGGCGACGCGCACGGCTTTCCGCTTCGGCGCCAGCCGCGCTTATGAGGGAATCGTCAACCAGCGCGTCGTCGCCGTGGGCGAGGAGGCGATGGGCATGCGCCCGACGCTTTCGGCCTTTCTGGCCCGTCGCCTGCAGCCGGCCATGCGCACCTGTCACATGCTGCAGGAGCGCCAGGCCGATCTCTCGTCAAAACTGGCGCGTGCCGCGAATCTGCTGCGCACCCGCGTCGATGTTGAAATCGAACGGCAAAACAGAGACCTGCTCTATTCGATGAATGAGCGTACGCGGCTCCAGCTGCGCCTTCAGCAAACCGTTGAAGGACTTTCTGTCGCTGCCATCAGCTATTATGTCGTGGCGCTTCTGTCTTACGTGTTCAAGGCGGCCCATGATGCCGGATGGATGCGGCTTGAGGCGGGGACGGCGACGGCTGTGTCCGTGCCGGTTGTGCTTGTTGCCATAGCCCTGATGGTCCGGCGGGTTCGTCGCCAGAATATCGATTGAGGCGTTCACAAAGGTCACCCTTGCCTTTGGGCGGGGTCGTGTCCGGTCGCGCAATCGGCTAGACTTGGATACGAAGGCCTTTCGCCCGCACGAGCTTCAGATCAGACTTTTGGGACGCCAGCGTCATGACAATCCTGTTTCCTGCGCCCGATGAGCGCATTCTTGCGCGTCGCGACACAATTGTCGCCGGGCTTTCGGCTCTTTTGCCCCCCGAGGGTCTGATCGTGTCGGAGGACGAGCGCCGCGCCTTCGAAACCGATGCGCTCACTGCCTATCGCTACATGCCGCTGGCTGTTGCATTGCCGCGCACAACCGAGGAAGTCGCGGCCGTCTTGCGCTATTGCCATGAGCAAGGCGTGCCGGTTGTCGCGCGCGGGGCCGGCACATCCTTGTCGGGCGGGGCCATTCCGCAGCCCGATGCCATTGTGCTCGGCCTGTCGAAACTCAATCGCATTCTGGATGTGAATTTTGCCAATCGCACCGCGCGCGTGCAGGCAGGCGTCACCAATCTGTCGATTACCGAAGCCGTCTCCGCCGAGGGTTTCTTCTATGCGCCCGATCCTTCCTCGCAGCTGGCCTGCACGATCGGCGGCAATATCGGCATGAATTCGGGCGGTGCGCATTGCTTGAAATATGGCGTGACAACGAATAATGTTCTTGGCGTGCGCCTCGTGCAGATGGATGGCACGATCCTCGACATTGGCGGCGAGGCCATGGATGCGCCGGGCCTCGATCTGCTGGGCGTCATCGTCGGCTCCGAAGGCCAGCTCGGCATTGTCACCGAGGCTTTGGTGCGCATTCTGCCGATGGCGGAAGATGCGCGCCCCGTGCTCTTCGGTTTCGACACCAGCGAAGAGGCGGGCGCCTGCGTGGCCGCCATTATCGGATCCGGCATTATTCCCGTCGCCATGGAATTTATGGACAAGGAAGCCATTGCCATTTGCGAGGCTTTTGCGAAAGCCGGCTATCCGCTCGATGTCGGGGCCATGCTGATCATCGAGGTCGAAGGCTCACATGTGGAAATGGATGCGCAATTGAAGCACATCGTCGACATTGCGCGCCAGCACAATGTCCGCGTCGTGCGCGAGAGCAAATCGGCCATGGAAACGGCGGCTATCTGGAAGGGTCGCAAATCCGCCTTCGGCGCCACCGGTCGGCTGGCCGATTATATTTGCATGGATGGCACAGTGCCCACGGGCCAGCTGTCCTATGTGCTCAAGCGCACCGGCGAGATTTGCGCTGCCGCAGGCCACCGCGTTGCCAATGTCTTTCATGCGGGCGATGGCAATATGCATCCGCTCATCATGTTCAATATCAACGATCCCGAATCTGCGGCGTCTGCCGAGCGCGTCGGGCTTGAATTGCTGAAATTATGCGTCGATGCAGGCGGTTGCCTGACAGGTGAACATGGGGTCGGCATCGAGAAGCGCGATCTCATGCGCTATCAATTCACAGATGAAGATCTGGCCCAGCAGATGCGCGTGCGAGCTGTTTTCGATCCGCAATGGCTGCTCAATCCCGCCAAAGTCTTCCCGCTCGACGGCAGGAATTGAAATCGTGACGCAATTGATTGAGCGGTTTGAGCCGCAAAGCGAGCAAGAGGCTTGCGACATTGTCAAACAGGCGCGGCTGGATCGCTGGTCGCTTGCAATTGAGGGCGGGGGCACGCGGGCCGGTCTCGGGCGTCCCATTGCCGCCGATGCTGTTCTGTCGACGAAGCGCCTGAGCGGGGTCACACTTTATGAGCCCGCCGAACTCGTCATTTCAGCGCGCGCCGGCACGCCGCTGGCCGAGGTTGAGGCGACACTTGCCGCCAAAGGCCAGATGCTGCCTTTCGAGCCCGCCGATTATTGCGCGCTTTATGGTACGCAGGGCGAGCCGACCATTGGCGCGGTTGCGGCCTGCAATATTTCCGGCCCGCGCCGCATTCAGACGGGCGCTGCCCGCGATGCCTTGATTGGCGTGCGTGTCATCAATGGGCAGGGGCAGGCGATCAAATCCGGCGGTCGCGTGATGAAAAATGTCACCGGGCTCGATCTCGTCAAATTGAGCTGTGGCGCGCATGGCACTTTGGGGCTTTTGAGCGAAGTGACATTCAAGCTCCTGCCGCGCCCGCTCGCGCAGGCGACGCTTGCGCTCGACGGTCTCGACGATGAGCGCGCCATTGCCGCCATGGGCTCGGCCCTGTCCTCGCCATTTGAAGTGAGCGGCGCGGCGCATCTGCCCATGGGCCACGCGGGGGCAGGTGCGCTGACAGTGCTGCGCCTCGAGCGCGATGCGCAATCGCTCGATTATCGCGCGCAAAAGCTCACGGAACGCCTGGCGCCCTTCGGGCATTTGCGCCGCATCGAGGGCGAGGAAAGCACGGCGCTTTGGCGCGATATTGCGCAGGTAGGCCCGCTTGCCAAGGCACATGGTCCGGCGATCTGGAAACTGGCGCTGCCAGCCCATCGCGCCGGCGCCTGCATGAAATCCATCGCGGAAAATCTCGGCGCGCGTTATTTTTACGATTGGGGCGGGGGGCTCGTCTGGCTGGCTGTCATGCCGGGCGAGGATGCAGGCGCCATGCGCATTCGCGCTGCGGTTGCCGAAGCGCACGGCCATGCCACTTTGATGCGCGCGCCTGATGTTTTGCGCGAAAAAAGCGACGTGTTCCCGCCGCTCGGTGCGGCCTTGATGAAAGTCACGGCCGGCATCAAGCAGAGTTTCGACCCCGACGGGATTTTCAATCCCGGTCGCATGTATGCGGGGGTGTAAGATATGCAGACCAGTTTCTCCCCCGAGCAACTCGCCGATCCGCATATGGCGGCATCGGAGAAAATTCTGCGCACCTGCGTCCATTGCGGTTTTTGCACCGCGACCTGCCCGACCTATTTGCTGCTGGGCGATGAGCTCGATTCTCCGCGCGGTCGCATCTACATGATCAAAGACATGCTGGAGAACGGCAAACCGGCAACGCCGGAGGTCGTGAAACATGTCGACCGCTGTCTGTCCTGCCTGTCTTGCATGACGACCTGCCCTTCGGGCGTGCATTACATGCATCTTGTCGATCATGCGCGCGCCTATATTGAAAAGACCTATCGCCGGCCGCTGGCCGATCGCGCATTGCGCGCTTTGCTGGGTTTCATCCTGCCCTATCGCGAGCGTTTCCGTCTGGCGGCCGCTGGCGCCCTTTTGATGAAACCGTTGCGCCCCCTGATCGCGCGCCTGCCGGTGCTGGGCCAGCGCCTGTCCGCCATGATCGATCTGGCGCCATCGGAATTTCCGGCCCGCGCCATTCCGCAGCATTTTTCCGTTGAAGGCGCGCCGCGCGGGCGCGTCATCATTCTGGAGGGCTGTGCGCAGCCTGTCCTGAAACCTTCCATCAATGAGGCCGCCCGCCGCCTGCTGGCACGCAATGGCGTCGAAGTGGTGAAAGTGGCAGGGGAGGGCTGTTGCGGCGCGCTCGTGCATCACATGGGCCGGGAGCATGAGTCGCATGACTTTGCCCGGCGCAATATCGATCTCTGGCTGGCAGAGGCCGAGCGCGGCGGGCTGGATGCGATTCTCATCACGACCTCGGGCTGCGGCACGACCATCAAGGATTATGGATTCATGTTCCGCGACGATCCGATCTACGCGCAAAAGGCAGCGCGCATTTCGGCTCTTGCCAAAGATATCAGTGAATATCTCGTGACTTTGGATCTGCAGCCCAAGCGCCGCACCGGCCAGGTGCTTGCCTATCATTCCGCTTGCTCCCTGCAGCATGGCCAGCAGATTCGTGAGGAACCCAAACGGCTTCTCAAAGCCATGGGCTTTGTCGTCAAGGATGTTCCAGAGGCCCATATTTGCTGCGGATCTGCCGGAACTTACAACATGTTGCAGCCGCAGATCGCAGCGCAGTTGAAGGCGCGCAAACTGGCCAATATTGCGCGCACCAAGCCCTTTGCCGTGGCCGCCGGCAATATTGGCTGCATGACGCAATTGGCGTCGGGCGCAGGTGTGCCGGTGGTTCACACGGTCGAATTTGTCGATTGGGCAAATGGCGGGCCTTTGCCGGAGCCTCTTGCGCAGTCCGCATCGATTGAGCAACCTGAGCTGAGAGCGGCTGCTCATTAGAGGAGGCAGGTTTATGGCGAAGGCAGCGAAAAAGAAATCGGCGAAAAAGGCAGCGACAAAGGCTGCTTCCAAGAAGGCCGTCCGAAAGAGCGTGAAGAAGGCTGCGAAAAAGGCGTCCAAGAAAAAGGCGTCCAAAAAAGCAGCCGCCAAAAAGCCGGCGCGCAAGGCGGCCAAAAAAGCGGCAGTGAAAAAAGCGCCCGCCAAAAAAGCGGCGTCCAAGAAATCGGCGGCGAAAAAGCAAGCCACCAAGAAATCAGCCGCCAAAAAATCGCCGGCCAAGAAGCGGGCGGCGAAAAAATCGGTAGCGGCCACGGCCCCGGTGGCTTCGAAAGCTCCCGCGGCGCGGGCTGTGCGCAAAGCCGCTCGCCCGGCGCGCGTCCGCGTGGCTGAGACCGCCAAAACGCCGGTCGCCCGCAAGGTGACGATCCGCACAAAAGTGTCGAAGCCCACATCGCCGCGCAAGGCGGCACCGCTGGCTGATCTCATCAAGGCTTTGTTCGCCGCCGATGCCGCCACCGGTGTCGATGCGGTCGAGGCTTTGCGTCTGGCCGTCAATGGCCTCGAGTCTGCCAGCGAGACATTGGCGCGCGCAGCCGCCGAGGCTGGCGCCTCGGCGACGGAAGCCGCCTGGATCGCGAGCCTGCCGGATGCGGATGACGCTTTGGTCTTCCTGTCGGCGCGCCCCTGACAGGCTTCAATTGGTGCGACTGCCGTCAGGCAGGATGCCTTTGTCGATGCGCGCGGGCTTGTCATCGCGCAATTCGCGCTTGGCACGGCGCAATTGATTGACGGCTTTTTCCAATGCCAGGTCGAAGGACAGTTTCATGTCCTTCGACAAAGCCTCTCCTGTCATCGGCGCAAGACCGCCCATCTGAATATTGACGGTGCAGCGTGAGCCGATCCCCTCCGTGTTGAAATGAACCCTGGCGGCGATCAGCTGCCCAAAATATTTTTTTGCAATTTTTTCTATTTCGGCACGACCGTGGTCGCGCAATGAAGGCGCAATGTCTTCATGATGACTTTCGAAAAAAATATTGGCGTCCTGCGGCTGTTCCATTGCCATGCTATGCGCTCCGGTCTCTGGCAGAAGGGCAATGCCATCCGGGCCTGTGGAGTTTCCTGTCCCGGCGAAGCGTATTTCACAAAAATGGCGCGTTCATTTCCGGTGTTCTGCCGCAATGACGCAGACGTGATGGCTGGAAAGCCGCATCTCCCCCCTTTCGCGACATGGTTTGCAGGGCCATATTGAACGGGCAGCCGGATCAAGAGCTGCGGGAGAGGAAATTCAGATGACACCCGACGAACGCAAAGTGCTCACCGAATTGTTCGAGCGCGTCCGCTCCGCTTCGGGCAATATGCGCGACGCGGAGGCTGAAGCCTTCATTGCCGAGAATGTGCGCGCGCAGCCCTATGCGCCTTATCTGCTGTCGCAGGCTGTGATTGTGCAGGAAGAGGCGCTCAAAGGTGCCGCTGCAAAAATCGAAGAGCTTGAACGCGAGCTTGAGCAGGCCCGTCGTCAGCCGGCGAGCGGAGGCATGTTCGGTGGCTTGTTTGGCGGCGGTGCGCGTCAGCAGCCTGCGCCGCAGGCCGCTCCCGTTCAGCAATCTGCCATGGCGGCTCCGGCGCAGCAGGCATCGGGTCCCTGGTCGCATCAGCGCGGTTCGGTTCCTTCATCGCGTCCGCAATCCGGCCCATTCGCCGGTCCGCAGGCGCAGCAGCCGCAGCAGGGCGGGTCGTTTCTGCGCGGTGCGCTGGGCATGGCTGCGGGCGTTGCCGGCGGTGTCTTGCTCGCCAATTCGCTGCAGGGTCTGTTCTCCGGCGGTGCGAATGACACGCATGGCATTGCCGGCGATGGCGCAGCATCCGGCGCTGGCGCAGCAAGCGCTGCAGCCAATGACAGCGCCATTGCAGGAAATGCCTTCAATCAGCAGGCCGCAGCGCCGGCCGCCGATCACATCCAGCCCGCCAGCTATGATGAAGGCGGTTGGGATTCGGGCGGCGATGACAGCTGGGATGCCTAAGCATGTCGATCAGGGCCGCCTCAGGGCGGCCCTTTTCTTTTGCGCATGTATGAATTCGAGCGCGATGCGACGCAGGCCTGCAATATCGAATGCAAAGACCAGCGCGCCATAGACGATGGCGCCGAGCGCGGCCTGCAGGGTGAGCGTCGTCACGCCCGGCTCGAGCGCGCGCAGCGGCAATGTCGCGACAATCATGGCTGCAATGGCGACTGGAATGGCGAATATGTCGCGCCATTGCGGCCAATGCGGGCGCGCCAGCGGCGAGAGCAGAACAAGCATGAGCAAGCCCGCCGCCAAAGCGCCGGTCTGCGCCAGCGCCATCGCATCGAGCCCCCAGTTGCGCGGCAAAATCAACAGCAAGGCCAGATCGACACAACAGGCCAGCGCGGCTGCAGCAATCACCGGCCATGTGCGATGCACGATCTGGAATGCAGGCGCCAGCGCGAATGTCATCACAGCATAGCAGGCAAGGCCCGGCAGCAGCAGAACAAGCGCGCGTGCAAAAGGCCCGCGGAATTCATGGGGCACAATCAAAGCCTCGAAACTCGGCATGACAATCCACACGCCCGCAAGGGCAGGCAGAATAACCGCCGCCACCAGCCCCATATTCTGGGCGATCTGTGCGCGGCCCCTATCTGAACCCCCATGCTCATCGGCGCGTACGGCCAGCTGGAAAAGAAGCGCATCCATGGCAACGCCAATGGCGAGTGCGAGACGCAATCCAATGTCTTGTGCAAGGGCAAGCTGGCCGGCCTCCGCCAAGCCGATCCATTGTGCGCCAATCGTGCGATTGGCAATCGGGATCAGCGCAAACAGAACGAGCGAAGCCGAAACCGGCACAGCATAGGCAAGACAGCTGCGCAAAATATCGAAACGCAGAGCTGCGCCGTGCGCCTCGGAATCATGCAGCGCCCGGCGCAAGACGAGGGTGGCCAGCGTCAGGCTTGCCGTCGTGCCGGCCAGCGTCCAGGCTGGCGAGTTGGTGGCAAAGGCCAGACCCGCCGTCAGCCCGAGCGCAAAGACAATTTTGACGATCATCAGCCCGGCATAGGCGCGGTCGTGAAATCTGGCGCGCAGCAAGGCCAGAAAATATTCGAAGGCGCCATTGGCCGCCGAAAAGGCCAGAGCCCAGAAGGTGAGACTGGGCGAGATGTCGGTCTGATCGCCCGCCAGAGCCCCCAAAAGGCCAAGCCCGAGCATGGCAGCCACAAGCAGGGCCAGGGTCTTGTCGAGCGTGCCGCGCAATTCCGGGCGGGAGGTGCTGGCCGAGGGCGTGCAGAAACGGGCGGCGGCCAGTTTCAGCCAGCCGAAGGTGGCTATCTGGATCAGGCCGCCGATCCCGATGGCAATGGCGAAACGGCCGAATTCCGCCGGTCCGAGAAAGGCCGCGACAATCAGGCCAATGACGAAATTGCCCAGTAAATTGAGGATATTGACGAGAATGATCAGCACATGCGCCTCAACTTGGCCCGCAGCCGGGGCAGCGTCTTGGCCCCTTTACGCCCCTCCTTATGGCATGGGGTAGCGCGATGACGAGAGCAGGGCGATTTTTCTGCCTGTCGGCGTCTTGACGCCGCAAGGCAGGCTCCTTATCTCAAAGCCGGCTGTTAGCACTCCCTTCGGTCGAGTGCTAATGCCATTCACAATTCCCTGCTGTGTCGAGGCGTACGGACCCCGACGCCTCCAGCCAAAGGAAGAAGACACATGAAGTTCCGTCCCCTGCACGACCGCGTCGTCGTCAAGCGCCTCGAAAGCGAAGAGAAGACGAAGGGCGGCATTATTATCCCCGACACCGCCAAGGAAAAGCCCCAGGAGGGCCAGGTGGTCGCGGTTGGCCCCGGCGCGCGCGATGAAAACGGCAAGCTCGTCGCTCTCGACGTGAAGGCTGGCGATCGCGTGCTCTTCGGCAAGTGGTCGGGCACCGAAGTCAAGCTCAATGGTCAGGATCTCCTGATCATGAAGGAAAGCGACATTCTGGGCATTCTCGGCAAGTAAGCCGGTCCCAATCGCTTCGCAGATTCAAGATTAGAGAACCCAACGGTTCAGGAGTTTCAAAATGGCAGCCAAAGACGTTCGTTTTTCGTCCGACGCGCGCGACCGCATGGTGCGTGGCGTCGACATTCTCGCCAATGCCGTCAAGGTCACGCTCGGCCCCAAGGGTCGTAACGTCGTGATCGACAAGTCCTTCGGCGCGCCCCGCATCACCAAGGACGGTGTGACGGTCGCCAAGGAAATCGAGCTCGAAGACAAGTTCGAGAACATGGGCGCCCAGATGGTGCGCGAAGTGGCCTCGAAGACCAATGACACGGCCGGCGACGGCACGACGACCGCGACGGTTCTCGCTCAGGCGATCGTCAAGGAAGGCGTGAAATACGTCACCTCGGGCATGAACCCGATGGACCTGAAGCGCGGCATGGCTGTCAAGGAAGCCGTGTCCGACATCCAGAAGCGCGCCAAGAAGATCAAGTCGTCGGAAGAAGTCGCCCAGGTCGGCACGATTTCGGCCAATGGCGACAAGTCGATCGGCGACATGATCGCCAAGGCGATGCAGAAGGTCGGCAATGAAGGCGTCATCACGGTGGAAGAGGCCAAGAGCCTCGAGACCGAACTCGACGTCGTCGAGGGCATGCAGTTCGACCGTGGCTATCTCTCTCCCTATTTCATCACGAATGCGGAGAAGATGGTTGTCGAGCTCGACGACCCCTACATCCTCATCTTCGAAAAGAAGCTGTCCTCGCTGCAGGCCATGCTGCCCGTGCTCGAGTCCGTCGTGCAGACCGGCAAGCCCCTGCTGATAGTGGCTGAAGACGTCGAGGGCGAGGCGCTCGCCACCCTCGTGGTCAACAAGCTGCGCGGCGGCCTCAAGATCGCGGCCGTCAAGGCTCCCGGCTTCGGCGATCGCCGCAAGGCCATGCTGGAAGACATCGCGATCCTGACCAACGGCCAGATGATCGCCGAAGACCTCGGCATCAAGCTCGAGAACGTGACGCTCCCCATGCTCGGCCGCGCCAAGAAGGTGCGCATCGACAAGGAGAACACCACGATCGTCGACGGAGCCGGCTCCAAGGCCGACATCGAGGGCCGCGTCGCCCAGATCAAGGCTCAGATCGAGGAGACCACCTCCGACTACGACCGTGAGAAGCTCCAGGAGCGTCTCGCCAAGCTCGCGGGCGGCGTCGCGGTGATCCGCGTCGGCGGCGCGACCGAAGTCGAGGTCAAGGAGAAGAAGGACCGCGTGGACGACGCGCTCAACGCCACCCGCGCTGCGGTGGAAGAGGGCATCGTTCCCGGCGGCGGCACCGCGCTCCTGCGCGCCCGCGGCGCGGTCGGCAAGCTCAAGAACGCCAACGCCGACGTTCAGGCCGGCATCAACATCGTCCTGAAGGCGCTTGAGGCCCCGATCCGCCAGATCGCCGAAAACGCCGGCGTGGAAGGCTCGATCGTGGTCGGCAAGATCACCGACAACGCGTCTTCGGAGACCTTCGGCTTCAACGCTCAGACCGAAGAATTCGTCGACATGATCAAGTCCGGCATCGTGGACCCGGCCAAGGTGGTGCGCACGGCTCTGCAGGACGCGGCTTCCGTGTCCGGCCTGCTCGTCACCACCGAGGCCATGATCGCCGACAAGCCGAAGAAGGACGCGCCCGCCATGCCGATGGGCGGCCCCGGCGGCATGGGCGGAATGGATTTCTAAGAAGTCCATTCGCTTCGAATGCAGGAGCCGCGTTCGCGCGGCTCCGCTGACGCTAACGCGAAGACCCGCATCGACTGCGTTCGGTGCGGGTTTTTTTCAGGCGGGGCCTTTGCCGCGCGCTCCAGGCGCGTCGTTGGGCGCACGGGTGGCGTCTCTTATAAGAAAATGGGCTTAAACGGCGTCTTTCGCAGGTCAAGCCTGAGCATTTTCCTTTTGACGCCGCTTGTCTAAAGGCGTTGAATTTGCCAGTAAAAGGGCGGGGTTGGGGCTGCGGCGTCGCGATTGTGTCGCGTGCGCTGAAAAAGCGCCGTCCTAAACAGAGGGGGCTTGAGGCGACGCGCGGGTCATTCCATTCGCGTGTGCTGAGGGCGGCGAGAAATGACGAACAGAACGCTCACTCGGCAGGACCTCCTGCACGCGGTCTATGTGGCGGGCCCGGGGCTTTCCCGTGTTGAAGCTAAGAACATCGTCGAGACCGCGCTCGAAGAAATTTGCGCCGCGCTTGAGCGCGGCGAAGCCGTGAAACTGCGCGCCTTCGGCACGTTTCAGGTTCGCTCCAAGCGGCCGCGCGTCGGTCGCAATCCCAAGACCGGCCGCGAATATCCAATCACCGCGCGCCGTGTGCTCACCTTCAAGCCTTCTCCTCGGCTCGTCGCCGCCATTAACGGCGAGGCGGATCCGGGGCCCGACGCCGATGAATTGCGCGAGACGTCGGCTGAACCCAAAAGCGCCATGGTGGCGCTGTCCAATCGCTGATCCGCATTTTCCCGGCGTTGCGGCGTCGAACATGAGATTGCACCCATGATCCTTTACACGGCGCTGGTGGCCGCGTCCGCTTTCGTGTGTCTCGCCGCTGCGTTCGTGAAGGGGGGCGGCTCCTTCATGGGCCTGCCTGTCGATCCCGGCCTGCTTGGCGTGGCCGTCTCGGGCGCGGCGCTTGCGGTCGCCACATGGCGCGCGGCTGCGATCTCCGCCTTCCTGCGCATTTTCTCCGTGGTCTTCGCGGTCGAGTTCGCCGTTGTGGCGGTCGTGCTCGCCGCCGCCCAGCTCGGCCTGTGGCCGGCCGCCCTCAACGACATGCGCCCGCCCGCGAGCCTGCCCGGCACGCTCGCCGCTTTCGGCGTCATCGTCGTCCTGATCTCCTACATTCCCGTCATCCGCCAGATCACCCGCCTCGCCGACCCTTATTTCGAAGCCGGCGAGCGGCGCGAGATCGATCTCGGCCGCTTCGGCCGCCTTCGCGTCTCGGAGGCCGGCCTCGGCAAGGGCCTCATCATGGCGCTTGTCGTGCTCAATCAGGCGCAGGTGGGCATCAGCGTCCGCCTGTCGTTCTTCAATCGCGATTTCTTCGACGCGATCCAGACCAAGAACGAATCCGCCTTCTGGCAATTGCTCGTCTATGTCTTCTGCTTCTGGGCGGCGGTCTATGTGGTCTCGATGCTCGTCGAGATGCTGCTTGAGAACGTGCTGAAGATCCGCTGGCGCGACTGGCTGACCGAGCGCTATGCGGCCGCCTGGCTCTCCCACGGCGGGCTCTACCGCATGAACCTCGTCGGCGACGGCGCCGACAACCCCGACCAGCGCATCGCGGAAGACGTGCGCAGCTATCTCAACCTCACCTATTCCTATTCGGTGAGCGTGCTCTCCACGTTGAGCAATCTCGTCTCCTTC
This sequence comes from uncultured Beijerinckia sp., assembly GCA_964534115.1. Classification (GTDB taxonomy): domain Bacteria; phylum Pseudomonadota; class Alphaproteobacteria; order Rhizobiales; family Beijerinckiaceae; genus Terripilifer. The sequence continues at coordinate 96,950 of CAZHOK010000001.1, forward strand.
TCCATCATCCTGTGGTCGATCCCGGCGCAATTCGTGCTGCCGGGCACGGATATCGTCGTGCCGGGCTTCCTGTTCTGGGTGGCGCTGCTCTATGCGGCCGTGGGCACGTGGCTCACCCATCTGATCGGCCGGCCGCTTGTGCGCCTCGACTTCCAGCAGGAGCGCTACGAGGCCGATTTCCGCTTCTCGCTGGCGCGCCTGCGCGAATATTCAGAACAGGTCGCGCTGTTGCGCGGCGAGGCGGCGGAGCGGCAGATCCTGGGCCGGCGCTTCTCCTCCATCGTGTCGAACTTCTATGCGCTGCTCTCGCGCAATCTGAAGCTCACCACGTTCACCCAGAGCTTCTTTCAGGCCAACGTCGTCATCCCCTACATCGTCGTCGCGCCTTATTACTTCACCAACAAGATCACTCTGGGCGTGATGACGCAGACCGCCGGCGCCTTCGCGCGGGTCGAGGGCGCGCTCACCTTCTTCATCGCGCGCTACCAGTCGCTGGCGAGCTACAAGGCCGTCGTCGATCGTCTGACGACCTTCGGCGACGCCATTGAGCGCGCCCGCGCGCTCGGCTCCTCCGCGCCGCGCATCGTCCACGCCCCCGCGCCCGGCGGCGATGTGATCCTGCGCGACCTCACCCTGTTCCTGCCTGACGGACGGCGCATCGTCAGCGCGCCCGAACTGTCCTTCGAAGCCGGCCGCGCGACGCTCGTCACCGGCCCGTCCGGGTCCGGCAAGTCCACCCTGTTCCGCGCGCTGGCCGGCGTGTGGCCGTTCGGCGAAGGCGCGATCGAGACGCCGCAGGGCGCGCGCATCATGCTGCTGCCGCAGCGCCCCTATATTCCCTCCGGCTCGCTGCGCACGGCGGTCACCTATCCCGCGCTTGCCGGCGCCTATGACGAGGCTGCGCTCGTGCGCGCGCTGGAGCTTGCGCGGCTCGCGCCTTTCGTCGCGCAGCTTGACGCGGAGGAGGCCTGGAGCCAGCGCCTGTCAGGAGGCGAACAGCAGCGTCTCGCCATCGCGCGCGCCTTGCTCGATCGTCCCGACTGGCTGTTCCTTGACGAGGCGACGTCCGCGCTCGACGAGGCGCTGGAGGCGGACATCTACCGCATGCTGCGCCGCGAGCTGCCGCAGGCGACGATCGTCTCCATCGGCCACCGCGCCACGCTGCATGAGTTCCACGACGCCCATGTGGACATGAGCCCGGGCGAGGCGGGTCTGTTCACGCCGCGCGCGGTCTTTGCGAAAGCGTCCTGAAAAAACAGGCCCCGTCATCGCTGACGGAGCCTGAAAAGACGATCGCACGCAGGGGCTGGAGCGCCGATCGTTCGAGGGAGCGCAGCGCGCCCTCTCATCGCCCTTAATGCGCGAGATCGATTTGCGTTCCGCGGGACGTTCGTCAGCGCAGGCTGTCGACGAGCCTCTGGTAGAGCGGATTGGCCGCGCTGAACACATAGTCGGGCGCGCTCACCACCACATGTTCGGCGCCTTTGCCGATCAGCCAGTCGGCGAGGGGCGCCACCTTGTCCGCAGGGCAGACGAGGGAGAGGCTTTCGCGGCTGTCGCCCAGCAGCGCGCGCGCGCCGAATTGCGCCTGCGCCTCAAGGGCGAGCCGCGCGCGGTCGCCGGGCGCGAAGGCGCGCACTTCGCGGCTGGCGCGGGCTTCTTCCTCGGCGGCGATGCGCGAGAGAATGGCGCGGGCGAGGCCGAGCGTGCGCACGTCCCAGGCCGCGCCGCGCGAGGCGACGAGATTGGCCTGCGAGCACAGGATCACGCCGTCGTCGAGCACTTTGAGCGCGTTCGCCTTCAGCGTGGCGCCCGTGGTGGTGATGTCGACGATCAGCTCCGCCTGTCCGGCCGCGGGCGCGCCTTCGGTGGCGCCCAGCGATTCCACGATGCGATAGTCGGTCACGCCCGTCTGCGCGAAGAAGCGGCGCGTGGTGTTCACATATTTGGTGGCGACCCGCATGCGCTCGCCGCGTCGCGCGCGATAGGCCGCGGCCACGTCCTCAAGGTCCGCCATGGTGCGCACGTCGATCCAGGCCTGCGGCACGGCGACGACGACATTGGCGTGGCCGAAGCCCAGCGGCGTGAGCAGCGTCATGCGCGCGTCCGCATCCGCCACGCTCTCGCGCACGAGGTCCTCGCCCGTCACGCCCAGATGGGCTGCGCCGGAGGCGAGCTGCGAGACGATTTCGGAGGCGGAGAGGAAAGCCACCTCCACGCCGGGGATCTCCTTCAGCACGCCGCGATAGTCGCGCGCGCCGCGTCCCTGCACGAAGGTGAGGCCCGCGCGCGCGAAAAAGGCGAAGGCGTTCTCCTGCAGGCGGCCCTTGGAGGGAACTGCGAGAACCAGCGGCTCCTGCGTGGCGGCGGCGCTCATTCTGCGGCTCCTGCTGCGGGGTCGGTCAGGCGTTCGCACCAGATGGCGGCGCCGACCGCGGGGATGTCTGCGCCGGCCCCCAGCGTGCGCGCGAGCCCGTCGTAGCGGCCTCCGCCGACGACGGGGCGCCCATCGCTGCGCATGGGGTCATGCGCTTCGAAGAGGAAGCCGGTGTAATAATCAAGATCGCGCGCGAAACGCGCGGAGAAGCGCATGGCGGCGACGTCGAGCCCGCGCGCGGCCATGAAGCCGAGGCGCTCCTCGAATGCGTCGAGCGTGGCGTCGGCGTCGATCTTCGCGTCCGTCGCCAGCGCGCGCATGCGGGCGCAGGCTGCGTCCGGTTCGCCTTCGATCGCGAGCCAGGCCTCGATCACCGCCTGTTTCTCGCGCGAGAAGCCCGCGCCGCCTTGCAGCGAGGCCTGTTCGAGAAAGCGCTCGGCGATTTCAGCGGCGCTGCGTCCGCCCACCGAGGAGATCCCGGCGATGGAGAGCAGATCCTCCACCAGCGCGCGCGCGCCGGCGCGGTCCACGCCTTCCAGCGCGGCCAGCACGCCTGAGTGATCGCCGCTCGCCGCGTTCGTGCGCGCGGCGAGCAGGTCTGCGAGCGATTGTCCGCGCGCATGGGCGCGACGGATGCGCCGCAGCCAGACGGCGGGCAGATCGAGCGCGGCGAGCAGGCGCGTGAACAGGCCCGCGTCGCCGAAGCGCACGTCGAGCGCGCCCGCGCCGCCGACCTGCGCGGCCTCCAGCGCAAGCGCCAGGATCTCCGCGTCGGCGGCCTGCCGATCCGTGCGGCCGAAACTCTCAAGCCCGGCCTGCGTGAACTCGCCCGCGCCGCCGGGGCGATAGCGGAACACTTTGCCGAGATAGGAATAGGCGGCGGGCTCGCCGGCCTTGGCGCTGGCGAGGTAATCGCGGCAGACGGGGATCGTGTATTCGGGCCGCAGGCAGAATTCCGCGCCCGAAGCGTCGGAGGTGATGTAGAGGCGGCCGCGAATGTCTTCGCCCGCGAGGTCGAGGAAGACCGGCGCCGGCTGCAGAACGTCGGGCTCCGCCCGCGCGTAGCCCTGTTCGACGAGATGGGCGATCAGCGCCTCAAGGCCTCGCCCGCTCCTGTCCGACATCTCGTCTTCCTCTCAAACGCCCGCTGCGGGGCGCAAGCCCCGGAATCGCCCCTCTTTAGCAAGGGCTCGCCACAGGATCGACAGCTTTCCGGGGTCAGGGTGAATGGGCGCGCCTTGATCCGGGCGGGTAAGGTCTCCACTTTGAGGCGAGCGCGGATCCAGCCCGGCTGCGGGCGCGTAACATGAGCGTGACGTTTAGTCCCGCCCGGAGGTGATTTTGCGACAGGAAGCCGGTCCCGAGCACGATTTTCGCGACGACCCGGCCGGCAAGGGCGCCGGCGCCGGCGACCCCTGGCCGCGCGGTCAGACGAGCCGCGCCCTGCGCGGCGCGATCGCGGCCATTGAGGGCGAGCGGCTGACGCTGGGCCAACTCGTCGACGCGCTCGGCCGCTCGGGGCAGGGGCTCGTTCTGCTTCTGCTCGCCCTGCCGGCGTTCATCCCCGTGCCTGCGCTGCCGACGGGCTTCGTGTTCGGCACGGCGCTGTCCATCGTCGCGCTGCAAATGGCGGCGGGGCGCCAGTCGCTCGCCTTGCCTGATTTCCTGCGCCGGCGTTCGCTGCCGCGCAAGGCGGTGGAGTCCACCGTGGAGCGGCTCGACGGGTTCATGTCGCGGCTCGATGGCGTGCTGCGTCCGCGCCTGCTCGCGCTGACGGATCGGATGGCGACCGTCATCGTCGCCATCCTCATTTTCATTCTGGGCGTCACCCTTGTCCTGCCGATTCCTTTCGGCAATCAGGGCCCCGCCTTCGCCATCGTCGTCTTCGCCTTCGGCCTTTTGGAGCGCGACGGGCTTGCGATCATCGCAGGCGTCTTCTTCGCGATCATCGGCGTCGCCTGGAACGTGGGGCTCATCCTGTTCGGCGCGGCGATCACCGAGCGCATGATGCATCTTCTGCCCTGGTGAGCGCGCGGCGACGGCCTGCGCTCACTTGTGGTCGTCGCCGACGATTCCGCCGCGCGCGACAGGCTTTCCGATCCCAAGCGGCTCAGCGTCGATCAGCACGAATGCCATGCGGCAGACGTCAGGCCCGTGGTTGATCCATGCGTGATAGGTGCCGCGCTGGATCATCACGTCGCCGCGCTTCATGCTCACCATGCGTCCTTCGTCCAGCTCCATGTCGATCTCGCCGTCGAGCACGATGATGTAGTCGATCGTCTCGGTGCGGTGCATGCGCGGATGATTGCCGGGCGGATATTCCGCGATCATGAAGCGCGTGCCGTTGACGGGGGGATAGGTGCCGAGCTTGCGCGCGCCCATGTCCTCCGCATCCTCGCCCAGCGGCATCGTGGCGGGCATGGAATCGGTGCACCACATCAGCGTCGTGAACTGGCCGGGCGAGGAGCCCGTGCGCGTGTTCTGCGCGTCTGCGTCGATGATGACTTTCGCCGATCCGTTCTTGTCGTGGCCGGTGACGATGCGGCGAATGTTTTGCGGCGTGCGCGACATAGATCCTCCCTCGCGTTTTGCCCTGTGTGTTTTTGCGAGGGGCAGACTAGCAGGCCGCGCGGGGAAGTCGAAGCGCTTGGGAGGCGCTCACCAGCGCCAGGCGAAACGCTCGTCGCGCACGTCGATATGGGTCACGGAGACCCAGCGATAGGTGCCCACGCCGTTGAGGCCGGGCACGGTGCGCGCATAGGCGGCGACGTCGGCGGGCGTGACGCCGGCCACGCGGATGTCGGCCGCCTTGCAGCTGCGATGCAGCGAGCCGCGGCGGCCCTTGTCGCGCGCGCCGGAGGTGACGAGCACTTCCGATCCGAAATGGGTGGCGATCTGGTCGAGCGCGGCGCGCAGGCCGGCTGGGAAGCAGCTCACGTTCACGGTGTCATAAGCCGCGCGCCAGCGGCGCGGCGGCTCCACGAGCGACAGGCCGTTGCTGCTCGGGCCGATCTTCGCGCCGCTGTGCAGGGCGCCTTGCAGGATGAAGGGGCCGGCGAGGGCGACGCGGCTCGGCGCGGCGCCGAAGGGCGACATGGAGCCCGGGGGAACGGGCGTGATGTCGGGTTCGTCCTCGTCGTCGTCGGGCACGCCTGCGGCGCGGCGCTCATAGGCGGCGAGGGAGCGCGCCTCCGCGCCCTCGCGCGTCGTGGGCGCGGGGGACTGGCTTGCGGCCTGCGTTGGACGGTCGCCGAAATCGGGCCGCGCGACGGGCAGCGGCGCCTGCGCGGGCGGGGCGAAGTCTCCGGGCGGGGCGGGGTCGAGGGCGGGCTCGCGGGCACCTGCGAACAGGCTGGCGAAGGCGGCAGGCTTGCGGGCGTCGGGGCTCGCCTCGTCGAAGGGCGCATAGGCCTGCACGCCGGCGGCGTCCGCCAGACCGTCCACAGATTCCTGCGGCGCAGCGGCGCCTGCGAGCGAGGCTTGCGGCTTGCCTGATTGTCCGACCGGGGCGCAGCCGGCGAGAGCGAGCGCTCCGACCGTCGCGGCCCAAAGAGGTGAACGCATTCCGAATCCTCGTGAGGCGGCGCGACCCTAGCCGTTCCGGCAGGGCTCCGTCAACGCGGGGCCGCCCGCCGCGCGCCGGGCGGATCAGGCTTGATCTAGACTGAAAGAACATGCATGCACCCTCTCCCGAACCTTGTGTCGCCACATTCGTGGGCCAGAACCCGGCTTCAGCGAGGGGCGCGCCGGGGAGCGGCTCGGAGAGTGACGACATGAGGCTCAATCGTTCGCGCATCGCCGTCGCGCCGGCGTCCGATTTTCCCCCATCCGCAATTTCAGCCAGGCAGGCTCCCGGCGAGACGAAAACCGTCGCCTGGCTGCCTCGTTCGCGCCGGGTCCAGCGCAAGCCCGGCGATCTGCTGGTGGTGCTCCTTTCCTCCGCCATCATCATCCTGCTCGGCCTCGTGGCGGTGATCCTGCGCTTTGGATCGGCGGTTGAGGCGAGCGCGCCGTCCCCGGCCGCCGTCGCGCAGCAAGCCCAGCAGCAGGCCCCGCGGCCGAGGCCGTCGGCGGCTCCCGTTCCGGCTTCCGCGCCCGCTCCGGCTGCCGCGACCGCTCCGACTGCCATGCGGGCCTCCGTGCCCGCAGGCGCCCTTGCCGCCGCGCCTGTGGCCGCCACGGGCGGCGTGACGCCGGCCGCCCCCATAGCCGATCAGCCGCCGGGCCTCGCCTTCGCCGCGGTCGCGCCCCGGCTCGCGACGCCCGTTCCCGAGCCTGCGCCCATTCCCGCGCCGGCGCCCCGCCTCGCCCGCGTCGATCCCGAGACCGGCGCGCTGGCCCCGACGCCTCCCGCCCGCCCCGCCAATCTGCGGGCGGAGCCGAAGACGGAGGCGCGGGCGACGCCCCAGCAGAGGCCCGAGGCCGCGCCGCAAGCCCCGCAGGGTCAGCAGTCCCAGCAAGCCCCGCAGGGTCAGCAATCCCAGCAGGCCCAGCAGGCTGAGCCAGCCTTGCGGCGCGGCGGCGCGGGCGCTGCCTGGGCCGTCTATTTCGACCGCTTCCCCGACCAGAAATCCGTCGCCGCGCAGATCAACGCCCTCCAGGGCAAGTATGGGGCGCATCTGGGCGGGCGCCGGCTTACCTATGCGCGCGCCGCCGACGACAGCTGGCGGGTGCGCGTGGCCGGGCTCACGGAGGAGGCGGCCGGCGAAATCTGCGAGAAGGTGCGCAAGGCCGGCGGCGCCTGCGCCATCGGCGGGCGCTGAGCCGCCCGCCCTTGCTCCGCGCGGGAGGCGCGCCTACAAGACGCGCCAATTGACCGGCGCCCGTGAGCGCCCGGTCGTCCAGGGCCCCGCCATCCATGACCGATTCCGAAGACAAGAAGCCGTCCGTGAAGGCGCGCCTGCCGCGCGGCCTCGCCGATCGCGGCCCCGCCGAGATCGCCGCGACCAACCGCATGATGCAGGCGATCCGCGAGACCTATGAGCTTTACGGATTCGAGGCGGTGGAGACGCCGTTCATCGAATACACCGAGGCGCTCGGCAAATTCCTGCCCGACCTCGACCGCCCCAATGAGGGCGTGTTCTCCTTCCAGGACGACGACGAGCAATGGCTCTCGCTGCGCTATGACCTGACCGCGCCGCTCGCGCGTTACGTCGCCGAGAATTACGACCGCATCCCCAAGCCCTATCGCAGCTACCGCGCGGGCTATGTCTTCCGCAACGAAAAGCCCGGCCCCGGCCGCTTCCGCCAGTTCATGCAGTTCGACGCCGACACAGTGGGCTCGGCGAGCGTGGCTGCGGACGCGGAGATCTGCATGATGGCCGCCGACACGCTCGAGCGACTGGGCGTCGGGCGCGGCGATTACGTGATCAAGGTGAACAACCGCAAAGTGCTCGACGGCGTGCTGGAGGCTGCGGGCCTTGCGGGCGAGGGGCGCGCCGCGCAGCGCCTGATCGTGCTGCGCGCGATCGACAAGCTCGATCGCCTTGGCGTCGAGGGCGTGCGCATGTTGCTGGGCCCGGGCCGCAAGGACGAGTCCGGCGATTTCACCAAGGGCGCCGATCTCGCGTCTTCCGCCATCGAGCGCATCATCGCCTTCACGCAGGCGCGCGCGGGCGACAATGGCGCCACGGTCGCGCGTCTGGGCGATGCGGTCGGCTCCTCCGAGCGCGGACAGGAAGGCGTGCGCGAATTGCGCGAGATCGCGGATTTATGCGCGGCCGCAGGCTATGGCGACGGCCGCGTGATCATTGATCCCGCCGTGGTGCGCGGCCTCGAATATTACACCGGCCCCGTCTATGAGGCGGAGCTGCTGTTTGAGGCGAAGGACGAAGCGGGCCGGCCCGTGCGCTTCGGCTCGGTGGGCGGCGGCGGACGTTATGACGGCCTCGTTGCGCGCTTTCGCGGCGAGCCCGTGCCTGCGACGGGTTTCTCGGTGGGCGTGTCGCGTCTTCTCGCGGCGCTGCAGGCGATCAAGTCGCCCATTCTCGATGCGGATGCGTTGCGCGGGCCTGTCGTCGTGCTCGTCATGGACAAGGATCAGGTCGCCCGCTACCAGGGCTTCGTCGCGCGCCTGCGCGCGGCCGGCGTGCGCGCGGAAATGTATCTCGGCTCCGCCGGCATGAACGCGCAGCTGAAATACGCCGACCGTCGTCATTCGCCTTGCGCTGTCATTCAGGGTTCGAACGAGCGCGAGAAGGGCGAGGTGACGATCCGCGACCTTGCGCTGGGCGCCGAACTCGCCGCAGCGACCAAGGACCGAGCCGATTACCTCGAACTGCGCCAGCGCGCGCAATTCTCCGTGAGCGAGGACAAGCTGGTCGATGCGGTTCTGGAGGTTCTGGGCCGCTGAGTGATCAGACGGGCCGCGCCTCTTGTGGGCCGCGCCACTCGTGGACCGCGCCACTTGTGGACCGCGCGCGTCCTCGCGCGCATGACATTTATCGAAAAGAAAGCGCGCGGGGACGCGCGCGGTCCAGTTAGCGCCGGACGCGCGCGGTCCAGTTAGCGCCTAATTCTTCGTGAGCGAGGACAAGCTGGTGGATGCGGATGTGGACCGCGTCTCTGTGGACCGCGCGCGTCCTCGCGCGCATTAGGATCATCGCGAAGAAAGCGCGCGG
>CAZHOK010000001.1:106046-130531 GCA_964534115.1 uncultured Beijerinckia sp.
TGTGGACCGCGCGCGTCCTCGCGCGCATTAGGATCATCGCGAAGAAAGCGCGCGGGGACGCGCGCGGTCCAGTTAGCGCCGGACGCGCGCGGTCCGGTCAGCGCGGTTCGATCAGAGCGACACCTTCACGCCGAGCCGCGTGAGTTTGGCCTGCGGATCGCGATAGGCCTCCTGCAGGTCCACGTCCCAATAGCGCAGCTCTTCGAGCGGGATCGGATCGCCGGTCACGGCGCAGCGCACGAAGGCGCCCGGCCGCAGCACGCGGAAGTCGCCGTCGAGAAATTGCACCTGCGCCTCCGGGGCGCCCGGCGCGGGCGTCTGGTCGATGCGGTTCATGGGCCTGCTTTCTGTTGGCGCACCATAGAGGCGCGCATGCGAAAAGCGCAAGCCGGCCCGCTCAGGCCGCGCTGGCGGCTTCCTTTTCGGCGGAGGGCGCGGGGCTGCGCACCAGCGTGACGGTGCAGGGCGCGCGCGCGGCCACTTCCGAAGACACGCTGCCGAGGAAGCGGCGCACCTGCGACTGGCCGCGCGCCCCCATGATGATCTGGTCGGCGTGGTTCTTCTCGGCGAATTCCAGCAGGGCTTCCGCAGGGTCCATGTGTTCGAGCACATGGAAGCTGATCTTCTCGGTCGCCATGCCCAGCGGGCGCGCCCAGTCCTTCAGCTCCACGAGCCGCTGCACATGGATGTTGCGCCCCTCCGAGTCGAACGGATCGTGCACGAACACCGCGCTCAGCTTCAGCACGTTCACGCAGGCCAGGCGCACGTCGCCGGCGGAGGCGAGCACGCGCTCGGTCTGCGCGCGCACCGCCTCGGCGAGATATTCGAGTTCTTCGGACAGATCGACCGCCACCAGGACGATGGCGCCCGATTCCGGCGCATAAGCCTGCGGCTCGGGCGGCGGCAGCGCGCGCACGCGCAGCCAGCGGCGCAGGGCCGTGGGCAGGCTGTCGCGGCGCAATTTCTCGGCGCGCTCCGTGAGATGCACGGCGTCTGGGTTTTGCAGGGCGAAGGCGAGGCGCGCGGGCGTCTGATAGCGCTTGGCGGGATCGGCCTCGAGACAGCGCAGGATGATCTCCTGCAGCCATGGCGGAATGTCCTTGCGGATGCGCCGCGGCGGCACGGGATCGCGCCACAGGCGCGTCTTGAGCGCCTGCTGCGAGCGCGGCGCGCCGAACGGGCGCTCGCCAGTGGCCAGATGATAAAGCAGCACGCCCAGCGAGAAGATGTCGGAGCGCGGATCGGAACGGTTCTGCCGCACCTGTTCGGGTGAGATATAGGGCGCAGTGCCCATCGGCAGTTGGAACTCCGCCTCCAGAAGGTCAGGCATGTCGCGATGGCGCGAGAGGCCGAAGTCGATGAAGCAAGCCTCGCCGCTCTCGCGGATCATGATGTTGGAGGGCTTGATGTCGTGGTGGATCACCTTCTGCTTGTGCAGATCGATGAGCGCGGTTGCGACCTTCTGGCCGATGGCGGCCACTTCCATCGGCGGCAGCGGCGAGCGTTCGAACGTGGGATACAGCGTCTCGCCCTTGACGAACTCCATCGCGATATAGGGCCGGCGCGCGAAATCGCCCACGCCATAGACCTTGGGCACATGCACGCCCGACAGGCGCGGCAGGATCATCATCTCCATTTCGAAGCCCACGATCACCGTGGCGTCTTCGCCGTCGAGAATCTTCGGCACTTTGAAGAGGACGGGACCCTCGACGTCCGGATGCGTGGCGAGGAAGATGATCGCCATGCCGCCCACGTGCAGCTTCTCGCCGATCACATAGCCGTCGATCACCTCGCCTGGCTGGACGTCCATATTGTTCATGATCACCGTCCGATGAAAAGACGCGCCGCAAGCAATTGCGGCAGTCCGGCGTCCTGGATTTTTCGCGCCGCCGTCTCGATGTCGTAGGGCACGCGCATATAGCTCATCTCGTTCTTCTTCGTGTCGAGCAGGCCGTAGGCGGCGGCCGGATTGCGGTCGCGCGGCTGACCGACGGCGCCTTGCACCATCATCCATTTGCGGCTCGCCACCAGCGGCACAGGCGCGCCGTTCTGGGGCTTGAAGAGCATGGGCGGCTTCTGCGGCGCCATGTGATAGAGCTGGGGAATATGGATGTGGCCGCAGAAGGTGAGGCGACGGTCGGTGGCGCGCAGCGAGCGCTCCGCGGAGGCTGCGTCCGACACATAGCGCCATTCATTGGGCTTGGTCGCGTCGGAATGGACGTAGAGCCGGTCCTCCTCCTCCACCTGCATGGGCAGGCCGCGCAGGAAGTCGCGCGCGTCGTCGTCGAGCTCGTCATAGGTCCAGGTGATGGCGGAGGTCGCGTATTCGTTCATGCTCTCGGCGACTCCGGCCGCGGCGGCGGCGTCATGATTGCCCTTCACCACCACGCCCGTCTCGCCCACGAGCCGGCGCACGCGGTCGACCACATAGGCCGGATCGGCGCCATAGCCCACGAGATCGCCCAGCACGACCCAGCGATCCACGCCCTGACGCTTCGCATGGGCGACGCATGCGTCGAGCGCCTCCCGATTGCCGTGGATGTCCGAAAGAAAAGCGATACGCATATGCCCCACCCTGCGCGGGCTTAGCCTGAAACCCGCCCGCAGCCCTTGATCTCGCACAAAGGCCGGGAGCGGTCACGCCTTTTGGCCGGGCCGCCCGCGCGCGGCGGGTCAGCCTTTCGGCTGAAAGGAGAGCGCGACCCCGTTCATGCAATAGCGCAGGCCCGTCGGCGGCGGGCCGTCAGGAAAGACGTGGCCCAGATGCCCGCCGCAGCGGCTGCAATGCACTTCCGTGCGCGTCATGAAGAAACTGCGGTCCTCGGACGTCTCCACAGCGCCCTCGAGCGGGGCGAAGAAGCTCGGCCAGCCGGTGCCGGATTCATATTTCGTCGCGGCGTCGAACAGCGTTTGCCCGCATCCTGCGCAGGCGAAGGCGCCGGGCCGTTTCTCATGGTTGAGCGGGCTCGTGCCGGCGCGCTCCGTGCCGTGTTCGCGCAGCACGTAATATTGCTCCGCCGTGAGGTCGCGCTTCCATTCCTCGGGCGTCTTCTCCACCGTGAAGCCCTCGCCCTTGGCGTCCTTCGCCGACGATCCGAACAGCGATCCAATGCCCATGATTTGCTCCCTGACCTGGTCCCCTTGGGGCGCGCCTGGCGCTGATCCCGTCCCAAAGCTCTCAAGCCTTAAAGTAAGGCGTGCGGGCCTGCGCGCCAACGCCCGCCGTTGCGGCGCCGTTCAGAACAGGTCGCCCTGTCCGCCGCCCTGCGGGTCTGCGCCTTTGGGCCTTGCGGCGCGCACGGGCCGGGCGGGTTGCGCCGGCGCCCTGGCTTCGGCCCCGGATGCGGCGGCGACCTCCGCCTGCGCGGTTCCGTCGGCGAATTCGAGCGTCAGCGCCTGACCCGGGACGAGCGCGGCGGCGCTGCGCACCAGCGGCCCTTGTTCGGAGCCCGCGCGCACGAGCGCGAAGCCGCGCGCGAGCACGTTGCGGTGATCGAAGGAGGCGAGCAGCTTGCCCACGCTGGCGACGGCGTCCGCGCGGCGGGCGAGGCTGATGGTGAAAGCGCGCGCGAGCCGCTCGCCGCTGGCGGCGATGCGCTGGCGCCCCGCCGTGAGCCGGTCCGCCTCGCGGCGCAGCGCATGGGCGCGCCCTGACGTCAGCCGCGCGCCCAGCGTTTCGAGCGCTGCGCGTCGCTGGGCGAGCTCCGTATTCGCGCGCCGCGACGTGAGCCGCGCGCCCAGCAGTTCGAGCCGGCCGCGTCGGCGCGCGAGTTCGGCGTGGGGCGAATGGCGCGCGACGAGCGTGGCGAGTTTGCCAAGGAGCAGCGCGCGCGAGCGCAGCGCCGCCTCCATGCGCGCGGGCAACAATTCGCCGGCGCGGTCGAGCCGCTGGCGCGGCGTGGCGAGAAGGTCGGGCGCGGCGGGCAGGGCGCGCGCCAGGCTGCGCAGGTCGTTGCGCCGCGCCTCGAGCGCGCGCGCGCTCGACAGGGCGAGGCGGCGCGACAGGCCGTTCACGTCGGCCAGAAGCTCGGCGCGCACCGGCGTGCAGATTTCCGCTGCGGCGGTGGGGGTTGGCGCGCGCACGTCGGCGGCGTGGTCGATCAGCGTCCAGTCGGTCTCGTGGCCGACGGCGGAGACGAGCGGGATCATGCTGTCGGCGGCCGCGCGCACAACGGCCTCCTCGTTAAAACCCCACAAATCCTCCAGCGAGCCGCCGCCGCGCGCCACGATGATGACGTCGGGCCGCGGGATCGGCCCATCCGCTGGCAGGGCGTTGAAGCCTGCGATGGCGCGCGCCACCTCGCCGCCGCTGGTCTCGCCCTGCACGCGCACCGGCCAGACGACGACCCGCAGCGGAAAGCGCTCGCCGATCCGATGCAGGATGTCGCGGATCACCGCGCCCGTGGGGGATGTGACGACGCCGATGACGCTCGGCAGATGCGGCAGCAATTGCTTGCGGGCGGCGTCGAACAGGCCTTCGGCCGCAAGCCTGCGGCGGCGCTCCTCCAGCTGCGCGAGCAGGGCGCCCACGCCCGCGGGCTCGATCGTGTCGATGACGATCTGATAGGACGATTTGCCGGGATAAGTGGTGAGCTTGCCGGTGGCGATCACCTCCATGCCTTCTTCGGGGCGAACCCGCAGGCGCTGGAACGTGCCCTTCCACATCACGGCGTCGATCTTCGCGCCTTCGTCCTTCAGGCAGAAATAGCAATGGCCGGACGAATGCGGCCCGCGCCAGCCCGAGACCTCGCCGCGCACGCGCACATGGCCGAAGCGATCCTCCACCGTGCGCTTGAGCGCGGAGGAAAGCTCGCTGACGCTGATTTCGGCGACATTGTCCGTGCGATCGACCATGGCCGCAGTATCGACGATTCCCGCTGCGGCGCCAAACGCAGGAAACGGGCAAGGAGACAGGCAAGGAAACAGGCAAGGAAACAGGCAAGGAAACAGGCGAGGAAACGGGCAATCAATCCTCAACCTTGTCGCGCCATGCTGGCCCTTTCAGCCCGCCGGGCCGCAAGGTTTTTCCGCTCCAGGCCGTTCGTCCATGTCCCTTTTCCATCCCCCGCGCCATGCCGGGCGCGCGCGCCTCCTGCGGCTGGCGGCCGGTTGGCCGCTTGGCGGCGCGCTTTTCGGCGCGAGCGTCCTGCTGCAGGCGCTGGGGCGCGCCGTCTGCGACGTCTCCTGGCTGCTCACCGTCGCCGAGCGCGCGCTCAACGGCGAACGGCTTTATGTGGACGTGATCGAATCCAATCCGCCGCCGGCGGTTTTCTTCCACGCGCCGGCGGTTTTCGCCGCGCGCTGGTTCGGCGGCGGGCTGGAGGCTTTCGCCCACGCCTTCGTTTTCGCCTTCGCCTTCGGCGCGCTGGCGCTGGGCGCGCGCATGCTGGCGCATGGGGGCGCGAGCGCGCTGCAGGCGGGGCTTGCGCGCAACGCCGCGCTCTTCTGCTTCGTGCTGGCGCCCGGCTTCTCCTTCGCCCAGCGCGAGCATCTGGCCTTGCTCGCCCTCGCGCCCTTTCTCTGCGCGCTGTGCCTGCGCGCGCTCGGGCGCGATCCCGGCGCCGCATGCGCGCTGTGCGCGGGCGCGCTGGCGAGCCTCGCGCCTGCGTTCAAGCCGCATTTCGCGCTCGCTCTCGCTTTGCCTCTCGCCGGCTGCCTGTGGCCGCGCGCGCGCGCAGCGGGCGCAGCGCAGGCCCTGCGCGCCTTCGCGCCTGAGCTTGCGGGGCTTTGCGCCGGCGCCTGCGCGCTGGCGCTCGCCTGCCTGCCGCTTCTCGCCGATTATCTCGCGCTCGCGCCCGCGCTCATGGATGCTTACACGCCCGTGCGCCTGCCGTTCGCGCAGCTTGTCGCGCAGGGCGCTTTCGTGTTGTCCGCGCTCGTGCTCGCCGCCCTGTTCGCGCTCGGCGGCGCGCAGGCGCGCCATCCCGCCGCGCTCGCGCCGGCCCTGGCGGCGCTTGGCTTTCAACTCGCCTATCTGGCGCAGGGCAAGGGCTGGGTGAACCACGCCACGCCGGGGCTCGCCCTTGCGCTTTTCGCTGCGCTCGCCTTTGGCCTGCGCGCGCTGCGTCGCCCGCGCGTCGCGCGCCTGCGCGCGTTTGCGCTGTTCGTCCTTGCGCCGGCTGCGCTCGCCGCGCCCGTGTCGCTCGGCCTGTCGTTGAAGCTGACGGGCTTCGCGCCCCACGCCGATGCGGCCGCCGCCCTCGCCGCCGTCGCGCCCGCGCATCCGCGCCTGATCGCGCTCAGCCCGAACTTCGACGTCGGCCATCCGCTCGCGCGCGAGGCGCAGGGCGCATGGATCGGCGGCCCGGGCGCGCTGTGGCTCATGTGGTTCTCTCATGAGCGGCTCCAGCATGCGCGCGACGAGGCGCTGCGGGCGCGGCTCGCGGCGCATGTCGCGGCCGACGCCGCGCGTTTCGCCGCCGACATGGCGCGCGGGCGCCCGGACGCGGTTCTGGTCGAGCGCGGGCCCTGGCGCGAGGTCTATCTCGCCCATCCCGTCATCGCGCGCGCCATGGCGGATTACGCACCCGCCGCGCAGACCGCGCAGGGCGTGGAGATCTGGACGCGCGCGCCCGCCCGCTAATGGCCCTCGTCGGGAATGTTCAGGACGATGCCGCAGGACTTGCAATGCACGGCGTCAGGCTCGTGGCGCTGAAGCCCGCATTGCGGGCAGGGAAAACGCACCTTGTTGGGGCGGAACAGCACCTGCGCGAGGCGCAGGAACAGCGTGACGCCGGCGATCATCACCACGACCGACAATAATCGGCCAGACGTGCCTTGCAGCGTGATGTCGCCGAAGCCCGTGGTGGTGAGCGTCGTCACGGTGAAATAGAGCGCGTCCACGTAATTGTTGATGTGCGGGCTCGCCTTGTGCTGCGTCTCATAGACGACGCCCGTCATGATGAAGATGAACACCGCCAGATGGACGACCGCGATGATGACTTCCTCGTTGCGCCGGAAGAATCCGAAATCCGCGCGCAGCCGCGTGATCAGCTGATAGGCGTGCAGAAGCCGCAGCGTGCGCAGGATGCGCAGGAAAGCCGCGCCCTCGCTGGTCAGCGGCGCTAGAAAGGAGATGATGGCGACAATGTCCGCCCAGGTGGCCGGATGCAGCAGCTCGCGCCCGCGCTCGCGGCTGATCGCCATGCGCGCGCAGAAATCGGCCAGCACGAACAGGCCCACGAACATGTCGAGCGCCTCGATCAGCGCATTGCGCTCCATGAAGGAGGTGGCGATGATGAAGGCCACCGTGGCCGCGTCGAACAGCAGAAGCGCGTAGCGGAAACGTCGCCCGCGCTGCGTATCGGCCTCATAGAGGTCGCGCAGGGTCGTCAGCAGGGCCGCGCTCACGCAGGCACCGCGCGCGGGCGCCCGTTCGCGTCGATCGCGACGAAGGTGAAGACCGCGTCCGTCACCTTTTCGGTCACAGGCTTGTCGAACCGCTGCGCCCAGGCCTCGACCGGGATTTTCATCGACGTGCGGCCCACGGCCTCGATGCGCGTATAGACGCACAGCACGTCCCCCACATGCACGGGCCGGATGAACTGCATCGCATCGAGCGCCACGGTGACGACGCGCCCCTGCGCGCGCTCGCGCGCGGCGATCCCGCCGGCGAGGTCCATCTGGGAGAGCACCCAGCCGCCGAAAATGTCGCCGTTGGCGTTGGTGTCGGCGGGCATGGCGATGGTGCGCACCGTCAATTGCCCGCGCGGGCCTGCGTCGTCCTGGCTCATGGGCCGGTTTTAGCCGATCC
This sequence comes from uncultured Beijerinckia sp., assembly GCA_964534115.1. Classification (GTDB taxonomy): domain Bacteria; phylum Pseudomonadota; class Alphaproteobacteria; order Rhizobiales; family Beijerinckiaceae; genus Terripilifer. The sequence continues at coordinate 113,800 of CAZHOK010000001.1, forward strand.
GTCGCCCGGCCGATACGCAGAGCCATGCCGGAGCGCTCGCTCCAGCTCAAGACATGCGCAGGGCGCATAGCTCGGGCGCTCTTCCCTTGACCGCCATGCCGGAACGGGTGATTTTGCGGTGAGATTGACCCAGACAAATCAAAACAACGAGGGACGGAATGACAGCGGTCGTCAGCGCTTCGCAAGACAAGCAGGCCGAATCCGGCAAGTCGCTGCTGGAGGTCTGGATCATCACCATCGGCCACGCGCTGACCCATTGGTATCCCGCCACCTTCTACGTGCTCCTGCCGCTGATCGGCGCCGAGCTCGGCCTCAGCTACGGCCAGATCGGCATGATCCTCACCGCCCAATATGTCGCGGGCGCGATCTCCAATCTGCCGGGCGGCGTGCTGGTGGATTCGGTCGGCCGCAAGGGCCTGCTGATGGCCGCCTCGCTGTTCTGGATCGGCGTGCCCTATTTCTTCATGGGCTTCACCGACGCCTATTGGGTTCTGCTCGTCTGTTCGGCGTTGATTGGCGTTGGCAACAATCTCTGGCACCCGACCGCCATTCCCTGGCTCGGCCGCCGCTACCCTGAGCGCAAGGGCCTCGTGATGGCCTATCACGGCATGGGCGGCAATGTGGGCGACGCGCTGGCGCCGCTCGCCGCCGGCGCGCTGCTCACCACATTCGCCTGGATGACCTGGCGCGACGTGGTGGTGATGAACATCGTCCCCGGCGTCGTGATGGCGGTGGCGATCCTGTGGTTCCTCGGCAAGATCACGACCGAGCCCAAAGCGGGCGCGGAGAAGCCGGGCCAGAAGTCGGAGCAGAAGAGCCTCGGCGAAGTCCTCTCCGCCCTGCCTGCGCTTTTCCGCAACAAGACGCTCGTCTTCCTGTCGACCAGCTCCGCCTTCCGCTCGATGACGCAGAACGGCGTCATGGCCTTCCTGCCGCTCTATCTCGCCAAGGAGCTGGGTTACAATCCCTGGTGGGTCGGCGCGTGCATGTTCGCCCTGCAGGCTGCGGGTTTCGTGGCCGCGCCGATCGCGGGCCACCTCTCCGACAAAATCGGCCGGCGCAACGTCATCATGTCCTCCATGGTGATGACGGGCCTCGTGCTGGCGATGATGTTCTTCGCCGGCGGCACGTCGCTGTTCGTCATGTTCGTCGCGCTGCTGGGCTTCTTCCTGTTCGCGATCCGCCCGGTGCTGCAGGCCTGGCTGCTCGACGCCACGCCCAAGGGGCTCGGCGGCTCGGCCATCGGCGCCATGTTCGGCATTCAGGCCGTGGGCTCGGCCATCGGCCCGTTCTTCTGCGGCATGATCGCGGACAAGTGGGGCCTGCTCGCCACTTTCTGGTTCCTCGCCTTCACCATCATCGTGGCGAACCTGCTCGTGTTCTTCATGCCGCGCCAGCCTGAGCCTGCGAAGGCCTGAGCCGGAGCGCCTGTCGGGCCTTGCGGCCGGGGTTCGCGCCCCGGCCGTTTTCATTTGGGCCGGCGCCTTGGTTGCGCCTGCGCCCGCGCCCCTCTATTGAGGCGCGCAAAGCCAAGCGCGCCGCCTGGCGCGCGCCCTGCGGAGTTGCGGATGAACGTTCTTCTCATCGGTTCGGGCGGTCGCGAACATGCGCTCGCCCTTGCGCTGCGCGCCTCCCCGCTTCTGGGCGAATTGCACGCCGCCCCCGGCAATCCCGGCGTTGCGGACGTCGCGCGCATCGCCCCGCTCGATCCCGCCGACCACGCCGCCGTCGTCGCCTTCTGCAAGGCGCAGGACATCGGCCTCGTCGTCGTGGGGCCGGAGGCGCCTCTCGTCGCGGGCCTTGTGGACGATCTCGCCGCCGCCGGCGTGCCCGCCTTCGGCCCTTCGAAAGCCGCCGCCCAGCTCGAAGGCTCGAAGGGCTACACGAAGGATCTGTGCCGCGAATGCGCCATTCCCACTGCGGAATACGAACGCTTCAGCGATGCGCAGGCCGCGAAGGATTATGTGCGCCGGCGCGGCGCGCCCATCGTCGTGAAGGCGGACGGGCTTGCGGCGGGCAAGGGCGTGGTCGTCGCGCAGACGCAGGACGAGGCCTTCGCCGCGATCGACATGATGTTCGGCGGCGCCTTCGGATCAGCGGGCGCGGAAGTGGTGGTGGAGGATTTCCTCGACGGCGAGGAAGCCTCCTTCTTCGCGCTGTGCGACGGCGAGCGCGCCATTCCCTTCGCCTCCGCGCAGGATCACAAGCGCGTGGGCGAGGGCGACACGGGGCCCAACACCGGCGGCATGGGCGCCTATTCGCCCGCGCCCGTGATGAGCGAGGCGATCGTCGCGCGCGTCATGCGCGAGATCGTGCAGCCCGCCGTCGCCGGCATGAAGGCGCGCGGCGCGCCCTATCGCGGCGTGCTGTTCGTCGGCCTCATGATCGGCGCGCAGGGGCCGAAGCTGATCGAGTTCAACGCTCGTTTCGGCGATCCTGAAACGCAGGTCATGCTGCCGCGTCTCGATGTGGATTTGCTGCCGCTCCTGCTCGCCTGCGCAAAGGGCGACCTGCGCGGCTGCGAGGTGCGCCTGAAGCCGCAGGCCGCGCTCACCGTCGTCTACGCCGCCAAAGGCTATCCCGACGCGCCGGAGAAGGGCGGCGAGATCCGCAATCTCGCTGCCGCCAGCACGCAGCCCGGCGTCGTCGTCACCCATGCGGGCACGAAGACGCAGGACGGAGCGCTCGTCGCCAATGGCGGGCGCGTGCTCAACGTCACGGCCCTTGGCGCCGATGTGGGCGAGGCGCAGGCGAAAGCCTACGCCGCCCTCGACATGATCGATTTCAAGAGCGGCTTCTGCCGCCGCGATATTGGCTGGCGCGCGTTAGCGCGCGACTAGTTGGACCTGCGCGTTAGCGCGCGAATGATTGGAGCGCGCGTTAGCGCGCGACTGATTGGGCTTGCGCGTTAGCGCGCGCCGAGTTGGGCTGCCGGTCAGGCGCGCGGGCTGCGCGCGCGCGCGAGCCCCTGACGCAGGACCTCCGCGAAATCCTCCGGCGAGGCGGGCTGCATCGTCACGTCGAGAACGGCGACGTCCTTTGGTTCGCCCATGCGCACGAAATCCTTGCGCGTGGTGGCGAGGACCGCCTGTTCGCGGGCTGCAAGCGCGCGCAGGTCGGCGAGCTCCTGCGCCGTGAACACGTGATGGTCGGCGAAAGCGCGCGTGTGGGCGATCAGCGCGCCGGCGGCGCGCAGAGTCTCGAAGAATTTCTCCGGCCGCCCGATGCCTGCGAAGGCCACGACGCGCCGGCCGAGCAATTCATGGGCCTGCGCGTCGTCGGGCGCGAGCGCGCCGCGCAGCACGGGCGCGCCCTGCGCCTGCGCCGCGCGCGCAAGCGCGAGCCCCGCCTCCTGCGCCTCGCCCAGAAGAAGCGCCGCGTCCACATGGCGCCATTGCGCGTCGAGCGGCGCGCGCAGGGGGCCGGCGGGAATGCACAAGCCGTTGCCCGCGCCGGTCTGCGCATCCACCACGGCGATGGCGAGATCCTTGTGCAGCGCAGGGTTCTGCAATCCGTCGTCCATCACGATCACGCTCGCGCCTGCGCGCACGGCCGCGAGCGCGCCGGCAGGCCGGTCCACGCAAACGAAAGTGGGCGCCTCGCGCGCGAGCAGCAGCGGCTCGTCGCCCACATCGCCGGCGCCGTGGCGCGCGGGGTCCACCCGCAACGGCGTGCGATGGGCGCGGCGCGCGCCATAGCCGCGCGACAGGAAGAACGGCCGCTCGCCCATGGCGCGCAGCGCGCGCGCGGCTGCGATGGCGGTCGGCGTCTTGCCCGCGCCGCCGGCGGTGAAATTGCCGATGCAGATCACCGGCGCCTCGACCGCTAGTCCGCGACGTTCCATGCGGCTTGCGGCGAGCGCGCCATAAAGGGCGCCCAGCGGCGCAAGCAGGCGTGCGACGGGCGTCGGGCGCGGCGCGCTCCAGAACGCGGGCGCGCGCATCAGGGGCGGCCCACTTGCATCTGCAGCACATAGGGTTCGATGGCCTGCATGATCGCGTCGCAGGCGCCGCCGAGCCGCTGCACCGTTTCGCTCGCCGCGCGCGCCGTCGCGCGCAGACGCCGCGCGTCGTTCAGCAACGCGGCGAGGGCGGCGGCGAGGCTCTCCACGTCCTGCACCTGGATCGCGCCCTGTTCGGAGTCGAAGGCGGCGTAGACGTCGGCGAAATTGGAGACGTTGGGCCCATGCAGGATCGCCGCGCCGAGTTTCACGGGCTCGATCGGGTTTTGTCCGCCTTCGCCCGCGAGCGACTTGCCGAGGAAGACGATGCCGCACAGCCGGTAGAACAGGCCCATCTCGCCGATCGTGTCGGCGACGTAGAATTGCGTTTCCGGTCCGGGAATGCCCCCGCTCGAGCGCTGGCTCGCGGGCACGCCGTATTGGCGCGCCATGGCGGCGATCTGTCCGCCGCGTTCGGGATGGCGCGGCGCGACGATGGTGAGCAGGTTGGGAAAGCGGTCGAGCAGGCCGCAATGGGCGGCGAGCGCTATCTCCTCTTCGCCCGCATGGGTGGATGCGGCGAGCCACACGGGCCGCGCGCCGATGAGCGCGCGCAGGCGCGCAAGCTGCGTGGGATCGGCGGGCAGGGCGGGCACGTCGTATTTCAGATTGCCCGCCACCTGCACGCGCGCGGCGCCGAGGTCCATCAGCCGCGTCGCATCGGCGGGGCTTTGCGCGAGGCACAGGTCCACCGCGCCGAGAACGGCCTGAATCGTTTTCGGGAAACGCCGCCAGCGCAGGTAAGAGCGCTCGGAGACGCGCGCGTTCACGAGCACGAGCGGCACGCCGCGCGCGTCGGTCTCCAGAATCATGTTGGGCCACAATTCCGATTCCGCGAACAGCGCGATGTCGGGCTCCCAATGGTCGAGGAAGCGGCGCACATAGGCTGGCGCGTCGAGCGGCGCGAACTGATGCGTCACGCCTTCCGGCAGACGATCCTCCATCACGCGCGCGGAGGTCACGGTTCCCGTGGTGAGCAGCACGTTGAAGCCGCGCGCGCGCAGCCGCAGCAGCAGCGGCTGCAAGGCGATCGCCTCGCCCACGCTCGCCCCGTGCAGCCATGCGAGCCGCCCCGGCGGCCTGTGCAGGCTGGCGTGGCCCACGCGTTCGTTCAGTCTGGCGCGATCCTCCTTGCCGCGCGCGAGCCGCCACAGCAGCGCGGCCGGCAGGACCGGCGTCGCCGCGCGGGTGAGCGCGCGATAGGCGAGGATGAGCGGCGGGCGCGCGCTCATGCGCGGCTCCCTGCGTCCGCTTCCGGCGCGCGCAGGCCGGCGCCGGGGTCTTTGTGGCCGAAGCGCCCATAGGCGCGCGCATAGACCTCGTCGAGGCGCGCCTGCAGGGTGAGGCGCGCGGCCTCCATCTCGGCCTCGTCGGCGTCCGCGCGCACGCGCAGCGGTTCGCCCACGACGATCGCGCCGGCGCTGAAGGGCAGGGGCAGGCTCGCGCGGTCCCATGATTTGACGTCGATGCGCCGCGCGCTCGTCACTGCGAGCGGATAGATCGGCCGGCCGGAGAGTTTCGCGAGGGTGATGATCCCCATGCCGCACACGCGCGCCTTCTTGGGCACGTCGGCGGTGAGGGCGAGGGAGACGCCGGAGGCGAGCGCGCGCAGCATTTCGCGCAGGGCCGTCGCGCCGCCGCGCCGATGGATGCCGTGGCGCGAGCCGCCCGAGCCGCGAATGGGCGTGACGCCCAGCCGCTCAAGCGCGCGGGCGTTGGCCTGCGCGTCCGCGTTGCGCGAGATGAGCGCGGCGACCTTCATGCCCGGCGGCCAGGCGACGTGGGAGGCGATGTGCTGCCCGTGCCAGACGGTGGCGATCACGGGCGCGTCGGCGAGCGCGCGCGCGCGGAAATCTTCGGGCTCCACGACGAAGCGCGTCGTGGCCTCCACGAGGCGCAGATAATGCGCTCCGAGGAAGGCGAGCGTTTCCTGCGCCGCCCATGAGCGGCCGAGACGTTTCAGCATCCCCTCATCCGGTTCGTGAAGGGGTCAGGTCGGATCAAGGAAACGGTGCAGATGGACGATGAAGTAACGCGTCACCGCGCTGTCCACCGTCTGCTGCGCCTTGGCCCGCCAGGCCCTTTCGGCGCTCGCATAGTCGGGGAATACGCCCACGATGTCGAGCTGGGAGGGGTCCTTGAACGTGGTCCCGCCGATGGTTTCGAGCTCCCCGCCGAAGACGAGGTGCAGGAGCTGTTTGGATTCGCGCGGTTGGGACTGGTGCTGGGACATCGCTCTGCTCTGGTGCTTCAAGGTTGACGCCGCTCACGCCGCGCGGCCCCGCCGGGCCCGTCCGCGGCCGCCGCTCGCTGAAGCGCGTCAATGAGCGCGTCATGCAGGCCGACCGGCGCGGCGCCGAGCGCGCCGTGGCGGGGAAACGCTGAATTGTAAGCTGGCTTTTTCTTGTCGAGATCGGTCAGTCGGCCGCCGGCCTCCCGAACGATCAGGTCGGCCGCCGCTATATCCCAATCCCATGCGTTGGTCGAGGCGATACCGGCGTCCAGCCGCCCGCACGCCACCTGCGCTATCCGGTAGGCGAGGGAGGGAACCGCCGGCCGGCGCTCGAAGGCGAGCCCCGTGCGGGCGAGGGAATCCAGCCATTTGGGCGGGCCAGCGAGGGAGGCGCCGGCGAGTTCGCCGCGTTCTGAGGCGCGGATGGGCGCGTCGTTGAGGAAGGCGCCGCCGCCCGCTCCTGCGAGGAAAGTCTCATCGAGCGCGGGCAAATGCAGCACGGCCAGCGCGGGCGCCCCGTCCTCCACGAGCGCGACCGAAATCGCCCAGCGCGGATCGCCCTTGATGAAGGCGCGGGTGCCGTCGATCGGATCCACGATGAAGGTCAGCGCGCGGGAGAGCCGCTCGGAATCGTCCGCCGTCTCCTCCGACAGCCAGCCCGCCTGCGGCAGGAGCGCGCGCAGGCGCTGGCGCAGGAAGGAGTCCACGGCGTAATCGGCCTCGGAGACGGGCGAGCCGCCCTCCTTCCAGTCCACGCGTGCGCTGGTGTCGGCGCCGGCGCGGAAAAAGGCCAGCGCCAGCGCGCCCGCTTCGCGCGCCGCGTCCTGCATCGCCGTCAGGAGCGCCTTGTCCTCGACCCGCATGAGCATTCGCATCCCGCCGCAGCCTTCGCCGTCCTATCGGCGGCTTGGTAACGGAGCAAGCGACATGCCGTCGCGCGCCGCGCGGGGATCAGCGCGTGCGCGGCAGGTCCAGGTCCGCGCCGAAGGCGCCCAGCGGCGCGCGCGCGGCGGAAGGGCCGGCCGGCCTGTCCGCCGGGGCCGGGGCGAAGCCCAGCGCGCCAAGGGGCGCAGCGGAGACGCCGACGCCCGGCGCGGCCACCGCGCGCGGCCCGCCGCCCACGTCCACCCGCACCCGCTCGCCGATGCGTGCGCAGCCTTCCCCACCCATGACCGCGACATAACCTGCGCCATAAATCGCGCAGCGATTCGCTTCCGCCGTCCGCTGCTGCGCCGATGCGCAAACGGGCGCCCCGATCAAAAGGGCGGCGCCGAGGGCGAGGCGGACGGGCTGTCCGGGCAGGCGGGGATAGGGGCGCATGAAGCTCCGGTTTCTGGTGAATGATTCGTTAAACGGCCAGGGGCGACCTGCCTGAGGCACGATCATGGCGAGATCGTGAACATGGCCGGGACCGCTGGGGAAAATCGGGATGCTTAGTCCCGCCAATCGCCTAGCGCGATCTGGACCGTGGCCAGCGCCGCGACGGCGGCTGTGTCGGCGCGCAGGATGCGCGGGCCGAGCGACACGGCGACGGCGGCCGGCATGGCCCGCAGCATGCTCCGCTCGGCCTCGTCGAACCCGCCCTCCGGCCCCACCAGAACCGCGAGCGGCGGGCGCGACCGCCCGCCAGCAGCCTCCCGCAGGGCCGCGACGGCGTCGCCCGCCGGGGCGTCCTCGTCGCAGAACACGAGCAGGCGGTCCGCCGGCCAGTCGGCGAGGGCGCGCTCAAGCCGCACGGGCTCCTCGGCCTGGGGCACGGCCAGCACGCCGCATTGCTCCGCCGCCTCCACGCAATTCGCCTGCATGCGCTCCAGGTTCACGCGCTGGGCCTGCGTGCGCCGGGTGATGACGGGGCGCAGCCGCGAGGCCCCCATCTCCACCGCCTTCTGCACCATGTAATCCAGCCGGGCGTGCTTGAGCGGGGCGAAGAGATAATCGAGGTCGCCTGCCGGCGTCTGGTCCCGCTCGAGGCTGACCGCCTCCAGCGCGGCCTCCTTGCGCCCGGCGGCCACCACCCGCGCCCGCCATTCGCCGTGCCGGCCATTGAAGGCGAGCAGGCCGTCGCCCTCGCGCATGCGCAGCACGTTGAGCAGGTAGTTCGACTGCTCTTTCGTGAGCGGGCAGCGCGCGCCGGGGGCGAGGTCCGCCTCCACATAGAGGCGCTGGGCGTTGAAATCGTAGCGGGCCATGCCTTCATGTCCCATATTCCCGTCGCCTGTGAAAGGCGGCGCGCCGTCCGGCTCTGGCTTGCCCTTGGTCCTCCGGGCTTGATAAGACTGGCGTGATGAATTCGACAGGCGCCGCCCGACGTCCGGCGTCGCGTGCGTAAAGGCGATCGCGAGGGTGAACATGAGCGCAATGCTGAAAGCCGCGGCCCTTTCCGTGGGCGTCCTTCTCGCCGCCGTCGCCGGCGCGAGCGCGCAGAGCTGCAACGAGGACATCGGCGCCCTACAGCAAAAGCGACAGGCGCAGATCGACGCGCTCAACAAGTTGAGCAAGGCCGGCAACGGCAAGCTCGATCCCGCCGCCGCCTGCCCGCGCCTGCGCACGCTCGCCGCCGTGGAGCGCGAGATGGCCGCCTATATGGAGAAGAACCAGAACTGGTGCTCCATTCCCGATCAGATCGTCGAACAGGTGAAGGACGGCAGCGGCAAGACGGGCCAGATGGCGGGACAGGCCTGCAAGGTCGCCGCCGAAATGCGCAAGATGCAGCAGCAGCAGGCTGCCGGCGGCGCCGTCGGCGGACCGCCCCCGCTGCAATTGCCGCGCGGCCCTTTGTGAGCGCGCGCGCCCTGCGCGGCTGACTGCGTGCAGACGCTTCCTGACTCTGTCTCTCACGCCTGGCTGCGCCTCCTGCCCGCAGCCTGGACGCCTTACGTGCAGCTTGCGCGCATCGACCGGCCGATCGGCTGGCAATTGCTTCTGCTTCCCTGCTGGTGGTCGGACGCGCTGGCCGCCGTCGCGCAGGGCCGCGCGCCCTATTGGTCGCATCTTCTCCTGTTCATGATCGGCGCGATCTCCATGCGCGGGGCCGGCTCCGCATGGAACGATCTCGTGGATCGCGATATCGACGCGCAGGTCGCGCGCACGAAACATCGCCCGCTGCCCTCCGGGCGCGTCACGCCGCGGCAGGCGAAAATCTTTCTCCTGTCGCTCGCCCTCGTGGGCGCCGCTGTGCTCGTCACGTTCAACTGGTTCGCCATCGGCGTCGGCATGGCCTCGCTGATCGTGGTTGCGGCCTATCCATTCGCGAAACGCTTCACCTTCTGGCCGCAGGCCGTGCTCGGCCTCGCCTTCGCATGGGGCGGGCTGATGGGCTGGGCGTCGGCCATGGGCGCGCTCGCCGCGCCGGCGTTTCTCATCTACGCCTGCGCGATCTTCTGGACGATCGGCTACGACACGATCTACGCGCTGCAGGACGCGCGCGACGACGCCATCGTGGGCGTGCGCTCGACCGCGCGTCTGTTCGGCGATGACGTGAAGATGGGGGTGGGCGCCTTTTATGTCGCCGCCGTCTGCGCCGGCGCGCTCGCGCTGTGGAGCGTGGGCGCGGGGCGCGCGAGCTGGATCGGCCTTGCGGGCTTCGCCATCCATCTCGCCTGGCAGGTCGCCAGCATCAAGCGCGACGACGTGGGCGACGCGCTGCGGCTCTTCCGCTCAAACCGCGACGCCGGGCTCATTCTTTTCGCGGGGCTCGCGCTCGACGGCGCGCTCGCGGGTTTCGCTTACTCGTAGCAGACGATCTCACGCTCGCCCTTGTGCAGGCCGATGCGCGCGGGCGTATCCTCAAGGCTGCGGCCCATGCGCCGGCGGATTTGAAAACGTCCGCGGCTGCGCCATGTGGCGGGCGTTCCGCGACGGCGCGGCATGACGGGAAACGCTTCGTCGCATGCGCCCGCCGCGTCCACGCGCTCCAGCGCGCCGCCGTCGCGCTCCACAAGCGGGCTCTGCGTGAGGAACTCGGCCCACGCGCGCCAGTCGGCGAGGATCTGCGTCTCGTCGAAAGCTTCCGTGAGGATCACGCTGAGGTCGGGATCGTCATGGCGCAGCGTCACACGGAAATGGGCGCGGCCGCGCGCATTGCTCTCCAGCGACAGCACGACGCCGCGATAGGCCTGCGTCGGCACGGCGATCTTCATGCCCACGCCCGCATAGCGACGGCGGATCGTCACGCGATGGCGCGTCAGCGTCACGTCGCGTTGGCCGCCTTCGGCGCGCGGGTCGCGCAGGCCCGCCGCCGAACGCGGCGTCGCGGTTTCGATGCGCATGTGATTGGCGCTGGCTTCGGTCATGTCGCCCCCTCGTCGATGTCTGGGGCGAGAATGCCGGCGGGGGGGCCGCGAGTCCCTAACGAGCCTGGTTAAGATCGACTGAATCAGTGACTTACGACCATTCCAGAAGGCCTTTCCGCGTCCATGGTCGACGCCGGCCTGACCGGATGATTCAAATTGTCCGCAATTCGTTTTTTAATTCGTTTCACATGCGGCAGGAGTCGAAGGCCGGCCGCACGGAGCCCTTCCAGGGACCGTTGAACAGGTCGATCAGCTCCTGCGCGGCGGTGCGTCCGCGCGCGACGCGCTCATCGAGCAGGTCGATATAGATCGTCTCGTCGGCGCCTTTTTCGTCGAGCCGCGCGCGTCGGCGCAGGCCCGCGCGGGAGATCGCAAGCGCGTCGCGCGCAACGTCGCGCGCGCTGCGTCCGGCGATCTGCGCATCGAAGCCGCGCGCTGGCGCGTCGTCGCGCAGGCTCTGGCGCTGTTGCGCGCTCCATCCCTTCACGAGATCCCATGCGGCGGTCAGGCTGTCCTCGTCATAGAGCAGGCCGACGAAGAAGGCGGAGAGCGCGAGGATATGCGCCTGCGAGCCGGAATCCGCGCCGCGCATCTCCATGTAGCGCTTCAGGCGCACTTCCGGAAAAATCGTGGACAGATGGTTCGCCCAGTCGGACATGGTGGCGCGTTCGCCCGGCAGCGCGTCGAGGCGCCCGTCCAGCAAATGGCGGAAGTCGGCGCCCGCCACGTCATGATAGGTCGCGCCGCGCTTGACGAAATACATCGGCGTGGCGAGCGCGTAATCCACATAGCGCTCGAAGCCGAAACCGTCTTCGAACACGAAGGGCAGCATGCCCGCACGCGCATTGTCGGTGTCGCGCCAGATCTCGGAGCGCTCCGAGAGGCGCCCGTTCAGCGCGCCGTTGGTGAAGGGCGAGTTGGCGAACAGGATGGTCGCGATCGGCTGCAGGGCGAGGGAGACGCGCAGCTTGCGCACCATGTCCGCCTCGCTGCGGAAATCCACGTTCACCTGCACGGTGCAGGTGCGGTACATCATGTCGAGGCCGCGCGAGCCGACCTTCGGCATGTAGTCGGTCATGATGCGGTAGCGGCTCTTGGGCATGCGCGGCGTCTCGTCGAGCCGCCACAGGGGGCTCATGCCGAGGCCGAGGAAGCCGACGCCGTGGCGCTGCGCGGCCGCATTCGCGACCTCCATATGCGTCGCCAGCTCCGCGCGCGTGGCGTGCACGTCGTCGAGCGGGGCGCCGGAGAGTTCGAACTGGCCGCCGGGCTCCAGCGAAATCGCGCCGCCGCCTTGCGCGTCGAACAGGCCGATCAGCGCGTCGCCGTCGGTGATCGGCTCCCATCCGGTGGCGGCCTGCACGCCTTCGAGCAGCGCCTTGATGCCGCCGCGTCCGCGCGCGCCGTCATAAGGAACGGGCGAAAGGTCGTCGAGATAGAAGGGGAACTTCTCGTGCTCCGTGCCCAGGCGGAAAGGCCCCTGCGGCTTGCAGCCGGCTTCAAGCCATTCCGTCAGCTCGCGTCGCGAGGAGATGGGAGTCGTGTCGGAGACGTCGCGGGCCATGGCGCTTTCTGGATGGGCGGGGTTCGCCCGCACCGGGATGGCTTTCATAGGCGCTGGGGCGCGTCGTGGCAAACCCGGCTGCAGCGCCGGCTTGTTCGCAAGGCGGGCGGGCTTAGGGTGGGCTTTGGCGGAGTCGATTCGCCGCGCACGGACGCCGATGACGATCTTCGCCGCTTATCTTTCCAACGCCGTCTTCAGCCTGCTGGTGGGGCTCGCCTGCGCCGCCCTTCTCGGCGCGCAGGAGTTTGGGCGTTTTGCGCTTGGGCTGGCGGGCGCGGGGCTTGCGCAGGCGGTCGTCTTCGACTGGCTGCGTCTGGCGGCGGCGCGCTTTCATTCGCGCCGCGTGGGCGACGAACGCCCTGCGCTGCGCGCCGCCCTCGACCGCGGCTTTCTCGCGGGCGCCGTCGCCTGCGCCGCGCTCGCCTGCGCCCTCGCGCTTCTCGCGCCCGAGGATCTGCGCTGGCTCGCGCTCGCCGCCGGCGCCATGGCGATCTTGAACGGGCTTTACGATTATCGCGCGGCGCTCGCGCGCTCGCTGTTTCTCGATAGCGCGTTCCTGCGCCTGATGCTGGCGAAGAACGCGGGCGCGACGGTCTGCGTGATCGGCGCCGCCGCATGGAGCGGGCGCGCTGACGCGGCGCTCGCGGGCGCCGCCGCCGCGCTCGCCTTCGCACTTCTCATCGCGCGCGCCGCGCTCCCCGCGCCCGCCCATGTCGTCTGCGCGCGCGGCGCGCTGCGGGCTGAGGCCGTGGCGAGCCTGCGTTACGCGGCGCCAGTCGTGCTGGCTGGCGCGCTCTATCTCGCCGGGCCGATGCTGGATCGCGCGATCGTCGCCGCGCGCTGGGGCTATGCGGAGAGCGGCTATTTCTCGCTGGCTTTCGACGTCGGCTGGCGCGTGCTGGCGGCGCTTGGCGCCGCGCTCGACGTCTTCTTGTTCCAGCTCGCCGTGCGCGCGGAGGAGACGGGCGGCGCGCAGGCGGCGCAGGAACAGGCCGCGCGCAATCTCGCGGTCGCTTTCGCGCTGCTGACGCCCGCCGCGCTCGGCCTTTGGCTTGTCGCGCCCTCGCTTGAAAGCGCGCTCGCCCCGCCTGATTTTCACGGCCTCTTCCTCGCGCGTTTCGAGACTTTGTTGCCGGGCTTCTTCTGCCTCGCGCTGACGAGCTATGGCTTGCAGCCGGCGTTCCAGATCCGGCGCGCCTCCGCGCCGCTGATCGCGGGGGCGGCTTGCGCTTTCGCGGCCAACGGGCTTGCGCTGTTCGCGCCTGCGCCGGCTTTCGTCGCGCTGGCCCAATCCCTGTCCTTCGCCTGCGCCTGCGCGCTCATGGCCGGGCTGTTGCGGCGCGCGGGCCTGCCGGGACTAGCGCCGCGCGAGGCGGCCAGAACCGGCCTCGCCGCCCTCGCCATGGCGGCCTGCGTCTGGCCGCTGCGCAACGCCTTCGCGCCCGGCGCCGCGCTTTTGCTCGCGCAGGCGATGCTTGGCGCGCTCGTTTTCCTCGCCTGCGCCTTCGCGCTCGACCTTGCGGGTCTGCGCAGCCGCGGCTTTCCGGGCTGGCGGCGCGCGCGCAAGCGGGCTTCACCGCCCACTAACCATTAACTTGAACTGAGCTTAAACGAAGCTCCTTTACGCTAACGAATGCTTGGTTTGCGGGCGCACGGTCGCCTGCGTGCGTTCGGAGTCGCGTTCATGCGTTCAGATTCATTTGGTGATTCTCGCCCCGGCCCCTGCGGCGGACCGGCGGCCCCTGTGGTTGTCGCCCTCGCCGCTTTGGGCGCTCTCGCCGCGCTGAGCGCGCCTGCGCTCGCCCAGTCGCGCTGGCAGGAGGGCTATGTGGTCCACGGCCTGGCGGCGGTCGGTGAGCCGGGGCGCGAGCGCGTGCAGCCCGTCTCGCGCTGGACCGGCAGCTATGGCGGCGGCGCCGTCTACAATGCGCCGGAGCCCGCCTTCGCGCCGCAGCCTGCGCAGCCCGCCCCCCGGCGGATGGCCTTCGCGCCGGCGGCCGGCGCCGCGGCGGGCGCGGCTGACGCGCTCGCTTTGTCGCGCGGCGGCGTCGATCCCGCCTTCCTGCGGCAGGAAGTGCCCTACGCCGGCAAGCATCGGCCCGGCACGATCGTGATCGATACCCCCAGCCGCTATCTCTATCTCGTGCAGCCGGGCGGTCGGGCGATCCGCTACGGCATCGGCGTCGGACGTCCGGGCTTCGAATGGTCGGGCGTGAAGCGCATCAGCCGCAAGGCGGAATGGCCGGACTGGACGCCGCCGCCGGAAATGCTGAAGCGCCGCCCCGACCTTCCGCGCTTCATGAAGGGCGGGCCGGACAATCCGCTTGGCGCGCGCGCGCTCTATCTCGGCTCCTCGCTCTATCGCATCCACGGCACCAATGAGCCCTGGACGATCGGGCAGAACGTCTCCTCGGGCTGCATCCGCATGATGAACGAGGATGTGGAGGATCTTTACGGGCGCGTGCGGTTGGGAGCGACCGTCGTCGTCATGTAAGCGCGCCGCAAGGTCTGGCGTAGCGCATAAAAAAACGCGCCGCCCATAGGGGCGGCGCGCTACTGAAAAATCCCGGGAAGGGATGTTTAGCGGATGTCCTTCGACGTCAGATCGAAGGAGAGCGTGGCGATGTAAGCCGCGCCGCACCACTTGGCGCCGCCCGCCATGGCGAGGCAGGTGCCGCTCTTGAGCGTGGTGTCGTGGTAGCGCAGGTCGAGGGTCGCGAACTTGTAGGCGTAGGAAACGCCCGCGTTCCAATAGGTGTAGTCTTCGGTCGTGAAGCCCGCGTTCGGCGTGCCGAACATGTAGCGGCCGAGTTCGCCCGAGACCGAGAAGTTCCCCGGCAGGGTGGCCTTGGCGGTCGCCGAGGCGTAGGTGCCCGAAGCGCCCGTGCCCAGCCAGTCAGGCGTGTAGAACAGGTTCGCGCCGACCGTGAACATGTCGTTGATCGTGTACGTGCCCTTGCCGTAGACCTCGGTGAAGTCGGTCTGGTAGGGGGCCACGGTGCGCAGCTCGTTCGGATAGACGTACTGCATCACGCCGATGTCGAGCGCGAGCGCGCCGAAGGTCGGGCGGACGCCGGCGTAGAGGTCGAGCTCCATCGTCGGGTCGGTGGGGAGCTTCACGCTCCAGCCCTGGGCGCCGGCGTAGAGCTGGTAGGAATCCGACAGGTTGTAGCGGATTTCGCCGTAGGCCGTCACGGCCGCGCCGCGGTCGGACTGCGAAATGCCGCGGAAGTTATAGTCGCTCATCAGCTTGCCGCCGACGGCGAAATCCCACGGCGAGACGACGACCGGAGCCGGCGGAGCCTTCTTCAGGCCGCCGAGGTCGGCGGCGACGGCCGGAGCGGCCAGCGCAAACGTGGCGAGGACCGCAGTCGTGATCTTCTTCATTCGAATTCTCCGTTTAGCATTTAATGCTGGGGGCAGGAATCCACGTAAGCAGCTTGGCGGCAAGACAAAGCCTTGAGCATTTGCCTCTTTTTTGGGCAATTTTCCGCATCGCAGAGCTTGTGGATTGGTTAACGCGTCACATCCCGGAGCGCTGTTGCTGCGGCGCCACAGTACGGCGCCTGGGGTCACGGCGCGTTCTGCGGCTCCGATTCCCCGGGTTCGCCTTCGGCCTCGCCAAGCTCCAGGGCGTGAGTCGCATCCCCCCCGCCTTGCGCGGCGGCGTCTCCCAGCGGTGCAAAACCGAGCGCGCTCAGCGCCGCGCCGCCCGCGCGCGCCAGCGCCACGCGCGCCCCTGCCGCCCGCGCCTGTTCCAGCGCGGCCGAGAGCAGGTGGGCGTCGACGCCCAGCCCCGCCAGCGTCTCGCTCACGACGAGGCTGGCGAGCAGGGCGGCTGCGCGCTCGCCCTCCGGCCCCGGCGCGCTCGCCCGCACGAGCACGACATGGCCCACCAGCGCATCCTCATATTCCGCGACCAGCGCGGCGGCGATCTCGCCTTGCGTGCGCAGATGCGCCATGGCCTCGGCCGAGAGCGCGTTCTGGGCCTGCGCCTCCTGTGCGGCGCGCAACAGCATCTCGACGCGCGGCGCGTCGGTGGGATGTTCCTCGCGCAGGCCAAGGGCGTGCAGGCGGAAGGGAGCCTTGCGCCCGCCCGGCTTGCTCTGCGCCGTCACCGGCGTGCGCGCATTGCCCATGAGCGGCGAGGCGGACTTGCCGGCCCCGCGCGCCTCGATGCGCGCGCGCGCCGTCTTCGCCGCCCGTCCGGGCTTTGCGGGGCGCGCGCCCTTCACGCGGGCGGCGACGGGCGCGGGGGCCTTGGCGGGACGCTTTCTGGCGGGCTTGCGCGGCGCGCGCTTGGGCGCGTCGGAGACCGCGCGCACCACCAGCGCCTCACGCGACGCCGGCTTGCGGGCGCCCGCGCGGCGGTTCGCAGACAGGCGCGAGGGCGCGCGGCGCGCGCGCGGGGCGGGAACGGCGGGCTTTTTCCCAGCCGGCTTTTTCGCAAGCGGCTTTTTCGCAGGCGACTTCTTCGCAGCCGCTTTCTTGCTCGCAGGCTTGCTTGCAGGCTTGCGCGTCGCCTTGCTCGCAGGTTTGCGCGCGGGCTTGGCCGCAGCCTTTCCGGCGGTTTTCTTCGTGGCTTTCTTCGTGGCTTTTTTGGCGGCTTTCTTGGTCGCCTTGCTCGCCGCTTTCTTCACGGC
>CAZHOK010000001.1:130631-161944 GCA_964534115.1 uncultured Beijerinckia sp.
GCTTTCTTCACGGCCTTCTTGGCCGACTTTTTGGCCGCTTTTTTCGCTGCTTTCTTGGCCGTCTTTTTGGCTGCTTTTTTGGCCGTCGTCTTGCGCGCCATGTCGAACCTCCTGGCGGAGCCGCTCCCGCCGCAAGGCAGGACGCCACAGATCAGTCGTAAAATCCAGCGCCATCAAGCGCTGGCGGTTGCGGCCCGCCTTGCGCCCAGTCGATCAGCTCGACGGTATGGAGCACTGGAACGCCGGCGCCGCCGGACAATTGCGTGATGCAGCCGATATTGCCCGTCGCCACGATGCGCGGCCGCGTGCGCGCGATATTGGCGAGCTTGCGCGCTTTCAGGCGCCCGGCGATCTCCGGCTGCATGATGTTGTACACGCCCGCCGACCCGCAGCAGATATGCCCTTCCGGAACGTCACGCACATCGAAGCCTGCGGCGCGCAGCAGCCGCTTGGGCTCCTCGCGGATCTGCTGGCCGTGCTGCAGCGAGCAGGCGGAATGATAGGCGACGGGAATCTTGCGCGCGCGCGGAATCGTCGGCAGGTCGAGCGTCGCCAGATATTCGCTCACGTCGCGCGCCGCAGCGCTCACCCGCGCCGCCTTCTCCGCATAGGCGGGATCGTCGCGCAGCATGAAGCCGTAATCCTTGATCGTCGTGCCGCAGCCTGACGCCGTGACGAGAATGGCCTCCACGCCCTCGCGCTCCATCAGCGCGATCCAGGCGTCCACATTGCGGCGCGCGAAGGCGAGCGCGTCGGCCTCTCGCCCCATGTGATGCACAAGCGCGCCGCAGCAGCCGGCTTCCGGCGCCTCCGCCACGCTCACGCCCGCGCGCGCAAGCACGCGCCGGGTCGCCGCATTGATGGAGGGCTGCAGGACAGGCTGCGCGCAGCCCTCCAGCAGCGCCACGCGGCGCGCGCCCTGCGCCTTCGCCTTCGCCGGCTCTGCGCGCTCGCGCGTGGGAAACTTGCTCGGCGCAAGGGCCAGCATCGCCGAAAGACGCGCGCCGACGCCGGGAACGCGCGCCAGCAGCGGGCGGAACGGCTTTGCGAAAAAGGCGCCCGCCAGCGCCAGCCGGAAGCGCCCCGGGTAAGGCAGGACGGCGGCGAGCAGGTCGCGCATCAGCCGGTCGGCCCGGCTGCGCGCATAGGTCTTTTCGATATGCGCGCGCGCATGGTCGACGAGATGCATGTAATGCACGCCCGAAGGGCATGTGGTCATGCACGACAGGCAGGAGAGACAGCGGTCGACATGTTTCACGACTTCCGCCGAGGCCGGCTTGTCGTTCTCCAGCATGTCCTTGATGAGATAGATGCGCCCGCGCGGCGAATCCAGCTCGTCGCCCAGCAGCAGATAGGTCGGGCAGGTCGCGGTGCAGAAGCCGCAATGCACGCAGGTGCGCAGGATTTTCTCCGACTCCCGCATATGCGGGTCGGCGAGCTGTGCGGGCGAGAAGCTTGTTTGCATGGCGCGCCTAAATGTCCGCGTACATGCGGCCGGGGTTGAGGATGAAATCGGGATCCATGCTCGCCTTCACGCGGCGCGTGAGTTTGGCGAGCGCTGCGTCAAGCGGCTGGAAGGCGTCGAGCGTTTCGCGCGCGGCGTCGGGCGCGCGCACGAGCGTGGCGTGTCCGCCCGCCTGCGTCGCCTGCGCATGGATGGCGCGCGCGCTTGTCGCGTCCGCCGGGCCTGCGAGCCAGACGAGTCCGCCGCCCCAATCATAGAGCCAGGCCTGCGCGAAGCCCTGCGCCGCGAGGCTTTCCACAAGCGCCGGCGCGCGGCTTGGCGGAACCGATGCGCGCCACAGCGGCTCAGGACGCGCGGCGAGCGGGCGCGCGTCGCGAATGTCGCGCCACCATGCGTCCGCCTCGTCCTCGTCCATGCGCCGCGCGTTCCCATAGCGGCCCATGAGCTTTGCGAGCGCGGCGAGCCGGTAATCGACGGATTCAGGCGCATGCTCCACCCGCAGCGCGGTGAGGCGGCGCGCGGGATCATGCGCGGCGGCGCTCACCTCGAAAGGCGAGCCGAGCGCGGCTGACATCGCCTCAACCGCGCGCGCGTCTTCGAGCCCGTCCATGACGAGGGTTCCGGCCGCGCGCGGCGTCGGCAGAAGTTTGAACGTGACTTCCGTCAGCAGGCCGAGCGTGCCATGGGCGCCGCAGGAGAGTTTCACGAGATCAAGGCCGGTGACGTTCTTCATCACGCGCCCGCCGCTTGAGACGATCTCGCCCGCGCCGTTGACGAAGCGCACGCCGATCAGGGAATCGCGCGCCGCGCCTGCCCGCACGCGCCGCGGGCCGGAGAGATTGCAGGCCGCCACGGCGCCGATCGTGGGCTCGCCCGTCGCGCCGTAAATGGCGCGATGGTCCATCGGCTCGAACGGCAGGATCTGCTTCTTCTCGGCGATCGTCGCCTCCACCTGCGACAGCGGCGTGCCTGCGAGCGCGCGCACCACGAGTTCGGCGGGTTCATAGAGCGTGACGCCGCTCAGCGCCTGCGTCGAAAGGACGTCCTGCGCGCGACGCGGTCGGCCGAGCCCCGCGCGCGTGCCGCCGCCGCGGATGTCGAGCGTGCGTCCATCCGCCCGCGCGGCGCGCACCATGTCCGCGGCCTCGTCGGGCGTGCGGGGAGCGAGCAGGCTCATTCGCGCACCCGGCCTTCAAGCGGAAACACTTTGGCGGGGTTGAGCAGCCATTGCGGATCGAACGCCGCGCGCACGCGCATCTGCTGGGCGAGGTCGGCCTGCGAAAACTGGTGGGGCATGAGGTCGCGCTTCTCGATGCCCACGCCATGTTCCCCGGTGAGGCAGCCGCCGGCGTCCACGCACAGGCGCAGAATGTCCATGCCCGCCGCCTCCGCCTTCGCCTGCGAGGCGGGATCGTTCACGTCATACATGATGAGCGGATGCATATTGCCGTCGCCCGCATGGAACACGTTGGCGACGCTCAGCCCGTAGCTCTCGACGATCTCCGCCGTGCGCTTGAGCACGTAGGGCAACT
This sequence comes from uncultured Beijerinckia sp., assembly GCA_964534115.1. Lineage (GTDB taxonomy): Bacteria > Pseudomonadota > Alphaproteobacteria > Rhizobiales > Beijerinckiaceae > Terripilifer. Next base: position 133,629 of record CAZHOK010000001.1, read on the forward strand.
GGCCTGTGGGCACCGTGCCGTCCATGCAGATGTAATCAGCCACCCGGCCGGTGGCGCCGAAGGCGGATTTGCGGCCTTTCCAGATCAGCGCGGTCTCCATGGCCGAGCGCGATTCCTTCACCACGCGCACGCCGTGGGCGCGCGCGATCTCGACGATGCGCGCAAGCTCCGCGTCCATTTCCGCGTCCGAGCCTTCCACCTCCACGATCAGCATCGCCTCCACGTCCAGCGGATAGCCCGCCTTGGCGAAGGCCTCGCAAATCTGGATCGCGGGCCGGTCCATGAACTCCATGGCGACTGGCACGATGCCCGCGCCGATCACCGCCGCCACGCAGGCGCCCGCCGCCTCGCTGGAATCGAAGCCGAACAGCACCGGCCTTGCGCCTTCCGCCGCGCGCACGAGCCGCAGGGTCGCCTCGGTGACGACGCCGAGCTGGCCTTCCGAGCCCACGAGCACGCCCAGAAGGTCGAGCCCCGGCGCATCGAAGGCGCCGCCGCCGAGCTCCACCACGTCGCCGTTCATCAAGACGACCGTCGCGCCGAGCACGTTGTTGGTGGTGACGCCGTATTTGAGGCAATGGGCGCCGCCGGAATTCATGCCGATATTGCCCGCGATCGTGCAGGCGAGCTGGGAGGAGGGATCGGGGGCGTAAAAGAAACCGTCCGGCGCGACCGCTTCCGACACCGCGAGATTGGTGACGCCCGCCTGCACGCGGATGGTGCGGTCGGAGAGGTTCACGTCGAGGATGCGGTTCATCTTCGACACGCCGATCACCAGCGCGTCTTCCTGCGGGATGGCGCCGCCCGAAAGGGAGGTGCCGGCGCCGCGCGGCACCACTTTCACGCCCGCCTCGTGGCAATAGCGCAGCAGCGCGCTCACCTCCCGCGTGTCGCGCGGCAGGGCGACGGCGAGGGGAAGCCGGCGATAGGCGGTGAGCGCGTCTGTTTCGAAGGCGCGCCGCTCGTCCTCGCTGACGATCAGGCATTCGGCGGGAAGCAGGCCCGCAAGATCGGACAGGATCTTGTCGCGCCGGCCAAGCACGCCGGCGTCGGGTTCAGGAAAGAGGATCTCGCTCATCAGGCCTCCCGCGGCCCCCGGGCCGGGCGTCTGGACAGCGCTTTCATATAGCGCGCAAGGCGCCGCTCGGCAAAGCCGCGCCCATGCGATCTTGCAAGAGGGAGGAGGGCGGGGCAATCTGCGCGCCGGCGTTCTCCATGATCGACGACGACGGGGATGAAATGGCGCGGGACGGCGAGGCGGTTCGGGTTGGCTTGCTGGTCACCTGCCTGGTGGATGTTTTCCGGCCCAGCGTCGGTTTTGCGGCCGCGCGCCTGCTGGAGGAGGCGGGCTGCGAGGTCATCGTGCCGCCCCAGACCTGCTGCGGCCAGCCCGCCTACAACTCCGGCGACCGGGCGAGCGCGCGCGACCTTGCGCGCGCCATGATGGACGCTTTCGCCAATGTGGACCATGTGGTGGCGCCCTCCGGCTCCTGCGCGGGCATGGCGGCGCGTCATTACCCTGAACTTTTCGCGGACGATCCGGCGCTGAGCGCGCGCGCCCGCGCCTTTGCGGCGAAAACCCACGAGCTGACCAGTTTCCTCTACGACGTGCTGGGCGTGCGCGCGGTGGACGCGGCGTTCGCCCGGCCCGTCGCCTATCACGATTCCTGCGCGGGCCTGCGCGAACTGGGCGTGCGCGAACAGCCGCGCGCGCTGCTGCGCAGCGTGGAGGGGCTCACGCTCGCGGAGATGAAGGACGCCGACGTGTGCTGCGGGTTCGGCGGAACCTTCGCGGTGAAATATGGCGACATCTCCGACGCCATCGTGAGCGCCAAGGCCGATTGCGCGCAGGCGGCCTGCGCCGGCGCGGGGCAGGAGGGCGGCGCCGGCGTGCTGCTGGCGGGCGATCTCGGCTGCCTCATGAACATCGCCGGCAAGCTCGCGCGGCGGGGTTCGAACGTGGAGGTGCGGCATGTGGCGGAAGTCCTCGCCGACATGACGCAGGATCCGCCGATCGCGGGCGGCGCCGACGTCCCTTCTCGCTGAACCAGACAGGGCGCCAGCGCGTCATCGAGGATTTTCATGGATCGAGCATCAGGCCGCCTCGTCGTCGCCACCGCCTTCGCCAGCGTCATGGCGCTCGCCGGCTTTCTGCTGTTTCAGGTGCAGCCGATGCTGGCGAAATACATCCTGCCCTGGTTTGGCGGCAGCGCGACGACTTGGATCGTCTGCATGCTGTTCTTTCAGGTGGCGCTGCTGGCGGGCTATGCGCTCGCCTATCTCGTGACCTTGCCGTTCCCCGTCGCCACGCAGGCGAAGGTCCAGCTTGCGCTGCTGGCCCTCGTGCTGCTCTTCCTGCCCATCACGCCCTCGGAAAGCTGGAAGCCCGGCGCCGAGGACGATCCGACATGGCGCATCGTCGCCCTGCTCGCGGCCAGCGTGGGCCTGCCCTATATGGCGCTCGCCACCACCTCGCCGCTCCTGTCGCGCTGGCTGGCGAGCGCGGGCGCGGGGCTTGATCCCGCGCGCTTCTTCGCCGCGTCCAATTTCGGCTCTTTCCTCGGTCTGCTGAGCTATCCGTTCGTCTTCGAGCGCATGCTGTCGAGCGGCGAGCAGACGACGCTTTGGTCATGGGCCTTCGTCGTCTATGCGGCGCTGTTCGCCTTCTGCGCGTGGATCGCCATGCGCGCGGCGCCCGAAGACGGCGCGCTCGCCGCCCCACAGGCCGCGCGCGCGCCCATGCGTGCTCCGATGCGTGCGACAGGCGAGGACGCGCCGGCCTTGTGGATTCTCTATTCGGCGCTGGGCTCGATCCTGCTTCTCGCCACCACCAATGCGATCACCCAATGGTCGGCCGTGGTGCCTTTCCTGTGGATCGCGCCGCTGAGCCTTTATCTGCTGACCTTCGTCATCGCCTTCGGCGGGCAGGGGCTCTACAGGCGCGGGCCGTTCGCGCTCGCCTTCCTGCTGCTGGGCGGCGTCACGCTGATGATGACGCGGCCGGAGACCTCCGCCGACCTGCTCGCGCAGCTTGCGCTGCAAAGCGCGACGCTGTTCGTGGGCTGCATGATCTGCCACGGCGAAATGGTGCGCCTGCAGCCCCCGCCTGCGCGCCTGCCGAAGTTCTATCTCGCGATCTCTTTCGGCGGCGCGCTGGGCGGCGTCGCGGTCGCCATGCTCGCGCCTCTCGTCCTGCGCGACTATTTCGAGCATCAGATCGTGCTCACGGCCATCGGCGCGGCGGCGGCGTGGATCTTGTGGCGGGAGCTGCGCGTGGACGCGCGCTCATGGCGCACGCCGGCTGCGGGCGTGGCGGGCGTCTTCTTCCTGTTCGGCGTGGGCGTCGCGATCCATGACGAGGCGCGCACCGAGGACGTGCTGGTGGAGCGCGTGCGCAATTTCTACGGCGTGCTGCGCGTGGTGAAAGAGGACGAGCGCGATCCCGAACATTTCAGCCTCGTGATGCAGCAGGCGGGCGTCGATCAGGGCTCGCAATACCAGAAGGTCGAGAAACATCTCGAACCCTCCTGCGGCTTCGACGCCGACAGCGCTCTCGGCCTCGTCTTCGATCACCACGCCAAGCGTCGCGCCGATCCCAAGGCGCCGCTGCGCATCGGCGTGGTGGGGCTGGGCGCGGGCATGGTGGCGGGGCTTGGCCGCGCGGGCGACGTGATGCGTTATTACGAGCTCAATCCCGCCGTGCTCGACATCGTCAACCGGCGCTTCTACTTCCTCAAGGAGACGCGGGCGCAGACCGACGTGCTCCTGGGCGACGGCCGCCTCGTGCTCGAGCGCCAGCTCGCCGCCGGGCAGAAACAGAACTTCGACGTGCTGGTGATGAACGCCTTCCGCGGCGCCTCGCCGCCCATGCATCTGATGACGCAGGAAGCCTTCGAGGTCTATCTCGCCCATCTCGCGCCCGATGGCGTGCTCGCTATCAATTTCGAGCTCGACACGTTCGAGATGGCGCCGCTGCATCGCGGCATGGCGCGCCGCTTCGGCCTCGACGTGCGCTGGTTCGAGACGGCTGAAAGCGAGGAATGCGAACAGCCGATCTCCTGGGCGCTCTACACGCGCGACAAGGCTTTCTTCGAGACGCCGGAAGTGAAAGAGGAGATCTCCGAATGGCGCGACAAGGGCCGCGCGGAGATCGTATGGACCGACAAGAGCAGCAATCTCATGAGCATTCTCAACTGGGGAGACTAGCGTGACCGCCTTCTCCACGTCGGAGCGCTTCAAGGACAATGCGCGCCGCGCCCTCGACGACGCGCAATTGCAAAAGGCGCTCGGCAATGTGCGCACCAATTTCATCGCCCGTCGCGCCGCAGCCGCAGCCGGCCTGCCGGAGTTCGAGGCGCTGCGCGATCAGGCGCGCGACCTGCGCGACCATGTGCTCGCCCATCTCGACGTCTATCTGGAGATGTATGAGAGCAAGGTGCGCGAGGCGGGCGGCCATGTGCACTGGGCGCGCAATGCGGAGGAGGCCTGCGCGATCGTCGTCGATCTCGCGCGCCGCAACGGCGTGCGCACGGTGGCGAAGGGCAAGTCCATGGTCTCCGAGGAGATCGGCCTCAACGCGGCGCTCGAGCGCGCGGGCATGCGCGCGGTGGAGACGGATCTGGGCGAATACATCATCCAGCTGCGCGGCGAGGCGCCCTCGCACATCATCGCGCCCGCCGTCCATCTCAATCAGGAGGATGTGGAGGCGGAGTTCCGCCGCGCCCATGTCCATCTGCCGGAGGGGCGCGACCTCGCCGCTCCCGAAAGCCTTCTGGCGGAGGCGCGGGCGCAATTGCGCGCGCAATTCCTCGCCGCCGACATGGGCGTGACAGGCGCCAATTTCCTGGTGGCGGAGACCGGCTCCTCGATCATCGTCACCAATGAGGGCAATGGCGACCTGTCGCAGATCCTGCCGCGCATCCATGTCGTCGTCGCCTCGATCGAGAAGATCGCGCCCACGCTCGAGGATGTCGCCGGCCTCGTGCGCGTTCTCGCGCGCTCGGCGACCGGGCAGGACATGTCGGTTTACACGACGCTGTCCACCGGCCCGCGCCGCGCTGAGGATGACGACGGACCGGAGCAATATCATGTCGTGCTTGTCGACAACGGACGTTCCGCCATGCTGGGCGGCGCGTTTGAGGAGATGCTGCGCTGCATCCGCTGCGGCGCCTGCATGAACCATTGTCCCGTCTATCACGCGGTGGGCGGGCACGCTTACGGCTGGGTTTATCCCGGCCCCATGGGCGCGGTGCTCACGCCCTCGCTGATCGGCGTGGACAAGGCGGGCCATCTGCCCAACGCCTCCACGTTCTGCGGACGCTGCGAGAGCGTGTGCCCGGTGCGCATTCCCCTGCCCAAACTCATGCGCCATTGGCGCGAGCGCGAGTTCGAGCGCCATCTTGCGCCCGCCGCCGTGCGGGGAAGCCTGCGGCTGTGGGCTTTCTTCGCGCGCAGGCCCGCGCTTTACGGCCTCGCCGCGCGCGCCGCCGCCCGCGCGCTCGCTCTTATGGCGCGCGGACGCGGCCGCATCGCGCGTCTGCCCTTCGCCTCGGGCTGGACGCAAAGCCGCGACATGCCCGCCCCGCAGGGCGATACGTTTCAGGCGCAATGGAAGGGACGACGCAGATGAGCGCGCGCGACGACATTCTCGCCAATGTGCGCCGGTCGCTCGGCGCCTCCGCCCAGCCCGGCCCCCGTCATGCGGCCGCCGCTGCGCGCATCGCCGCCGCCGCGCCGGGCGTTCGCCCCCTGCGCGGACACGGCGAGCAGGCCGCGCGCGTTGAGACCTTCCTCGCGCAGGCGCAGGCCGTGCAGACGAGCGTGGAGCGCGTGGCCTCGCTCGACGCCGCGCCCGGCGCCGTCGCAGCCTTCCTGCGCGCCCATGATCTGCCGGCGCGTCTGCGCATGGGCGCGGACAAACGCCTTGCGGAACTCCCATGGAGCGCGGCCGGGCTCGCCATTTCGCAAGGCGCCTCCGCCGGCGATGATCTCAACGCGGTGAGCTTTGCGGAGGCGGGCGTCGCGGAGACGGGCACGCTCGTCTTCTTCTCCGGCCCGCATAATCCCACCACGCTCAATTTTCTGCCCGACAATCACGTGGCGATCCTGCGCGCCGCGGACGTCCTGCCGGATTACGAGAGCGTCTGGGCGCTCGCGCGCACGCGCTTCGGCGCCGGCGTCCTGCCGCGCACGGTCAATTTCATCACCGGGCCGTCGCGCTCCGCCGACATCGAGCAGAAACTGCTGCTCGGCGCCCACGGCCCGCGCCGGCTTCACGTGGTGCTGGCGGAAGGATGATCGGGGCCTGACAGGCCTTCGTGGCGCACGTCGAGCACGACGGTTTTCAGGCCGATGTCGTCGCGGTCGTCCACCACCTCGAAACCAAGCCGCGCGCACAGGTCGAGCATGGCGCGGTTCTCGCTGAGCACATGGCCCTTGAGCGTGGTGAGCCCGACGCTGCGGGCGTAGTCGATGGCGCAGCGCATCAGCGCCCAGCCGAGCCCGCGGCCCTTGAAGTCCGAGCGCAGCAGGACGGCGTATTCGCCGCTTGTCTCATCCGGCCCCTGCAGCACCCGTACGCCGCCCACCATCTCGCCGTCGGCCTCGTCGATCGCGCACAGCGCGAAGGCGCGCGCGTAATCGATCTGCGTCAGGCGCGCGATGAACACGTGGCTGAAATCCTTCACCGGCGCGAAAAAGCGCAGGCGCAGGTCCTCAGGCGTCACGCGATGGAAGAAGCGGCGATAAGTCTCCTCGTCCTCCGGCCGCACGGGCCGGGCGAAAATGCGCGCGCCGTCGCGCAGCGTGAGGCGGCGCTCCAGATAACGCGGATAAGGCGCCACCGCGAAGCGTGGATTGGCGCCCGCGCGCGCAGGCGTCTCGCAGGCCGCCACCTCCACGCGCGCGTCGAGCGCGACGACGCCGGTCTCGTCCGCCATCAGCGGGTTGAGGTCGAGCCCGCGGATCTCGGGAATGTCGGCGGACATTTGCGCGATGCGCACCAGCGTCAGGGCGACGGCGTCGATGTCCGCCTGCGGCTTGTCGCGATAGCGGCGCAGCAGGCGTGAGACGCGGGTGCGCTCGATCTGCGCATGGGCGAGCCCCATGTCGAGGGGCGGCAGCGCCAGCGCCTTGTCGTTGATGACCTCCACCGCCGTGCCGCCGCGCCCGAACAGAACCACGGGGCCGAAGGTCGGGTCTTCGGCGACGCCCGCGATCAGTTCGCGCCCGTTCGGCATACGGATCATCGGATGCACGGTGACGCCCTCGATCTTCGCGTCGGGCCGCATCGCGCGGGCGCGCGCGATCACGGCTTGCGCGGCCTCCCGCACCGCCTGCGGGCTTGTGAGGTCCAGCGCCACGCCGCTCACGTCGGACTTGTGGGGAATGTCGCGCGAGAAAATCTTCACCACGCAGGCGCCGTGCCGGGCGAGCAGGGGCAGGGCGCGCTCGGCCGCCTCCTCCGGAGTCGCGGCGAGCTCGGCCTGCGCGCATGGCACGCCATAGGCGTGCAGCAGGCCCGCGATCTCGACGGCGTCGAGCCAGCGTTCGCCGCGCGCGATGCACGCCGCCACAATCGCCTGCGCGCGCGCCACGTCCGGCTCGAAGGAGGGAATGCCCGCCGGCGTCGCCATCAGCGCGTCGCGCCCCTGGCGCCATTTCACCAGATGCATGAAGCCGCGCATGCCGCCGCTGACGAAATGGGGAATCCCCGCTTCTTCGAAGGCGTCGCCCGATTCCCTGTCGCCGCTCAGCCAGACGGCGAAAACCGGTTTCTGGCGCCATGCGCCGCGTCGTTGCGCGCGCACCGCCTCGACGACCGCATGGGCCACTTCCGCCGGCCGCGACACCGCCGTGGGGCAATGGATCACCATTGCGGCGTCAACGTCGGGATCGTCGAGGATCGGCCCGATCGCGGCGGCGAAACGCTCCGCGTCCGCGTCGCCGACGATGTCGGCGGGGTTCGCGCGCGACCATGCGGGAGGCATGGCGGCGTCGAGCCTTGCGAGCGTGTCCGGCGAGAATTCGGCGAGCTTGCCGCCAAGCGCGATGAGTTCATCGACGGCGAGCACGCCCAGCCCGCCGCCATTGGTGAGAATGGCGAGCCGCTCGCCCTTGAAGGGCGCGATGCGGCCCAGAGTTTCGGCGGCGGCGAACAATTCGTCGATCGTGTCCACGCGCAGCACGCCAGCGCGGCGGAAGGCGGCGCTGTAGACATCGTCCGCGCCCGCGAGCGCGCCTGTGTGGGTGGCGGCGGCCTGCGCCGCCTTGCGTGAGCGCCCGGCCTTGATGACGATGACGGGCTTGACGCGCGCGGCCGCGCGCGCCGCCGACATGAAGCCCTTCGCGTCTTCGATCGCCTCCACATAGAGCAGGATCGCGCGCGTGCCCGCATCCAGGGCGAACCAGTCGAGCAGGTCGTCGAAATCCACGTCCGCCATGTCGCCCAGCGAGACGAGGCCCGAGAAGCCCACGCGTCGCTCGGCGGCGAAGGCGAGCAGGGACACGGTGACGGCGCCTGATTGCGAAATCACCGCGAGGTCGCCCGGCGGCGGACGATGGGCGGCGAAACTGGAATCGAGCCCGATGCGGGGCGCGAGCACGCCGAGACAATTGGGGCCGATCACGCGCACGCCGGTGCGCTGCGCGATGGCGCGCAGCTTCATGCGCAGGGATTGCGGCCCATGGCCCTGCGGATCGGCGGTGACGACGATCACCACTGCGGCGCCGCATGCGGCGCATTCCTCCACGAGCGCCTCCACCTGATCGCGCGGCGCGACGATGGTCGCCACGTCCGGCTGTTCCGGCAGATCGCTGACGCGCGCGAAACAGGGTTCGCCGTCGATCTGCGCATGGCGCGGGTTGACGAGATGGATGCGGCCCGTGAAGCCGCCCGCGCGCAGATTGGCGAGCACCGCATGGCCAAGGCCGCCCGCGCGGGGGCTCGCGCCGACGAGGGCGATGGAGCGGGCGTGGAACAGCCGGTCGAGGTTGCGGATTCCCATGGCGGCCTTTCGCGATGCCGCGCCCATCATGGCGCGGCCAGCCGAGGGATCAATCAGACTTGTGACCGGGATATGGCGCCGCCGACGCTGGCCCGCGCGCCTATTCCGCCAGCACCCGCGTGGAGGGGAAGGCGATCTCCACCAGCGTGCCCTCGCCCTTGCGGCTGCGGATGGCGAAAGAGGCGCGATTGGCCTCCACCAGAGCCTTGGTGAGCGGCAGGCCAAGCCCGGTGCCCGCTGTCTGGCGCGAGGTCTCGATCTGGCGGAAGGGTTCGAGCGCCGTCTCCACCTCGCGGTCGCTCATGCCGATGCCCGTGTCGCGCACGCGCAGCATCGCGTCGCCGCTATCCGTCAGCGCGGTCGAGACGATCACCTGCCCGCCGGGCTGGTTGAACTTCACCGCGTTGGAGAGGACGTTGAGCACGATCTGGCGCAGCGAGCGTTCGTCGGCGACGAGATTGGGCAGTTTGGGGGCGAGCGACAGGCGCATGATGACGCGCTCGCGCAAGGCCTGCGGCTGCATCAGCGACACGCATTCGCTGACGATGCGGTTGGCGTCCACGCTGCCGAAGGTGAGGTCGAGCCGGCCCGCCTCGATCTTGGAGAGATCGAGCAGGTCGTTGACGAGGCTCATCACATGGGCGCCGGAGGCGTGGATGTCCTTCAGGTAATCCCTGTAGCGCTCAGAGCCGAGCGGGCCGAAGCGCTCCTCCATCATCACTTCCGCGAAGCCGAGAATGGCGTTGAGCGGCGTGCGCACTTCGTGGCTGATCTTGGCGAGGAAGTCGGACTTGAGCGCGCTCACGCGCTCCGCCTCGCGCCGCGCGTCCTTGAGTTCGCGCTCCGCGTTCTTCCACTGGGTGAGGTCGCGCAGCACCGCGCAGAAGCGCTTGTCCTGCGGCGCGCCGATGCGCCCGATCGTCATGAACATCGGGATATGGCCGCCCTGCTGGGCGCGGCCCGTCACCTCGCGGCCGTCGTTGAGCACGCTGCGCACGCCGTCGCTTTGCAGGCCGGCGAGATAATCCTGCGCGGCCGCATGGCTCTCGCGCGCAAGCAGCGTGAGGAAGCTCTTGCCGGCGACGTCGCGCCGCTCGCAGCCGAACAGGGCTTCCGCCGCCGCATTGAGCGACAGGATCGCGCCTGTCTCGTCGAGCACGGCGACGCCGTCGGTCGCTGTGTCGAGGATGCTGCGCAATTCCTGCGCCTCCGCCTCATAGGCGCGCGCCTCCGCGTCGAGCGCGCGCAGGCGCCCCGCCATGGCGAGCGAGCTCTCGCCTTCGCTCGCCTCCTTCGCACGGAAGGTGATGAGTATGGCCGGGCCGCCCTCCCAGTCGATCGTCTTGAGGCGCGCGTCGAAAGTGCGCGTCGCGCCGGCGCTGTCGCGCAGCGCGAGCCCGTCCTCGCCATGGGCCTCCGCAAGCGAACGGCCGGCGAAAGCGTGGGTCGCGCCGCCGGCGGCCGCGAAAGCCGCGTCATCGGCGTAGCCCAGCGCATGGAGAAGCGCGCGGTTGAGATAGACGGCCTCGCCCTCGCGGCACACCATCAGGCCCACGTCGATGCGATCGACGAGCGCGGCGGCGAAGGAAGCTGCGGCGGGCGGCTGGAGGCTCTGCGGCGCGAGGCCCTGCGGCGCAGGCGTTTCCTGCGCGCGTTCAGACGCGGCGGGAAGTGGCGCGTCCGCATGGGCGCTTGCTTGCGCGTCCTTGCGGGCGCTTGCTTGCGCGTCCGCGTCCTCGCTTGCGGTCGCGCGCGTCTCTTTCGGCTCGGCGCGATCCTTGGCGCGTTCTTCGGCGCGGTCCTCGCTGGGGTTTTTCGCCCGCGCCCTTTCGCTTGCTTCCGCGGCGGCGCCGAGCGCGCGCGCGATTTCGCGGAAGGCGTTGCGCTCATGGGCCGAGAGTTCGATCAGTTCGTCGTCCGAGATTGGTCGACGGGCGGGTTGATCTCCGGCGCTCTCATGCGTCTCGCCTTCGGGCGCAGGCGCCGGGGCGGGTTTCGCGGAGGTCTCCGTCTTCCATGCGTCGAGCGCCACCACATTGGGCGCGATGAAACGGGCGCGTTGGGGTTCGGGCGCGCTTTCGGGCGCGAGATCCGCCTGCGGCGCAGGGCTTTCCGGCTGCGCCTCCTCGATCGCGGGGGCTTGTTGTTCGAGGCGCGCGCGCGCCTCGAGCCGCGCGAGATGGATCACGCCAAAGCCTGAGAAGCCGGCGAACTTGCCGCGCTCCATGAGAGGCGCCGCGCCGAGCATGACAGGGGCGGCCGCCGCGCCGTCGGCGGTCGGCCATCGCGCCTCCACGCCGCTCCACGTGCGCCGGCTCGCAAGCGCCTCGCGCAGGCGCGCCTGCGGATCGAATCCGGCTTGCGCGGCGAATTCCAGAAAGCTCGCGCCCAGAAGTTTCTCGCGCGGCCAGCCGAGCGCGCGCGTGAGCGCCTCGTCGATGGCGACGAAGCGATGCGCGGCGTCGGTGCGCCATGTGAAGCGGGGACTCGCGCTTTGCGCGGCGGCGGGCGTCTCCACGCGCGGCGCATGAAGCGCGGTCGCGGCCGCGGCGATGAACGGGGCCGGCTCCGCGCCCGCGCGCGCCTGCGCGGCGAGGGCTACGAACAAGGGCTCCGGCTCCGCGGTGCGGCGGCACATGAAAATGGCCGCAAGCTCGCGCCCGCCCAGATCGAAGCGCAGACGTTCGAGCCGCACCGGTCCGCCCGGCCGCAGGGTTTCGGCGAGCTCGGCCAACCGCCCTCCGCCCGCAAGGCAGCGCGCCTGCAGGCTCGCGAGACTGTCCGCCCCGAAGAGCGCGAGCGCGGCCGCATTGGCGTGGACGATGCGGGGCGGCGTCCCAAGGGCCGCGATCAGGGGCGCGCCAGCGGGAGCGGCCGCGAATGCGGGGTCCGCAAGCGCGGCGCTGAGCCGCTCGCTCGAAACATGGGGGGCGTCGTTCGTCATCCCGCTTTCCTGATCCCGCCTCCAGGGCGTGCTTAATGGATCATTAACTTGGGTCATGGGGAGGGTCCACGCAAAGGCGCCCGTCTTCCCCCGAAGCCTGCGTTCATTCTTAATGTTTATTGTGCGATGCAGCATCGCTCGAGATTTATGTTGCAATGCAGCAAAACTTTGGCTATATGGACGTCATGGCGCTGAGAAGCGGGGCCCTGCGTTATCGGGTCAGGCGTTTGGCCGATCCGGGGAAAGCCCCCAGTCCCGCCGCCGACGAGATCAAGCCAGCAAGCAAGCAAGCCAGACAGGATCACGGAGACAGGACGATGACGAACGAGTTCCCCACCCAGATTCCGGCCGAAATGCGTGAATTCGCCGGCCGCAGCGTCGCTCAGGCCCGCAAGGCCTTCGAAGGCTTCATCGGCGCCGTGCACAAGACCGCCGGCGACATGGACGCCGCCACCAACAGCGCCCACACGGGCGTGAAGGACGCCGGCTCCAAGGCCGTCGCCTTCGCCGAAAAGAGCGTGACCTCCGCCTTCGACCTCGCCGAGAAGCTCGTGCAGGCCAAGGACGTGCAGGAGGTCCTGCGCCTTCAGGCCGAATATCTCCAGCAGCAGATGGCCGCATATCAGGAACAGGCGCGCGAGCTGGGCGACGCGGTCCAGAAGGCCGCCGGCGTCAAGAAGTGACACTCACTTAAAAGGAGCTCCCCATGGCGACCCCACGCAAGACCGCCCCCCGTCCCGCCGCCGCCGCGCCGAGCGCGCCCGCTCCTGTCGAGGCCAAGGCTGGCGCCAAGATCGCAGCAAAGATCGCAGCCAAGGCCGACGCCAAGGCTGACGCGCTCGACCCCGCAAAAACGCTGGAGACCGCGATGGCCCAGCTCGAGGAAGTGCGCGAGCTTCTCCGCCACACGAGCGAGACCTCGCTCGAACAGAGCCGCGCCGCCTATGCGCGCCTGAAGGAAGCGGCCGAGGAAGTCGCCGCCTCCATCGAGAGCGCCTACAAGGTCTCCGGCGAAGGCGCCGAGGCGCTGCGGCTGAAGGCTGTGGACGCGCTGAAGGCCAACGCCGACGCCGGCTTTGAATACGCGCGCGCCGCCGCCGCCGCCAAAACCCTGCCGGACCTCGTGACGCTGCAGGCTGATTTCGCTCGCAAGCAGGGCGAGATCTTCGGCGCGCAGGCGCGCGATTTCGCCAGCCTCGCGGAAAAAGTGGCGACCGACGCCGCCGCGCCCATCAAGGGCCTGTTCGACAGGGGCGTGTGGGGCGCCTGGGCCAAGGCCTCCGCCGCCGCGTGATCCGCCGCGCGGGCCGGTTCGAGACCCGCGCTCAAGGTCGCCGCATGCAGAAAAGCGCCGCGCGAAGGCACGGCGCTTTTTTTTCGTCGCGCTTTTGGCTGCGCCTTTTTTCGCGAGGAGCGGCGCCGCGCGCTTGCAAAAGCCCGCGGGCCCAACTAGTTTCCGCCCGCCTTCGCCGCCTTAGCTCAGTTGGTTAGAGCGCCAGATTGTGGATCTGGAGGTCCCCCGTTCAATCCGGGGAGGCGGTACCATCACTCCCGCTCGCGTTTCGCTTCGCGCTCAATCATTGGTGAGGCGCAGCGTGCGATCCTTGCAGAAATTATGCGCCACCGGCTCGATCGAGCCGCCGTTCTCGAAATCCACGGCCAGAGTCACCGCGCAATCCTTGCCGATGTTCACCCGCGTCGTGCCCTTGGGCGCGACCGCCGCCTTCAGCAGGTTCTGTCCGCCCACCGCGCCGGCTTCCTTGCGGGCGTCGAAAAAGACGACGGCGGAATCCGTCGCGTTCACCAGCGTGACGATGACGTCGGCGGCGGGCTTGCGGCCCTGAGCGGCGGCGCCATCGGCGCCCGCCAGAGCGGTCGCGGCGAGAATGACGGAAACAGACAGATTGCGACCCATGGGTCCCCCCTCAAACATGACTGGAGCCAGTTTCAGGCCAAAGCCCGCAAAGCGCAAGCCGGTCGTCCCTGGCCGTGAACCGGGCGTCCTCTCGCGCGTTACGCCCTCGGGCGCCGGGCTCCGCTTGCTGCGTCCCTCAGGGAGGATTCGGCATGGACAGGGGATTTTGGGCCGGCGAGGCGCTCGTCATGGTCAGTCTCGTGGGGATCAGCGTCGTGTTCGCCGCCCTCTATGCGGCGCTTGAGCGCGTCATCCCGTTTCTGCGCGGCGGCCTGGGGCGGCTGCGCTGAGGGACCCCGTGCGCCGCCCGCGCGTTGGCTCTTCGACCCTAAGCCGCCAAGCGGGAGGCTTGCATGGCTGATCGAAAGAAAGACGCGGATCTGCGCGCGCGCGAAGACCACATGCGCAAGGACACCGATATGCACACGCCCGGCCCGGCGCGGCGGGAGAAAGACGTCGTCACGGAGGGCTCGGTGGAATCTTTCCCCGCCAGCGACCCGCCCGCTTTCATGGGCGGGGCGGTCGTGAGCGGCGGGCCGAAGTCGCGCCCGGTCAAGACGATCCCGGCGCCGGACAACGACGCGGGCCGCAAGGGCGCCGACGACGAGGAGGACGGCTAGGGCGGCGCGCGCTAGACGGCGCCGGCGGCGAGGCGCTCAAGCTCCTTGCGCAGGCGTTCGACGTCTTCGCGTCGGCACATTTCCGTGCCCGGCGTGAGCACCGCCGCCGTGCCCGCCGCCATGCCCCACAGAAAGGCCTCGCGCGCATCAAGCCCGCGCACCAGCGACAGGCTCATCGCCGCCACGAAACTGTCGCCAGCCCCCACCGCGCTCTTCGCCTCCACCTGAAGCGCGGGCAGCCGCAACACCCCCGCGCCGTCGGCGAGCAGGGCGCCTTCATGGCCGAGCGTCACGGCCAGCAATTCCACGCCTCCGCGCCCCACGAGCGCTTTCGCCGCGTCTTCGAGCGCGCCGGGGACGCGCAGGTCCACGCCCGTCAGCGCTTCGAATTCGCTCTGGCTTGGTTTGATGAGATGCAGCCCGCCTTCTGCGATGGCCGCCTTCAGCGCCTCGCCTGACGTGTCGAGCGCCATGCGGGCGCCGCGCTTGCGCACGAGATGGGCGAGCCGCGCGTAGAAATCGACAGGCGCGCCGCGCGGCAGGCTGCCGCTCGCCACCACATATTCGAACTCCGCTCTCTCCACAGCGTCGAGCATGGCGCGCCATTCCGCTTCCGCGACGAGCGGGCCCTCCGGCACGAAGCGATATTCCAGCCCCGTCGCGCGTTCGAACACCGTGTGGCTGATGCGCGTGTCGCCTTGAATGTCGATGCGCCTGGCCGGAATGGCGCGTGCGCGCAGCAATTCGTCCAGCACCACGCCGGTGACGCCTCCGGCCATGTAAAGAGCGAAAGCCTGACCTCCGAGCGTGATGACCACCCGCGCCACATTGACGCCGCCGCCGCCGGGGTCGAACCGCTCGCCCGACGTGCGCACCTTGTGCACGGGGCGCACCCGCTCCGCCTCAGCCGCGCCGTCGATCGTGGGATTGAGCGTCAGGGTGAGAATCGGCTTCATGCGTGCTCCTCTGCGGCCTCGTGCAAGTTAGGGGCGGGGCGCGCCCGCGGGCAAGGGGCGGCGGCAGGCCGGGCGAGAACGGCGGCGCCCCCTCCTGCAAGACGCTTCCGTCGCGCCTCTTGTTTCGATAGTGACAGGGCGAAGCGCCCCGCCCGCGGGGACAGGCGATCCCGACAGGAGCTTGAACGACATGGACGAGAACCGGATGGAGCCGTCAGGCGCAGGCGAGAAGAAACTGCCCGTCGAACTGCGGCCCCTGCCTTGGCTGATCTTCGGCTCCCGCTGGCTGCAGCTGCCGCTGTACCTCGGCCTCATCCTCGCGCAGGTCGTCTATGTCGTCTTGTTCATGAAGGAGCTGTGGCACCTCGTCACCCATTCGATCAGCTTCACCGAGCAGCAGATCATGCTGATGGTGCTGGGCCTGATCGACGTGGTGATGATCTCCAACCTCCTCGTGATGGTGATCGTGGGCGGCTACGAGACCTTCGTCTCCCGGCTGAACCTGAAGGGCCACCCGGATGAGCCGGAATGGCTGAGCCACGTGAACGCCGGCGTGTTGAAGGTGAAGCTCGCCATGGCCATCGTCGGCATTTCCTCGATCCATCTTCTGCGCACGTTCATCGAGGCCGGCAATCTCGGCACGCCGCGCGCGGCCTTCACTGAGACCGGCATTCTCTGGCAGACGATCATCCATTGCGTGTTCATCATTTCGGCGATCGGCATCGCCTATGTGGACCGCGCGACCATCGCCACCACGAAGGGCGCGAAACACTAGCACGCACTGCGAAGGCTCTCTCGCGCGCAAAAAAAGCGCGGCGGTTTCCCGCCGCGCTCATGCGCGTTGCGCGATGGGCGGCGCCGTCAGCGCGCGCGCATCGCCAGAGCGTAGATTTTCGGCGCAAGCAGCGCGAGGGCCGCGATCGCCAGAATGCTCGCCGATAGCGGCCGCGTGAAGAACACCGTCCAGTCGCCCGCCGAAATGGTCAGGGCCTGGCGGAAGTTCTGCTCGGCGAGGGGGCCGAGGATCATGCCGATGATGACTGGCGCGGTCGGAAAGTCATAGCGGCGCATGAGGAAGCCCACCGCCCCGATGACATAGAGCAGGATCAGGTCCACCGGCGATTGCGAAATGCCATAGGTGCCGATGGTGGCGAAGACGAGAATGCCCGCATAGAGAATGGGCGGGGGGATCTGCAGCATTTTCACCCATACGGCGATCATCGGCAGATTCAGCGCGAGCAACATGACGTTGCCGATCAAGAGCGAGGCGATGAGGCCCCAGACGAGCTGCGGCTGGGTCTGCAGCAGCATGGGGCCGGGGTTGATGCCATAGCTCTGGAAGGCCGAGAGCATGATCGCCGCGGTCGCGGACGTGGGCAGGCCCAGCGTGAGCATGGGCACCAGAACGCCTGCGGCTGAGGCGTTGTTGGCGGCCTCCGGCCCGGCCACGCCTTCAATGGCGCCGCGCCCGAACTCCTCCGGCTTCCGCGAGAGTTTCTTCTCGATGTAATAGCTCAGGAAGGTCGGAATCTCCGCGCCGCCCGCAGGCATGGCGCCGATGGGAAAGCCCAGCGCCGTGCCGCGCAGCCAGGCCTTCCAGGAGCGCGCCCATTCCTCCGCCGTCATCCATAGCGAGCCGCGCAAGGGCACGATCTCATCCTGCCCCGTGTGGCGCCGCGCGGCCATGTAGAGCGTCTCGCCCACCGCGAACAGGCCGACGGCGACGACGATCACGTTCACGCCGTCCAGCAATTCCTGCAGGCCGAAGGTGAAGCGCGCCTGCCCGGTCTGCAGGTCGACGCCGATCAGCCCGAGCCAGATGCCGAGAAAGAGCGCGGCGAGCCCGCGCAGCGCGGAGGAGCCGAGCACCGCCGACACGGTGACGAAGGCGAGCACCATCAGCGCGAAATAATCCGCCGGGCCGAAGCTCAGCGCGACGTCGACGACGATGGGCGCAAGGAAGGCGATGCCCAGCGTGCCGATCGTGCCCGCCACGAAGGAGCCGATCGCGGATGTGGCGAGCGCTGCGCCCGCGCGTCCGCCGCGCGCCATCTTGTTGCCCTCGAGCGCGGTGACGATCGTGGCGCTCTCGCCGGGCGTGTTGAGCAGGATGGATGTAGTGGAGCCGCCATACATAGCGCCGTAATAGATGCCGGCGAACAGGATGAAGGCGGCGGTGGGCTCCACCTTGAACGTGATCGGCAGCAAAAGCGCGATGGTGAGCCCCGGGCCGAGGCCGGGCAGGACGCCGATGGCGGTGCCCAGCGTGACGCCGATCAGGCACCACATCAGGTTGATCGGCGTGAGGGCGACGGCGAAACCATTGGCGAGTTGCGTGAAGGCGTCCATCAGAACAGGCCCGGAATGGCTTCAAGCGCGCGCTCCACGGCGCCTGCGCCGATGTTGATGCCGAGCGCTTTTGCGAAGCCGAAATAGGAGAGGAGGGCGAAAGCGAGCCCGATGCCTGCGTCGCGCAGCAGCCGCGTGGAGCCGAACGCCTTGCTCGCCAGCGTGAACATGACGACGGAGGCGGCGGTGAAGCCCGCAGGGCCTATCAGCAGGATATTGGCGAGCAGGCCGGCGGCGAGCCAGGCGAGCGCCATGGGGTCTGCGCGCCAGGCGCGCTCCTCATCGGGTTGCCAGCCGCCGCGCAGCGCCGCCACCAGCAGCCCAAGCGACAGCGCGCCCAGGCAGAGGGCCGTGATCATCGGAATGACGGTTGGGCCAACGCGCGCATAGATCGGCGAGACGGGAATCTCCAGCGTCTGCCAGAGAACGATTCCGGAGAGGGCGAGCAGGCCCAGCGAAAGGGCCAGCTCGCCTTTGCCAACTCCCGCGCGCGGCGGGAGCTGGTTTGCGTCAACGGCCTCAGGCAAGGCCGAGGTCTTTCAGGATGTCGCGGATGCGCACCGTCTCGGCTTCGACATATTTGCCATAGTCAGCGCCGGTGAGCGTGATGCGCGTCCAGTCGTTCTTCTCGCACAGGTCCGCCCATTCCTTCGACTTCGCCATCGCCTCGACGAGCGACACCATCGCCTTGCGCTGGTCGTCGCTGACGCCGGGAGGCGCGAAGACGCCGCGCCAGTTGAACAGCTCCACGTCCACGCCCGCTTCCTTCAGCGTCGGCGCGTCGATGCCCGCCTGGCGCTTGTCGGCGGAAATGGCGAGCAGGCGCATTTTGCCGGACTTGATGTGCTCGCCGAATTCGCCATAGCCCGACACGCCGGCGGCGACCTGCGCGCCGAGAATGGCCGCCGTGGCCGGTCCGCCGCCCGCAAAGGCGACATAGCTGACCTTGGGCGCCGGCACGCCGACCGCCTTGGCGATCATGCCGAGCAGGATGTGGTCCGAGCCGCCCGCCGAACCGCCGGCCACCGGCACTTTCGCGGGATCGGCTTTCAGCGCGGCGATGAAGTCCTGCGTGGTCTTGAACGGCGAATTCGCCGGCACCACGAGCGCCTGGAACTCGCCCGTGAGACGAGCGATGGGCGTCACCTGCGAGAGGCTGAGCGGGCTCTTGTTGGCGATCAGCGAGCCCACCATCACCATGCCGGCGACCATGAGCGAATTGCCCTGGCCCTTCCACTGATTGATGAATTGCGGCAGGCCCACCGCGCCGCCGGCGCCGGGCACGTTGGTGATCTGCGCGCCGCCGATCAGCTTGGCCCCGCGCATGGCGTTTTCGATGGCGCGAGCCGTCTGGTCCCAGCCGCCGCCGGGCGCCGCCGGCACGAAAACCCTGAGAAGATCTACGCTCTGCGCCTGCGCCCAATGCGGGGCCAGAGTCGAGGCCAAGCCGGCGGCTGCGGCGCCGGCCATGAATTCGCGTTTATTGATCATCGGAAGCTTTCTCCCTCCCGCCCATCGGGCTCTCGCGACGATGGCGCCGCTCAAGAGCCGTGGCAAGGGGGACTAAGGCCTTATGCCCGCCATTGACGCGGGTGGGGCGGCGGTTAGTTTCGTCAGCCGAATTTTGATCTCAGGCGAGGGAACATGAAGCTCATCGGATATTTCAGAAGCGGCGCGTCTTATCGCGTGCGCATTGGCCTCAACCTCAAGGGCGTGAGCGTCGAGCACGCGTTCCGCCACTTGCGCAAGGGCGAGCACAAAGCGGCCGATTACCTTGCGGTCAATCCGCAGGGCCTCGTGCCCGCCCTCATTCTCGACGATGGCGAGTCGCTGACGCAATCGCTCGCCATTCTCGACTGGATCGACGAAACCTGGCCGCAGCCGCCGCTTCTGCCGAAGGATCCCGTGCGCCGCGCCAAGGTGCGCGCCTTCGCGCTCGCCATCGCCTGCGACGTGCATCCGGTGCAGAACCTCGGCGTGCTCAACAAGCTCAAGGCTTACGGTCTCGACGAGGCCAAGGCCAATCAATGGGCGAAGGAGGTCAATTACGACGGGCTTGCGGCTTGCGAGAAATTGCTCGCGGGCGAACAGGGTCCGTTCTGCTTCGGCGCGCAGCCCACGCTCGCCGACATCTGCCTCATTCCCCAGCTCGCAAACGCGCATCGCTTCGGCGCCGACCTGTCCGGCTTCAAGCGCATTCTCGAAGTCGAGGCGGCCTGCAAGGCTCATCCCGCTTTCGCCGCGGCGGCGCCGGAGAAACAGCCCGACGCCGAGTGAGGCGCGCGCCTCACCAGGGCACGGGCGCGCCCTTGTGGTCGAAGAAGGCGCCCGTGTCGGCGGGCGTCAATCCGTCGATCACGCGCAACAGGTCTTCGGCGGCGACTTCGGGCGGGCGCACGTCGAGCCCGCTCTTGGCGAAGGGGCTTGAAAGCTGCGAGGCCACCGTGCCCGGATGCAGGGCGACGACGATGGCCTCCTTGCGCGTGCGCGCAAGCTCCACGGCCGCCGTGCGCACGAATTGGTTGAGCGCGGCTTTCGACGCCCGGTAGGAGTGCCAGCCGCCCAGATGATTGTCGCCGATGCTGCCGACGCGCGCGGAGATCGCCGCGAAGACGAAGCGGCCCTCGCGCGGACACAGCGGCAGAACATGCTTCATCGCGAGGGCGGGCCCCATGGCGTTCGTCGCGAACGCGTGAAGCATATGCGCGGGGTCGAGGCTCTTGAGGCTCTTTTCGGGCGAAAAGCGCGCATCGTGCAGAAAGCCCGCCGCGCAGACCACCAGCCGCAGCTCGCCGCGCGCCTGCGCATGGGCGGCGGCGGCCGCCACGCTCGCCTCGTCCGTCAGATCGACGAGGGGCGCATTCCCGGCCGCCTCGGGGGCGGCGCGGCGCGCGAAACGGATGGTCTCGTCGAAGCGGCCCTGCGCTTCGATCCGCGCGGCCAGCGCGCGCCCGATCCCGCCGCCCGCGCCGAACACGGCTGCAACGCTCCTGCTCATGCGTGAGGCCTCCTGTGGCATGGACGTTTTACGCTGGACGCCCCCCGGCGGATCGGCCCCCGGCCTTTGCGCGGGATGGCCGGCGTGCTATGCGCGCGGGGTCGAATTCGCCGGCGCGAGCCGGGCCAAAACCGCGCCCCCGAGGCGCCCATCGGAGAGGAAGACCCCATGAAGTTCTGCATCAGCGGCAACGGCGCCATGGCCAACGCCCATGCGAAGGCGCTCAAGGCCATTCCCGGCGCCGAGATCACGGTCGTGCAGACCCGCACCGCCGAAGGCGCGCAGAAATTCGCCGAGACCTACGGCGTGCCGGCCGCGCTGACGAATTACGAGGAAGCGGTGAGCCGCAAGGACGTGGACGCCGTCATCATCACCGGCCCCACGCAGGTGCACGCCGATCAGGCTGAGATCGCGATGCGCGCGGGCAAGCATGTGCTGATCGAAATCCCGATGTGCGACAGCGTCGCCGACGCCGAGCGCATCGTGCGCGTGCAGAAGGAGACGGGCGTCACCGCCATGGCCGGCCATGTGCGCCGCTTCAACCCCTCGCACCAGTTCATGAACAACAAGCTGCGCAAGGAAGGCGTGGTGCTGCAGCAGATGCAGGCGCACACGCACTTCTTCCGCCGCACCAATATGAACGCGCTCGGCCAGCCGCGCTCCTGGGTCGATCATCTCCTGTGGCACCACGCCTGCCACACGGTGGACCTGTTCGCCTATCAGACCGGCGAGAAAATCTCCGAGGCCTATGCGGTGCAGGGCCCCTATCATCCCGAGCTGAAGATCGCGATGGACATGGGCGTCGTCATGAAGACGCCCTCGGGCGCGGTCTGCGTGCTCTCGCTGTCCTTCAACGACGACGGCCCGATCGGCTCGCCCTATCGCTATATGTGCGACAAGGGCACCTGGGTGTCGTTCTATGACGACCTCACCGACGGCCACGGCAAGAAGATCGATCTCGCCGGCGTCGCGCCCTCGATGAACGGTTTCGAGAACCAGGACCGCGAGTTCATCGCCGCCATTCAGGAGAAGCGCGCGCCGAACTGCTCGGTCGCCGACGCGCTGTCCACCATGCAGACGCTGGGCATGCTGGAAGACATGCTCATCAAGGCCAACGGCCACCCGAAGTAAGGGGCTTCAAGTAAGCGCCGCGCCGCTGGCGCCGGCCTGAAACGCGAAACGCCCGGCCATTGGCCGGGCGTTTTGTTTGGGGCGATGACGCAGCGTGACGCTTTGCGCGCCTCACACCAATCGACTCTGCTCCTTCGCGGCGGCGATGAAGCTCGCGAACAGCGGATGCGGCTCGAAGGGCCGCGACTTCAGCTCTGGATGATATTGCACGCCGATGAACCAGGGATGGTCGGGGAACTCCACCGTCTCCGGCAGCAGGCCGTCGGGCGACATGCCGGCGAAGACGAGGCCCTTGGCCTCCAGCGCGTCCTTGTAGCGCGCGTTCACCTCGTAGCGATGGCGGTGGCGCTCCTCGATGTCGGTGGCGCCATAGACCTGCGCGATGCGCGAGCCTTCCTTCAGCCGCGCCTTGAAGGCGCCGAGCCGCATCGTGCCGCCGAGATCGCCGCCGGCGCGGCGCGTCTCAAGCTCGTTGCCGCGCATCCATTCCGTCATCAGGCCCACGAGCGGCTCCTTGCAGGGGCCGAACTCCGTTGAGCTGGCGCCTTCCACGCCCGCCAGCGAGCGCGCCGCCTCGATGACGGCCATCTGCATGCCGAAGCAAATGCCGAAATAGGGCACCTTGCGCTCGCGCGCGAAACGCGCCGCGAGGATCTTGCCTTCCGAACCGCGCTCGCCGAAGCCGCCGGGCACGAGAATGCCGTGCACATGTTCGAGATAAGGCGCGGGATCCTGCGCCTCGAACACTTCCGACTCGATCCATTCGAGATTCACTTTCACCTTGTTGGCGATGCCGCCGTGGGTGAGCGCCTCGATCAGCGATTTATAGGCGTCCTTGAGGCCCGTGTACTTGCCCACCACCGCGATGGTGACTTCGCCCTCGGGATTGTGGATGCGCTCCGACACCGCCTTCCAGCGGCTCATGTCGGGCTTGGGCGCAGGCTCGATGCCGAAGGCGGCGAGCACTTCGCGATCAAGCCCGGCCTCGTGATAGGCCTGCGGAACGTCGTAGATATTGCCGACGTCGCGCGCCTCGATGACGGCGCTCTCGCGCACGTTGCAGAACAGGCCGAGCTTGCGGCGCTCCTCGCGCGGGATCTCCCGGTCGGTGCGGCACAGGAGAATGTCGGGCTGAATGCCGATGGAGCGCAGCTCCTTCACCGAATGCTGCGTGGGTTTCGTCTTCAGTTCGCCCGCGGAGGGAATGAAGGGCAGCAGCGTGAGGTGCACATAGATGCAGCGCCCGCGCGGCAGGTCGTTGCCGAGCTGGCGGATCGCCTCGAAGAAGGGCAGGCCCTCGATGTCGCCCACCGTGCCGCCGATCTCGACGAGCACGAAATCCACGCCCTCGCTCTCGGAGAGCACGAATTCCTTGATGTGGTTGGTGACGTGCGGGATCACCTGCACCGTGCCGCCGAGATAGTCGCCGCGGCGCTCCTTGGCGATGATCTCCTGATAGATGCGCCCGGTGGTGATGTTGTCGGACTTGCGCGCCGACGTGCCGGTGAAGCGCTCGTAGTGCCCGAGGTCGAGGTCGGTTTCCGCCCCGTCGTCGGTCACGAACACTTCGCCGTGCTGATACGGGCTCATCGTGCCCGGATCGACGTTGAGATACGGATCGAGCTTGCGAAGCCGAACCGTATAGCCACGCGCCTGAAGGAGAGCTCCAAGGGCCGCCGACGCAAGCCCCTTTCCGAGCGAAGACACCACGCCGCCGGTGATGAAAACGTACCGCGCCATGGGATTCGACACCTATTCCATCCCACTCGATTCGGGGAGCGAAAAATCGCGGCGCCGGGCGTTTTGTTCACAGGCCCGCGGGCGCGCGTCCCGGCCAAAAGAAAAGGGCCGGCGAACCGGCCCTTGGAGAAGCGTCGCCTTACTGGCGCGGCGGCTCGGGCGCGGCCGGCCGGCCTTGCTCCTGGCGCTGCAATTGGTCGAACAGGCTGCCGCCGGCGGGCGCGCCGGGCTGGCTCTGGCCGGCGGGCGCCTGCGGACTGACCCCGTCCAGCGGCGAGCTGGGCGCACGGCCCATGTTCGCCAGCAGGGTCAGGGCCACGCTCGTGATGAAGAAGAGCGCGCCCAGAATGGCCGTGGCGCGGGTCAGGGCGTTCGCCTGGCCGCGGCCGGTCATGAAGCCGCCTCCGCCGCCGCCGCCCATGCCCAGAGCGCCGCCTTCGGAGCGCTGCAGCAGGACGACCACGGCCAGCGCGACCACGATCATCAGGTGAATGACGATGAGAACGGTTTCCATGGGCGGGGTCGATACACGAAAGGCCGGCGAAAAGCAAAAGCCGCCCCCCGGACGGATTGACCGGACGCATGCATATTGTATGCTTGCATATTAGTTTGCGAGGCCCGGAGCGGCCCGCGTGGAGGAGAGCGTGATGAGCAAGGGCGGCGGCGAGACGATTCTGGTGGCGGGCGGGGGCATTGGCGGCATGGCCTGCGCGCTCGCGCTCACCCAGGCTGGGTTCGACGTGGAGCTTCTGGAGCAGGCGGCCGAGATCGGCGAGATCGGGGCGGGCATCCAGCTCGGGCCGAACGCCTTCAACGCCATGGACGCGCTGGGCTGCGGTCCGCGCGCGCGCGCCCGCGCGGTCTACACCGACGACCTCATCATGATGGACGCGGTGGACGAGAGCGTCGTCGGTCTCATCCCCGTGCGCGAGGAGTTCCGCGAGCGCTTCGGCAATCCTTACGCAGTCATCCATCGCGCGGACATCCACCGCTCGATCTACGAGGAAGTGCTCACCAAGCCTAATGTGCGCGTGCACACCTCCACCAAGATCGCCAGCGTCGACGTGGGCGACAAGGGCGTGCGCGTGAGCGACGCGCAGGGCCGTGTGTTCGAGGGCGCCGCGCTGATCGGCGCCGACGGCGTGCATTCGGTCGTGCGCAAGCAGATGCTGGGCGACGGCGGCGCCCATGTGCCGGGCCATGTCGTCTATCGCGCCGTCTGCCCGCGCGACGATTTCCCCGAAGACCTGCGCTGGAACGCGGCCGCCATCTGGGTCGGGCCCAAGTGCCACATCGTGCATTATCCGCTGCGCGGCGGCGAGCAGTACAACATCGTGGTCACATTCCATTCCCGCGAGAAGGAGGAATGGGGCGTGCGCGAGGGCTCCCGCGAGGAGGTGGAATCCTATTTCACCCACATCGCCGACAAGCCGCGCCAGCTCATCCGCAAGCCCACGTCCTGGAAGCGCTGGACCATCGCCGACCGCGATCCCGTGCTGAAATGGGGCGAGGGACGCTATACGCTGCTGGGCGACGCGGCCCATCCCATGCTGCAATACATGGCGCAGGGCGCCTGCATGGCGATGGAGGACGCGGTGACGTTGCGCGAGGCCCTGAAGGCCTGCGACCGCGACATCGAAAAGGCCTTCCGCCTCTACGAGACCAAGCGCATTCCGCGCACCGCGCGCGTCGTGCTCTCTGCGCGCGAAATGGGCCGCATCTTCCATGCGGACGGCGCCGAACGGCTGGTGCGCAATGCGCTCTGGAAGGACCGCACGCCCGAGCGCTATTACGACGCGCTCGAATGGCTCTATGGATGGACCGAGGGCAAATGCCTCGCGTGAGCGCGCGCGTCCAGCGCGCCGCCTATCCCACGCCCGATTACGCGGACCCCGCCGCGAGCGACCTGCCCGTGCATCGCATGCCCGGGCATTTCATACGGCGGCTGCAGCAGGTGGCGGTGCGATTGTTCGCCGAGGCCGCCGGCGCCCAGATGACGCCGGTGCAATACGCCGCGCTCTCCGCCGTGGCGCAGCGTCCCGGCGCGGGGCAGGCGGCGCTCGCCGCGCTCATCGGCTACGACCGCGCCACCATCGGCGGCGTGATCGACCGGCTCGAACAAAAGGGCTGGATCGCGCGCAGCGGCTCCCCGGAAGACCGCCGGCTGAATCTGCTCGCGCTCACCGCGCAGGGGCGCGCCGCGCTCGACGCCGCCACGCCAGCCGTGCTCGCCGCGCAGGAAAAGATTTTCGAACCGCTCGATGCGCAAGAGCGCGCCGCCTTCGAGCGCATGTGCCTCAAGCTCTTGCAGCATCATCTGGGCTAGCGGCGCGCGGAATCGTGCGAAAAAGAGCGCGCGCCGCCTTCGAGCGATGCGCCTCAAGCTCTTGCAGCATCATCTGGGCTAGCGGCGCGCGGAATCGTGCGAAAAAGAGAGCGCGCCGCCTTCGAGCGATGCGCCTCAAGCGCTCTGCGCGGCGGCGGTTTCGCGCGTGCGCCGCGGGGCCTTGCGCCGCAAGGCGCGGCGCGCCCAGATCGTCAGGCCGGTGCCCATCAGCAGGATGAAGGCGAGCGAGATCGCCACGTTCATCACGCCGCCCCATACGCCCCAGAACACGCCCTCGTGGAATGTGCGCGGCCAATTGCTCGAGGCGGGCTTCAATCCCTCGCGGGTGACGACATAGGTCGCTTGTCCGCCCGGTTCGTTGATGCGCGCGAGCTGGCGGCCGCCGCGGGCGCGGATCCATTCGAGCCGCGACAGATCGTGCTGCGCGGCGATCATGCGCACCGCCTCGCGGATGCTTGCCGATTGCGCGCGCGGCGCGGGCTGCGAGAAGGTGACGCCGGCGGCCATGAACAGGCCTGTGAGCGGGGAGAGGATGAGCAGCGGCAGAAGCGCCCAGGCGGTCGCCTTGTGCCAGCCCGACAGGCTGTTGGCGAAGCGCGGCCAGCCCATCAGCACGCCAAGCGCGATGACGCCGAGCATGGCGGCGGTGGAGGCGATCACCAGCCAGCCCAGATCGAAGACCAGCCGTTCGTGCACGCCGCGCGAGCCGCCGATCAGCTCGCTCAGCCAATGGTCGGCGTCGGTCTCCTCGCCGGTGGCGAGATCGACGTCGATGGAGCCGTCCGGCCCCACGCCGCCGATGGTCAGCGCGTTCTGGAAAGAGTCGAGCCGCAGCGAGCGCGCCTTGCCTTCCGGATCGTAGCGCTCGAGCAGCGTCTCCGCCTTTGCGAGCGTGAGCGAGCCCGGCGCGATGGAGGCTGTCTGCAGGATCGGCTGGAAGGAGAGCAGGAGCCCGGTGGCGATCACCACGGCGAGCGGCAGGGCGAAGAAAAGAGTGAGCCAGCGATGCAGGCGCAGGAGATAGGGTTTCAGCATGGCCGGTTCCGAGTCGTTTTCGCCAAGCCGCAGTTTTGCCCCGGCTCGAGCGTCGCGCCAAATGAAGGATCGTTAATGATCGTCAGCGCAGCCGCGCGAAGAAGTCCCGCAGCAGGTCGCCCGCCTCGCTCTCGCGGATTCCGCCATAGACTTCCGGGGCGTGGTGGCAGGTGGGCTGGCTGAACAGGCGCGGTCCGTGATCGACGGCGCCGCCCTTGGGGTCAGGCGCGGCGAAATAAACCCGGCGCAGCCGCGCGAAGGAAATGGCGCCCGCGCACATGGCGCAGGGCTCGAGCGTGACATAGAGGTCGCAGCCCGTCAGCCGCTCGGAGCCCAGCGCGCGGGCGGCGGCGCGGATGGCGAGGGTTTCCGCATGGGCGGTGGGGTCGCGCAGTTCGAGCGTGCGGTTTCCGTCGGCGGCGATCGGAACGCCCCCGCGCATGACCACGGCGCCCACAGGCACTTCGCCGCGCGCCGCGGCGGCGCGCGCCTGCTCCAGCGCCAGCCCCATCGGGTCTGCGCCGGCGGGGCTCAGGGATGATTCATCGGACTTCATTCGACCTCGCGGCCGCACTCTGCTATCAGGTCGGCATGACCGACAAGAGAAAATCGAAACGTCCGGCGCCCCGCCCGTCCGCGGCCGCGCCGAAAGCCGACACGCCTGAAGGCGACCGCATCGCGAAAGTCATGGCCCGCGCCGGCCTGTGCTCGCGGCGCGACGCAGAGCGCTGGATCGCCGAAGGCCGCGTGAGCGTCAACGGCAAGGCGCTGGAGAGCCCGGCCTTCAACGTCACGCCCTCCGACAAGATCGCCGTTGACGGCCGCCCCATCGGCCCGCGTGAGCGCACGCGCCTGTTCCTGTTTCACAAGCCGCGCGGCACGGTGACGACCGACCGCGATCCCGAAGGCCGGCCGACGATTTTCGACGCCATGCCCGAGGATCTTCCGCGCGTCGTCACCGTGGGCCGGCTCGACATCAACACCGAAGGCCTGTTGCTGCTCACCAATGACGGCGGGCTCGCGCGCGTGCTGGAGCTGCCGGCCACGGGCTGGCTGCGCCGCTATCGCGTGCGCGCCCATGGCGAGGTGAATCAGGCCCAGCTCGACGCGCTCGCCAAGGGCGTGGTGATCGAAGGCGTGGAATATCGCGGCATCGAAGCGCATCTGGATCGCGTGCAAGGCGCCAACGTCTGGCTCACCATGGGCCTGCGCGAAGGCAAAAACCGCGAGATCAAGCGCGTGCTCGAACATCTCGGCCTGTCGGTGAACAGGCTGA
>CAZHOK010000002.1:0-75556 GCA_964534115.1 uncultured Beijerinckia sp.
GGAAGTTCGCCGGGAATTCGCCGTAGAGCTTGATGATATCCATCGTCGCCATGGCGAGGCCGGCGCCATTGACCATGCAGCCAATCGTGCCATCGAGCGCGATATAGGCGAGGTCATGCTTCGAAGCTTCGATTTCCTTGGCGTCCTCTTCGGTCTCGTCGCGCAAGGCGAAAATGTCGGGATGACGATAAAGCGCGTTCGAGTCGAAGGAGACCTTCGCATCGAGACATTTGAGTTCACCCTGTTTGGTGATGATCAAAGGATTGATCTCGAGCATGGCCATGTCAGTGTCGACAAAGGCCTTGTAGAGTTTTGCCACAAGTGAACCGGCCTGTTTGGCGAGTTCGCCGGACAAACCCAGCGCCTTGGCAACCGTACGACCATGATGAGGCATGATGCCGGTCGCGGGATCGACGGAGAAGGTGATGATCTTTTCAGGCGTCGAATGCGCGACTTCTTCAATATCCATGCCGCCTTCGGTCGAGACGACGAAGGAGACGCGCGAGGTAGCGCGATCGACGAGGGCAGAGAGATAGAATTCCTTCTCAATGTCCGAGCCGTCTTCGATGTAAATGCGATTGACCTGTTTTCCGGCCGGGCCGGTCTGGATCGTCACCAGCGTATTGCCCAGCATCTGCGAGACGAAGGTCTTCACTTCATCGATGGATTTGGCCAGACGCACGCCTCCTTTTTCTCCGGCAGCGGCTTCCTTGAATTTGCCTTTGCCGCGGCCGCCGGCATGGATCTGTGACTTGACGACCCAGAGCGGTCCGCCGAGTTCCTTTGCTGCGGCTTCGGCTTCGCTCGCATTCATCACGGCAACGCCGCGCGATACGGGGACGCCAAACGTCTTCAAAATGGCCTTGGCCTGATATTCATGAATGTTCATTTGAAAGGCTCGCATCCCCAGAGAGGTGGAGGCGCCGGCGGCAGGGACCGCCGGCGAGTGAAGTCCCGCTTACTTTGCGAATGCGGGGTTGATGGTCTTGCAGGCCTCGACAAGGCCTTGGACTGCGGCGAGGGACTTGGCGAACATGTCCTTTTCTTCCGCGTTGAATTCGATTTCGACAATGCGCTCGACGCCATTGGCACCGATCAGCACCGGCACGCCGACATACATGTCCTTCACGCCATATTCGCCGTTGAGATAGGCGGCGCAGGGCAGGATGCGCTTCTGGTCCTTGAGATAGGATTCAGCCATGGCAATGGCGGAAGCCGCAGGCGCGTAGAGGGCCGGGCCGGTCTTGAGCAATGCTACGATTTCGCCGCCGCCGCCGCGTGTCCGCTTGACGATGGCATCGAGCTTTTCCTGGCTCAGCCAACCCATTTTAACGAGATCGGGGAGCGACACGCCGCCAACCGTCGACTGGCGCACCATCGGCACCATATCGTCGCCGTGACCGCCGAGCGTCATGGCGTGGACATCCTTGACCGACACGCCGAGTTCTTCGGCCAAGAAATAACGGAAGCGCGCCGAATCGAGCACGCCAGCCATTCCGACGACCTTTTTGGTCGGAAGGCCGGATGCCTTTTGAAGGGCCCAAACCATCGCATCGAGCGGGTTGGTGATGCAGATGACGAAGGCGTTGGGGGCATATTGCTTGATGCCTGCGCCGACAGATTCCATCACCTTGAGGTTGATCCCAAGCAGGTCGTCGCGGCTCATGCCGGGCTTGCGGGGCACGCCAGCGGTGACAATGATCACATCGGCGCCGGCAATGGCGGAATAATCATTCGCACCCGTCAGCTTCGCGTCGAATCCATCGACAGGCGAGGATTCAGCAAGATCGAGCGCCTTGCCCTGGGGCGTGCCCTCGGCAATGTCGAAGAGCACAATATCGCCGAGCTCCTTGAGGCCAGCGAGATGAGCGAGGGTGCCGCCGATCTGGCCGGCTCCGATCAATGCAATCTTTTTACGCGCCATTGCTTCGTCCTTATTTGACTGGCGGAGCGTGCCCGCGGGCATCGCCTGGATGGACCGGGGCCTCTTTGACTCAAGGGTTTGACACTGACAAGACAGCCTGATGGTGAAGATTTGGTCTCTCACAGCCCCAGAGCTCTTGGACGTCTCGGTCCGAGAGAAATTAGTTGTTTCATGACAAT
This sequence comes from uncultured Beijerinckia sp., assembly GCA_964534115.1. Classification (GTDB taxonomy): domain Bacteria; phylum Pseudomonadota; class Alphaproteobacteria; order Rhizobiales; family Beijerinckiaceae; genus Terripilifer. The sequence goes on from CAZHOK010000002.1 coordinate 2,104, forward strand.
GGTTTATTGAGATTCCGCTGGGGCAGAAAATGGGCTCTCAAAGGGCCATAAAAAGTGGTAACAAATGACATTTTTTGTCATTTGTTACAGCAGTTCATATCTTTCCACTGGCGAGAATGCGCAACATGAGCCGAACGCAGCGGTCGCAGCGGCCATCCATCTGGCCCCTTGGGACATTTCGATCCAGGCGGATCGAAACCGGGCTCATGAAGCGATAGGCGGCATCGAAAACCAGAGCGAGCGCTCGCCGCTGGTCGGCGACCTCGAACATGCCGCCCCCCGTGCCTTCCTCCAGAACCTTCTGGATTTCGGACTGAATGCGGGTGCGATGTTTTCGGGCAATGGTGCGCCCTTCCTCAACCGATCGGCAGAACAGATCGAAGATTTCGGGATCGCTCTCCAATTTGTCGCGGTAGGAGCGATGAATCGAGACGATAATGCGCTCGAGCTTGTCGAAGGCGGGGTCAGGCGCTTCGGCAATCGTGCGGCAATCGCTTTCGACCGGCTTGAGCCATTGTTCGGTCACCGCGTCGAACAGGGCCTCTTTCGACGGAAAATACCGATACACATTGCCATGCGACATGCCCGCGTCGCGCGCCACAGCGACAATCGTCAGGCGCGCAGCTCCAAACCGCCGGACATGGTCGGCAGCGAGGTCGAGGATGCGCAAATCCACCGATTCGACGGAGGGCGAGGCTGGTTTGTGCTCTGGCATATTCGCTTCAAGTCTCAACGAGGCCACTGGCCTGCCCTGAACCTTCCGATGTTCCGGACCCATGTGGCAAGGCCAGATATTCGGTAGAGCGCATTTCGATCAGGCGCGAGACGGTACGATCGAACTGAAACGCCTCATGACCATTGCTGGCGAGATACAGGCCGGTCGGTTCTGCATCGGCCGAAGCGATCAGTTTGACGTGGCGATCATAAAGCGCATCGATGAGGTTGATGAAACGCTTCGCCTCATTTCTTTTCCCCTCATCCATGACGGGAATTTGCTCGATGATCAGCGTGTGAAATTCGCGCGCAAGTTCAAGGTAATCGGTCGCCCCAAGCGGCTGTTCGCACAGATCCGCAAAACGAAAACGCGCCACGCCGCCGGCTTGTTCGGGAACTTTTACCTTGCGACCCAAAACCTCCACGTCGCGAGACAGGCCCTTATCGGTTCCGGTGAGCTTTTTGAACATACGATCGATGTTTTGCTTCGCGTCTTTATCGGCAGGCACATAATAGACATGCTCGTTCGAGAGCTTCTCAAGCCGGAAATCTGTGCGTGACTGAAGCTCGATCACATCCATCCGTTCTTGCAGAAGCTGGATAAACGGCACAAAGAGTGCCCGATTCAGTCCCTTTTCATAAAGTCGATCCGGCACAACATTGGAGGTTGCAACAACAACAACGCCTTGAGCAAAAAGCGCGGTGAAAAGACGGCCAAGGATCATGGCATCGGCAATATCCGTCACAGCGAATTCATCGAAACAAAGCAATGCAGCCTTGCGCGCCAAATCATTGGCGACAGGCGTGATCGGATCTTCGCCCTTGACCTCGCCCTTCTTCAGTCGCTGACGATAATCATGAATACGTGCGTGAACATCCGCCATAAAGGCGTGAAAATGGACCCGCCTTTTCCGCTGGATTGGCACGGCCTCGAAGAAGAGATCCATGAGCATGGTTTTGCCGCGCCCGACCGAACCCCAGACATAGAGTCCGCGAAACGGAGGCGATTTGTGCTTTCGGCTGAAAAGGCGCCGAATGGCCGAACCCTGACCGGGCAGGCGATAATCGCGCAGGCGTCGCGCCAGACCATCAAGCTGGCCAAGCGCCTCCTCCTGCGCCGGATCGCATTCGATCGAACCCGAGGCGACGAGATCGTAATAAAGATCGAAGACGGTAGGTCCGGTCACGGGCGCGTCCTGCTTGTCTGCCGCTCAAGTAACGGCGCACAGGCCGCCGTGCAAGAAAAAGGGCCGGCGCATGAAATGTCGCCGGCCCCTGAACTTGGTCGCCAATCGAAGCCTCAGCTCTGACGGGAGATCATCATATTCTTGATTTCGGCAATCGCCTTGGCCGGATTCAAACCCTTCGGGCATGCCTTGGCGCAATTCATGATCGTGTGGCAGCGATAGAGCCGGAAGGGATCTTCCAGATTATCGAGACGCTGGCCGGTTGCCTCATCGCGCGAATCGATCAGCCAGCGATAGGCCTGAAGAAGCGCCGCGGGGCCAAGATAACGATCGCCATTCCACCAATAGCTCGGGCAGGATGTCGAGCAGCAGGCGCACAGAATGCACTCATACAGGCCATCGAGCTTGTAGCGATCTTCCGGCGATTGCTTCCATTCTGCTTCCGGCTGCGGCGTATCGGTCTGCAGCCAGGGCTCGATGGAGGCGTGCTGCGCATAAAAGCGCGTCAGATCGGGCACGAGATCCTTCACCACCGGCATATGCGGCAGCGGATAAATCTTCACCGTTCCCTTGATGTCCTTCATGTCCTTCGTGCAGGCCAGCGTATTCGTGCCATCTTGTTCTTGATGTAGAGAACGGCGTCGAGAACCATCGGGCCGCAATCGTCCATATCGACATAATAAGTATCGATACGTGGATTGGCGCCATCGTCCGGATTCCAGCGATAGATGCGGAATTCGCGGAGATTGGTCGCACCCTGCGGCTTCGCCCAGGTCTTGCCCTCGGTCGGTCGTGAATTCTTCGGAAGAGCCAGTTCAACCATTGATTCTCTCTCGAACCTGCAGCGGGAAAGGATGACCTTTCCCGCAATCATTGCATGACGTGCCTCAAACGCAGCTTAGTAAACGCGCGCCTTCGGCTCGATATAGGGAACCTCGTTGCTCATCGTGTAGGTGTGCACGGGGCGATAATCGATATCGACGTTCTTCTTCTGATCGTCGAGGTAGGACAAAGTGTGCTTCATCCAGGTCTTGTCATCGCGATCGGGGAAATCCTCGCGCGCATGAGCGCCGCGGCTTTCCTGACGATTGAGCGCCGAATCCATTGTCACGACGGCCTGGACGAGCAGATTGTCGAATTCAAGCGTCTCGATGAGATCTGAATTCCAGACGAGCGAACGGTCGGTGATGCCGATGTCCGGCAAACCATTCTTCCAGACTTCATGGATGAGCTTGGAGCCTTCCTCGAGAATTTCGCCGGTGCGGAACACGGCGCAATTGCTCTGCATCGTCTGCTGCATCTTGTCACGCAACACTGCGGTCGGCGTGCCGCCCTTGGCGTTGCGATAATGATCGAGGCGCGAGAGCGACAGATCGGCCGAATCCTTCGGCAGTTCCGCCTGCTTCTCGCCGGGCTTGACAATCTCGGCAGCGCGCAGACCAGCCGCGCGACCGAAAACGACCAGATCGATCAGCGAATTCGAACCCAGACGGTTCGCACCATGGATCGACACGCAAGCCGCTTCGCCTAGCGCCATCAGCCCGGGGACGATGCAATCAGGATCGCCGTTCTTCTTGGTCAGAACTTCGCCGTGATAATTGGTCGGAATGCCGCCCATATTGTAATGGACGGTCGGAATCACGGGGATCGGTTCCTTCGTCACATCGACACCGGCGAAGATACGCGCGCTTTCCGAAATACCCGGGAGCCGCTCGTGCAGCATCTTCGGATCAAGATGATCGAGATGCAGGAATATGTGGTCCTTGTTCTTGCCGACACCGCGACCTTCGCGAATTTCGATCGTCATGGCGCGCGAAACGACATCGCGCGAAGCAAGGTCCTTGGCAGAGGGTGCATAACGCTCCATGAAGCGTTCGCCATTCGCATTGGTGACATAACCGCCTTCGCCGCGTGCACCTTCGGTGATCAGGCAGCCTGAACCATAAATGCCTGTCGGATGGAATTGCACAAATTCCATATCCTGCAGCGGCAGGCCGGCACGCAGCACCATCGCATTGCCATCGCCCGTGCAGGTATGCGCGGACGTGGCCGAGAAATAGGCGCGTCCGTAACCGCCAGTGGCGAGGATAACAAGATTGGCGCGGAAACGATGGATGGAGCCATCGTCCATCTTCATGCAGACGACACCGCGGCAACGACCTTCCTGATCCATGATCAGATCGATCGCAAAATATTCGATGAAAAACTCGGTCTTGTTGCGCAGAGCCTGACCATAGAGCGTGTGCAGGATGGCGTGGCCCGTACGATCGGCTGCAGCGCAGGTGCGCAGAGCCTGGCCCTGACCGTAATTGGTGGTCATGCCACCAAACGGACGCTGATAGATTTTGCCTTCCTCAGTACGCGAGAAAGGCACGCCCCAATGTTCCAGCTCATAGACGGCGGCCGGTGCATTGCGGCACAAATATTCGATTGCATCCTGGTCGCCGAGCCAGTCGGACCCCTTGACGGTGTCATACATATGCCAGCGCCAATCGTCCTCGCCCATATTGCCGAGCGCTGCGGAAATGCCGCCTTGCGCCGCCACCGTATGCGAGCGGGTCGGAAAGACCTTGGAGATACATGCGGTGCGAAGCCCCGCCTGCGAACAGCCGACGGTAGCGCGGAGGCCAGCGCCGCCGGCGCCGACGACAACAACGTCGAACGTATGGTCCGTGACAGAATAAGTGGGACCGGCGTTGCCGTTTGTGGATGCCATTTTCAATGACCTTTCGACGAAGCTTGGGGCTTGAACGCCGCGGATGTCAGGTAAAGCTCAGACGGAGCACCGCATAAACGGTGGCCAGCCCAATGCATGCGGAGAAGAAAGTATTTGCCATGAGCGCCAACGTCTTTGACGCTTCGCCATGGACATAGTCCTCGATGATCGTCTGCATGCCGAGCATCATGTGATAGATGCTGGAGAGCAGAAAAAGGATCATCACGATCGCAATGACCGGAGAGCCGAGCGCATCGTGGACGGTGTTGTAGTCCTTGCCGACCAGCGACAGAATAATCCACACGAAAGCAATCGTCAGCGGCACAAGCGCATAAGATGTCAGACGCATATGCCAAGCATGGTGCGTGCCTGACTTTGCCGAGCCGAGATATCTGACCTGGCGTGTGGTGGTGCGCATGGAATTAGGATTGTTGGACATGTCTTCCTCTCATCCCCCTCAGCGGACCATGTAGGCGATGACCCAGACGGCAACGCTCAGCACGAAACCGCCGATCAAAGTCGCTTGGGCAAGATATTCGCGCTCTGGATGCTCCATGCCGCGACCCGTATCCCAGATGAAGTGGCGAATGCCGCCAAACAGGTGGTGAAAAAGGGCCCAGGTGAAGCCGAACAGCACAATCCGGCCGGGGAAAGACATCAGGACGCCATTTGCGGTGTCAAAAGCGCGGGCATCGGTCGAAGCGGCGATGAGCCACCATGCCAGCAGGATCGTGCCGAAATAGAGACCCGCGCCCGTGATTCGATGCATGATCGACATCATCATCGTCAACATCGGACGATAAATCTGCAGGTGGGGGGACAAGGGCCGGCTCGCCTCAGAGGAGACGGGACGGGTTTTGGCCTCTGCCATTGATCTGCCCTCTTCTTGGTTGTCGGCGTTTCACTAAAGGAAGAAGCACAACCGTGCAACATTCGAGAGCTTGCCGTGTACTAAGTTCCTGATCCCTTAAGCGCTGCGAGCAAACGCAGAGCATCGGGAGAATCCCAGGCGGCAGCTCCTGCGAGCTGGCCAAGTTCACACCCATTTCTGTCAATCAGAATTGTCGTCGGCAACCCGACGACCTTACCGGCACGCTTGAGAACCTGAAAAACATCGGCGGTCGGATCGGCATAAAAGCGCAAGGACGTCGCGCCGATTTCTGTCAGGAATTGCTGACGACGCTCAAGCCGCGCCGTATCGATATTGACGGCGACAACTTCAAAGTCCGGCCCCCCGATCTGCGTCTGCAAACGGTCGAGGGCGGGCATTTCCTCGCGACACGGCACACACCAGGTTGCCCAAAGATTGAGAAGGACAGCCCGGCCCCGAAAGTCCGACAAACGCATCTTCTGGCCATCTGGCCCCTCAAAGGCGATATCGATCGTGGTCTTGGGGGCCTTGGTGGCGTTGAAAGCTGCCAATTCACCAGTGGCGGCTGCCGAGAGCGCCGGGTAAAGGGCCGCTGACGCTGCGCAGCTTTTTTCGTCCGACTTGGCTGTTTCCTTGCCCGGAAGCCCGCTCATCCCGTATAGGACCGCAACAGACAGGGCGAGCACCGCCAAGGACGCGAAGCCAAGAGCGGGACCATATTTCCGCAAGGGCGAATGCGACTTCGGACTTGCCTCGGGGCTGTCAGGGCCGGAATTCATGCTGGTGATTTCTCCGCAAGGGCACCGTTCGAGGGCACACGATGAGCAACAAAATGTGGGGCGGTCGGTTTGCGAACGGCCCCGATGCGATCATGGAGGAGATAAACGCCTCCATCGGTTTCGACTATAGGTTTGCCGCCCAGGATATCCGCGGCTCTTTGGCTCATGTCGCCATGCTCGCCGAGCAGGGGATCATCGACAGGGACGCCGAAAAAGCGATTACCGCAGGTCTAGAACAGGTCCGCCGCGAAATCGAGGCAGGAACCTTCACCTTCTCGCGGGCGCTCGAAGACATTCATATGAATGTCGAATCGCGGCTGGCAGAGATCGTCGGCCCAAATGCCGGGCGCCTTCACACGGCCCGTTCACGCAACGATCAGGTCGCGCTCGATTTCCGGCTCTGGATCCGGGACACAATCGATCAGCTGGATGAGCAATTGCGGGATCTGCAGACGGCGATGGCTCAACGCGCCCTCGATTTTGCAGCCGCCGTCATGCCGGGATTCACCCATCTGCAATCGGCACAGCCGGTCACCCTCGGCCATCACCTCATGGCCTATGTGGAAATGCTCGGCCGCGATCGCGGCCGGCTCGCCGATGCGCGCCGCCGCCTGAATGAATGCCCGTTGGGAGCCGCCGCGCTCGCCGGTACATCTTTCCCGATCGATCGGACCCAAACCGCGCGGGCTTTGGGTTTTGACCGGCCGACCGCCAATTCGCTCGACAGCGTCTCGGACCGGGATTTTGTTCTGGAGACGCTTTCCGCAGCATCGATTTGCGCCGTTCATCTCTCTCGATTCGCTGAAGAAATCGTGCTCTGGACGACACCGCAATTCGGTTTTGTGAGCCTGTCGGACAAGTTCACCACGGGCTCGTCCATCATGCCGCAAAAGCGCAATCCGGATGCCGCCGAACTCGTCCGGGGCAAGTCCGGCCGGGTGATTGGCGCCCTGACCGGCCTTTTGATCGTCATGAAGGGCCTGCCGCTGGCCTATTCCAAGGACATGCAGGAGGACAAGGAAGGGACCTTCGATGCCCTCCAGTCGCTCTCGCTTTGCATTGCCGCCATGGCGGGCATGGTCCGCGACATGAGCCCGGACCTGAAACGCATGAAAGCAGCGGCAGGAAGCGGGTACGCGATCGCCACCGACCTGGCCGACTGGCTCGTGCGGGCACTCAACATGCCATTTCGAGACGCCCACCACGTGACCGGCCGATTGGTCGCCATGGCTGCGGAGCGAAAAATCCCCTTGGAAAAACTGTCGCTTACGGACATGCAATCGGTGGATCCCCGCATCACGCCGGCTGTTCATGACGTCCTCGGCGTTGAAAAATCGGTGCGCAGCCGGACCAGCCTAGGCGGAACCTCGCCTTCAAACGTCAAAAACCAGGCCCGCAGCTGGCTCAAAAGACTGGCAAAGGAAATGGCCAAGGCGTGACAAAAAGCCACAGGCGGCCGGCCTATTCATGCGATGGGCGCACCCGCGTCTTCGCAAATCCGGTATAGTGCCTGGGTTGCTCAGGAGTGCTTCGTGAAATCGAACCAAACACCACGGCGGATCGGAATCCTCGGGCTTGTCGCCCTGACTGGCCTCGCGCTCGCAGCCTGCGGGCGGAAAGGCGACCTCGAAGCGCCGCCAGGCTCGCTGCCCGCACCTGAGCAAACGGATGACAATCGCATCGGATCGGCGACAGCCACCGACGGTTCAGCCCCTGTTCGTCGCGGCAGGATCGTGCCGCCGCGCGAACCATTCATTCTCGACCGAATCCTCTGAGGCAGAACATCCATGCGTCATTTCGAATATCGCAGCGGCGTCTTTCACGCCGAGGATGTGAACCTGCATGACATTGCCCGCAGCGTCGGCACGCCATTTTATTGCTATTCCCGCGCGACGCTGACGCGTCATTACCGCGTTTTCTCGCAAGCGCTCGCAGGACTTGATGCGCTGGTCTGCTTTGCGATGAAGTCCAATTCCAATCAGGCCGTGCTGAAAGTTTTCGCATCGCTGGGCGCTGGCATGGATGTCGTCTCAGAGGGCGAATTGCGACGGGCCCTGGCTGCCGGCGTTCCAGGCGAGCGCATTACATTTTCTGGTGTCGGCAAAACGGCTCGTGAGATTGAATGCGCTCTCGACGCCAGAATTCTGTGCTTCAATGTCGAATCGGAACCAGAGCTCGACGCAATATCGGAAATCGCAGCAAAACGAGGCGAAAAGGCCCCAATCTCGATCCGCGTCAACCCCGATGTCGATGCGCGCACGCATGCAAAAATCTCGACCGGAAAATCAGAAAATAAATTCGGCATTCCGATTTCGCGCGCCCGCAGCGTTTATGCGCATGCAGCGAAACTGCCGGGCATTCATGTCAGCGGTGTCGATATGCATATCGGCTCCCAGATCACCGATCTTCAACCTTTCGACGATGCCTTTGCACTTCTTTCCGACTTCGTTGCGGTTTTGCGCGCCGACGGTCACAAGATCGATCATGTCGATCTGGGCGGCGGACTGGGAATTCCTTACCGCGCGTCTGATGATCCTGCGAGCTATCATCCGGAACGATATGCAGAGGTCGTCCGCAAGCATGCCGGCAAGCTCGGCTGCAAACTGGTCTTCGAACCGGGTCGCCTGCTGGTCGGCAATGCCGGCATTCTCGTGACCGAGGTGATCTATGTGAAACATGGCGAGGGCAAACAATTTGTCATCGTCGATGCTGCCATGAACGATCTCATTCGGCCGACGCTTTATGAAGCTCATCATGACGTCATGCCGGTGCGGCAAGATACAGGGCGCCCAATAATCCGGGCCGATATTGTCGGGCCTGTCTGCGAAACCGGCGATTATCTGGCTCTGGGCCGCGACATGGCAGAGCCACGGCCCGGCGAATTGCTCGCGATCATGTCGGCGGGCGCCTATGGGGCCGTGCAGGCGGGAACATATAATTCGCGCCTGTTGGTGCCCGAAGTGCTTGTCGATGGAGACCGATGGGCGGTCATCAGACCGCGCGGCTCTTACGAGGAGTTGATCGGTCTGGACAAGATTCCGCCGTGGCTTGCGTGAATGACAGGACTTCAGCCGGTTTGCGGACTGGAATGCGCGCGCAGGCGTGCTAGCTTTCTCTTATCGAAATGCGGGAGAGCCATTTGGTCTGGCGGTCGGAATCCAGCGGGACGCAAGAGCATCAGGTCGGCCTGAAGGCCCGGCTCGATCATCTGATTCGTCAGGCTGGAACCATTATGGCCTGGGAGCGGCTGTGGCCAGCCATCGCCCTGATCTTGGCCATTATCGGCCTGTTTCTGACCGTGTCCTGGGCCGGCCTCTGGATGGTCTCGCCGCCCTGGCTCCGCATGTCTGGCGTTGCTGTTTTCGCGCTGCTGCTGGCAGGGGCCCTGCTCAATCTGGCGAGGTTAAAATGGCCGGACCGGCGGGAGAGCCTGGCGCGGCTCGATCGCGATTCAGGTCTTCGCCACCGGCCAGCGACCACGCTGGACGACAGGCTGGCGAACGAAAGCGATGACCAGGCCACACGCGCCTTGTGGGGCCTGCACCTCAACCGGGCAGAAAAAGACGTGTCCGGCATCCGCCTGCGCAACCCGGCGCCCCGCCTGGTTGAGCATGACCGATACGCCCTGCGCGCTTCTATCCTGCTGGCTCTCGTCGCAACCGCCTTTGTGGCGGGGCCGGAAAAATATCCACGTGTTCTGGCGGCTTTCGATTGGCGTGAAACCTCCGCTGCTGGGACACAGACTTCCCGGCTGGACGCATGGATCGATCCACCGCCCTACACGGGGCGGCCTCCAGTTGTCCTCAATGTCGGCGGCGAAAAAGCTCAACTGGACAAAACACCAATCCGTGCGCCCGCTGGCTCGATCGTGATCGTTCGGGCGTCCAACGGTTCTGGAATCACACCAAACGTATCGGGCGGATTGCAGCGGGCCACAGACGACACGGCCGCCGGAACCAAACCCGGCTCAACGGAAGAGCAGCGTTACATCCTTCGCGACAGCGGGCGGCTCACGCTGAAGCGTGCTTCGACGATCGTGTCTGAATTTGAAATTGTCTCCATCCCGGATCAGCCGCCTAAAATCTCCTTGCGAGGCGAGCCGAAAAGCTCGAGCCGCGGCGCTTTGACGCTCGGTTATACGGTTCAGGATGATTATGGAATCATCGGTGCAGAAGCGACGTTCGAAAAACCGATGATCAATGGTCGCGTCGTTGCAGGCCGCTCCTTGGTTGAGCCGCCGAAAATGATTCTTTCGCTGCCCGCTTCGCCCGGTGGACTGGGCGAGGGCGAAACAACGGGCGATCTTTCGGAGCATCCTTGGGCTGGTGCACGCGTCACGATGAAACTCGTTGCGCGCGACGAAGGCGGCAATGAGGGTCAAAGCGAAGCTTTCGAATTAACACTGCCGCAGAGAGCTTTTGTAAAACCTCTGGCGCGGGCGCTTGTCGAGCAAAGACGCAATCTCATCCTGGCTCCCGACGATCGACGGCGCGTGCAATTGGCGATGGACACATTAATGTTCGCGCCCGAAGAATTTTCGATCCCTGGCGGGATTTATCTGGGATTGCGCACGATCTCTCAACGCCTGCGTCAGGCCCAAAACGATCCCGATCTCATCAGTGTTGCAGAATTGATGTGGGAAATGGCGCTGCGGCTTGAAGATGGCGACCTCTCACAGGCGGAACGCGACCTTCGCGCCGCGCAACAACAATTGCGGGAAGCGCTCGATCGCGGCGCGACGCCTGAGGAGCTGAAGCGGCTTATGGATCAATTGCGCGCAGCGCTCGACAAATTCGTTCAAGAGCTCGCCGAACAAATGATGCGTGATCGTCCGAATGCGGACCGGCAACAAGATCCAAATGACAGAACGCTCACAATCACACCGCGAGATCTGCAGGCGCTGCTCGACCGCATGGAAGAAATGGCCCGCAATGGGAATACGGCAGATGCGCAACGCATGCTCGACCAGCTGCAGCGCCTGATGGAAAATCTGCAAAATGCCCAGCGCCGCAATCAACAGAACCAGATGTCGCGCGAAATGAACCGGGCACTGAGCGAGCTTGATCGCCTGACGCGCGAGCAACAGCAATTGCGTGACGAAACTTTTCAGGACCGGCAGCGCCAAAATAGACGCGGGCAGAATGGGGAAGAGGCCGACGAGGAAGGCCAATCCCCTGAAGGGCAGCAGCAGCGCCAACAGGATCTCCAGCGCCGTCAGGAAGCGCTCCGCCAGCGGCTTGAGGATCTCCAGCGCCGGATGAAACAATTCGGCATGAAAGGCGAACAAGGCTTCGAAGAAGCCGAGGGCGCCATGCGCGAAGCCGAACAGGGCCTGGCCGAAGGCAATCCCTCAGGCAATGACAGGGCGGTCGATTCCCAGGGACGCGCCTTGGAAGCCCTGCGGAAAGGCGCTCAATCCATGGCGCAACAGATGCAACAGCAAGGGCAGCAAGGCGAAGGGCAGGCAGGCCAAGGCCCCGGCCCTGGCGAGCCGAACGGCCCTATGCGGGAGGGTCGGAACACGGCAGATCCAGATCCGCTCGGACGCGAGTCTCGCGATCGGACCTATAATCCGCAGAGCCGCTACGACCCGCTTGGCGGACCCGCATCAGAAAGAGCGCAGCGCGTTCTGGAAGAATTACGCAGACGCCTCGGCGATACATCTCGCCCACGTGAAGAAATCGATTATCTGGAGCGGCTGCTCCGCCGATATTGAGCTTTTCCTCTAGCCGTCCCCTTGCCGGAGCCGTGACTGCGTTCTACTTGCGAGCAAGCTTCCCGGTCGGGGAATGCATAAGCAGGATCTCATGCCCATTACCTTCTCGAATTATCTGGTCGCCGGTGCCGCTGGCGCTGTCGCAATCGTCCTTCTGCTTGGCCTCGTGAATATGATGCGCGGCGGCAGTGCGAATATGTCGCAAAAATTGATGCGCTGGCGTGTAGGACTGCAATTCGTCGCCGTGATCATCATCATGATCGTTCTCTGGCTGCGCGGCTGACGGGAGTTTCGAACATGGTGGTACTCAACCGGATTTACACACGCACGGGCGACAATGGCTCGACGGCCCTGGGCACGGGCGAGCGTCGGCCAAAATATGATCTTCGCGTCGAAGCCTATGGCACAGTGGACGAGACCAATGCGGCGCTCGGCATGGCGCGGATTGCGACGGCCCCGATCGACCCCAAACTCGACGCCATGCTTGGACGGATCCAAAATGATCTCTTCGACCTCGGAGCCGATCTGTGCACTCCCGACAAGGGAGAAAAGCTCGCCTGGGAGCCGCTACGAATTCTTGAGGTCCAGGTTGAGCGCATCGAACGGGAAATAGACGAGCTCAATGCAGAGCTGGAGCCGCTCAAATCTTTCGTCCTGCCGGGCGGATCACCGGCCGCCGCTGCACTTCACCTTGCCCGAACGATCAGCCGACGAGCCGAAAGACTGATGGTGGCCCTCGCCGCCCAGCCTGACGAAAAAGTCGGCGAGCCGGCGCTCAAATATATCAATCGTCTTTCTGATTTCCTTTTCGTAGCATCTCGTTACGCGAATAAGGGTGGTGCTGGCGATGTCCTCTGGGTGCCGGGTCAGAACCGCTGAAAACTGGGTTTTGGCAGCGCAGCAAAGAATTGACTCGGTCTGGGGCGGCAAGTACCAAAAAGCCCATCACGAGCGCAGCTTTTCATCCGACATGACGCGCCGCCTCCAGCTGCGCAGGCTCAGGGAGCCCAAACATGAAAATCCTCGTTCCCGTCAAGCGGGTGGTCGATTACAACGTCAAGATCAGGGTGAAGCCCGACGGATCAGGCGTTGAGCTCGCCAACGTCAAAATGTCGATGAACCCCTTTGACGAAATTGCCGTCGAGGAGGCCCTCCGGCTCAAGGAAGCTGGGAAAGCAACTGAAATCATTGTGGTTTCGATCGGCCCGGCGCAAGCGGCCGACACAATCCGGACCGGTCTTGCCATGGGCGCGGACCGCGGCATTCTGGTGAAGCAGGATACGAGCGTCGAGCCGCTCGCCGTGGCGAAAATTCTGAAAGCCATTGTTGAAGCCGAGGCTCCCGGTCTCGTCATCATGGGCAAACAAGCCATTGATGACGATTGCAACCAGACAGGCCAAATGCTCGCGGCCCTGCTCGGATGGGCACAGGGGACTTTCGCCTCCAAGGTGGAGCTCGGCGAAAAAAGTGTCGATGTGACCCGTGAAGTCGATGGCGGCCTCCAGACCGTCACCTTGCAGCTTCCGGCAATCGTCACCACCGATTTGCGGCTCAATGAGCCGCGCTATGCTTCCCTTCCCAACATCATGAAGGCGAAGAAAAAACCGATCGACGAAAAATCACCGGCCGATTTTGGCGTGGATGTCTCGCCGCGGCTCAAGGTGATCAAGACCTCCGAACCGGCCAGCCGAAAGGCCGGCGTGAAGGTCGCCGATGTCGCCGAGCTCGTCGCAAAACTCAAAAACGAAGCGGGAGTGCTGTAATGCCAACGCTGCTCCTTGCCGATCTTGCAAACGGAAAACTGGGCGAAGCAACAGCCAAGGCCCTCACCGCCGCCCGCGCGCTGGGCCGTCCGGTTCACATATTGGTCGCCGGTGCCCAGGCCAGCGAGGCCGCCCAGTCTGCGGCAATGCTGGAAGGCGTGGAGAAAGTCTTGCTGGCAGATGCCCAGATGTTCGCTCACGGGCTTGCCGAACCTCTTGCGGCGCTTCTGGTCCAGTTGGCAGGGCCCTATGAGGCCATCGTGGCAGCCGCCACGACAACCGGAAAGAATGTTCTGCCGCGCGTGGCCGCCCTTCTGGACGTGATGCAAATATCCGAAATAACAAAAGTCATTGCGCCGGATGTTTTTGAGCGTCCCATCTATGCCGGCAATGCCATACAGACCGTTCAATCGACCGATCCGAAAAAGGTCATGACCGTCCGTACCTCGACTTTCGCCGCCACCGGACAGGGTGGATCTGCTCCCATCGAGGCCATCGCACCTGCCGACTTCCCTCAAAACTCAGCTTTCAAGGGAGAGGCCCTGGCTGTCAGCGACCGCCCTGAATTGACCTCGGCGAAAATCATCGTGTCCGGCGGGCGCGCCATGCAAAGCGCGGAAAATTTCAAAACCTATCTTGAGCCCATGGCCGACCGCCTCGGTGCGGCCCTGGGAGCATCGAGAGCCGCTGTCGATGCGGGATTTGCACCCAATGATTGGCAAGTCGGACAAACCGGAAAAGTGGTCGCACCCGATCTTTACATCGCGGTCGGCATTTCAGGAGCGATCCAGCACCTGGCCGGTATGAAGGATTCAAAGGTCATCGTCGCCATTAACAAGGACGAAGACGCGCCGATCTTCCAAATTGCCGATTATGGGCTCGTGGCGGATCTTTTCACCGTGATCCCTGCCTTGACTGCTGAATTGGAAAAGAAAGCCTAGGGCCGACTGGACGCACGCCGAACATAGCCTATGATCGCAAGAGAGACAGTGAGCTGAGCGACGGTAAACTTATGAGCATGGACATCCGTAAACTTGGCGTAATCGGCGCCGGCCAAATGGGCAGCGGCATTGCGCAGGTCTGCGCGCAGGCTGGCATCGAAGTCATGCTCAATGACGTGTCGGAAGATCGCATCAACGCTGGTCTTGCCACGATCAACGGCAATTTTGCCAAGCTTCAGGCCAAAGATCAGATCAGCGATGCTGACCGGCGCGCTGCTATGCAGCTGATCCACCCGGCTGTTGCTTTCGAGGCCTTTGCCGATTGCGACCTCATCATTGAGGCTGCTTCGGAGAATGAAGAGGTCAAACGGAAAATCTTTACGCGGCTCTGCCCTGTGCTGAAGCCAGAGGCGTTGCTCGCCTCCAATACCTCATCCATTTCGATCACCAGGCTTGCATCGGTCACGGATCGGCCAGAGCGCTTCATCGGCATTCATTTCATGAACCCGGTCCCGCGCATGCAGCTTGTTGAGCTCATCCGCGGCATTGCAACCGAGGATGCGACATTCGAATCCTCCCGTCGATTTATTGGACGTCTGGGAAAAACATCGACTGTCTCGGAAGATTTCCCGGCCTTTATCGTCAATCGAATTCTTCTGCCGATGATCAATGAGGCGATCTACACGCTTTATGAGGGTGTAGGTTCGGTCGAGGCCATCGACACGGCCATGCGGCTTGGGGCAAACCACCCCATGGGACCCTTGCAGCTGGCCGACTTTATCGGGCTCGATACCTGCCTCTCGGTCATGCAGGTGCTTCACGAAGGGCTCGCCGATTCGAAATATCGCCCCTGCCCCCTGCTGGTGAAATATGTCGAAGCCGGCTGGCTTGGCCGCAAGACCCAACGCGGCTTCTATGATTATCGGAGCGGAACCCCTGTCCCGACTCGCTGATCGGAGCTATCCCCGATTGGTTTCGGAGAATTGGTTTTCACGCCTTCACAAGACTGTCATTCCAACGATAGACTAATCCCGCGTGGGTGATTTGGTCCGGCGCGTCCGGGCCTTCCTAACGAGGGGTTCGGCTTGACGATTCATTTCCAGCCGATGGTTTCGCCGGAAGCATGTCCGGCACTGGTACTCAACGCGGACTTCCGGCCGTTGAGCTACTATCCGCTGTCGTTATGGTCCTGGCAGGACGCGATCAAGGCGGTCTTTCTCGATCGGGTCAATATTGTCTCCGAATATGACAAAATGGTTCGAAGTCCGAACTTCGAAATGAGACTCCCTTCAGTTGTCTCGCTCAAAACTTACATCAAGCCGACACGACAACCAGCTTTCACCCGCTTCAACGTCTTTCTTCGTGACCGCTTCAGCTGCCAGTATTGCTCATCCCACGAAGATTTGACCTTCGACCATGTGATTCCAAGATCAAAGGGCGGACTGACCACTTGGGAAAATGTTGTCGCCGCATGTTCAGCCTGCAATCTGCGCAAGAGCGATCGCCTGCCTCATGAAGTGCAGATGTGGCCCGCACACAGGCCTTTTCAACCAAGTGTGAACGACCTGCACCAAAACGGTCGGCTCTTCCCACCAAATTATCTCCACGAAAGCTGGGTCGATTACCTTTATTGGGATTCCGAACTCGAGCCCTGAGCACTTGCATGCGGATGGATGCGATTTAAACTGCATTCATGCTTCCACGCCTTATCATCACATGTGTCGGTCTCGCTTGCGCCAGTGCGGCAGGACTCGTTTTCCTGCCGCTCGCCGTTATTTTCGATCCATTGGTGCAATTGCTCACGAGCGATACGGCGGCCGATCACTGGTTTGAGATTCTCTCAGGCGTTCTGACCGACGAAGATCCCGAAGAGGCAATAGAAGCCCTCTTCCACCTTCTGTGGACGATCGGCATGTTGATCTGTGTTTTGCCAGTCACCATCGTTGCCTTGATTGGTGGCATTGTCCGCACGGGAAGTTTCGCCTTCTACGCCGGCCTCACAGGATTCATCGCAGCTGCAGTACCCTGGATTTTGCGAGGAGGTCGACTCGCTGAACGAAGCGCCTCGATTTCAGCGGCAGAAGCGCATTTGACAGTGATCCTTTTCATCACCGGAGTGATCGCAGGAACGATCTACTGGCTCATTGCAGGACGGGCGCGTTCGAAGGGAAGTGAAAAAGGTTGGATGGCGTCCTATCGCAACGGATAGGCCGCTTCGACAAGATAGGGGCCGCCACCAATCGAATCCCGAGACGAATAAAGAACGAAGCGCGACGCCAGAAACTTGCTGGTTTCAAAAATGCCACGGGCACCAAGAAAGGCTGCAGCATCGGAAGGCGTCGTATTTTTCAAACGCGCCAAAGTGATGTGCGGAAAGAATTTGCGGGTTTCAGGGATCATCCCAAGCCGTCTCGACAATCTTTCCTGCTCGGATTGCAGCTGGCTGAGTGCCAATGAATCTTGAACATGCGCGACCAGAGCACGCGGCTTCTCGTTACCTAAAATCGTGAGGCCATCGATGACGACCTCAAATGAGGCCCGGTCAATCTGATCAAGCGAAAATGCAATTTCGCGGGCCAAAAGATTGTCGACATCACCGATAAAGCGCAAAGTGATATGGTAATTTTCAGGCTCGACCCAACGAGCGCCGGGAAGTCCGCCCTTTAACAAGGATAATCGGGAAGAAAGATGAGCCGGAATTTCAAGCCCCGTAAACAGGCGCGGCATGCGCTTGTTCCTTTCCTGTCTTGAACATCTTCTTTCAGGGCATTGCTTTTTCGAGGAATGATTTCACGCTCGGCAGAATGGATTTGACGATATGTTCAACGCCCATGCGGTTTGGATGTATTCCGTCGTCAAGATTCAATGCGGCATTTCCAGCAACACCTTCCAGAAAGAAAGGATAGAGAGGAATACCGTGTTTGGCAGACAGATCGGGATAAATGGCGTTGAATTTTTCTGTATATTCGCGCCCAAGAGAAGCTGAGGCCAACATGCCGGCAAGCATGACCTTGATGCCTCGGCTCTTCAATCGGGTGATCATTTCATCGAGGGCTTTTTTAGTGATCGCCGGATCAGTGCCTCGCAGCATGTCATTGGCACCAAGCTCGATGAGGACGGCATGCGTGCCATCAGCCACGGCCCAATCAAGACGCTCCAGTCCGCCGCGCGCCGTATCGCCGGAGACACCAGCATTGATGACCTCAACCGCCATACCCGCTGCCCGCAAAGCCCTCTCAAGAACGCTTGGAAAGGCGGCATCCTGTGGCAGCAAATAACCGGCAGAGAGGCTGTCCCCCAGAACAACAAGCTGCAAGGGCTGTGTAGAGGCCCGCGCCGGGATCGCCACAGTGGCGAACATAAGGGCCGCGGCAAGCAGCCGCACCGACCATCGGCATGCGCTCGATAGTGATTGGCGGATTGCAGATCGATGCCCATATGTGATGGGCGGTGCAGCAAGGCTGCGCCAGAATATGCGGAAAAGGTTCATCTCTATGGTCGCACCGGCAATTTCATTGCGTGACGTTCACCTAAGTCTGGGGCGTGGGGCGGCTCGTGTCCATATTCTCAAGGGAATTTCAATCGATATTGCGCGCGGTGAAGCAGTTGGCCTCGTGGGGCCCTCTGGCTCGGGCAAGTCGACGCTGCTGATGACCATGGCGGGGCTCGAACAGCCCGATACCGGTTCCATCACCATTGATGGGGAAAATCTCGGTGGCCTCGATGAGGACGGTCTTGCGCGGTTCCGGGGCGCCAAGATCGGAATTGTCTTTCAGTCCTTTCATCTGATCCCGACCATGACTGCTCTCGAGAATGTCTCGATACCTCTGGAGCTGGCAGGGTGCCGGGATGCATTTGACCGCGCTGCTGCAGAGCTGGAACTGGTTGGGCTTGGCAACCGGCTTGGTCACTATCCCTCCCAACTGTCAGGGGGAGAGCAGCAGAGGGTCGCGCTGGCCCGGGCCATAGCTCCCAATCCTGCAATTTTGGTGGCGGACGAGCCCACCGGCAATCTGGATGAAAGCACCGGCCAGACAATCGTCGAGCTCATCTTCAAGCTGAAGCGTGAGCGTGGCTCAACCCTTGTTTTGGTAACGCATGATTCTGGCCTGGCAGCGCGATGCGATCGTCAAATCCGGCTGAGATCAGGCGTGATCGACCAGACAATGGCGACGGAGGCAGCTCAATGAATTCGCCGTCGCGCGCGTCGAGGCTTCCGCTGATTTTCAGGCTCGCAGCGCGCGATCTGAAGGGGGGCTTCGCTGGATTTCGCGTTTTTCTGGCCTGTATCGCCCTTGGTGTCGCAGCGATCTCGGGTGTCGGCTCGGTCTCTGAAGGTCTTTCGGACGGTTTGGCGCGCGAAAGCCGCACAATTCTCGGCGGCGATGTCTCGCTCACGCTGATCCATCGGCAATTATCCGACGAGGAACGGGGATATATCCTTGAGCGGGGATCATTGTCGACAATTGCAACGATGCGGGCGATGGCGCGCCGCAGCGATGGGCGCTCATCTCTGATTGAAGCAAAAGCGGTTGGAGCGGATTATCCGTCTGCCGGCCGCCTGATCATTGACCCACCTATCCCACAGGCAGATGCGCTGAAATTGCGCGACGGAATCTTCGGTCTCATTGCGGATCCCGCCCTTGCAGCAACGCTCGACATCAAATTGGGCGAGAGCATTCTGATCGGCGAACAGAGATTTGAGATACGCGCACTCTTGCGTTCAGAGCCAGATAAGCTCGCAGGCGGCGTCGGGTTTGGACCGCGTGTGATTCTTTCGACGGATGCATTGCAGGCAACAGGCTTGCTGCAACCTGGATCCCTCATTCGGTGGAGCAATCGGATATTTCTGAGATCGAACAGCCCAAACGCACCTGTTAGCGAGCAAGCGGTTCAAGATTTCACATCAGGTCTCGCGAAAGCTTTCCCCGATGCTGGATGGCAGGTACGAACACGCGCAAATGTATCGCCCCAGTTTGAACGCAATCTCGGACGATTTACACAATTCTTGACCTTGGTCGGGCTCACTGCGCTGATCGTCGGTGGCGTTGGGGTCGCAAATGCAGTCCATGCTTTCATCGACCGGAAAAAACCCGATCTGGCAACTTTAAAGGCACTAGGCGCAACGGGATCTTATGTTTTCCATTCGACCCTGTTGCAGGTGGTGATTGTCGCTCTGGTCGGCATTGTCATCGGACTGCTTCTTGGAGCAGCAATGCCTTTTGGCATCGCCTATGCTCTCGGTTCGGCAATTCCGTTTCCCTTCACGCCATCGATTTACCCTAGCCAGATCCTGGCCGGCATTATTTATGGCTTGCTCACAGCACTGACCTTCTCGCTCATGCCCATCGGGCGGGCACATGACGTTCCTGTCTCAAGCCTGTTTCGCGACATGGTCGAGTCGGCCCGCAAGCGTGCGCGTGCGCGTTACATAGCGATGACGGCGGTCGCTGGAACTGGTCTCGTGGCTGCCGTTGTCCTGCTTGCAACGGATCGGCGGTTGGCGCTCATTTATGGTGGCGCGACGATCGTTGCATTCATTATCCTGCGTCTTGTTGCGACAGGAATTTACCTACTCGCCAAACATGCGCCCCGATTGCGCAGCATTGAGTTGCGGATGGCAATTGCAAATATCCATCGCCCGGGAGCGCTGACATCTGCTGTCGTTCTATACTTGCGTCTGGGCCTGACGCTCCTGGTTGCATTAACATTGATCGACGCCAATATACGAGACCAACTCACCCGAGGACTGCCCGGAAAAACGCCAAGCTTCTTTTTTCTGGATGTTCAATCTTCACAGGTAAATGAATTCGACGAGTTCCTGAAGACAAGGGCGCCAGACGCAAAGGTCGAGCGCGTGCCGATGATGCGCGGTCGCGTTGTCCGCCTGAATGGCACACCTGCGAATGAAGTTCGGGCCGCCGAAAATGCACAATGGGTGCTCGAAGGCGATCGCGGTATCAGCTATTCCGCGTCGATTCCTGACGGCTCCTCTCTGATGGAAGGGGATTGGTGGCCTGCCGATTACAAAGGTCCGCCACTCGTTTCGATTGAAGCGGAAGTCGCCCGAGGCTTGGGTCTCAAACTTGGCGATACAGTCACCGTCAATGTGGCGGGTCGCAACATTACTGCGCGCGTTGGCAATTTGCGGGTCGTCAACTGGCGTTCTCTTGGCATTAATTTCGTATTTGTTTTCTCGCCAAACACTTTTGCTGCAGCTCCGCACTCCTTCCTCGCCACGGCGACATTCAATGGCAGGGATGAGGCGGAAAAAGAACTCTCGCTGCTTCGCGATGTGGCCACGCGCTTTCCCACTATAACAAGTCTACGCGTAAAGGATGCACTCGAGGCGATTGGTCAGGCGACCAGCCAATTGGCTTTTGCAATCAAGGGCGCATCGGCAATCGCCCTATCCGCATCCATTCTGGTTCTGGCTGGGGCGCTGGCCGCCAGTCAACGCAGCCGCATCTATGATGCTGTCGTATTGAAGACGCTGGGCGCCACGCGGAAGCGGCTCTTGAGCGCGCTGGTCGTTGAATATGCCCTGCTGGGTTTCGCCACAGCAGCATTCGGCCTGCTGGCTGGCACGCTCGCCGCCTGGTTCGTGCTCATGAAGATCATGAAAGCCGACACCTTTGTCTGGATGTGGGCGCCAGCTCTGGCTTCGATTGGCATTGCCCTGTCCATCACGGTCGGTCTTGGGCTTTTGGGGACTTGGCGGGTTCTCGGGCAGAAACCTGCCAGACACTTGCGTGCTCTCTAATTTGTGAACGGGATGGTGGCGCATAAGCCGCCTTTCCGGGCCCTGCAAGGCGCAAATGCGACATTGCCAGAGGCTGATCCTCTTGCCCGGTCTCCAAAGGCAATCCATATTATCCATAGGCAGCGCTCCGACCATCCGGCGGGAAGCGTCTGCATTGACGTGAGAGGAAACCATGTCCGACTTCGACCGCAACGCTTCGCTCCCCTGGGGAACCGGCGTAGCCCGGGCCGGCACCGCCGAGTACGACCAGGGCCTGCGCTCCTACATGCTCGGTATCTACAATCTGATGACCTTGGCGCTGGGCGTGACCGCCCTTGTCGCGATGGGCATCTTTATGATGGGCAAGACAAGCCCGGTCGTGCAGGCCCTGTACATGTCACCCCTGAAATGGGTGATCATGCTGGCGCCCATCGGCTTCGTCTTCTTCCTGTCGTTCCGCTTTGAGCGCATGAGCTACTCGGCTCTGCTGGGTACCTTCCTTGCCTTCTCGGCTACGATGGGCCTTTCGATGGGCTCCATCGGCTTCGTGTTTAAGGCTGGCAGCATCGTCCAGGCGCTGTTTGCAACGACCGCAGCTTTCGGCGCGCTGAGCCTTTACGGCTACACGACGAAGCGCAGTCTTTCGGGAATGGGATCGTTTCTGGTGATGGGTCTCTTCGGCCTGATCATCGCGAGCCTGATCAACATTTTCGTTGGCTCAAGCATTTTGGGCTTTGCCATCTCGCTGATCGGCCTGCTGATCTTCGCTGGCCTCACAGCTTGGGACACGCAGCGCCTCAAGGAAGAATATGACCTCGTCGCCGGCACTGAATTGGCCGGAAAGGCGTCGGTCATGGGTGCGCTGAGCCTCTATCTGAACTTTGTCAATATGTTCCAGTTTATCCTCGCCCTGACGGGTCAGCGCGAAGAATAAACGAAACATTTGTTCTCAAGACCCCGCTTCGGCGGGGTCTTTTTTTATCTGCTGACGAGCCTGACCGGTTTTTCAAGGACCGCTATGACACGGGACAGATCAGCGCCTCTTTTCAGAACAAGGCCGCCAGCTGCGATGACAGAATATGCACCCTGTCGGCGGGCCAGTTTCGGATCCTTCTCAATCTTGTACAAAGGCACTTCCGAACTTCGTCTATAGATTGAAAAAACCGCCTTTTGCTTATTGAAATCAATCGCATAATCACGCCATTCACCGGCGGCCACCATGCGCCCATAAAGGCCCAAAATAATCGATAATTCGTGCCGATCGAATGAAATGTCAGGGGCGGTCCGGGAAGGCCTTGCAAGGGCGTCGACGGGAACCAAGCGAAGGTGAGTCGGCACCGTTCTCGATTGATCGGCACATAGGCTGCCCTGTTCCGGCTTATTCTTGTGTTCCATAGGCCCCTCCAGCCCGCATGATCGGGGTTTCCAAAAGGCCATTCAAGGGCTTCCAGCAATTTAAACGGGAGATCCCTTTGCCCAATCAAGAGAGCCAGGGGTAAGCCCGGTTTGGCGAGGAAATCGCTGGCACTAGCCCCCGAAAGCCATACCGATACTGGTTTTGCCTCAGCAGCCGGACGACATGGACCGTGTCGGTGGCGCTCAAGCAATGGCATTTTATTTGGCAGGGAGGAATGGCCGGCTTGAAAGAAGGCCTCCTCACCGCAATATCTGTGTCGCAAATTCACAGCCAATGAGAGTGGATCGGTGACGAAAGCAGAAACAGTCGCGGCACAGGCAGCAGGATCCCATTCGTTTCAGGCCGATGTTGCGCGCCTTCTTCAAATGATGGCGCATTCCATATACTCCGACCGAGACGTTTTCATTCGCGAACTTCTCTCGAACGCGGCAGATGCATGCGAGAAGCTCCGATATGAAGCGCTAAAGACCCCTGACCTGATCAAGGACGGGCAGCCCTTCAATATTTCCATCACCATAGATGAAGAAAGCAAACGATTGATCTTTGCCGACAACGGGATCGGCATGAGTCACGAAGACCTCATTGAATCCCTTGGCACAATCGCCAATTCAGGTACGCGCGCTTTTCTTGAACGAATGAATTCAGCAGAAAGAGGCGCGAATGGCGGTGACTTGATCGGACAGTTTGGTATCGGCTTCTACTCTGTTTTCATGGTCGCAGATAAAGTCACGGTCGAAAGCCGTAAGGCAGGATCCGATCAAGCTTGGGCTTGGGAATCTGATGGAAAAGGAACTTTCTCAACCCGCCAAATCAATTTGGACGATGCGCCAGCACACGGCACACGAATCACACTTGCACTTAACGAAGACGGCAGCCGATATGCATCGGCGCCTCACATCGAACGGATCATACGAGATCATTCTGGTGCGATTGCTATTCCGGTTGAATTGATTGCGAAGACGGGTTCGGAGGCCAAACGCATCACTGAAGGGGTCGCACTTTGGCGCCGCGCGAAGAGCGAGATTAGCACCGCCGAATATCATGAGTTTTATCATGCTCTGGCCGGTCAGTTCGATGAGCCGGCTCTCACGGTACATTGGCATGCCGAAGGTCGCCAAGAATATACGGCATTGGCATTCATTCCAGGTTCTCGCCCGCTTGATCTATTCGATCCGGCACGAAAGGGCCGAGGAAAACTTTATGTGCGTCGTGTGCTTGTCACATCTGATGCAAATCTTCTTCCAGGCTGGCTGCGCTTTGTCCGCCTTGTCGTGGATTCAAATGACCTCCCGCTTAATGTCTCACGAGAGATGATCCAGGAGAGCCCTATTTTTGGCGCCATCCGCAAAGGAATCGTCACCAAAGTTTTGCAAGAACTGATGAGAACGGCTGAGACCGATCAAGAAAAATTCGCGCAAATCTGGCAGAATTTTGGGGCTGTCCTGAAAGAAGGTCTCTACGAAGATCCCGAAAGACGAGATCAGATCTTCAAGATTGCTAGATTTGCAACTTCAAAAGAAAACGAACAAAAACGCTCGTTGGCTGATTATATTGCTGATCTGCGACCCAATCAGACAGATATCTGGTACATGACCGGGGAAAATCATATGCGGATTGCATCCAGTCCGCAGCTCGAAGGTTTTCGTCAGCGGGGCATTGAGGTTCTGCTTCTATCAGATCCGATCGATGCTTTCTGGGTCGAAACTGCTATCGGATATGACGGAAAACCATTTAAGTCTGTCACTCAGGGCGAGGTCAATATCAGCAACGTTCCGCTCATGGAAGGTGAGGCTCAGACCAATCATGAACCATCAGCAAAGGTTGCTAGCCTGCTGGCTCTCTTCAAGCAAACGCTTGATTCGGACGTTGCCGACGTGCGTGCATCAGCGCGTCTTTCGAAAAGCGCAGCATGCCTGGTTGCCTCAGCAAATGCTCGTGACAAACGGCTTGAACGTATGTTGGCCGAGCATGGCGCGCCAGTGAGCATTTCGAAACCTGTTCTTGAAATCAATCCGTCACATGATTTGATTGTTACACTTTCAGATCTTCTCGACGGGAAGAACCAATCCCTCATTGAAGACATTGCATGGCTCATTTTCGATGAAGCCAAACTTGCTGATGGTGAAATGCCGACTCGTCCGGAAATGTTTACTGATCGCTTGATGCGTATGCTAATGCGGGCGGCAAAGGGACATTCGCAAGGATGAGCCACATCTTCAAAGCAAAGCTTGATGCTTGCAGCTCCTCAGAAGCCATTCGCTACGTTTCATCTTTGCTCTCTGCAGAATCGGTCGAAAATGCGTGGTCTGAGGCGACGCGATTCGTCATCCATGCAATGCAGATCGACAGGACAATTTTGATTACAGATCCTGATCGCGCAGTCAGCTCGACGGAAGCGGCGACTTTGTCTGGATTTGTCGCAAGAAGACTGGCCGGGGAGCCCATTACCCGAATTCTCGGCTTTAGAGAGTTCTGGAATTTGGAAATTGAAGTTGCGCCCGACGTGCTGGATCCCAGACCCGACAGCGAGACTCTCATCGAAGCCGCCCTAACGGAGCTCGGTTCTCGAAAGTCGGACAAAATCGATCTTCTGGATTTAGGAACGGGATCGGGGGCGCTGTTGCTTGCAATGCTTGCTGAATGTCCGCGAGCGCAGGGCATTGGGGTCGATCTGTCTGCAAAGGCCTGCGAATTGGCCGCAAGAAATGCCCGACGCAATAAGCTGAATGCCCGTGCCCATATTGTCCGAGGCGATTGGATGCAGAGCATTCAAGGGCGATTCGACCTAATCATCTCAAACCCTCCATACATTCGGGCTGGGGATCTCGGCGGGCTTCCACCTGAAGTGCAAAACCATGATCCGACCCTTGCGCTAAACGGCGGAGAAGACGGTCTCGTCGCCTATTCAGAGATTATCAGATCACTTCATAAAGTCCTGAAACCAAAAGGATTTTCAGTCCTCGAACTAGGGATGGGACAGGCTGCCGACGTTTCAGGCCTGGCTTTGAAATGGGGGCTGAGAGTCGGGGCGCTGCATAAGGATTTGGGCGGGATCGACAGGGCAATTGTCCTGCACAATCCTTGTTAAGCCCCAAGCCAGTTCATATTTTGCCAAAAGCCCCTTGGCGCGACCGTCAAAAGCGACTAGAAAGATAACCAGAAATCGCCTCGGCTTTGCATGCGCAATAGCTTGGGATGCGTAGAGGTCGAACGCTTCTTGTAACGTCCTCCGTATCATGAGCTTGACGCTTATTACAGGCCTAGCCAGGCGCGTCTCCCTATTCGCCGTATCTGCAATGTGTCGCAGATGGTGATGCTCCGAGATTACCGGGGCTGTTTGCAGACTGGCCGGAGAGCCTATTCGCCTTAACCAAAATAGCTGTCGAAGAAATGTAAACCGCCCCGACGGTCAAACGACCATCCGGGCCGTGGCGCACATCAAGGATCATCGATGAGACCTGGTCAGAACAAGCGTATGCGTGGCCGCAACAACAATAATAGGAAGGGCCCGAATCCGCTCACAAGAACCTATGAGTCCAATGGACCCGACGTCAAAATCCGCGGGACAGCCCACCACATTGGCGAGAAATATCTCCAACTCGCGCGCGATGCTCAATCATCCGGCGATCCTGTGATGGCGGAGAGCTATCTGCAGCATGCCGAACATTATTTTCGCATTATTGCAGCTGCACAACAGGCTCAGCAGCAGGCACAGGCTGGATATATGCGGCCCGCCGGCGAGACTGAAGCTGAGGAGGAGGACGACGACGAGGGCGGAATCCCAGATCGTTTCGCATCACCCTTGGAGCGTATGCCGCCAAATCCACCTCAGCAGCAGCCCTACGGCGGGCAACCGCAGCCTTTCTCCGGCGGATCGCCTCAGCCTTTTGTCCAGAACAATTTCGGATCGGAACGCCCCCAAGGTCAGCCTCAGGGGGAGCGGCAAGAGCGGGGGCCTCGGCCCGATCGTCCCTATCAGGACCGCAATGGCCAGCAAAGCCGGCATGGGAATAATCCAAACAGGGGGCCCCGGCCGCAGCGGGACTTCCGCAACGATCAGCAGCCTCGCTTCGAAAACCGTACCGGAGACGAGCAGCCTGAATCTGGTGGACTGCCTGCTTTCATCACCGCGCCGGTGCGAATCCCGGTCAATGAAGCGGAGCCAAGTCAGGCATCCGACGCCGATGTGGTCCGCACGGAAGAAAATGAGGGCGGCGGCTTTCATCTACGGCCTCGCCGGCGCCGACGTCGGCCAGAAGGCGAAGGCGAAACTCCTACGCGCGGTGAAAATTCGAGTTTGGATTGATTTTAAAGGGGGCTTAGGCCCCCTTTTTATTTGTCCTGGAGCAATATGGAAGTCTTCCATTTCTCCGAAATGAAAACACGCATTCATGATCTGGATCATCGCGAAGAAAAGCTTGTTCTGATCCCCTTTTGTTTGTGGCGTCCCCTTCCTACATCCTGTGGAGCTGCCAATGGGGGCTCACTTTCGACGTTGCAGGATCGCTACGGGATCCGAGCAACGGTTGAGGAGAAGAACATGAACGCTGAAAAATACACTGAACGCGCACGAGGCTTCGTACAGGCCGCTCAGTCTCTGGCCTTGCGCGAAGGCCATCAGCAATTCACACCCGAACATCTTCTTAAGGTCATTCTCGATGATGAGGATGGCCTTGCTGCTGGGCTCATCAACAAGGCCGGCGGCCGCTCCCGCGAAGCCCTGATCGAAACTGAGCTTGCTTTGTCCAAGCTTCCAAAGGTTCAAGGGACCGGTGCAGGGCAATTATATCTGGCACCAACAACAGCACGTATTTTCGACTCGGCTGAAAAACTGGCACAGAAGGCTGGCGATTCCTTTGTGACCGTCGAGCGTTTGCTGCTTGCCATCGCAGCGGAAAAATCATGCGAAGCCGGAAAGATATTGTCGCAGGCAGGCCTAACCGCTCAATCTCTCAACCAAGCAATCGAAGATCTTCGAAAGGGACGGACTGCTGATAATGCAACGGCAGAAAATGCTTATGACGCTTTAAAAAAATATGCCCGCGATCTCACGGATGCCGCGCGCTCTGGAAAGCTTGATCCGGTCATCGGCCGCGACGAGGAGATTCGAAGAACAATTCAGGTTTTATCCCGCCGCACAAAAAACAATCCGGTCCTCATTGGCGAGCCTGGTGTCGGCAAGACCGCGATCGTCGAAGGGCTTGCGCTTCGAATCGTCAATGGTGATGTGCCTGAGGGTCTTAAAGACAAAAAGCTTCTGGCTCTCGATATGGGCTCTCTTATTGCCGGTGCAAAATTCCGCGGTGAATTTGAGGAGCGGCTAAAGGCTGTTTTGAATGAAGTTACAGCGGCAGCAGGAGGAATTATTCTTTTTATCGACGAGATGCATACGCTTGTCGGTGCCGGTAAAGCAGATGGTGCTATGGATGCCTCAAACCTGCTTAAGCCCGCCTTGGCGCGCGGTGAGCTTCATTGCGTAGGCGCAACCACACTTGATGAATATCGAAAGCATGTCGAAAAAGATGCTGCGCTGGCACGTCGTTTTCAGCCTGTTTTCGTTACAGAGCCAAGCGTAGAGGACACAATTTCTATTCTGAGGGGACTCAAGGAGAAATACGAACTTCATCACGGTGTCAGAATTACCGACTCAGCCATTGTCGCTGCCGCTACACTTTCCAATCGCTATATTTCTGATCGCTTTCTTCCAGACAAGGCTATCGATCTTATCGACGAAGCGTCATCTCGTCTCCGCATGCAAGTTGATTCCAAGCCCGAGGAACTCGATGAAATTGATCGGAGAATCATCCAACTCAAGATCGAACAGGAAGCACTGCGAAAGGAAAGCGATGCAGCGTCTCTTGATCGTCTTGCAAAGCTTGAAGCAGAACTAGCCGATCTTGAAGAAAAATCCTCGTCACTCACATCGCGCTGGAGAGCTGAGAAAAACAAGCTTGGGGAAGCACAAAAGCTCAAAGAACAACTTGAAGCTGCCCGAAATGAACTGGCCCAAACACAGCGGCGTGGTGAATTTCAGCGAGCTGGCGAGCTGACCTATGCAATCATTCCTGGTCTGGAAAAGGAGCTCGTTGAGGTCGAAGCGAAGGCTGGAGCTGCACTTGTTGAGGAGGAAGTCACGGCTGATCATGTCGCGCAAATTGTCTCACGCTGGACCGGTGTCCCGGTTGATAAAATGCTCGAAGGGGAGCGTGAAAAGCTTCTCAAAATGGAGGCGTCACTGGCTCAACGCGTCATTGGTCAAAAAGAAGCCGTTAAGGCTGTCGCGACCGCTGTACGTCGCGCCCGAGCAGGCCTTCAGGATCCTAACCGACCCATCGGATCCTTTATGTTCCTTGGGCCAACCGGCGTAGGCAAAACAGAATTAACAAAAGCTCTTGCAGCATTTCTTTTCGACGATGAAAACGCAATGGTGCGCATTGACATGTCCGAATATATGGAGAAGCACTCCGTTTCTCGTCTGATTGGCGCTCCTCCCGGATATGTTGGATATGAAGAAGGCGGAGCGCTTACAGAAGCTGTCAGGCGGAGACCTTATCAGGTCGTTCTGTTTGATGAGATCGAGAAAGCCCACACTGATGTTTTCAATGTACTCCTGCAGGTACTTGATGATGGTCGCTTGACAGACGGGCAGGGACGCACAGTCGATTTTCGAAATGTTCTTGTGATCATGACATCAAATCTTGGTTCAGAATATCTTGTGAACCAAGCTGAGGGTGAAGATTCAGCTACAGTCGAGAACGAAGTCATGACTGTCGTACGCGGTCATTTTCGACCTGAGTTCTTAAATCGCATCGATGAAATTATTCTTTTCCACCGATTGCGGCGGGAGGATATGGGTTCAATCGTTGATATTCAGATGGCTCGACTTGGTCGGCTGTTGGAAGACAGAAAAATGCGTGTTGAGCTCGACAAAAAAGCGCGCAACTGGCTTGCTGAGCGCGGTTATGACCCCGCCTATGGGGCGCGTCCTCTTAAACGTGTCATACAAAAATATGTTCAGGATCCGCTCGCTGAACGTATTCTCGCTGGTGTCATCAAAGATGGAGCGACGGTTCACGTCGGATCTAATGAATATGGTTTGACCATTGATGGTGAGGCCTTATTCATGGATGATGCTGCAGATCGCATGAAGGGCGCAAGCCACTCAGGTTCACTGAATTGAACCTGAGTGGAGCGTTTTCTTTCTGATCAGTTTGGCGTGCGTGCCTCAGCGACACCAATCATTGAGTCACGCGTCACGAGTGCTTCGAGCTCGGCCTCATTGAGGTTATCTGTTCCAGCTGGTCGCCTGGGTATGACAATATACCGAATGTCGGCAGTGGAATCGTGGACGCGAACTTCAGTTTTTTCTGGGAGGTATGTTCCAAATTCGTTCAGGACGGACCTCGGTTCATAAACGACTCGCGCTCGATATTCTCTGCTCTTGTACCAGGAAGGCGGAAGTCCGAGTAATTCTCTTGGATAACAGGAGCACAAGGTGCAAACAATTACATGATGAATATCTTCTGAATTTTCGACCGCGATAAGCTTGGTTGTCGTCATAGGAAAGCCAAGTTCGGCAACCGCCTCGTTCGCATTCATGAGTAATTTGATCCTGAATAATGGATCTAACCAGGATCTCACGACTATTTTGGCACCATTTGCCGGCGTAATCTGATCTCTCTTTTCGATTGCTGCGCGGACTTCATCAGCTGTGAAAACGCCTTTTTCAATCAGGAGCTCTTTGAGAGCTATACCGAGGATCTGATAATAGCTGTGAATTTTGTCATCGGGCTGAAGTGGAGCATGATGATGATCATCATGCCCATGTTGGTGATCATGGTGATCATGAGGCATCGTCTACTCCCGATATTTTTTCCAACCAGTGGCGATATAAATCAATATCAATGCTGTCACTTTGCGAGCCAGAATAGTCATCCCAGAGGTCGGACTGATTAAACCGGACTTCATAGAGGGATTGCTTTGGCCCCTCCAGTCGATAGGCCAGTAGCTCGGGATTTCCGAATTCTCCAAAATATTTGGTGACGCGACCAATTTTTCCTCGCACGTATAAGGGCGTCCTTATGTGTCCGACTGGAAAATCCTCACGAACGCGGACCAAATCGCCGGGCTTTAAAGGTTCTTCCCAGCAATCCCCTGCTGGCTTCACCGACCGTCTCCGTCAAAGTGAATGTCCAACTCGCCGGCTGCTTTGAGACGCTCTCGAATTACTCTCACGCGCTCATCAATCTCTGCTTGAGTCAAAATACCTTTCTCAATCATCTGGCGGGATAATGCAGCTGTCCATCGTTCGTAATAGGTCAGGGTTTGATACGCTTCATCTCCAAGGGTCTCAACGTAGCGACGGTTTTCATGCGTTGTCACGATGCCCTTCGCCCCGATAATTGATCGAATGCCGTCGATCTGTTTTTCCCAGAAACTCACCTCATGTGGCGCAACATCAATAGATCCAGCGTGTTGGCCCCCAACGTCATGTACACCGCGCATAACTTCCTCCCAACCCGTGGATTTATTCTTGCAGGATTTATTCTGGTTTCAAGTCTCAAAATCATAGGTGCGTTCTACAATCCGAACCAAGTCCAGCATGATCGAATTCAATTCAAAATCTTTTGGAGTGTAAACAGCGGAGACGCCCTCCGCCAAGAGAAGGGCCTTGTCTTCTGACGGGATGATGCCCCCCACAACAAGGGGAATATGACTGAGATTTTCAGCGCGCATCTGAGCGATGACTTGCCGAACCAGAGAAACATGCGATCCCGAGAGGATCGATAAGCCCACACAATGGACATTTCCGGATCTTGCACCGGAAACAATTTCTGAGGGCGTCAAGCGAATTCCCTCATAAACAACATCCATCCCCACATCGCGCGCTCGCACGGCAATCTGTTCAGCACCATTCGAATGGCCATCCAAACCCGGCTTGCCGACAAGAAATTTTAGGCGACGCCCGAGTTTTTGTGAGACGCGTTCAACCTCCGCTCGAATATCATCAAGATCGCCTCCAATTTGTCGTGCTTCTGCTGCAATACCCGTCGGAGCACGATATTCACCGAAAGCCTCTCTCAGAACGCTTGCCCATTCTCCAGTCGTGATACCCGCTTTCGCAGCTGCAATTGAAGGCTCCATAATATTGCGCCCCTCATTTGCAGCACTCCTTAATTCTGACAAGACCTTTCCAACAATTCTCGGATCTCGAGCATGACGCCATGCAACAAGATTAGATATTTGATCGGCTTCAACATGTTCTGGTACAATCATAATGGACTGATTGTCAGTTGTGAGCGGAGATGGCTCGCTTTCTGTAAATCGATTGACACCGACAACAACCTGTTCACCGCGTTCAATTGCTTCCAACCTTGCAGTATTGGATTCAACCAGCTTAGATTTCATATAACCGCTTTCCACTGCTACTATTGCGCCGCCGAGTTTCTCGATTTTCAGTAATTCCTGTCGTGCTTGATTTTTTAAATCCTCAACTTTTTTGGTTATCTCGTAACTTCCATCAAAAAGATCCCCATATTCAAGAAGATCTGTCTCATATGCCATGATCTGCTGGATACGCAGGGACCATTGCTGATCAAAGGGCCGCGGTAAGCCAAGAGCTTCGTTCCAGGCGGGGAGCTGAACAGCGCGGGCGCGAGCATTTTTTGAGAGAACGACGGCAAGCATTTCGATCAATATTCGATAAACATTATTCTCTGCTTGCTGCTCCGTCAGACCAAGAGAATTGACCTGAACACCATATCGAAACCGTCGATATTTTTCATCTTCGATAAAATATTTATTTCGAGTGATTTCATCCCAGAGCTCGGTAAATGCCCGCATTTTGCAAAGCTCTGTAACAAACCGCATTCCAGCGTTCACAAAAAAGGAAATACGACCAACGATTTCCTGAAAATTTTTTGGATCTGTTGATTCAGCATCTCTTACGCTGTCCAGGATGGCTATAGCCGTTGCAAGCGCATAACTTAATTCTTGAACCGGGGTCGCTCCTGCTTCCTGAAGATGATAGGAGCAGACATTCATCGGGTTCCATTTCGGCAGTTCTTTAGTCGTGAAGGTAATGAGATCGCGTGTCAAACGCATCGACGCCGCGGGCGGAAAAACATAAGTTCCACGCGACAAATATTCTTTGATGATGTCGTTCTGAGTGGTTCCCTGCAATTGATCGCGCTGGGCGCCTTGCTCGTCGGCGACTGCAATATACAAAGCCATCAACCACGGAGCCGTTGCATTGATGGTCATGGATGTATTCATTTCGCCGAGGGGAATGGACTCGAACAATGTTCGCATATCACCAAGATGTGAGATTGGTACGCCGACCTTCCCGACCTCACCTCGAGACAGTGGATGATCGGAATCATAGCCGGTCTGAGTAGGCAAATCGAAGGCGATTGAGAGCCCAGTCTGCCCTTTCGCCAAATTTCTCCGATAGAGACGGTTTGAGTCGGCGGCGGTTGAATGACCTGCATAAGTACGAAATATCCACGGTCGATCAGATGTCTGGCTCATAGTTGGCGCTCGCGTGGGAATTGATCACGAAATCTCTGCGGCTCGCTGCAGAGCAGCATATTCCCTCGTTTGCGCCAGCAGCACTTATTCCTTAGTGGCATGGATTTAAGGCCTCAGCTGTCCTACGATTCAGGACATTAGTAGTATGGTGCACCGCAGCATTCACGCTAACATGGCTTGTGGTTTCTTGCGGAGGAAAGAGCTGTGGGAGCGAACAATACGAAGGATGGCACGCCAACGGCCCAATCTTGTCTTGTTAAGGATCTTTACGACATAGGTGAGATCCCGCCTCTTGGGCATGTCCCAGCCCGCATGCATGCTTGGGCAATCCGTAAAGAACGGCACGGGCCACCTGAAGAATCAATGAAGCTTGAAGTGGTTCCGACTTGGTCATTGGACAGCCATGATGTGCTTGTTCTGGTGATGGCTGCCGGGGTCAATTACAATGGCGTATGGGCAGCCTTAGGCGAACCAATTTCGCCGCTCGACGGACACAATCTGCCTTTTCATATAGCCGGCTCGGATGCCGCCGGTATTGTATGGGCCGTTGGATCAAAGGTCAGGCGTTGGAAGGTTGGTGACGAAGTCGTCGTTCACTGCAATCAGGATGATGGCGATGACGAAGAATGCAACGGTGGAGATCCGATGTTTTCTTCAACCCAACGTATCTGGGGATATGAGACCCCCGATGGGTCATTCGCACAATTCTGTCGGGTTCAAGACCGTCAGCTTATGGCGCGTCCCAAACACTTAAGCTGGGAAGAAAGTGCTTCATATACGCTGACCTTGGCAACAGCCTATCGTATGCTGTTTGGCCACGAGCCGCATCGCTTGAAGCCAGGTGACAATGTTCTGGTTTGGGGAGCCTCGGGAGGTTTAGGCGTTTTTGGTGTGCAATTATGCGCTGCTGCTGGCGCCAATGCGATTGGCATCATTTCCGACGAAGGGAAGCGCGATTACGTCATGTCCCTAGGCGCCCGAGGCGTGATCAATCGAAAAGATTTTAAGTGCTGGGGTCAGCTTCCGAAGGTTAATTCAACTGAATTCAATGCCTTCATGGCAGAGGCCCGGAAATTCGGAAAAGCCATCTGGAACCTCACGGGTCGCAAAGACGTCGATATTGTGTTTGAACATCCCGGTGAACAAACTTTCCCGGTGTCATGCTTTGTTGCCAAAAGAGGCGGCATGGTTGTCTTCTGCGCCGGCACAACCGGATTTAACCTGACATTTGACGCCAGATTTGTCTGGATGCGGCAGAAACGGATCCAAGGTTCACATTTCGCGCACTTAAAGCAAGCTGCAGCTGCAAATCAATTCGTTATAGATAGGCGGATCGATCCTTGTTTGGGTGAGGTCTTTCCATGGGACAAAGCCCCTGCAGCTCATACCAAAATGTGGCGAAACGAGCATTCGCCAGGAAATATGGCGGTTCTAGTCAATTCACCCCGACCGGGCTTGAAAACGCTTGAAGATGTCATCGAAGCATCGCAGTCAAAAATTTAGCAGAGGCTCAATCGGTCGTTAGCTTTTGATTTCACCGAGCTTGCTTCAGGTGCGGTGCGGAGTGGCCAAATTCTTCTGTATCGGGTATTTAATTTATATTGAGATCAGAAAAAGCGGCCCGAGGGTATGAAGCAACACGGAAGCGACCTCTGGCTCTCTCTGGTGATTCCAGCCGCCTTCGTTTTGCTCTGGTCAACGGGTTGGATTGTCGCAAAATTTGCTGTTCGCGATGCGGATGTATTGACCTTTCTTGTACTCCGCTATTTTGGCGCTGCCGTCATTCTGGCCATATTTGCCTGGTGGTGCGGAGCACTTTGGCCGCGTGACAGAAATGGATGGTTCCATGCATTCCTATCGGGCATTCTTCTGCATGCGCTCTATCTTGGCGGGATCTGGTGGGCAATCTCTCAGGGAGTTCCCGCCTCTATCTCGGCATTGCTTGCGGCGCTTCAGCCGATTTTAACCGCCTGTCTAGCCCCCCGCCTTGCTGGCGAAAAGGTTTCATCCTTGCAATGGACGGGTATTTTACTGGGCCTTTTAGGAATCCTTCTTGTTCTTGCGCCGAAGCTGGCTTCGCTAACAGCTGCAGAACTGCAAGGGTCTATTGTTGCACTTTCCGTGAATGCGCTCGGAATGGTTGCTCTTACATTGGGGACTTTTTATCAGAAGCGCTTTTTGCAAAAAATGGACTTACGAGCCGTAGGATCAATTCAGTTTGCGGCAGCGATGCTTGTGACCTTGCCCGCGGCATATGTTTCCGAGAGCATGCATGTAGTATGGTCGCTCAATACAATATTAAGTTTAGCTTGGTCGATCGGGGCCCTTTCGATTGTTTCAATCGCGCTGCTTCTTCATCTTTTGCGTAAAGGCGAAGTCGCTCGCGCAGCACAGCTGATCTACCTTGTGCCCCCAACGGCTGCCATTCAGGCTTTTCTCTATTTCGGTGAAACGCTTACTTCCATACAAATGGCAGGCATGGCTCTGACCTGTCTGGGCGTGGCTTTGGCAGTACGGCGGTGAACAACAGTCCGAAAGGCTGATTGCCCTGCGGTCCGGCTTATGTTGCGATGCAAAATGCTTATTCGGAGAATGCGAGATGACTGGTCAGACATACCAGAATCCCGGGCTATCGGCGCAGGATTTTCTTGAGCTTGCAGACAAGGCCTTTATCGACGTCGAACAGCTTTTCAAAGAAATTAGAACTGTCGTAAGAGCGGATGTCTCGACTGATGGAAGAATCAATCCAGCGGCGATGGATGCCTCGCAGCACACGACGCATGGGCTTGCATGGTTCGCAACCTATTTGGAATCTTTGCGAGAAATGATCGCTTATGCACGCAGACTTGAAGAAGAGAATCGCTTTGGCGAGATTGAGGAGCTTCTGACGCGGATCGGCGTTGGGGAGTATATTGCACAATTCTTTGGTGGGATTCCAATGAATCAAGGCGAGTTTATTCGGCTTGATGATTTCAATTTATCCCAAGAATTGATCGTAAAGTATAGATCTGACGCTGTTGGTCGCGTGATCGCAAATGGCAATACAGCACTGAACCGCGCCAAGCTCGTTTCTCTCATTGCAGGACTCGACACGACCGCTTTGGTCGGTAACCCCGGTCTTGATGACACAATGGAATCCATCCGCGAAGAAATCAGAAAATTCGCGGCTTCAAAAATTGTCCCATATGCCCATGAATGGCATCTTGCCAACGATTATATACCGCTTGAAATCGTAGACGACCTTTCGGCTCTTGGAGTCTTTGGACTCACAATTCCAGAACAATATGGCGGGATGGGACTCGGTAAAATAGCCATGTGTGTCGTAACAGAAGAATTGTCTCGAGCCTATATCGGCGTCGGTTCTCTTGGAACCAGATCTGAAATTGCGGCAGAACTCATTATCTGCGGCGGCACCGAAGAACAAAAGCAATCTCTCCTTCCTCAAATTGCATCTGGTGAGATCCTCCCAACAGCAGTGTTTACGGAGCCCAACACAGGGTCCGATCTTGCATCCCTTCGGACGCGTGCAGTTCGTAAGGGTGACGCCTATATGGTTACGGGAAACAAAACTTGGATCACCCATCCCGTACGCGCCGACCTCATGACAATTCTTGCGCGAACAAATCTTTCAGAGCCAGGCTATAGAGGTCTATCTATGTTTTTGGCTAAAAAGCCACGCGGCACTGATGCTGATCCATTTCCTGTTGCGGGCATGTCGGGGAGCGAGATTGAGGTCCTTGGCTATCGTGGGATGAAAGAGTACGAAATTGCGTTTGATGACTTTCGGGTTCCTGCAGAAGATTTGCTTGGTGGCATAGAAGGCCAAGGCTTTAAGCAGCTGATGCAAACATTTGAGGCAGCACGAATCCAGACGGCTGCCCGATCAGTCGGCGTAGCGCAAAACGCACTCGAACTAGCAGTTCGCTATGCCATGGAGCGTATACAATTTGGAAAACAATTGATCGCTTTCCCGCGCGTTGCTGACAAGATTGCACTTATGGCAGTCGAAATTCATATTGCCCGACAACTCACATATTTTTCAGCGCGGGCCAAAGATGCGGAAAAAAGATGCGATGTCGAAGCAGGAATGGCCAAGCTTCTCGGAGCCCGAATTGCTTGGTCTGCGGCCGACAATGCACTACAAATACATGGCGGAAATGGTTTCGCCTTAGAGTATCAAATATCTCGCGTGCTTTGTGATGCACGTATTCTTAATATTTTTGAAGGAGCTGCAGAAATTCAAGCTCAGGTTATCGCTCGTCGCATCCTTGAAGATATAAATTGATCATTCTTCATTAGGAGAATTATCTGATATTGATCTAATGAGTGTGATAGGAATCCCGAGTTTGGCTAAACCAGCATTTTCTCGACTGACAAGTGCAGTAATAGCAATAGCGCCTGTTATTGCAGCAAGCATATTAGGTAGCGGGGCAACGCTGCCAAACATACCGGACTGGTATGCTGGGCTCGCAAAACCCGGGTTCACACCTCCCAACTGGATTTTCGGGCCTGTATGGACTGCTCTCTATACAATTATGGTGATTGCTTTTTACCGAATTCTTCGTCAACCGCAGGGTAGAAACAATAGGCTCGTTATATCTGCATTTATGTTTCAGATTTTTTTGAACGCTGCTTGGTCCATTGGTTTTTTCGGTGCCCGTAGCCCTGTTCTTGGAGCGGTCATTATTATTCCTTTATGGATTTCAATTCTGGTCACAATGATTCTGTTCTGGCAGCGGGACCGGTTTTCAGGTGCAAGCTTTATTCCTTATCTCGCCTGGGTCAGTTTCGCAGCGCTGCTCAATTTTGCAATATGGTGGAAGAACAGCTGATTTATTCTACGACACCAATGAATGGTAATTCTCTCAAATTATGCGCAACGTCCATCCCGTAACCCACAACGAATAAATCTGGGCACCGGAAGCCAACAAAATCGGCCTCAATCTGAACTGCACGCTTATTTGGCTTTTCAAGCATCACTGCCAATAGCACTCGGCGCGCGCCTCGGGCTGAGAGGAGATCTTTGGCAAAAGCGAGCGTCCGACCTGATTCAAGTATATCATCAAGCAAAAGGACGTCGCGGCCCTTTACATCTGATTCGATATCTTTGAGTACAGTCACATGGCCCTGCGAGACGGTACCATCTAGATAACTGGACAAATGAACAAATTCGACCTGAGGGTTCATCCCTTGACGATGGAGAGCACGCAGCAGATCTGCCGCAAACATAAAGGACCCTTTTAGGACGGCGACGACCAGAAGATTCTGAAGTTCCGCGTTACGGATTTCTGCAGCAATGGCCTTAACCCGGGCGTCTATTTGGTCGGCCGAATAAAGGGGTTTGACTTTGTGTGAGATGTTCATTGGCAAAAATGCTCCTGAGCTGGCTGTCCATATAGTCGTTTTGGCAAAAACTTGCCAAACCATTCCAGAAGACTTCAGCCTGCCATTAGAAATGCTAGATTTAGAGGTAGTTTAAACGCGATTCGCACCGCACGTACAGCAAGGCATGATGGCGGAGAAAAAGACTCATCCGCATCCGGAGGCAGAATTGGTTCGCTTCAACAATGTCGGATTGCGCTATGGCATGGGGCCTGAGGTCTTGCGAGACCTTACCTTCTCAATTGAGCCGCGTTCGTTTCAATTCCTCACAGGCCCTTCCGGCGCCGGGAAAACGACCCTCCTGAGATTGATTCTTTTGTCACTGCAACCCACACGTGGGTTCATATCGCTTTTCGGGCGAGATGCGGTAACTTTGGACAAGAATGAAATTACAGATTTTCGAAGAAGAATTGGTGTCGTTTTTCAAGATTTCCGGCTGCTGGACCACCTTACGACCTATGAGAACGTCGCCTTGCCACTCAAGGTACAGGGGCGTGATGAATCCTCCTATCGAGCCGAGGTCATCGAACTTCTGGGCTGGGTTGGGCTAGGGGATCGTACACACGTTCTCCCTCCGGTTCTCTCTGGGGGCGAAAAACAGCGCGCCGCAATTGCGCGGGCCCTCATTGTACGGCCCGAGCTTCTCCTGGCAGACGAACCAACCGGAAATGTTGATCCAAGCCTCGCACGCCGACTGCTTCGACTTTTCCTGGAATTGCATCGGTCAGGGACGTCTGTTGTGATAGCAACGCATGATCTAGGCCTGATGGATCAATTCGACGGAGCGCGCAGGCTCGTTTTGGGGGATGGTCGCCTTCATATCTATGACTAAGGGCAAAAAGTGACTGAAAATACGATCGAGTCAGACGAATCGGAACCATCAACTAGGCGGGATATCGCACTGGTTCCGCCCGATGCTGTCGCGGGACGCACACTTGTTATTGTCATCGCGATCATGACTTTCTTGGCGGCGATGACAGCCGGAACCGCCGTTTTGATTAGCGATATTTCGTCGGGATGGCGTCGCGATGTGGCGCGTGAAATGACAATTCAGATAAAGCCTAACCCCGGCCGCAATATAGAAGCGGATTTATCACGAGCAGAAGAGATTGCCAGGGGTGGGACGGGCATCAAGAATGTGACTGTTCTCAAAAAATCAGAATCCGAGCGGCTTCTTGAGCCGTGGCTGGGTTCAGGCCTTGAGCTTGCAGAACTGCCAATACCGCGGCTTCTGGTTCTCAAGGTGGACGATAAAAAAACTCTGGATATAGAGGGACTCCGGCGAAAGGTTACTGAGGCCATACCTGGTTCTACCCTAGATGACCACCGTTTCTGGATCGACCGTTTGTCTACCATGTCATGGATAGTGGTCATCGTAGCTTTAGTTATTCTAGGCCTTGTTCTCGTTGCAATGGCGCTGGCAGTCGCTTTCGCAACCAGAGGCGCGATGGCGGGCAGTCATGAAGTTATTCACATATTGCATTTTGTCGGAGCCGCAGATTCTTACATCGCTCGGGAATTCCAGAAGCATTTTTTAAAGCTGGGGCTTGAAGGGGGTTTGCTAGGTGGAGGCACGGCAATCTTTGTATTTTTCCTAGCAGGGCTTGCATCGACACAAGTTTCAACAGCCGGCGGTGATCAATTGCAGGCTTTGTTTGGGAGCTTCGATCTTGGGCTGATGGGCTATGTGGGAATACTCCTGATTTCAGCTTCGGTCGCTTTCCTCACATCATTTACGTCGCGTTCGGTCGTACTCCGTCAGCTGCAAGACCTCTCGTAAGAAAATTTTGCATCACTCTTACTCTTCGGAGCACTCTGGTAATTCATCGAAATGTGATCGGTTTTCATGTTCTCAAGCCAATGGATTCAATTGCTTCCTTTTCTGAAGTGCTTTTCACTTCAGTCAAAGCTAAAAGAAGATAAAGAATGATCGTCGTCCGCTCTCTTGTTTTCAATATGGTCTTCTATTTGCACATGGTAACCCTTCTTGTCGTCGGGTTGCCTGCATTGTTAATGCCAAGAAGAGTCGTATATTTGCTTGGACGGACCTGGGCGCGCAATTCACTCTGGTTGCTTGAAAAAATCTGCAACACGCGCGTAGAGTTTCGCGGCTTCGACAAGCTTCCAAAATCGCCATATATTGTCGCATCAAAACATCAGTCGATGTGGGAGACTTTCGCACTCATTATGATGTTTGATGACTTTTGCTACATTCTCAAAAAAGAACTGACCTATATTCCATTTTTTGGATGGTATCTCTGGAAAGCAGATCAGATTGCCATTGATCGCAGCAGAGGCAGCAGCGTACTTACACAAATTGAAACTCAGGCACGAAACGCATTTGCACAGGGACGAACCCTCTTTATCTTTCCAGAGGGAACAAGAAGACCAGCCGGCGCGCCCCCAAAATACAAATTTGGGATCGCTCATATTTATAGCGCCTGCAACGTGACCTGCGTTCCCATTGCCTTGAACTCGGGCCTATTCTGGGCTCGCAGAAGCTGGATAAGAAGACCGGGCACAATTGTTGTCGAGGCTCTCGACCCTATCCATCCTGGCGTTGAACAGATTGAATTCTTTGAATCTGTTCAGCTTTCTATAGAAACAGCAACAAACAAGCTCATGGACGAAGCCATCGAAATCGACCCCTCGCTTGAGGTTATCGTGTCACGGAACCGAAACGTGACCTAAAGCGCTTGCGCTTAAAAGATTTGAAAGGCGCGTGAGAACCGGGTCCTTCACGCCTACGGCAAGGAGATGTTGATTGGTTGCCCTAACGTAGTCAGTATTCTTTCCGGAAATGCCCTGTCCTTGCAAAACCAGACGGGCAAGTTCTGCCTCGGGCAGACGCCCGGCATATTGAGGATGCTTTCTGTCAACAATATAGGCGGCACACGCAACTTTCTCACCATGGTCCAAGGT
Source organism: uncultured Beijerinckia sp. (assembly GCA_964534115.1). Lineage (GTDB taxonomy): Bacteria > Pseudomonadota > Alphaproteobacteria > Rhizobiales > Beijerinckiaceae > Terripilifer. Next base: position 43,784 of record CAZHOK010000002.1, read on the forward strand.
TGCGGTCAGAAAGGTCTCACGATAGACCGCCGTTACCTGTTCGCGTGCCCGAAGATATTCCAGCGTCATAAAGCGACGCATTGCAGATATGCGGAAAGCCACCCCTCTACAGGAGCCTCCCCGATCTAGCCCAAGAACTATGCCTGGTCTATCTGGCGTTCCACGATGAACATGCGAAAATACGCATAACGATCTATGGTACCCTTTCACATAAGCAAGATGTTGCTCTTCAAAATCAAAGCCGGGTCGCCACATAAGCGAACCATAGCCAAACACCCACAGATCCTGATTCACATTCGCCCCCACGAGAACTTTTGACCAAGCCCAAACAAGAACGGAGCAACGCGCTTTGAAAAAATATGACGTCAATCCCAGGAGCACACAAGCGGTCAGCCGAGCCGGGCTCTACGGACCCGTCATTTTGCTCGCCTTGATTGTGGCAAGCTGGTCGGTCTTCTGGATTTATTCTGCCCAACGTGCGGATCAGGCCATCCAAAACTGGATGATGGTTGAAGCCAGAAAAGGACGGCAATGGTCATGCGAGGACCGGAAAACTCAGGGATTCCCGTTCCGAATCGAGCTGCTCTGCAACTCGGTCCGATTACAATTAGCCGATGGGCGCATTTTTTTGACAGGCGCGCTGCATGCCGCTGCGCAAGTTTATTCGCCGTCACTAGTTCTGGCTGACATTAGCAGCCCGTTCACAGTCCAAAAATCAGAAGCCATTTACAAACTGAACTGGGATAATTTTCGTTTATCGTTACGCTATAGCGGTGAAGGGTTCGAACGCATTTCAGGCACGATAAAGACCCCCCAACTTCATGGTCCAAACGGACCATTGATGCTGACCGCAAACCAGATGGAGTTTCATCTTCGATCTACAATTGATCGATCTAGCATTGAAACTTCTGTCGCCATCGCAGACCTCGAGGGGCCTATGGCCCGCTGGCTGTCTGGAGGCCAAGCGAAAACCAAGTTCGATTTGATGACATCCATCACCAATCCTGCATTTCTTTCTGGGTCAAACTTTCGCGCGTCAATGGAGCAATGGCGGAACAACGGTGGAAGACTCGTGCTTCAGAAATTCGAAGTCGCACAAGATAAAATGACGATTTCGAGTCAAGGCGAATTGCAATTGGATGCCAACGGTCGTCCAGAAGGCCAGATTAAGCTATCGGGACAAAACCTTCGGCCGATAGTTGAGAAGCTACCATTAGGAAATGCACAGCCCCTGATCAGGGGTTTACTGGAACGTCGCGATGGTTCTCCGGTCGAAGTGTCAGTCCGACTTTTTGATGGCCGCTTGAATATTGGCCCTGTCCGAACCCCGCCATTTCTGCCCTCAATCTACTGAGATTGATCTTTACCTGGCTTAGTTTCTATGACGCGTCTGCCAAAATCAGCGGCAGCAGTTTCCTGTCCTTGGGCAATAATGCTTCTGCGGATCGCGCGGGTCCTCGTGAAGAGATCAAACAAACCCTGACCGTCACCCCATCGGATCATGCGCTGCAGAGCCGAAAGATCTTCCGTAAAACGCCCAAGCATTTCGAGAACGGCATCCTTATTATTTAAAAAAATATCTCTCCACATTGTTGGATCGGATGCAGCGATACGAGTGAAGTCCCGAAAGCCGCCCGCTGAAAATTTTATAACCTCTGATTGTGTAACTTCTTCGAGATCTGCTGCTGTCCCGACGATGTTATATGCGATTAAATGAGGGACGTGGCTCGTAATCGCCAAGACCAAATCATGGTGTGAAGGTGTCATGATTTCGACGTTAGAGCCCGCTTGCGCCCAAAAATGCTGGAGGCGTTCCACCGCACTTTCGTCAGCCCCGTCTGGAGGCGTAATGATGCACCATCGATCAAGAAAGAGAGATGAAAAGCCTGCATCCGGGCCGGAATATTCGGTACCCGCCACTGGATGGGCGGGTATGAAATAAATTTCTTTCCGGAAAAGCGGCTGACAACCTGCAACGACAGTTCCCTTGACAGAACCAACATCGGACACGATTGCTCCAGCTTCAACGCAAAGAGCGATTTGAGCTGCAACCTGACATATGGCACCAACGGGTGTGCATAGAATGACGAGATCCGAGCCCTTCACTGCCTTAGCGCCGTCAACAAAAACTTCGTCAGCGATCCCCAATTCCCTCACACGATCTGCAACCGATGGCGAGGCATCGCATGCAACCAGCCGTCGCGCCAAATTTCGCTGCCGCGAAACTCGAAGCAATGATGAGCCTATCAAGCCAACGCCGATGATCGTCAACTGATCAAAGAGCGGTTCTGGAAGAGGCTTGGAGAGAAAATCAGCCATTTCGCACCGATTTTGTATATGCCCGTAGCGCTTCGACAAGCAAACGATTGGCTTCCTCACTCCCTATAGTGATACGAAGCGCGTTGGGAAGACCATATGCACCGACAGCACGAACAATAAGTCCTCGCTGGGACAAGAATGCGTCGGCATCTTGTGCATCGAGCCCACGGGCAGGCGGAAAATGGACGAGAACAAAGTTGGCAACACTTGGAGTCACTTCTAGATCGAGCGCCGTTAACTCATCGGTTATCCAATGAAGCCAACGTTCGTTATGTTCGATGGCAGACGAAATATGCTCTTCATCCTGGATGGCGGCAATTCCGGCCTCTAGCGCGGGGCCATTCACATTGAACGGGCCTCGAATACGATTGAGCGCGCTACAAATGGATGCCGGTGCATAGCACCATCCAAGTCGCAGATTTGCTAGTCCGTATATTTTTGAAAAAGTCCTTGTCATCACGACATTCTCATTGGTCGCGACAAGCTCAATTCCTTCGGAATAATCGTTTTTGCGAACATACTCGGCATATGCTGCATCAAGGACAAGAATGACATGCTTTGGCAGAGCTGCATGCAGACGCTTCACGTCCTCAAATGGCATATAAGTGCCGGTGGGATTGTTAGGATTGGCGAGATAAACAATTTTTGTTCGCGGAGTTACGCATGCAAGGATGGAATCTGCATCAGCGGTAAGATTCTTCTCCTGTGCCACGACAGGAATTCCGCCGGCTGCAAGAATGGCGATGCGGTAGACTAGGAATCCATGTGTCGTAAATATGCCTTCATCGCCCGGACCAACATAGGCAAGGGACAGCAGGTGAAGAATGTCATCGGAGCCATTCCCGCAGACTATTCGGTCGGGATCAAGTCCAAAACGGGCAGCGATAGCAGAACGCAACCGTGATACGGATCCGTCTGGATAAAGTTCAAGCTTGTTTGCAATATCAACAAAAGCATTGATGGCTTTTGGCGATGGCCCAAGTGGTGTTTCATTTGACGAAAGCTTGAAAATCTTTCCCGTGCTGCCAGCTCCACTTTTGCCTGGGACATAAGGGTCAATCGTCTGTATTCCGGGCCGTGGAACGGGTTGATCACTTGTTTCAGGACGATTCATTTCGCTTTTCCAGATCAGTACAGGCCAAATCAGACAGATTTCGCTCAATCACAGTTTGAAGCGGGACGCATGGCACCCAACTTCATCAATACGACCGCCCAATATGTTCCCATCGTAAAGAGCATTTCGTATTTCGTCCGGGTGGACGTTTTTCGGAACAGCAAGAAGCAGGGCGAGCCCCATCTCATCTGCAACATTGCCAATGATTTCACCGCCGATTTTTTTTATGTTGGCCGGCAGTCCATCCCAAGAACGTTCTATATGCAGGCAATATAGGACTTCCTCGCGGGCAGCAGCATCCTGCAATGGCTTGGCTATCACAAAGACGGGCATACCCGCTGGATGCTCCGCCCTCTCAACAAAAGGCAAGCGCGCTATAATTTTTGGTGCCGTAGATCCAATAAGCTGGGTCCACCAAGGTCCGACATGTGCACCGCCGTCAACGGGGAACATCCCAAGATCCCCGGAAGATCGTGCGACAGCCTCAATAACGCCTGCCGGACCATTGTGAGGGATAAATGGAACCGTGAACCCAAAATGGAAACGCTCGGTATCCCTCATCGCCGCATCCCCAGCGGACACGTCAGCATGAACGACATAATTGGATTGAACATAGGTGAAAGTGGCGATCACAATCCGCCATATCGACTCTATGCAATCGAGCGGTACCACTCCGCGATGGCGTTCAGCCAATCGCCGCATCATCTCAGCTTCCCGCCCTGGCCGAAAAGCAGATCCGCCACCCTGCCTGGCCTTAACTGCAATCAGCCGGTCGATGATCTCACCTCGAGCCATCAATAGCTCATGAACCTCGGAATCGATCCGATCAATCTCGACCCTGAGCTCGGCCAGGATTTCCTGAGGTTCGCGGTCGGCGTCAAAAAAAGGGGGCAAGGCCGGTTCTCGCTTGGGCGCTGCGCTGCGTGCGCTTTGTCTTAATGGGAGGTGACAATCATTGCAAAGGAAACAAGGAAACCAAACTGGGGGTGGCAGCTTGACTTCAATCTGACGTACTCCTAAAAACCGAACGGCTCGTTCGTAATATCGGACGTTTTCAGGAGTTGGTCCTTGACGGAGATCGATCTCTCCAATGCCGGTTCCGCCGCGCGGCGTGAGGCGGACGCGCCGCATAGCAAGCTCTTGCGCATGCCGGCAGGCCGCCCACTCCATATGGATTCAGGAGTTGCTCTCAGCCCCTTCAACATTGCCTACCAGACATACGGGGAATTGAACGCGGAGCGCTCAAACGCTGTTCTCGTCTGCCACGCGCTGACAGGCGACCAGCACGTTGCCAATACCCATCCTCTCACTGGAAAGGCGGGATGGTGGGAGACGATGGTGGGGCCTGGGAAGCCAGTCGATACGGACCGTTACTTCGTTATTTGCTCCAATGTCATTGGCGGGTGCCTGGGTACAACCGGACCAGCATCGACGAACCCGTTGACGGGCAAGCCATATGGGCTTGATATGCCAATGGTTACGATCCGGGACATGGTCCAGGCTCAGGCCTACCTTATTGATCACCTAGGCATCGAGCAGCTGTTCTGTGTCATTGGCGGATCGATGGGGGGGATGCAGGTCTTGCAATGGGCCGCAAGCTTCCCGGAACGTGTCTTTTCAGCAATTCCGATCGCTGCAGCAGCCAAGCATTCTTCGCAGAACATTGCGTTTCACGAAGTAGGCAGACAGTCCATTATGGCAGATCCCGACTGGGCACATGGAAGATATTTTGAGACGGGCCGTAAACCAACGAAAGGGCTCAGCGTTGCGCGCATGGCCGCTCATATCACCTATCTTTCAGATGAAGCGCTACATCGAAAATTTGGGCGGAAGTTTCAGAACACGACAGCGCCGACTTTTTCTTTCGATGCAGATTTTCAAATTGAAAGTTATCTACGACATCAGGGCTCAACATTCGTTGAGAGGTTTGATGCCAATTCATATCTGTATCTGACACGCGCCATGGATTATTTTGATCTAGCCGCAGATTATGACGGAATTCTTGCTAAAGCTTTTCAAGGCTCCAAGACTCGTTTCTGCCTTGTTTCGTTCACATCTGATTGGCTTTTTCCGACAAGTGCAACGCGATCAATCGTTCACGCGCTGAATGCAAGTGGAGCTTCAGTCTCTTTTGTTGAGATTGAAACTGATAAGGGTCATGACGCCTTTTTGCTGGACCTACCAGAACTCTTTGTCACAACGGCCGGTTTCTTGGAGGGGGCAGCTCGTGCGCGTGGCTTGCCCGCGAGAATATCCGGAAAGTGACACAAATGGACCCTAGAGAAAAGATGAGTGGCGGTATCCGCATCGATCTTTTAGTTGTGACCGAAATGGTTTCAATGGGCTCGCGTGTTCTAGATATTGGTTGCGGTGATGGCGAACTCCTGCGTTTACTTGCAGAGGAGCGCAACGTCGACGCACGAGGGATTGAACTCTCTCAACGGGGCGTCAATGATTGCGTCGCCAAGGGCCTCTCGGTGATACAAGGAGATGCTGACACTGATCTCGTTGACTATCCAGATGATAGCTTCGATTTCGTGATCCTTTCGCAGACGATTCAAGCCACCCGCAATCCAAAAAGAGTTCTTGAACAAATGCTGCGGATTGGACGACATGCCATTGTGTCTTTTCCGAATTTCGGTCACTGGCGAATTCGCGGACATCTCATGTTTCGTGGACGTATGCCAATCACTGAAAATCTTCCATTGGCGTGGTACGAAACGCCGAATATTCACTTTTGTACAATTCGTGACTTTATGGCGCTCGTAAATGATGTCGGCGCACATATTGAGAAGGCCGTCGCACTAAATAGTTCCGGAGCGCCCATGCGCGTGAGCGCTCCGTGGTGGGTTTGGAATCTTTTTGGGGAACAGGCAGTTTTTCTGCTCAAACGCAATGACTGATTTCAAGCCTTTGAAGCTTTAGCACGCTCAATGCCCGCGAGTATCAAGGAGCGCGCTTCAGCTGCATCTCCCCAGCGCAAGACCTTGACCCATTTTCCAGCTTCGAGATCCTTGTAATGGGTGAAAAAATGCTCGATCTGCTCAAGCGTTATGCTTGGGAGATCAGTATAATTGTTCACATTCTCATAACGTCGCGTCAGCTTAGTCGAGGGAACAGCGACAAATTTCTCATCGCCGCCAGCTTCATCTTCCATCAACAAAACGCCAACAATCCGGCAGCTCATAATGGCACCTGGTATGATCGCCCGCGTGTTTGCAACAATGACGTCGCACGGATCGCCATCATCTGAAAGGGTATGGGGGATAAAGCCATAATTCCCTGGGTAGCGCATCGCGGTGTAGAGGAACCGGTCAACAACAAGGGCTCCCGCCTCCTTGTCCATTTCATATTTAATGGGCTCTCCGCCAATCGGCACCTCAATGACGACATTGACTTCCGATGGGGGATTCTTGCCAACCGATACGGCTTCGAGACGCATGAACTGCTCCGGTGTCTGAAAGGAGAACTTGATTAGGATTACTGCGCCTTGTGGGCAAGCCAGACTTTTATTGTAGATCTCACGAAAGCGGCAGCGACAGCCATTCAATAATGACACAAGCCGTTTTCCAGCTCCGCAGAAGAGATTTTTATCTAAGGAGAAAATTAGAATACGGCCGCCGTCTTTTTCGGAAAGACCCCCTAAGCGGAGAATGAGAGCTATGCCCATTATGGGCGAAAGGGTCCCGCTGGAGCTAAGATTCGACCCGCTTAGCTCGATGCGGACTCAAAGATAAAGGAAAACCGGAGTGCCGCTTCTAAAGTGGAAAAGCAACGACATTTCAATGCGAAGCGCCGGGGATTGACGCTTCAAATTGGAGCGGGCGAAGGGATTCGAACCCTCGACCCCAACCTTGGCAAGGTTGTGCTCTACCCCTGAGCTACACCCGCATCCGTACCGGCAGAGCCGATAGGGGCGCTATATGACGCATTCCCCTCTGGAATGCAACCGCTGAGGCCTCTGCAACACGTAAAATCTATGGAAGTGGCTTTTTCGCCTGCCACCGAGTTGCGAAGCGACGGGCTTTGCCCCATCTGAGAGATGGTAACCTGAGGTTTACTGGAGCCTAATCAGTGATGTCTGAAATCAGTCGCACCGCCGGAGGCGAGGGAGGGGAACCTATCCTCGATACAACAACGGCCACGTTCCGTGAGGATGTCCTTACGGAATCTGCCCGCCAGCCCGTGCTGGTTGATTTTTGGGCTCCATGGTGCGGCCCGTGCAAGCAGATGACGCCAATCATCGAGAAGGCTGTGCGAGCGGCTGGGGGGAAAGTTAAGCTCGCGAAGATGAATATTGACGAGCATCCCCAAATCGCAGGCCAGCTGGGCATAAAGTCCATTCCCGCTGTTGTTGCCTTCCAGAACGGGCGCCCAGTCGATGGTTTCGTGGGAGCGCTTCCTGAGAGCCAGATCAAGGGATTTATCGAGCGTCTGATCGGACCTATCGAAAGCGAAGTAGATTCATTGCTGATCGTCGCAGATACAGCAGCAGAAGAACAGCGCTTCCAAGAGGCTGGTGAAATCTATTCCGAAATACTTCAGTTGGAACCGGAAAATATCGCAGCTGCTTCAGGTCTCGGTAATGTTTTAATCGAGTTAGGTCGGATCGATGATGCAAAATCTATTTTTGATTCCATCCCAAGCGAAAAATCATCTGATCCTCGAGTCGTCAAACTCAAGGCGGCACTCGAACTTGCTCTGCAAGCTAATGACCTGGGCGACATGGCCGAGCTGGAAAGCCGTTTAACCCGCAACTCAGACGACCATGAAGCGCGGTTTGATCTTGCCATTGCCTTGAATGCAAAAGGTTCGCGTCAAGCAGCAGCTGATTCTCTGCTGATCATCATTCGCAAACAGCGTGACTGGCAAGAAGGCAAGGCTCGCCAGCAATTGCTGCAATTCTTTGAGGCATGGGGTCCGCTGGACCAAGACACAATCGATGCCCGAAGAAAATTATCTACCTTGCTTTTCTCATGAATGTCAGGATTGCATGATGGGCATGAACCATCCCCCTGAAACAACCGCATCGCTCCCGAGCGTACTTCCGATTTTTCCGTTGGAATCAGCGCTTCTGCTTCCGCGCGGAGAATTACCTCTGAACATTTTTGAACCACGCTACATTGCGATGGTTGATGATGCTCTGCGCACCAGCCGGATGATTGGCATGGTTCAACCACGCTCCGAAGGAGTTGCTGTCCCGACTCTACACAAAGTTGGATGTGCAGGCAGAATCACTCAATTTGCAGAAACTGGCGATGGGAGATACATGCTGTGCCTCACTGGCTTGGCTCGATTTAGAATCGTAGACGAATTGTCTGTTGTTACGCCATATCGCCAGTGCAAAGTGACATTTGACGAATTTGCACCTGATCTTTCAATTTCCTCAAGCGATATGATGGACCGCGCTTCGGTCATTTCAACTCTGAGGAGCTTTGCAGAAGCTAATCGTCTCAAAATCGATTGGAAGAGTATCGACCAAACGCCAGATGACGCATTGGTCACAGCTCTTTCAATGATGTGCCCATTTGGACCAAATGAAAAGCAGGCCCTACTCGAGGCAACATCTCTCAAGCACAGGGCGGAGGTTTTGGTCGCTATTACAGAAGTCGAAATTGCAAAGCGAAATGGTCCTGCAAATCGGATTCAATAGAGCAACATGAGCACAGAAGACTTAAAGAAAGGGCCTGAAGGATCAACAATTGATCCAAGGCTTTTAGAAATACTGGTTTGCCCTCTCAGCAAGGCAAGCCTTGAATATGACCGTGAAAAACAAGAGCTCATTTCTCGGGCGGCTCGAATTGCCTATCCAATCCGAGACGGGATACCGATCATGGTACCGGACGAAGCGAGACCCATAGACTGACGATCAAGGCAGCTCTCCCCGCAAAAGAGCTGGGCCTTGATAATTTATGCCTGCAGCTTCTTTAATCAAGCGTCGCTTCAATTGAGGCAGGCGCTGGACAATATTCATCCCAAAATCACGCAGGACACGCAACGGCGTGCTGTCATTCGAGAACAGCCCGTGCAGACCATGCGTCGCCGCAACCATGCTGGTCGTATCGAAATAACGCGCCCGTTCATAATCAGCCAAACAAGCATCAGAGCCAATATCCGCCCCCTCTCTAAGGGCTTCAGCAATCGACTGGACAAGGGCAGCAATATCTCGGAAAGCCAAATTGACGCCTTGTCCGGCCAAAGGATGGATCATATGCGCGGCATCTCCAATCAGCGCCATTCTTCGCCCGACAAATCTTCTGGCCAGATGTAAGCGCAGAGGGAAAATCGCAGGGCCCTCTTCAAGCGACAACTTTCCTAAGCTTGCGCCAAATCTTCTTTCCACTTCAGCAGTTAAATCGTCTTTGGACAGGGCAAAATAGACTTGCGCATCGCGATGCTTTTCTGTCCAGACAATCGAGGACTTCCGCCCAATGAGTGGCAACATGGCAAATGGGCCGGAGGGAAGAAAATGCTGCGTCGCGACGCCATGGTGCTCTTCTTCATGATTGAAGGTTGCCACAATCGCAGAGCGTCCATAGTTGTAAGAAACTGCTTCGATCCCAGAGATTCTTCTAACCTTTGAATTCAATCCATCTGCGCCAATAACCATCCGTGCGCGGATGGATTGACCATCTTTCAAATCAACCGCGGAATAAGACTGACCATAGCTGATTTTGCTGATGGCTGTTGACCTCAGATCCAAACCAATCCTTTCTGCTTCGTGCTCAAGGCATGAAACAAGATCAGAATCGCGGACCATAGAGGCAAAAGATGTCCCAGCTTCTACCGGCTGATCAAAGTCCAGGATGAATGGTCGGACAGCATCGCGAATTCGCGAGTCTGAGAGTTGCATGCGCCAAATCGGCTGTGATTTTTGGGCAATCTCAGACCAGACGCCAATCGCCGACAGCACATTTTTCGAGGAGGAGACAAGCGCAGATGTCCTCAGACTTGGAAGCCGCGACCCGAGTGTGGGGTCAACCAAGGCAACTTTGAAATCGGAACCAAACGATTTCCGAAGTGAAATGGCCAAGGAAAGGCCGGCTATGCCACCGCCGACAACCAAAACGTCATGCACTCTTCAAACTCCCTGATTGTTCGAACTTAGCATTGCTGATTTGGGGCGTCATCTATGGAGAAGAATTGACGGCGGCGGCATATCGCTCCACCCTATAAAAAAACTGGCAAGAGATCATGTCGAGCGCCTTAGCAAGCCTTCTGGAAAGCCTTCATCTCGAAGAAACAAAATCCGATACTTTTCTCGGGACATGTCCAGCGTTCGGCTGGCAGAGAATTTTTGGTGGCCTGGTTGTCTCACAGGCAGCAACCGCTATTGCGTGGACCGCTCTGGACAGAGATCTTCACTCACTGCATGGGTATTTCCTTCTCCCGGGAAACCCAAGCGAGGCGATTAGGTACGAAGTAACTCGTCTTCACGATGGGCGTTCATTTTCGAACAGGCTCTGCCATGCGATCCAAGGGGATCGCTTGATCTTTTCGATGACTGGCTCGCTCCAGCGTTGTGAAACTGGATTTGAGCACTCGAAAACCATGCCGCATGTACCGGCGCCCGAGGAACTCCTGAACCTTGCTGATTTGGCTAAAGAATGGAATTCCTCCATCTCAGCCGGGATTCTGAGGTATTTTCAGCAGGTCCGGCCAATCGAAATCCGGCCCGTCGAGCCCAAGGGGCTTCTTAAGAGAACTCCGACCAAGAAGCGATATTATTGGATGCGGGCCTCCGGCAGCCTCCCGCAGGACAAGATTTCCCACCGCGCGGTCTTGGCCTATCTCTCGGATATGACCTTGCTAGACATATCTTTGGGTCAACATGGGCGATCGGTCTTTGACCCTTCGATACAAGTGGCCAGCCTCGATCATTCCATTTGGTTCCATAATTCCTGCCGCGCAGATGATTGGCTGCTCTTTGTTCAGGATAGCCCAAAAGCGTCTGGAGGTAGAGGTTTCTGCCGCGGTGAGATTTTTTCTCGCGATGGAGCTTTGGTTGCCTCTATCGCCCAAGAGGGCCTGATTAGAGAACGGGCACCCACATAAATATGCCTATTTTTTAGGCGCAAAATGAGCCTGCTTGGTGGAATACAAAGCATCTAGAGCTGCAACGACCCCCGATTCTAACGGATTCGCCCAATCTTATCTCGGATTCGTGATCGATTCCGTAGAACGGCAGTTGGCACGGCGCTTGAATCCCTAGCTTTAGCAAAGCGGCGCCTCGTAACGAGATGCGGCTAAGCAGGATCGAGCCGGCATGGGGTGCGCCATTGGGGCGCCGAACGTCGGCCAAGCAGGGAAGCCGACATGAAAATAGTGATGGCGATCATCAAGCCGTTCAAACTTGACGAGGTGCGCGACGCGCTCACCGCCGTCGGCGTACACGGCCTCACAGTCACCGAAGTCAAGGGTTACGGCCGTCAGAAGGGACATACGGAAATCTACCGTGGCGCAGAATATGCCGTGAGTTTCCTTCCCAAACTGAAGATCGAAGTCGCGGTCACATCCGACCTGGCTGACAAGGTCGTGGAAGCGATCGTGTCCGCCGCCAGAACCGGTCAGATCGGCGATGGGAAAATCTTCGTTAGCCCGCTGGAACAGGCCATACGGATTCGCACCGGCGAGAAGGATACCGACGCCCTGTGACGTCCGCCTCGATTGCTTTGGAGTAAGACATGAAATCCCTATCGAAACTTACATCTCTAGGCAGCGCGATCGGCTTGGGCCTTTCGTCGCTTGCTATTTCAGCCAGCGCGGCTTTGGCTCAAGCGCCAACTGCTCCTGTCCCCAATAAGGGGGATACAGCCTGGATGATCGTCGCGACACTGCTCGTTCTGATGATGTCAATCCCTGGCCTTGCCCTGTTCTACGGTGGGCTTGTCCGGTCAAAAAATATGCTTTCGGTCCTGAGCCAAGTATTCATGATCGTATCGCTTGTCTGTATTCTTTGGGTTACCTACGGCTATTCACTGGCATTCACCAATGGTGGCAGCCTCAACGATTTTGTGGGTGGTTTCTCCAAAGCGTTCCTGATGGGCGTTTCAGCAGAAACAACGGCAGCGACATTCTCGAATGGCGTTGTTATTCCTGAATATATCTACATGGCGTTCCAGATGACGTTTGCCTGCATTACGCCGGCACTCATCGTCGGCGCTTTTGCAGAGCGAATCAAATTTTCCGCTCTAATGGTATTTGTTGCCCTTTGGGTAACGGTCGTCTATTTCCCGATCGCCCATATGGTCTGGTATTGGGGCGGCCCGGACGCCATTGGTGATGCGGCGAAGGCTGTCGCAGAAGCTGCGGATGAAGCTGCCAAGGCTGCTGCCATGGCAAAGCTGGAAGAGGTCAAGGCAGACGCGGGCTTGATCTTCAAATGGGGTGCCCTCGATTTCGCAGGTGGCACGGTCGTTCACATCAATGCCGGTATTGCGGGCCTTGTTGGCGCCATCATGATCGGCAAGCGCGTTGGCTATCCGCGGGAAGCGATGACCCCTCATTCGCTTACCATGACGATGATCGGCGCCTCGCTCCTTTGGGTTGGCTGGTTCGGATTTAACGCCGGCTCGAATCTTGAAGCGAACGGAACGACGGCTTTGGCCTTCGTCAATACCTTCGTCGCGACTGCTGCAGCCGCTCTGGCCTGGCTATTCGCGGAATGGGGCACAAAGGGCAAGCCCTCGCTCTTGGGTATGGTTTCGGGTGCGGTTGCCGGCCTTGTTGCCGTGACGCCGGCGTCTGGATTCGCTGGTCCCATGGGCGCGATCGTTCTGGGCGCGGTCGCAGCGGTTGCCTGCTTCTTCTTTGTTGCCGTCGTGAAGAACAAGCTCGGTTATGACGACTCCCTGGATGTCTTCGGTATCCATTGCGTCGGCGGCATTATCGGCGCAATCGGGACCGGCATCCTTGTGAGCCAAGGCCTCGGCGGAGCGGGTATCCCCGATTATGAAAGCAAGCCCGGTGAACTTGCAATTGCAGCCTATGAGCTTACGCCCGCTCTCATGGCACAGCTCAAGGCGGTCGCACTGACGCTGGTCTGGTCAGGGGTTGGCTCGGCAATTCTCTTCAAGGTTGTCGACTTGATCATCGGCCTGCGCGTTCCGGTCGATGCAGAGCGCGAAGGTCTTGATCTGGCCGAGCATGGTGAGCGCGCATATAATTATTGATTAGCGCTCTCCAGTAACGAATTGAAACGGCGGCACATCGGTGCCGCCGTTTTTCGTTTATACCTCCTAGACAAGGTTAATCGGGCATTAACCCAGCGCAGCTAACGTGTTTTCTGCTTATTCATTCTGATATCGCCGAACCAATCATCGGGCTGTTGCAAAAATGCGGACAACAACTCACTCGCCCATGCATTTTTTGCCCGACGCGATCCGTGAATTCGCTCTTCGACGATCTGCGGAACTTCTCGGTTTAATACTCGTCGCTGTATGGATCCTGCTGGCCATCGCGCTTCCAACTTGGTCTCTCCAAGACCCTAGCCTTAACCACGCAACCTCTGGCCCTGTCAGAAATTGGCTCGGACCTGCTGGCGCAATATTGGCAGATCTACTCATCCAATCTTTTGGGCTGGCCGCCGCATTCACAATGCTCCCTTTGCTCGCATGGGGCATGCGACTAATGCTGGCGAGGCGCCTTGAAAGGCCCGCTTTGCGGCTTGGCCTTTGGGTTCTGGCGACCATTTCAGCCGCTACAGTCCTGTCTCTTTTGCCGGCTTCCGACCGCTGGCCGCTTCCAACTGGTCTTGGCGGGGTAGCTGGCGACGCAATCCTTGCTCTGCCAAAAAAACTAGCCCCTGAAGGCGGCATGCCGCTTCTTGTCGCGGGCCTGATTGCGGGGGTCATTGGTTTTCTGTCCTTATGTGCCTCAATCGGGTTTGGAATATCTGGATCGTCATCGCCGCCTGCAGATCGGCTGGTGGATAGTCCTGAACGGCTCCAGCCAGACGATGAAGACGACACTTCGGGTGAGCCTGGTTTTGCATTGATTTCTCTGGGCGCCGCCATCCATAGCGTTCTGAGTATCAAGGCAACGATTTCCCGGCTCTTCAGCCGAAGAATGGCCACAAAAAGAATCGACGAACACGTTCCGTCGCGACAAAATGAGAATGTATTTCGGGTTGAGCCAACATTGGATCGCCCCGCTCTCCATGAACATGATGCCCAGCGCAGTTCAGCTGATGAATCCCATGAATCATTTGCGCGGATTATTCCACCCGTCACCACGATCAAAACCGGGAAACGCGCGCTGCGGGAAGCACAGCCTTCTTTATTGAAAGACCAGGGCTATGAGCTTCCACCTCTTCTTCTTTTAGCCGAATCAAAAAAGCTATCCGTCACTAAGGTCTCAGAGGATGCACTTGAGCAAAACGCGCGACTGCTTGAGGGTGTCCTGGATGATTTCGGCGTTAAGGGAGAGATTATCAATGTCCGTCCAGGTCCAGTTGTTACCCTGTATGAGCTTGAACCTGCACCGGGAATAAAGTCTTCCCGAGTAATCGGCTTGGCAGACGATATTGCCCGATCCATGTCGGCAATTTCAGCACGCGTTGCTGTTGTGCAGGGTCGAAATGCAATCGGCATTGAATTGCCTAATCAGCGGCGGGAGACCGTCTATTTGCGAGAGCTTCTCGCATCAGAGGATTTTGAAAAGAGCAAGAGCCGTCTGGCAATTGCACTTGGCAAGACGATCGGAGGCGAGCCCATCATCGTAGATCTTGCTCGAATGCCGCATCTGCTCGTTGCTGGAACAACCGGATCCGGAAAGTCCGTAGCAATCAACACCATGATCTTGTCGCTTCTCTACCGGCTCAAACCGGAAGAATGCCGTCTGATCATGGTAGACCCAAAGATGCTTGAGCTTTCGGTCTATGATGGAATCCCGCATCTTCTGACGCCCGTCGTCACAGACCCCAAGAAGGCAGTTGTGGCACTCAAATGGGCGGTCCGCGAAATGGAGGACCGCTACAAGAAAATGTCAAAGGTAGGTGTCCGAAATATTGATGGATTCAATGCACGAGTTGCGGAAGCGGCTGCAAAAGGAGAGATCATCTCTCGAACCGTGCAAACGGGTTATGACCACGCAACCGGCGAAGCAATATACGAGAAAGAGGAGATGGATCTCTCACCGCTACCGTATATTGTCGTGATCGTCGATGAGATGGCCGATCTCATGATGGTGGCGGGCAAGGATATTGAAGGGGCAATCCAACGTCTGGCCCAAATGGCTCGCGCCGCCGGTATCCATCTGATCATGGCCACTCAACGCCCATCAGTCGATGTGATCACGGGAACAATCAAGGCAAATTTTCCGACCCGCATTTCCTTTCAGGTTACATCCAAAATCGACAGCCGGACAATCTTGGGCGAGCAAGGAGCGGAGCAGCTTCTTGGGCAAGGAGATATGCTCTACATGGCCGGAGGCGGACGGATCTCACGAATTCATGGGCCATTTGTTTCCGACGGTGAGGTCGAACGGGTCGTTTCACATCTCAAAATGCAAGGACAGCCCGAGTATCTGGACGCAATAACGTCAGAGGATGAACTTTTCGGCGAAGAGGGCGAGAAGGGCTCCTCAGGTAGCATGGATGCCGAGGAATCCGGAGATCTTTACGACCGGGCGGTCAATATCGTTTTGCGAGACCGAAAATGCTCTACGAGCTACATCCAGCGGAGACTTTCAGTCGGCTACAATAAAGCGGCCTCTCTGGTGGAGCGCATGGAACAAGAGGGTGTTGTTAGCCCTGCCAATCATGCTGGTAAACGCGAAATTCTGGTTGGAGGTGGGGTAGATCGGGGCGCTTTCGATCCCGACTAGACTGTCTCACAAAAGCCACGTCAATCGTTCAAGAAGATGCACCGGAAAAACGGACAGGCTTATGCATTTCTGGCTTCCAGCACTCACGCTAATTTTCTGGACAAGCTTAGCGAACTCGACGAGCGCGCAAGGCACGCAGCCACTCAATCTAGTGCCATCAATGGGAGCTGCCGACCGAGCAATATCGCGGCAGGCACCAGCTCAGGCAACCAAGCAACCTATGGACGCGGCGACGGCCATCACGCGAGCAAATTCTTATTTCAATACGAACCTGACAATGGTGGCAGATTTCATCCAATTGGGAGCGGATGGACGTCGTACAGATGGTAAGCTTTTTGTCTTGCGCCCCGGCAGGCTCCGGTTTGAATATGCAAGACCGGCAACTCTTGAAATTATAGCTGATGGAACCTCTGTCGCTGTTCGCGATCGAAGACTTGCGACACAAGACGTTTATTTTATCGGGCAAACGCCACTCAAATTTTTGCTCAAGGAGAAAATAGATATTGCCAGAGACACCAAGGTGCTGGAGGTCAAGGCAGACGAAAAATCAGTTTCTATCCTGATCGAAGACAAAGCTACTTTTGGCGGGACATCGCGTATCCGTCTGGTCTTTGATGCTGCAAACTTTAGCCTTCGCCAATGGACGGTGACCGATCCGCAGGGGTTCGAAACACTCGTATCTCTCACAAACATAGACCTGACAAAGAGACCTGATCCATCTCTTTTTCGGATCAATTATGAGCGATTCGACTGACCTGATTTGCGAGGACAAATGCGAATACGGGGTTGAATACAGGTTCCGATTGTGTCACCTGCACCATAAGAGAGGTGAATGGTGGCGCTCAAAATTGCAACCTGGAACATCAATTCCGTTCGGCTGAGAATGCCGATCGTCCTTCGTTATTTAAAGACATTCGAACCTGACGTCCTTTGTCTACAAGAGACAAAATGCAGGGATAGCGAATTCCCTTCAAGTGAACTCCGCGCCGCTGGCTACACTCACCTCGCGATCAATGGGCAAAAAGGGTATCACGGTGTGGCGATCGCTTCTCGCCACCCACTTATTCAAATTGTTCGAAGAGATTTCTGTGCAAAGGGTGATGCACGCCATATTTCAGCAACTCTTGATTCGGGTGGCCGGGAAATCACTATCCATAATTTCTATGTACCTGCGGGTGGCGATATCCCCGATCCTGAAGAAAACCCCAAATTCGCTCATAAGCTCAGCTTTCTGGACGAAATGGCAGACTGGATGAGGGCTGAGGGATTGGCGCGCAAACCATCTGTTTTGGTCGGGGATTTAAATATCGCCCCGCTTGAAACAGACGTGTGGAGTCATAAAGCCCTTCTAAAGGTCGTCAGCCATACACCCATAGAAGTCGAGCGCTTAAAGAATGTATTCGATGCCGGCCCGTGGGCAGATGCTTTACGCTTGCAGATCCCGCCTGAGAATAAACTTTACACATGGTGGAGCTATCGCTCGCCAAACTGGGAAAGCGCAAATAAAGGTCGTCGACTAGATCACATATGGATAAGCCCTGACCTAGCAGCAGGATTATCGGATCTTCATATTTTGAAAGAAGCCCGCGGTTGGGATCGACCATCGGACCATGTTCCGGTCATGATAACATTGAAAAATTAATCTATCATTTGATTCCAGCGGAGAAATTTGCCAGCCGATTCTCTATGGAATTCCGCATTCGCAGCGCGCTCTGTGGATATTCCTTGAGAACACGATGAAAAATAGCCCGCCGGATGACCAGTACCGTGCTTGGCTCGCGGGCGACCATGGTAGCGGGGCGCTCTGTTGCTGTAAGCAAAGCCATCTCACCAATGAGAGAATGGGCCTTAACGATCTCCGTACCAAGATTGGAGCCCGTCTCTACGGCAAAGGACCCAGAAAGCACGACGAACCCGCCGTCTGAAATCTCTCCTTTTTTGAAGAGAACATCTCCCATTCTTAAAATTCTGGTCTCTGCAGAAAAAGCGATAAGCCTTAACGCGTCAGGTTCAAGCTCTTGGAAAATCGGAAGTTGAGCCATCTCCCGAACATCATCATCGAGTGCCATATCAACCTGCCGGAAAACTAGGGCATTAATTTATATCCGCCTGCATCCGTGACCAAGAGCTGAGCATTGGCGGGATTGGCCTCAATCTTTTGTCGAAGTCGGTAAATATGTGTTTCCAGCGTGTGTGTCGTAACGGCCGCGTTATAACCCCACACCTCTCGCAACAATACATCCCGAGTAACAACTTGCTGTCCTGCGCGGTAGAGAAAACGCAGAATCGCCGTTTCTTTTTCGGTAAGACGGAGCTTTCCGCCTTTTTCATTGGTCAGTAATTTAGAGCCAGGCTTAAACGTATACTGGCCAATTCGAAATAGAGCGTCATCACTAGCTTCATGCTGGCGCATGTGAGCTCTTATTCTCGCAAGCAGAACGGAAAAGCGGAATGGCTTGCTGACGTAATCATTCGCGCCGGATTCAAGCCCTTTGACCGTATCTTCTTCAGAATCGTGCCCGGTGAGCATGATAATCGGGCTTTTAAAGCCGCTTTCACGCAATTGCCGAACAGCTTCGCGCCCATCAATGTCCGGAAGACCGACATCCATCAGCACCATATCTGGAGATGTGGACTTGGCGATGGCGATAGCGGCCTCTGCACAATCGGCTTCTACGATAGAGAATTCGGGATGGTGCGAAAGCTGCTCGACAAGAGCCGAGCGAAGGTCAGGATCATCATCGGCAATCAATATCTTACGAACTTGGGTCATCTTTGTTTTCCGCCCTAGGAGCTTACGCTTATCTATTACGACGAAGCGGTTCTTGCCAGATCACGACCGCGTGTTCTGGGGGGGATCGTGTCAATGAATATGGAAATTGGTCTCAAAGCAAAGGCCGCTGGGAGTCGATATGCTGAAATTTCTTTACGTGACGGTGCTAGGGCGGCCTCAACCCAGGCACGCAGCCCGCCTCCATGCTGGTCCTTTGACTTTCCGGGCCTCTATTGGACGGTCAGGAATAAGCTGGAACAAGAGGGAGGGAGACGGCTGCACACCTGCGGGTGCCTTTCTTCTGGGGCAGGGCTTTTTTCGCAGCGACCGCCTGAAACGCCCCGCGTCGGTCAAGCCGCTGTCTCCCACAAGGCAAAATCTGGCATGGTGCGACGACCCAAGGAGCCAACTTTACAACCGGCCCGTTAAACGCGGCTCACGCGAGCGACATGAAAATCTTTGGCGCGACGATCAGGTCTACGATATCGTTTTCACGACAAGTCATAATGAGCGTCCTCGCATCCTGAACGGGGGCAGCGCCATCTTCGTCCACCTTTCAAATACTGACTACCGCGCCACACAGGGTTGTGTAGCTATTTGTCTCAATGACATGAGAAAACTCCTGAGTTTAGTCGGAAAAAAAACAAAAATAATCATTCGTCGATAATTCGCTTTCCCGTCACCTGCGATCGTTCGGATCGACGAAAAGCTGGCTGAATAAGCGACCGCAAATTTGGCTCATTTTGGGCGATTATAGGATCGCCCTAAGGCTCGTTGTAACTAGATTTCTGACATGGTTGGAAATCAACTTGCCTGCTGAAGTCAAGGCTCGCACTCAATCGATCTAGATTTACAGCTTTTCAATCGCACTTTGTGTGACGTTGCGGGGGCCAAAAATGGCCGATCCGACGCGGACATGTGTAGCACCCAATTGGATAGCGAGTTCGAAATCCTCACTCATCCCCATCGACAAGCTTCCGATCTCATTCCGACGAGCAATCATTGCCAATAAGGCAAAATGAGGCGAGGCCTGCTCATTAAGGGGGGGGATGCACATGAGTCCTTCGATCTGCAACCCACATTTTTTTCGGCAATAAGCAATAAATTCATCTGCATCCTCAGGCAGGATACCGGCTTTTTGTGCCTCCCGTCCGGTGTTGACCTGAATGAATAACTTAGGCCTGTGTGTCGTGACTTGAAACTCCTTGGCAATGGCATCAGCCAGTTTAGGGCGATCCACGGTCTCAATCACATCAAATAATCCAACCGCTTCACGGACCTTGTTCGTTTGCAATGGGCCAATGAGGTGCAGTTCGACACCGGGAAAGCGAGCCCGGAGGAGGGGCCATTTGGAAAGTGCCTCTTGAACACGATTCTCGCCAAAAATTCGCTCTCCCGACGCTAGGGCCACTTCAATCATCGTCGAGGGCTGAGACTTGCTGACACAAACGAGAGCAATATGGTTAGGATCATATCCGCTTGCCCGGGCAGATCTGTCGATCCGCGACCGAAGGATGGCGAGATTGTCCAAAATTGCTTCGCGAAAGATCTCAGCCTCGACCACCCTGACTCCTCCTGTGCTTATCCCGCCGATTTAGCAGGCATATTCGCCTTTGCCTATGACAGGAGCGTGCAGATTGACCATGGCGCGTAAATCATGCTCATTGAACCCGTAAGACTAGGCTGGCAGCTAGGCCTAGAGTTCATCAAATCGACGAAGTGTCATGACGTCTGAACGGTACAACCCGCGGCTCGCGGAAGGAAAGTGGCAAAAGATCTGGGAGGAGCGGAATACGTTCCTGACCAACAATCTCGACCCAAAACCCAAATATTACGTACTCGAGATGTTCCCGTACCCATCCGGCAGGATACATATGGGTCACGTGCGGAACTACGCCATGGGTGACGTGGTTGCTCGGTACAAGCGAGCCAAGGGCTTTAATGTTCTCCATCCCATGGGATGGGATGCCTTTGGAATGCCGGCCGAAAACGCGGCCATGCAGAACAAAAGCCATCCTGCAAAATGGACATATGCAAACATTGCCACAATGCGGGGGCAATTGAAGTCCATGGGATTGTCGATCGACTGGTCACGCGAGATCGCGACATGCGACCCTAAATACTACAAACAACAGCAGCGACTGTTTTTGGATTTTCTTGAGGCCGGGCTGATCACCCGCAAGAAATCCAAGGTCAACTGGGACCCCGTTGATCAGACTGTGCTTGCAAATGAGCAGGTCATTGACGGTCGTGGATGGCGGTCGGGTGCGTTGATTGAGCAGCGCGAGCTAACACAATGGTTCCTCAAGATCACTGATTATGCGGATGAACTAAATTCCGCTCTCGACCGGCTTGTTCGGTGGCCTGAGAAAGTGCGTCTCATGCAACGCAATTGGATCGGCAAGTCTGAAGGGCTCCGTATCCGGTTCAAGTTAACGGCCTCAGAAATCTTCGGCGAATCTGAGGTTGAGATTTACACGACCAGGCCAGATACGCTTTTCGGAGCCTCTTTCGTTGCCCTAGCCCCAGATCATCCGCTTGCGCAAAAAGTGGCAGTTTCAAATGATGAGGCCGCGCGCTTCATCGCGGAATGCCATCGCATGGGGACATCTTCAGCAGTTCTGGAGACGGCCGCAAAAAAGGGGGTGCGGACAGGCCTTAGCGTCGAACATCCGCTTGATCCAAATATCCAGATCCCTGTGTATATCGCTAATTTTGTTCTGATGGATTATGGAACAGGAGCAATATTTGGCTGCCCTGCACACGATCAGCGGGACTTAGATTTTGCTCGAGCTTACGGCCTGCAAGTTCTGCCTGTCGTTTGTCCCGCGAATGCGGAAAGCATTATAATTGATCAAACCGCCTATGATGGCGATGGGACGATGATCAATTCGAGCTTCTTGAACGGCTTAACAATTGGCGAAGCAAAAGAAGTCATTTCCCGACGTTTGGAATCTCAGCATTTGCAGGGCGCGCCACAGGCAAAGCGAGAGGTTCATTTTCGACTGCGCGATTGGGGTATCTCCAGACAGCGCTATTGGGGATGCCCAATACCAGTCATTCACTGCGAAGACTGCGGTACAATACCAGTTCTCCGATCCTCTCTCCCGGTTACACTGCCAGAGGATGTCAGCTTCGACAGGCCAGGCAACCCGTTGAGCCATCATCCAACATGGAAACATGTTCACTGCCCGAACTGCGAAAAGGCAGCAGTTCGCGAAACCGACACGATGGATACGTTCGTCGATTCATCTTGGTATTATGCTCGTTTTACCGATCCCAATAATGATCAAGGGCCAACCTCCAAGGCCGCCAATCATTGGTTGCCGGTTGATCAGTATATTGGGGGAATTGAGCACGCGATCCTCCATTTACTTTATTCTCGCTTCTTCGCGCGCGCGATGAAAAAAACCGGACACATCGCCGTCGATGAACCATTCGATGGGCTCTTTACTCAAGGGATGGTTGTTCATGAAACTTATCGCAGCCAAAATGGCGAATGGATGACGCCTAATGAAGTGCGTATAGAAGCTACGCAAGGCGGGCGCTGCGCATTTTCCTTGCTTGATTGTTCGCCTGTGCAGATCGGGCAAATCGAGAAAATGTCCAAGTCGAAACGTAACACAGTCGACCCAGACGAAATCATCGAAACCTATGGAGCGGATACGGCTCGTTGGTTCATGCTGTCAGATTCTCCTCCAGATCGAGATGTGATTTGGAGTGAAGAAGGGGTTCAAGGTGCATCTCGCTATGTCCAGCAGATTTGGCGTCTTGCAGTCCAGCTTTCTCAAATTTGCAAAACCGCGAGCAAAGTTGATGTCTCAGGCAAGGCAGCCCTTGAGATAAGGAGAATCTCGCATTCCCATCTGCAGAAGGTCCAAGAACATATAGAACGATTGAGATTTAATACAGCGATCGCTGAGATTCGAAAGATGACCAATGCTTTGTCCTTGTCTCTCGGCTCAGTTAGCTCACCTGAGGAATTGACGCAGGATGTTCGTGAAGCCTATCGAGAAGCGCTTCATTTCCTCATCCTTATGTTCGCGCCAATGATGCCCCACCTCGCTGAAGAATGCTGGACGCTTGCAGGCTTCGAGGGACTCGCAGCTGAGGCCAAATGGCCCAAGGTCAATGCTTTATTTGCCGCGTCGCAAAGTCTGACCTTACCCATACAGGTGAATGGCAAGAAGCGAGCTGAGCTTGAGATAGACGCAGACGCAGACAATCAAACTGTCGAGGCGGAAGCCCTCAAACTGGAGCCAATCATGCGCGAACTGGCTGGTCGGGCGCCCAGGAAGGTGATCATTGTTCCGAAGAGGATCGTAAATGTTGTCATCTAGGCTTCGATTTACCAAAATTACCTTCGTGCTTTGTGCCTCGCTCTCCACAGCAGGGTGCTTTAGGCCGATGTACGGGGGTATCGAAGGTTCGGCGCTACGTTCTGAACTAGCCGCGATACAGGTCGATCCAATCCAAGAACGCGCAGGGTATTACCTGGCGAACGAGTTACGGTTCGCTCTGAACGGAACGGGCGATGCCGTCCAACCTAAATATAGATTGCAAATCAATCTGCGTGAGCGCGTTCAGACTTCGCTCGTGGATACAATATCGCAACGGGCAACCGCAGGTTCTGTTGTGATGGATGCAGATTACAAGCTCACTTCAATTGATGGAGGTTCTGCAATAGTAAGTGGAGTGGCCTTCACCTTTGCGTCCTACGATAGGACCAGTCAGAGGTTTGCAAATATTCGCGCCGCCCGTGACGCAGAAATTCGCGATGCGAAAAACCTTGCCGAGCAGATTAAAACCAGGATCAGCGCAGCGCTCGCCAAATGAGATTACATGGTATCGATTAGACATTGGGAAGCAGAAAAGTTTCTGGCAAAGCCGCCGGAACACGTTTCCTTTTATCTTTTCTTCGGATCGGACGCTGGTCTGGTTCATGAGCGGCTTCGAGGTGTTATCCAAAAATTCGTGGCCGACATTCACGATGATTTCCAAGTTGTCCGTCTTGATGGTGATGAAATAGCCTCCGACATTGGGCGCTTGAGTGATGAAGTCAACGCGATAGGATTGTTTGGTAGTACAAGACGAGCGATATGGATAAAGGCGGGTTCGCGCAATTTCCTTCCTGCATTAGAAGAGAACCTGAACAATATTCAGGCGGATACGCTTGTTGTCATCGAAGCCGGAGCTCTTAAGAAAGAATCCGCACTTCGTCGTGTCTTCGAACGCGAGCGACACGCGGTCGCAATCGAATGCAATCACGATACGAGCGAACAGTTACGAGGTGTAGTTCTCGCGGAGGCAAAGCACCAAGGCCTGGAGATCGATCGACAAACAACAGATCTTCTTGTTCATTCGCTCGGAGCGGACCGGTTAACAACGCGCTCGGAATTGAGCAAGCTGATGCTTTACACGCACGGTCAGCAAAAGATTTCAGAGACTGATGTTGCCGCAGTAATCGCTGATGCAAAAAATGTAAGTCTGGATGCCGCCGTCAACGCGGCGTTCTCAGGGTATATTGATCAGGTTGATAAGGCGATTGGTGAGGCACTGGATTCCGGGGTGGACCCAGGTTTTCTGATTGGCATGGCCATCAGGCATGCTGTGATGCTTCAGCGGGCGAGGATCGACATGGATTCAGGCATGCAGCGAGATGTTGCCCTGGAACGTGCCAGCAAAAGGGCTTTCATCTTTACCAAACGGGATTTGTTGGCTGTTCATATTGAGCGCTGGTCCGTTTCAACGTTAACGCTGGCGGTGGATGCGCTTGGCCGAAGCCTTCTTGATATCCGAAAGGATGCCAAGCTTGGTGCTACAATCGTCTCGCGAGCTTTTTTGGCCCTTGCAAGTATGGGGAGAAGGGGCGCGTACCGCTAGGACTTAAGTCTCTGGCAGAGGGCATCGAGCTGCTCAAGACTGGAATAGTGGATAGTAACTGAACCAGCCTCGCCAAGGTGGCTGATCTCTACCTTCATACCCAGAACGTCGATCAATGCTCGCTCGAGAGCGCGCGTATCCGCATCCTTTTCTTTTGGTGCAGTATTTTTTTGTTTTTTTGGAGAAGCGGCGTTTTTTTGTTGCAGATTTTCAACATCTCGTACTGTTAGGCCCTCGCTGACAATTTTTCTCGCGATAGCTTCCGGATCGTCCAGCGTCAGAAGTGCCCTTGCATGTCCAGCTGAAATTGTGCCGGCCTTCAATAGGTCCTGAACTGCTTCCGGGAGCTTTAGTAATCGCATTGTATTTGCGATATGGCTTCGGCTCTTTCCGATAATTTTCGCAAGGGCTTCTTGAGAATAATTATATTCGCTTGAAAGCTTTTCGTATCCTAGAGCTTCCTCAACCGCATTGAGGTCGCTTCTCTGGACATTCTCAATGATCGCGAGCTCAAGTGCCTGCTTGTCGTCTGCCTCAATGATGACGACCGGTAATTCATGCACCCCGGCTATCTGGGCCGCCCTCCAACGCCTCTCACCGGCGATGATCTCATAAGCATCGGCCGCACGAGCGCTCGCACGCACAAGAATCGGCTGAATTACGCCCTTTTCGCTGATCGATGCAGCAAGTTCGGCTAGGTTCTTTTCATCAAAGGAGCGGCGCGGATTTCTGGAGCTGGGACGAATAAACTCGATCGGAATGCGTTTCGTCCCAGATGCCGATGAAACAGCGGAGGTCGCTTCTGGAGCTGAATCTCCAATCAGCGCAGCCAAGCCGCGTCCAAGACGGGGGCGAGGTTCATCAGACATCCTAATGCCTTTCAAGATCAAGCGGCGCGCAGCTGACGTTCACGCTGAATAACTTCAGAAGCCAATTTGAGATAGGCTTGGCTCCCCGTGCATTTAAGATCATAGAGCAAAACGGGCTTCCCGTGAGATGGGGCTTCGGACACCCTTACATTTCGCGGAATGATCGTCTCATATACTTTTTCACCCATGAATTGCCTGACATCGGCGACAACCTGAGAGGCAAGATTGTTGCGCGGGTCAAACATTGTCAAAACAATGCCATGAATTGAAAGGCTTTGATTCAGTGCCTTGCGGACCTGCTCAACAGTTGAAAGAAGCTGAGAAAGGCCTTCGAGCGCAAAGAATTCACACTGCAAGGGAACCAGCACTGAATCTGCAGCCGCCAGAGCATTAACTGTCAAAAGGTTGAGGGATGGAGGGCAATCAAGAAGCACATAAGTGAACGGCTCCTCCTGCGCCATTTCAGCGGCCATATGCCGGAGGGCATTCTTAATTCTGAATGCTCGATCCTTTTCAGAAGCGATCTCCAGTTCGACTCCTAACAAATCAAGGGTTGATGGAGCAATCCAAAGGCGAGGGACAGCTGTTGCCTGAATAACCTCCCGCAAGCTCTTATCGGCAATCATCACATCATAAGTTGAAATCGATCTGCTTTTACGATCGATGCCTAAGCCAGTCGATGCATTACCCTGCGGATCAAGATCGATGATCAGTACCTTTTCACCAATAGCCGCCAAGGCTGTGCCAAGGTTAATGGTCGTTGTGGTTTTACCCACACCACCCTTTTGATTGGCGAGGACGAGAACCCGCATTTCGGGATTTTCCACGGCGTGGCTCCATCATAAACCAGCTCGCCCAACCTTGACGATCGCTCCATCAGGCTGACTAATACTGGGGTATATCTCTATATTAAACCTACTATCCATTGTAAGCTTGGTCAATTCCAAGTGCACGCCTTTTCCCTTGAGAAAAACACCTTTAGCACCTCGGAGCAGCAAGGGATCGGCCCAATCGATCAATCTATCCATATCGGCTAGTGCCCGCGCACTCACCGCATCCACCAAGGGCAGTTCCTCACTTATATGTTCAATCCGGGCGTTATGTATTGTTGTTCTTAGACCTGTTTCACGTGAAACAGTGCGCAGAAAAGCGCATTTCCTCTGATCGGATTCAACAAGGTGGACCATAGACCCATTTTGCTCAGC
Source organism: uncultured Beijerinckia sp. (assembly GCA_964534115.1). GTDB lineage: Bacteria > Pseudomonadota > Alphaproteobacteria > Rhizobiales > Beijerinckiaceae > Terripilifer. The sequence continues at coordinate 70,772 of CAZHOK010000002.1, forward strand.
CAATAAAATGGCGGTGACAATGCCAGGGAAGCCGCCTCCTGAGCCCATATCCACCCAAATCCTAGCATCCGGCTGGGCCCTTTGTACCTGGGCGGAATCGAGAATGTGACGAGCCCAAAGCTCCGAGAACGCTTTCGGAGAGACAAGATTTAGAATGCTAGACCATTTTCTCAGCAAAACTTCAAACGCTCTCAATCTGTCCAATTGAGCAGGCTTAATTTGAAGCGATCTGATGAGATCGTCGACAGCCGGCTCCGTCATGAGGCGAGATGCGCACGTTTCTGACGACGAAGCGCAACGGAGAGTAATGTCACCGCTGCGGGAGTGACACCCTCAACTCGCGATGCCTGGCCGAGCGTTATCGGTCGGATGTGCGAAAGCCGAGCCTTGATCTCAGCGGATAGGCCATCAACATTGGTGAAATCAAAATCTTCTTCAATTTCAACAGCTTCATCACGACGCATCGCCAAAATCTCGGCTGATTGTCGAGACAAATAGACGGCATATTTCGCTTCTATTTCAACTTGATGTCTCGTATCCGAATCGAACCTTCCGACATTTGGTTGGAGTGCAGAGAGCTGATCTATCCGTACATCAGGGTATGCAAGCAAATCAAAAAGGGTCCTGCGCTGACCATCATGGTTCACATGAATCCCCATCTGGGATGCCTGCTGTGGCGTAACCGCTACGGACTTGAGTTCTGCGGTTAGCGCTTCGAGTGCAAACTGCTTGTCTCGAAATGCTGATCTTCGAGCGGGGGTCACACAGCCAATTTGAAGACCCTGGGGCGTGAGCCTTTGATCCGCATTATCGGCCCTTAAGCTCAAACGATATTCGGCTCTGGACGTAAACATACGGTATGGTTCGCTAACGCCCCTCGTCACCAAATCGTCGATCAGCACACCAATATAGGACTGGTCACGACCAAAAAAGACTGGCTCTCCCCCGCCTGAACTACGGGCAGCATTAATACCTGCCACCAAACCTTGAGCCGCTGCCTCCTCATAGCCGGTACTTCCGTTGATCTGTCCGGCCAAAAAAAGACCTTTGACCCTTTTGGTTTGCAATGTTGGATGCAACTCTCTGGGGTCAATATAATCGTATTCGATGGCGTAGCCAGTTCGAATTATCCGAACCTTCTCAAGCCCAGGCATTGTGCGGATAAATGCCTCCTGAACGCTTGTTGGTAGAGAAGACGAAATCCCATTTGGATAAATAGTGTCATCATCAAGCCCCTCAGGTTCTAGAAAAACCTGGTGACTCTCTCGATCAGAAAATCGGGCTACTTTATCTTCGATCGACGGGCAGTAACGCGGGCCGCGCCCTGTAATGGCGCCTGTATGAATGGCTGCTTTATGGATGTTTTCTCTGATAATACTATGCCCAGCAGCCGTTGTTCTGGTTATGTGACAATTCACCTGTCTCAATGGTATTGTCTTTGTCAAATATGAAAATGGCGTCGCGTCTGCGTCGCCTGGCTGAGCCTCAAGTGAAGCCCAATCAATGGTCTTTCCGTCTAAGCGGGCTGGGGTTCCGGTCTTTAGCCGGCCCAATTGGAAGCCGTGCGTCAGTAGTGAATAGCTTAAATGATTGCTAGGCTTATCTCCGTAGCGGCCAGCTGGTATCCGCTCGTCTCCAATATGAATGATGCCGCGCAAAAATGTTCCTGTCGTTAGGATTATTGAACCGCATACGAATCGACCCACGGAGGTCTCTAGTGCGGAAACCCGTTGATTCTCGGCAACAATCGAAATTGCCTCGGCCTCGATAATGCTCAGCATTTCAATATGCTGAAGTTCACGCTGCATGTTTTCGCGATAGACCCGACGATCAGCCTGAGCTCGAGGACCACGAACGGCTGCCCCTTTCGACCGATTCAGCAACCGAAATTGAATTCCAGCAGAATCGGCGACGCGCGCCATAAGTCCGTCGAGAGCGTCAATTTCCCGAACAAGATGGCCCTTTCCCAGGCCACCAATGGCAGGATTGCATGACATAATGCCAATCGTAGCGGTATTCTGGGTAACCAGTAGGGTTTTAGCGCCCATCCTGGCTGACGCAGCAGCGGCCTCACAACCAGCGTGACCAGCACCGATGACAATCACATCGAAATTCATAGCTCTATCCATTGATCCGGACCCGAATCGGAAGTTGTTTCACGTGAAACATCTTATTTTCCCATGCAGAACCGAGAGAATACGGAAGAAAGCACGTCTTCCATATCGATGCGACCTAACAACACATCCATAGCTGCTGAAGCTCTCTGAAGTTGATCGGACAGCAACTCCGGGGCCTCAATAGTCAGGCAATTTTCAACACTCTCTATTGCTACCGCAATACAAGCATATTGCCGTTCATTCGTAACCAAGGGCTCCTCCCCAGCAACCAGATTAGAAACAAAATCTGATAAGCTTTGAAGCAACTCGGGTATTCCCAGGCCAGACCTGGAGGATACACCTATATCCGCCCATGATGGAGTTACTGAAGCCAAATCCATCTTGGTCGCAACATAAAGAATGGCCTTACCTATACCCTCAACGAACTCCGCCTTGTCTAATTCTGTCGTGCCACAAAGCCACAAGATAAGAGATGCCTCACGGACGGCAAGTTTGGCTCGATCGATCCCAATAATCTCGACCGCATCGGACGTCTCTCTAATTCCAGCCGTATCGCAAAGAACAATTCTTTGGCCGCCCAGCTCAAGCTCAACTTCAATAACGTCCCTTGTTGTTCCGGCAATCTCGGTAACGATAGCCGCTTCACGTTGCACCAAGGCATTTAAAAGACTTGATTTACCGGCATTGGGCTTTCCAGCGATAACAATTCTAATTCCACTTCGAATAAGCTCGCCGCGCGAAGCACTGTGCAGAGCCTTACGAAGTTCAGACAGCAAACCCTCAAGCCGCCCTCTGACCTCATCAACAACATTACTCGGCGCCTCGCCCTCATCAGCAAAATCTATTTCAGCCGCCAACCAACCAAGACAATCGACTAAAATCTCACGCCAAGCCTTAGCCTTCCGGGAAAGAACCCCTCCGGCCTGAGAAAGCGCCTGCCTGCGCTGAGATTCGGTCCGAGCGTCGATGAGATCAGCAAAACCTTCGACCTCAACCAAAGAGGCCTTTCCATTCTCAAATGCCCTGCGGATGAACTCGCCGGGTTCCGCGTGGCGCAAGCCGGGCAAACAAATCAGAACCCGCAAGAGCCTGGAAACAACAGCACGGCTTCCATGGACCTGCAGCTCAAGAGAATCTTCTCCTGTAAAACTCCGGGGACCTGCGAGAAAAAAGCTGAGACCCCTATCAATCGTCTCACCAGAGACGGGATCGCGGATAACGCAATAAGACACGTGCCGATCATTCGGAACGTCACCCAACAAAGCTTCGGCTACCTCTGAGGCGCGACTACCGGATATGCGGAAAACAGCAACGGCGCATGGCACTGCACCGGAAGCCAGTGCGAAAATCGTGTCTCGCATGACCCGCCCCTCATCCCTGCACTCAACTCACGCAACACGACCGTAGAGCAAAGCCGCTCACGTATTCATCGATTCAAAGAACGTGGCATTGCCCTTGGGCGTCTCTCGCAATTTCCCAAGAAGGAATTCAATCCCGTCAACAGTGCCCATCGGGTTCAAAATACGACGGAGCACATACATTTTCTTGAGAATATCGCTTGGAACAAGCAGTTCTTCTTTGCGTGTCCCGGACCGAGTAATGTCGATGGCGGGGAAGGTGCGCTTGTCCGCGACCTTCCGATCAAGAATAATTTCCGAATTGCCTGTGCCTTTGAATTCCTCGAAGATGACTTCATCCATCCTCGAGCCTGTATCGATCAAAGCGGTCGCGATAATCGTCAGGGAGCCGCCTTCCTCAATATTTCTTGCGGCACCAAAGAACCGCTTGGGACGCTGAAGTGCATTCGCATCCACACCGCCAGTCAACACCTTACCGGAAGACGGAACGACAGTATTATAAGCACGACCAAGACGCGTGATTGAATCGAGAAGGATGACGACATCCCTACCATGCTCGACCAGCCGCTTGGCCTTCTCGATAACCATCTCCGCGACTTGCACGTGACGTACAGCAGGTTCGTCGAAAGTAGACGAGACGACTTCACCCTTCACCGAACGTTGCATGTCCGTGACTTCTTCTGGCCGCTCATCGATCAAAAGAACAATCAGATAGCATTCTGGATGATTAGCGGTGACCGACTGTGCAATATTCTGCAAGAGAACCGTCTTACCAGTCCGAGGCGGCGCGACGATCAAGGCGCGCTGACCCTTCCCGATTGGCGCAACAATATCAATGACACGAGACGAAAAATCCTTTCGTGTCGGATCTTCAATTTCAAGCTTCAGACGCTCGTCGGGGTATAAAGGCGTCAAATTATCGAAATGAACTTTGTGACGGACCTTTTCTGGATCTTCAAAATTAATCGTATTCACTTTCAGAAGCGCGAAATAACGCTCGCCTTCTTTTGGACTACGAATAAGGCCCTCAACAGTGTCGCCAGTCCGCAGACCAAAGCGTCGTATTTGCGACGGCGACACATAAATATCGTCTGGCCCAGCCAGGTAATTTGCATCTGGCGATCTAAGAAATCCAAAGCCGTCTTGCAAAACCTCGACCACGCCCTCGCCAATGATCTCAATCTCACGACTTGCGAGCTGTTTAAGGATCGCAAACATTAATTCCTGTTTGCGCATAATCGAGGCATTTTCGACCTCATGTTCCTCCGCAAAAGCCAGCAATTCAGTAGGCGACTTAAGCTTCAAGTCCT
>CAZHOK010000002.1:75566-99798 GCA_964534115.1 uncultured Beijerinckia sp.
GATTTCCCGCATGGGAATGTCCTTAAGCGACCGGCCGCAGAGCCCGTCGAATCATCGAGAAGTGGAAAGGCCTTTTGCGCGACGCCCGGGAATAAATCGCCGGATATGACTGGCAAGGCACGAGGAGAGAACAGAACAATTAGCTCAAAAAAAAAATTCTATCAAGCGCATGTCACCCAAACACACGCCAGCCTGGCAAGATTTCTACCGACCTTAAAGGGGCTTCAGGACAACCAAAAATACGATTACGACCATTAACAAGGTCGGTAGCTCATTAAGCCATCGAAAAAACTTCTGAGACCTATTATTTGTCCCGGAAATAAAATTCTTTCTGAGAAGACTGAAATAACCATGAACCCCCGACATTGCTACCACGATCAAAAACTTTACCTGCATCCAGACATCAAACAAAAAAGCGCCCGAAAAGGCGAGATAGCCGCCAGACAGCCATACCACCCCTAGTGCTGGGAGCATGATAAAGCGCATTAAACGATATTCCATCAGTTCAAATAATCTAGCTTCAGAGGAAGTTGTCTCAACAGCAGAATGATAAACAAAAAGTCTTGGCAAGTATAACATGCCTGCCATCCAAGAAATGACAGCGATTATATGGATCGCTTTGATAGATAGATACATATTATTTGGTCTCTCTCACACGTTTAATGAGATGTTCTACGTGTGATACTGGTGTCTCTGGAAGAATTCCATGTCCAAGATTAAAGACATAGGGATTATTACCAAACGTTAACTTTATCAGATCTATCTCCCGATCAAGGCAAGACCCACCAGCAACCAAAGCCAGGGGATCAAGGTTTCCTTGAACCGGACGCTTGGATTGAATATTCGCTGCCACCCAAGACTGGGCCGCTGCTGTATCTATTCCTAAAGCTGAAATTGCTTTGCAATCCAAAAACTCTACGAGATGCGTTCCTGCCCCACGAGGAAAGGCAATGATACGAACATCAGGATAATGAGCTTTTAGTCTTTCAGCGATGACTTTGACCGGTTTCAAACACCATTGTTCGAACTCCAATCGCGGCAAAACACCAGCCCAAGAGTCAAAAATTTGAACCGCATCGACGCCCGCCCTGCACTGCGCCATGAGATAGTCTACGGAAGCCTCCACCAGTAGGTCGATGAGCCTTTGAAAAAGAACTGGGTATCTATAGGCAAAAAGACGAGCCGGAGCCTGATCAGGGGTGCCTCGCCCGGCGATCATATAACTAGCCACTGTCCAGGGCGCACCACAAAAGCCAATCAACGCTGTCTCTGATGGCAAAGCCGTCTTAAGGCGATCAATCGTTTCAAAAACCGGTTCCAACCGGGCTAAATCAATCTTTTCCTTTAGAGATTTAAGGCCGATCTCGTCCTGGATCGGATTTAACCGCGGTCCTTCCCCTTGTTCAAAGCTGACATTCTGCCCCAGAGCGTCGGGAACAACCAAGATGTCGCTAAACAAGATAGCTGCATCGAACCCAAACCTTCTGATCGGCTGCAAAGTGGCTTCTGTTGCCAATTTGGGAGAATAGCAAAAATCAATAAATGTTGGCGCTAACTTTCTGATTTCCCTGTACTCTGATAGGTATCGTCCAGCTTGACGCATTAGCCAGATTGGCGGAGTTGCGAATGGCTTTCCATCCAACGTATCGATGAATTTTTTAGGATCAGGGCTTTGCCGCACTTGTTCAAGGTCCTCTAAAGAATCGAAGATTCTCTTTTTTAGATCTTCTTATTCTAATTGACTGGTTATTCCGGTCTCGCCTCAGAATGCACAGGTTGCCTAAACCTTGTCCACCTATCCACAAAGATTAACAATGCCAGGGCGGAAAACGTGGGGATTTTTCAGAAATGCTAATGATATCAATGCTAAAAGTCAGAATTGCTTTCTGTATTTGATTTGTCATGAGGTAGCAAACCCGGATATCCACCTATCCTAGGCATTTTTACAGGCGATAGAACCCGTGTGGAGGGTTTTTTTAGATAGGTCTCTTTCTACCTAAAGGCACCGAAGATAATCGCCCTTTATCCACGCCAGTCCCCAAGACAGATGGTATAAGTCAAAAAATCTGATGGGGTGTGCCTTGGGTCGAAGTTACTTTCATCTCCACTTGGTTTCCGATGCTACCGGCGAAACGCTCATTGCAGTGAGCCGCGCGGTGACAGCACAGTTTCAAGGGGTGTCCTCAATAGAGCACGTCTACCCCCTTATTCGAACGCGTGCTCAATTAGATCGCGCTATTGCAGAGATTGAATCTGCACCTGGAATAGTCCTCTTCACTCTGGTCGATCGGGACTTGTCAGCGGTCTTGGTCGATGCGTGCCGAGAGTGTGGGAGCCCATGTCTTTCGGTTCTGGAACCGATTTTTGGTATGTTTCAATCCTATCTCGGCACTGTGAAAACTTCTCGACCGGGTGCACAGCACACACTGAATTCTGAATATTTTAGGCGTATAGATGCCTTAAACTATACGATGCTCCACGATGATGGTCAGCAAGTAGACAACCTTGAAGAGGCAGATGTTCTCCTTATGGGGGTCAGCCGAACATCGAAGACGCCCACGAGTATTTATCTCGCCAACAGGGGTATAAAAACGGCGAATATTCCACTGGTCCCTGGTGTGTCTCTGCCCGTTTTCTTGGAAAATCTGAAACATCCGCTCATTGTCGGACTGATAGCCAGCCCCGAACGAATTGTTCAGATCCGCCAAAACCGCCTTTTGGCTCTCAATGCAGACCAGGAAAGTCCCTACGTCGATCGCACGGCTGTTGCCGCAGAAATTGCTCATTCCAAGCGGCTTTTCGCTGACCGGGGATGGCCGGTTATTGATGTGACCCGACGCTCAATTGAAGAAACAGCGGCAGCCATCATTGATCTTCACAAGGAGCACAAAATGAAGTTTATCGCAGCGGAGTAAAAATGGATTTTACATCGCTCCTTTGGCGTTTGCCGGACCCCATCATTCTCGCTTCAACAAGCGAGACGAGGAAGTCTATTCTTCGATCTGTCGGAATACCTTTCGAGGCTATTTCGCCAGATGTTGACGAGAGACAAATCGAAACTGCCTTGCAGGAGCAAATGATACCGCCATCGGATATTGCGCTAATGTTGGCAAAGGCAAAGGCCAGCGAGGTCAGTAAGAGGTTCTCAGGACGCTGGATTATTGCAGCGGATCAAACTTTGGCATGTGATGGCTATCAATATCACAAGCCAACCTCCCGAGATGAAGCTGCTGAACAGATTTCCAGTCTTTCTGGGAAGACGCATTATCTCCACTCTGCAGTCACATGTATCGCAAACAGCAGGATCGAATTTGAACATATCGAAACTGCTAGTTTGTCAATGAGGAAGCTCAGATCATCATTCATCAGTCGGTATCTTGATGTCTGTGGAGAGACAGTTACCCGGAGTGTTGGTGGGTATCAAATAGAAGGATTTGGGGCCCATCTTTTTGAAAAAATAGAAGGAGATCACACCACCATCCTTGGATTACCAATTTTTCCCCTTCTCCGATTCTTGCGACAAGCTCGCCTGGTGGAGGAATGAACGATGCTCGTCATCGGGCTGACTGGATCAATCGGTATGGGGAAATCGACGCTTGCCGGGATGTTTCGCTCGTCTGGCCTTGCTGTACATGATTCTGATCGTGCCGTTCATCAATTGTACAAAGGCAAAGCAAGGGAGCTTATCGGCCGAGAGTTTCCAGATTCTGTTTTGAATGGTGAGATCGACCGCACGAGATTGTCAAAAATAGTTATGACTGATCGTTTAGCGCTAAAAAAATTGGAAGATATAATTCATCCTATGGTTGAGGCACACAGAGAAGATTTCTTGTTGGCAGAATTATTGCGCGGTGCGCGGATGGCAGTCTGTGAAGTCCCATTATTATTTGAGAAAAATATGGATCACTCTTTCGATGTCATCGTTTTAGCCACCGCTAAATATGACACCCAAAAGATGCGGGTTCTTGCGCGTGATCGGATGACAGAAGACTTGTTCCAAAAAATCAAAGAGAAACAAATTCCTGATATCGAAAAGCGAAAGAGAGCGCATTATTTGGTTGATACTGAGCGAGGATTTGATTTTTCTTTTCGACAAATCAGCTCACTCATCCGATGCTGCGCAACAAGAGCAAATAACTGATATCCGGATCTCCGATGCGCCAAATCGTTCTCGATACTGAAACAACAGGGCTAGACCCCGCGAGTGGCGATCGCTTGGTTGAAATCGCGTGCGTCGAGATCGTCAATACTGTGCCTACCGGACAATTTTTTCACGCCTATATCGATCCGGAGCGCGACATGCCGGATGAGGCCTATCGCATTCATGGTCTCTCTCGAGAGTTTTTGCGAGGTAAACCGACATTCGACCAAGTCGTCGATGAATTTCTGAACTTTGTGGAGGACTCACAGCTCGTAATTCATAATGCCGAATTCGACATGCGATTTATCAATTCGGAACTGAAAAGAAGCGGACGTGAAACTTTGCCGATGGGGCGTGTGATCGATACGCTTAGTATTGCTCGCCGAAAATATCCAGGCTCAGCCAACTCGCTGGATGCGCTGTGTAGCAGATTCAAAATAGATAATTCAAAACGCACAAAACACGGCGCGTTAATGGATGCTGAATTGCTGGCCGAGGTTTATTCTGAGCTTTCGGGTGGCCGGCAAGTCTCCCTTGTTCTATCGAGCGAGAGCAAATCGACCGAACCTGTTGTATCTCATATTGTTTTGCCACGATCGGCACCGGTTCCCACTTTACTTGATGAAGCACAACAAAAAACCCATCGCTCCTTCATTGAAACGATGGGTAGTAAAGCGATTTGGTTTCGATACTTGCCTGAATAATTCAGGACAAATTTTGCGGGACTTCGGCGGTTCGTTGCCGGTAAAGGTTATGGAAGTCAATTGGATCAATGAGTAATGGCGGGAAACCACCCGAGCGTACCGCATCGGCGACGATCTGGCGTGCGAAGGGGAACATCAGCCTTGGGCACTCAATCATCAGGATCGGATGCAGGTCGGCCTCCGGTATATTCTGAAGTCTAAATACACCGGCATACGTCAAATCGAACTTGAAGAGCGTATTTGATCCCGCCACAGCCGACCCTTCGAGCAAGAGCTCGACTTCGAAATCAGTTTCGCCAAGTTGCCGCAGATTGACATTGACCTGAATAGAAATGTTTGGGCTAACGTCTTGAGCCCCCAATGAGTTAGGTGCGTTAGGATTTTCGAAGGATAAGTCTTTTGTGTACTGGGCAAGGACGTTGAGCTGAGGCATGGAATCAGCGCCTGTCGCGGGGCCATTTGCGTCCATCATTGCTGTTCTCTCTCAAATTTGACTGCTTTGGCCGCGTACCATGACCCGAAAACATTCACAAGCTTCAATCAGGTCGTCTTCCATAGAGGTCAATCTTTTCGCCATTCATTCGGGTCGAGGTCGACGGCACCTCCTTTACGCTTCATTCTGTTCAAATCGAGCATGTTGATGAGGAAAGAGCGCACATGCTTTAGCCGAACCGCCACCCCCCCAACGCTGGTCAGAAAGCCGGGAGCTAAAAACAAAATTCCTGAGATCAAATCAGCCTGTGTTCTCCGGTAGCTAAGTAAATAAAGCCCCCAAGCCGCCGAAAAAAGCCAGAGAGCTACCGTCGGGATCCACCCAACAACCATGATCATGGCGGTTGAAGCCGCCAATTCGAGTATGACCCAAACAAAAAATGCCCAGCGCAGCTTCATTTCGCCTCGATCACGTCCTTGTCACCACCCCATTGCCTCTGGGGTAGCAGGCGTGCTTTTTCTACTCTATCTGTGGTATCGTTCGAAGAGGTTATTCATTGGAGCTGGGCTCAGGTTTTCATGGACGCTACAACACTCGTTTTCGCCCTCCTTGCTGTCTTCGTGATCTGGAAGCTCAGGTCCGTTCTGGGTACTCGCACCGGTCACGAGCAACCTCCGATAGACGTCTACCGTCGGAAATCGGCCGAAGCCCTGCAGGAAGATGAAAACCGTACAATCGTGCGGTTCCCGGCGAATGATTCGGAAAAGGTATCGCAGACCGGCGATGATCGAGCGGCGGCTTGGTCCAAGATAAAGGGTGTGGAACCTAAAATTGTACCAGCTTTACAGTCCATCGCTGATGCCGATCCCCAGTTTGATCCGCAAACTTTCATTGAAGGCGCCAAGGGCGCCTATGAGATGATTGTCATGTCTTTTGCCGCCGGAAATCGTAATGCGTTGCGCGATCTTCTTGCCAAGGACGTCTATGACAGCTTTGCAGCGGCCATAAGTGACCGTGAAAGTCGTGGAGAGACCGTCGATACAACATTCGTGTCAATCGATCGGACGTCATTGGAGGAAGCCCAGCTGAGAGGTGCGACAGCCCAAATTACGGTCCGCTTTCAATCTAAACTGATCACTGCGACGAGAGACAGATCTGGGGCTATTGTTGATGGCAACCCGGATAAGGTTGTCGACATGATCGATATTTGGACTTTTGCTCGCGATACCACTTCACGCGATCCGAACTGGCTGCTTGTTGCGACGGAGACCGGAACATAGACATAAAAGAAGTTTCAACTCGTCTGGCAAGGTGTGAATTTTCGGATCTGCCAGGCTTTTCGGAAGATAATCACTCCGAGGCTTGGCAGACTTTTTTTGCATCTTGTCAGAATATGTTGGCAGGTAGGGCTCCTATTCGCCCAGGCCTTTCGCCTAGCGCTCATTTTCTTGCCCTGTGTCAACGCGCTATCCATGTCGGACCAGATTTGACAAACAGGCAGGCGGAGACCTTTTTCCGCATTCATTTTCAGCCGTATTTTCTCGCTGCAAGACCGGGTCATGAAGCGTTCTTCACGGCATATTATCGACCACAAACTCGCGCTTCGCTTGTTCAAAATCCTGATTTTTCTGAGCCGCTGTATAGCCGACCGTCAGATTTGGTTTCCCTCAATCCTTTGTCACAACCAATACATTTATCGGGTCTTGCGAGTGGGCGGCTTTGTCCCGGTGGAAAGCTTCAGCCATATTCAACGCGCGCCGAAATCAATCTTCACGGGCTGAGTGAGGCTCAGGTTTTGGCCTATGTATCAGATCCGATCGAAGCTTTTATGATTCATGTTCAAGGGTCAGCGTCGTTGGAAATTGATGGGCAACTTCATGATTTGACCTATGCAGGTCGCAATGGACATCCCTATGTTTCGATTGGCAAAATTTTGGGTGGTTCAGGCGATTTAGGTTTTGAAGAAGTTAGTTTGACAAGCTTAAAGCAATGGGTTCGTGCAAAGGGTCAAGGCCTTGGGCAGCGGGGGCTGGCATTGCTTGAGCAGAACCCGTCATTCATCTTCTTTTCGATGTCGCCTTCGACTGATCCAACAGGTCCGACGGGCGCTGCCGGCCATGCACTAACTCCTCTTCGTTCCATCGCTGTTGATCGATCATTATGGGCCTATGGAACGCCATTTTTTATTGAGACAGAAATTCCTTGGATTAGCGTTGACAAACCTTCGCCATTCCGGCGAACCATGATTGCGCAAGATACAGGATCAGCCATTTTGGGATCGGCACGTGCCGATTTGTTTTTTGGGACGGGTGATAAGGCAGGGGTCCTCGCTGGAAATATTCGCCACCAAGGTCGAATGTTTGTTCTTCTCCCGAAAGAGCAGGAATTTGAATGACTGCGCGGAAGCACACAGGAAATCGGAGAAGCCTCACCGTGGAGGAGAGGAGGCTGTGGGCTGAGGTTACTCAAACGGTTAAATCGCGAATGGGAGTAAATGTCACCTCAATCGGGGAGGGCATAGAAACCGACAAGATTTCGGCCCAAGAAAAGACAAGAGCCGAAGTTGAGCCTACTCCTCCGGCTGGCTCAGGCAGAAGCAAAGAGCTCCCTCTTGCACCTATTGAGAAGCGATTTAGACAGCGGCTTATCCGAGGCCGTCGAGAGATATCTACAAAACTAGATCTACATGGCATGCGACAAACACAGGCCCACGCTAGCCTTATTGAGATACTGCGACGCGCTCAGAATAATGACGAAAAACTGGTTTTGGTCGTTACTGGAAAAGGAAGAGCAAAATCGTCTTCGGATGAAGAAGTCGGCATTCTCAGAAGAATGGTTCCACATTGGTTGGCCGCCACTGAATTGCGCTCTATCGTTTTAGGATTCGAGCCTGCTTCCGCTATTCATGGTGGTGATGGTGCATTATATGTTCGGATTCGTCGAAAAAGAGATCGCGAATAAGACCAATGACACCCTTCGGAAAAAAATTGCGCTCCATACGTGCAGAGCGCGGCATAACCCTGAAGGATATGGCTCAGGCGATCAATGTTTCACCTGCATATCTCTCTGCATTGGAGCATGGACGCAAGGGCGCTCCAACTTGGTATCTTGTGCAGCGAATCATTACATTTTTTAATGTCATCTGGGACGAAGCCGAAGAATTAGAGCGGTTAGCACAGATTTCCCACCCCCGGATTGTCGTCGACACTTCAGGGCTCGGGCCTCAGGCAACTGAATTAGCAAACAAATTCGCAAGACACGTAGGGTCACTGGGCGAGAATGACATCAAGTCCCTCCTCCTGCTCTTGAATGAGCTGATCGACATCTCGGAACGTCGATCCAAGTCTTGACGAGAAAAGAAGCGCGGTCCAAAAGCAAAAGAAATATCGGAGCAAGTGAATGAGCCGCAATTTTGAGATTCTTGCGATAGGTAATGCAATTGTAGATATTCTGGCAACTTCTGATGAAAGCTTCTTGCTCCGGCACGGCCTCGCCAAGGGCGGGATGATGCTCGTGGATGAAGCCACGTCGAAACGATTATATGAAGATATGGGTTCTACGACGATTGTGTCGGGTGGCTCGGCCGCCAACACCATCGTTGGTGCGGCATCTTTTGGCATAAAGTCAGCTTTCATTGGCAAGGTTAAGGCTGATGAGGCTGGACATTCCTTCAGCCATGATATTCGGAAAAGCGGCGTTCATTTCGATACAGCCTTTGCGACAACTGGTCCTGCTACGGCAAGCTGCCTTATCCTTGTTACGCCGGATGGCGAACGAACGATGAATACATTTCTTGGAGCCTGCCAGAACCTTGGCGTGGACGACATTGACGAAGAAAAAGTTCGCTCTTCATCGATTCTCTATTTGGAAGGATACCTTTGGGATCCGCCGGAAGCAAAGAAAGCATTCCGTCGGGCCTCAGACATATCGCATGCTGCGGGTAATAAAGTAGCTCTTACTCTATCGGATGCTTTCTGTGTTGATCGGTATCGCGAAGAGTTTCTCGAATTGATGAGATCGGGATCCGTAGATATTATTTTTGCCAATCAACACGAGCTGAAGTCTCTCTATCAGACATCTGATTTTGACACTGCTCTTGCAGCCTTGCGTGAAGAAGGTGTTATTTCTGCGGTCACGCGCTCGGAGCAAGGTTGTCTTGTTGTGACGCGTGATGAAACCCTCGCCGTTCCGGCTTTCCCGATTGACCGCCTTGTTGATACGACCGGTGCTGGCGACTTGTTTGCAGCAGGATTTCTGGCTGGTCTTGTTCGCGGATTGGATTTAAGAGAATCTGCGCGTCTTGGAGGATTGGCTGCAGCCGAGATTATTCAACATTTTGGTGCTCGGCCTCAAACGAATCTCAAGAATTTGGCCTCTGAAAATGGGATTGAACTGCCAGCTTGATAGAGTCAAAGCTTGCGTAGAGAGACCGTTTCGATGATATGGCCTTCTCCTTTGGTCAAGACCAAACTGGCGCGAGCTCGGGTGGGTAGAATATTCTCGTGTAGATTTCGAAGATTGATGTTACGCCAGATTTGCTTTGCGGTTTTTTTTGCAGTCACATCATCAAGATCAGCATATTTTTTAAAATAGGATCTTGGATCACGGAACGCTGTTTCACGCAATCGCATAAAGCGCGCGACATACCACCGCTCTAGGTTGTCATCGGAAGAATCGAGATAAATTGAGAAGTCAAAAAAATCAGATACGAATGGAATTTCTTTTCCTGGCTTGTTTGGAAGAAGAACGTTTAGTCCCTCAACGATAAGTATATCGGGCCTGTCAATTATGATCGATTCACCTGGAACGACATCGTAGCTCAAGTGCGAGTAGACCGGCGCTGAGACGTTTCGCTTTCCTGCTTTGATATCGGACAGAAATCTCAGGAGAGATGTCCCGTCATAGCTTTCGGGAAATCCCTTTTTGTCCATTATCCCTTGCTGTTCGAGAATATGATTTGGGTGCAAGAATCCGTCGGTTGTAATCAATTCTACTTTAGGCGTGTTGGTCCACCGTGAAAGAAGGGCTTTTAGGACGCGAGCAGTTGTCGACTTTCCAACCGCAACTGAACCAGCAATTCCGATAATATAGGGCATCTTGCCATCTTCTGCGCCAAGGAAGCGCTGCGTCGCCTTGAAGAGGCCCTGCGTGGCGGCGACATAGAGCGCAAGAAGGCGCGATAGTGGCAGATAAATCGCAATCACTTCTTCGACCGAGATACGATCGTTCATTGACTGCAGTTTCTCAAGATCCTCTACATTGAGGGTCAGCGGGGTGTCAGCCCTCAAGGCCGCCCATTCGGATCTGGTGAAATGTCGATAAGGGGAAAGCTCCCCTGAATGCGGCGAGTGAACTGCGGTTCTCTTGTTCATTCGGCAGCGTCCTCTGGATAAGGTTTCGGGCTTATCCCCGATTAGCCTTTTCCTCGTGTCCAGACATTTTTGTGCGGCGTTCCAGCTCGTCGAGAACATCCTGCAACGGAATTCGAGCCGCCTGAAGCGCTACCAAAAGATGATAGAGCACGTCAGCAGCTTCAGTTTTCATGGAAATATTGTCCATCTGAGCTGAAGCCATCGCAAATTCGACAGCTTCTTCACCAAACTTTTTTCCGCAATGAACCACCCCCAGGTCCAGGAGGCTCTTTGTGTATGACTTTTTTGCCGTGTCTTCTCGGCGAGAAACAATAATGGCTTCGAGATCATGTAGAGAAAAGCGGGACATGTCTTCTCCTCAATCCATTCTGACGGCAAGTCCGGCTTGAAGCATATGTTGTTTGGCAGCCTTGATTGTGTATTCACCAAAATGGAAAATTGATGCTGCCAAGACAGCAGTCGCATGACCATCTCGGATTCCCTCAACCAAATGATCCAGATTTCCGACACCCCCGGATGCAATAAGCGGCACTCTAACCGCATCTGCAATAGCTTTTGTCAGTTCGATATCAAAACCAATACGGGTTCCGTCGCGATCCATCGAGGTGAGTAGAATTTCTCCGGCACCAAGCGATGCAACTTCTCGCGCATAGTCGATGGCATCCAATCCGGTCGGCTTTCTTCCGCCATGGGTAAATATCTCCCATTTTCCGGTACGGACCTGCTTGGCATCGATTGCAACGACAATGCATTGGCTGCCAAATTTTTCTGCCGCTTCGCGAACAAAATCCCGATGATGAACGGCCGCAGTCATGATCGAGACTTTATCTGCACCGGCGAGAAGCAAACGTCGGATGTCATCTATTGAGCGGACACCGCCTCCGACCGTAAGAGGCATGAAGCACGCCTCAGCCGTTCTTTTTACAACGTCTAATATTGTCCCGCGATTTTCGTGGCTCGCTGTAATGTCGAGGAAGCAAAGCTCATCGGCCCCAGCTTCGTCATAGGCGATTGCACATTCAACAGGGTCACCGGCATCTCTCAGGTCGACGAAATTTACGCCCTTGACGACCCTGCCGTCTTTGACATCCAAGCATGGAATGACCCGACATTTAAGCACGCGATTTCTCCCGCGCAGCACGGATCATGGACAATGCTGCTTCAGGATCAAGCCGCCCATCATAGAGGGCCCGTCCCGTGATGGCCCCCGCTAGCTTCTTGCAATCCGGCTTCAAAATTCGTTCAACATCTGCCAGTGAGGCTAGTCCGCCTGATGCAATAACGGGGATTGTTAAGGCATCAGCCAGTGCAAGAGTTGCTTCAATATTCAGGCCTTTCAATACACCATCACGATTGATGTCCGTATAGATGATCGCTGAGACTCCTGCGTCTTCGAACCTTCGTGCAAGTTCTAGAGCAGTGACTTGAGAAACTTTGGCCCAACCGTCGACTGCAACCAAGCCGTCACGTGCGTCAATTCCAACGGCAATTTTGTTGGGGTGTAGACGGGCAGCCTCGCGGACCAGGTCCGGATCTCGAACAGCTGCAGTGCCGATGATTACTCGCGACACGCCTTTTGAGAGCCATCCCTCTATCGTGCGCATATCTCGGATGCCACCGCCGAGCTGAACCGGAAATCGTACACGATTGAGGATGTTTTCGACGGCTTTGGCATTTCGGGGGGCGCCGGCGAAAGCTCCGTCGAGGTCAACGACATGCAGATATTCGAAGCCCTGCCCCTCAAACTCGGCCGCTTGGGATGCCGGGTCCGTATTGAACACGGTCGCCTGAGCCATATCTCCATGGATAAGCCGGACACATTCGCCCTGCTTTAGGTCAATTGCGGGGAATAAAATCACGGCGCCCACCTCAGAAAATTTGCAATCAGCGCAAGGCCCATTTTTTGGCTTTTCTCAGGATGAAACTGCGTCCCCGCAATGTTGTCACGACAGACCATGGCGGTTAGCTTTTGTCCGTAATCGGTTGTTGCGAGAATATGATCTGGACTTGCTGTTTTGAGATGGAAGGAATGAACGAAGTAAGCGTGCCAACCGCTCTCGCCTGTTGGCACTCCAGCCAGGAGTGCGTGGCTTCCGCAAGGCTCTAACGTGTTCCAGCCCATGTGTGGCACTTTCAAATGATCTTCTGAGGGCGTGATAGCCACGACTTCCCCAGGTATCCAGTCTAGGCCAGAAGCGATTCCATGCTCTAATCCCCGGCTCGCGAGCAATTGCATTCCAACGCAAATGCCCAGAAATGGACGTCCCCGCGTCAGGACACTTTCTTCGAGGGCTTCAATCATGCCCGGAATAGAAGTCAAGCCTTGCTTGCAATCTGCGAAAGCGCCGACGCCCGGCAAGACAATTCTGTCAGCCTTGCGCACCACATCTGGCTCAGAAGTCACTGCGACTTGCATAGACAATGGTCCAGCTGCTCTTTCAAACGCCTTTTGCGCTGAATGCAGATTTCCTGAACCGTAGTCGACAATTACTAACCCCATAATTCAGGCCTTGAATGAAGGAAAGAGCCCAACCATTTCCGGGTTGGGGTTTGCATGATCCTTCCGTGTTTCTTGCCTCATGTGAGGAGCCATCAGCCTTCCGAAATGTCGGTATTCCGCTTCCTGGAGAGATTGCCCGCGAACCACATTTGCCATGATGAATCCCCGTCGGCGCAGCGATAATTCCTGAATCGGTCCTGCCTCTAGGCCCAGCAAGATGGCAATCGCAAACTCAAGACCAAGCAGGTAGGCTATTTCAATGCCTGTTCTGGCCAGAAGGAAAATGCCCACATGAAGCAGCAGCCATAGTCCAAGCAGAATCCATGACCGATGACGCAGGAGCCATAGGGGCCCAAAGAAAAAGGCGGCCCAAGAGAATGCATCTTTCGAAAAGATCGCATTTTCTGCCGGGCCGACTTTGTTCCCTTTCGCGTGAACAATGTAAGCAAACATCTTCGTCATTCTGCTTAAAGGCTGCCTTTTGTTGAAGGGATCTGGTTCTTTTGCCGCGGGTCAATCGCGATTGATGCACCAAGCGTGCGTGCCAGTCCTTTGAAGCAAGACTCAGCAATATGGTGATCATTGATCCCATAAAGAGTTTCTACATGGAGGGTAATTGCCGCATTCATAGAGAATGCTTGGAAAAACTCTCGGACAAGGTCGGTATCGAACTCGCCTATCTTCTCATGATGGAAGGCGGTTTTGAAGACCAAGAACGGCCGGCCTGACACATCGACGGCGACCCTCGTCAGCGTCTCATCCATTGGCAGTAGAACGTCCGCATAGCGCACAATTCCCCGCATATCGCCGAGCGCCTGACGGAATGCCTGGCCGAGCACGATCCCAATATCTTCCACTGTGTGGTGCTGGTCGATATGGAGGTCGCCCTTGGCTTCAACCTCAAGGTCGATCAGGCTGTGGCGTGCAATCTGGTCGAGCATATGGTCAAAAAAGCCAATCCCGGTCGAGACCGTCGCGAGGCCGGATCCGTCCAACTTTACCGACACACGGATTTCAGTTTCCCGGGTCTTCCGGGATAGGGTTGCGGTACGCATGTTTGACCTTCCTGGGTATAATGGGGCTTCTAGCAAGCCCAGTGCCGCCTGGCTACCTAGGTTGGGCCCGAAATTAGCCGCCGAACCCTTGCCCCTCGTGTTTTGTCTACATAGGTCAACGTCCCAATGATCCATTCCGAAACGAGCTCCAGCCATGGGTGGCATGCGACAACGATCCTTTTGGTGAGAAAAGGGGGGCGGACGGTCATTGGGGGCGATGGGCAAGTCAGTATTGGGCAAACCATCGTGAAGTCCAATGCCAGAAAGGTTCGCCGCCTAGGCAAGGGCGACGTTATTGCTGGCTTTGCAGGCGCTACAGCCGATGCTTTTGCTCTGTTCGAACGACTTGAATCCAAGCTAGACCAGTATCCGGGGCAATTGCTTCGGGCATGCGTTGAATTGGCCAAGGACTGGCGAACAGACCGGTATTTGCGACGGCTCGAGGCGATGATGCTTGTCGCGGACGCACGGGTCAGTCTGGTCTTGACTGGAAACGGTGATGTTCTCGAACCCGAGCAAACCCCAGACGGAGCCGCGATTGCGATCGGATCGGGTGGGAATTACGCCCTCGCAGCTGCGCGGGCACTTCTTCCGACGGATCAGGATGCAGAGCAGATCGTCCATGCTGCAATGAAGATTGCGGCTGAAATATGCGTCTATACAAACAATCATTTGGTCGTCGAATCTTTGGCTTCACTTGACGGGAACGAATGACGATGACGAATTTTTCTCCGCGCGAGATTGTCTCGGAACTCGACCGGTTCATTGTTGGTCAAAAAGAGGCAAAGCGTGCAGTTGCTATAGCCCTTCGTAACCGGTGGAGGCGGCTTCAATTGAGTGGAGCCATGCGCGAAGAAGTTCTGCCAAAAAATATTCTGATGATTGGACCAACTGGATGCGGCAAGACGGAGATCGCCCGCCGCCTTGCCAAGCTTTCAGACGCACCTTTTCTGAAAGTCGAAGCAACCAAGTTTACCGAAGTCGGATACGTTGGGCGCGATGTTGAACAAATTATTCGCGATCTGGTCGAAATATCGATCAGTTTAGTCAAGGAGAAAAAACGCCGTTTTGTCACAGCCCGAGCACAGGCTTCGGCTGAAGATCGGGTGCTTGATTCGCTGGTCGGCAAAGGAGCTTCGGCCGCTACACGCGAGTCTTTTCGCAAAAAATTACGCGCCGGCGAGCTTGACGAGAAAGAAATTGAAATCGAATTGCAACAGGCCTCTTCGTCAAACTTTCCTATGTTTGATTTGCCGAATACGCTCGGTGGCTCTGCGGGCGCAATCTCTTTTGGGGATTTGTTTGGCAAAGCGTTGGGCGGCAGATCGCGCATAATGCGAACACTGGTCAAAGACGCATATGATCCACTTTTGTCTGAAGAGAGTGAAAAACTTCTTGATCAGGATCAGATTGTTCAAGAAGCCATGCGCGATGTGGAAAGCAACGGCATTGTTTTCCTAGATGAAATTGACAAGATCTGTACGGGTAACAATCGCGGAAGTGGAGAGATCTCACGCGAGGGGGTTCAAAGAGATCTTCTGCCTTTGATTGAAGGAACAAGTGTTTCGACCAAATATGGAAGCATTAAAACCGACCATATTCTTTTTATTGCGTCGGGGGCCTTTCATGTTTCAAAGCCGTCGGATTTGCTACCCGAGCTCCAAGGACGACTACCAATTCGGGTGGAACTTCGTTCGCTATCTGAAGAAGACTTTAAGCGCAT
The DNA here is from genome assembly GCA_964534115.1 of uncultured Beijerinckia sp. Classification (GTDB taxonomy): domain Bacteria; phylum Pseudomonadota; class Alphaproteobacteria; order Rhizobiales; family Beijerinckiaceae; genus Terripilifer. The sequence goes on from CAZHOK010000002.1 coordinate 91,495, forward strand.
ACTCGTTGAGACCGAGGCAAGTCTCATAAAGCAATATGTAGCTCTCTTGCAGACGGAGGGAGTCACATTGACGTTCCGAGATGACGCCATCGAAGCGCTTGCTAGAATTGCTGTCGAGGTCAATATGACCATTGAAAACATTGGCGCTCGGCGCCTTCAGACAATCATGGAAAAGCTTCTTGAGGAGGTCAGTTTCACAGCTCCTGACCGGTCCGGTCAGGAGATCGTCATTGACCGGTCTTTCGTGGAGAGCCAAATAGCCGAACTGGCTCGCAATGCCGACTTAAGCCGGTTTGTCCTTTGATCCGGCTACAAATCTCGTACTTGCCAGATCGTCAATGGATTTGCGATAAGGCTGCGTGCTGATCGGAGCGTATGATTATGCAGTCTTTCCCGCAACTTGTGTTTTCGGGCGTCCAGCCGACCGGTAATCTGCACTTGGGCAATTACCTCGGCGCTATTGTGAAATTTGTCGCGCTTCAATCGACCCATGAGTGCATTTATTGCGTGGTCGATCTGCATGCCATTACCGTTCCTCAAAAGCCCAGCGAGCTCACCTCCAATATCCGAGAGGTCACAGCAGCTTTTCTTGCCGCCGGAATAGACCCCTCTAAGCATATCGTCTTTAATCAGAGCCAGGTTGCTGAACACGCAGAACTTGCTTGGATTTTCAATTGCGTTGCTCGTATCGGCTGGTTGAACCGAATGACGCAATTTAAGGAAAAGGCCGGTAAAGATCGCGAAAATGCATCTGTGGGGCTCTATGCTTATCCGACCCTCATGGCTGCGGATATTCTGGTTTACCGAGCCACTCATGTACCCGTGGGCGAGGATCAGAAGCAGCATCTTGAGCTCGCACGTGACATCGCCCAGAAATTCAACAACGATTTCCTTGACGAGCATTCTCCCCACATTGAAACGGGCTTCTTTCCCCTTCCAGAGCCGCTCATTCAAGGACCGGCTACGCGCGTAATGAGCCTGCGGGACGGCACAAAGAAAATGTCGAAATCCGATCCCTCGGATAATTCAAGGATCAACCTTGCGGACGATGCCGATACGATTGCCCAGAAAATCAGGAAAGCCAAAACAGACCCGGATGCCCTCCCATCGACCACGGACGGTTTGGTCGGAAGACCGGAGGCCGATAACCTGGTCGGGATTTATGCAGCCCTCTCGGGGGAGACAAAAAACGATATATTGAGCCAATTTGGCGGCGGTAATTTTTCCACCTTCAAGTCGAATCTGGTCGATTTGACGGTGGCAAAGCTTGCCCCGATCGGAAATGAAATGCGTCGTATTCAGGCGGATCCCTCCTATATAGATGGCATATTGAGGAATGGTGCCGATCGCGCGCGCGAGAAGGCTACAAGAACAATGGCCGCGGTCCGGGACATTGTTGGATTTATTCGGTGATCGGCGGTTGATCCATTGATTTTCTTAGACTTTAGCCCTTAATAGAATGATCTGACCGATCCCGGCCTTGAACCGGGATGCCTGGGAGAGACCGATGTTCATTCAGACTGAAGCCACGCCAAATCCGTCTACCTTAAAATTCCTCCCTGGTCGGACTGTTTTGCCGGCCGGAACCCTAGAATTCCGCGACCCAAATAGCGCTGCCCGATCACCATTGGCGAAGGCGCTATTCTCTGTTCCCGGTGTTTCAACCGTTTTTTTTGGGGCCGATTTCGTCTCTGTGAGCAAATCAGAAGGCGAATGGCAGCATCTGAAGCCATCGATATTGGCTGCGATAATGGAGCATTTCGTCTCTGGAGCGCCGATGCTTCAAGATGGAATTGAGAGTGATCAAGCAAAAGGCGAGGATGAGTTTTTTGATCCGTCGCATGCAGAAACTGTTATGACCATTAAGGAATTGCTGGAAACGCGCATCCGTCCTGCTGTGGCGGGTGATGGTGGCGACATAACTTTCCGCGGTTTTCGTGATGGCATTGTCTATCTTGAGATGAAGGGTGCTTGTTCCGGCTGCCCCTCCTCAACGGCAACCTTGAAGAGCGGCATTCAAAACCTGCTGAGGCACTTTCTCCCGGAAGTGCAATCCGTCGAGCAAATCTGAAAATGAATATTTTAGCGATCGATACGGCTCATGCAGCTGTATCCGCCTGTGTTCTGGCTGGCGAATCGCTTCTGGCACGTGAAACCGTCCCGATGGTGCGCGGGCATGGAGAGGCCTTGCTTCCGATGATCGATCGGGTCATGGCCGATGCCAAGCTGGCATTCAGCTCCATTGATCGGGTCGCTGTCGTGGTGGGGCCAGGCTCATTTACGGGCATCCGAATTGGTATTGCTGCCGCTCGGGCTATAGGTTTTGCAATTTCAGCCCCTGTCATTGGCGTCTCGTCTCTCGCAGCCTTTGCTGCGCCTCTGTTGGATGGCCGTTCCGCTGGGGTTATCGCTGCGGCTATAGATGCTAAGCATGGTCAAGTTTACGTTCAGGGGATCACCGCCAAGGGACAGCTGATTTTGTCTCCAGCCTGCACAAAGGTCCGGGATGCCGTTCGCGCCTTGGGCGCCGGTCCTCTGATTTTCACCGGTTCTGGCGCGACCATGATGGCTATTGAGGCTTGGTCAATGGGAATGGAAGCTGAAGTCGTCGGGGAAACGGTCGCGCCTGACATTAAGTTTGTGGCGCGCCTTGGGGGATTGGCCGATCCTGAACAGGCCATTGCCCGCCCCTATTATCTAAAGGCTCCCGCTGCGAAAATAATGGCGGTTTCAGGCAGGGGATAAAGCAATTGCGGTTTCCTCTCTTCTGGCGCCGGCAGGAGCTGCTTTTCAGATCGCTCTCAATAGATTGGGCCCGAGATTGTTCTCTGATCCATTCTTCTTTTTTTGCGCGCCCTTGGGGTCCCGACGAAATTTCTGAATTGCTTCGTGATTCGGCTGTTTTTGCCGATGGTGCATTCGATTCTCGCGCAAAAATGCTTCTTGGATTTGTCATCTCGCGGGCGGCCCCCCCTGATAGTGAAGTGCTGACCATTGCTGTAGGCCGTTCCCATCAAGGGAAGGGAATAGCTAATGCCTTGCTCAAGCACCATCTGAGCCGCCTGAGGAATTCGGGTGTATCCGCAGTATTTCTGGAGGTTGAGCAGGGTAACTTCCCGGCCGCAGCGCTTTATCGTCGTATGGGTTTTATAGAAGTTGGCCAAAGGCCCGGATATTATCGAAAGACATCAGGTGCGAGCGTGGCTGCTTTGGTCATGAGGCTGGACCTTGCGCAGTAATTTTTCTGCCGAATGTCTTCTCAGCCTGCTGAAAGCTTTCCCAAACTGGCTTATGCTGGGCTCAATGCCACATTTAACAGGTGAAACTCGTTGACCACGCTTCATTCCAAGGGCCCGGATCTCCACGTTTTGGATCAGGACGGCCAAGCGGAGCTCAGCCGACGCAAAGTTTTTGTCAAATCCTACGGTTGCCAAATGAATGTCTATGATGCGACACGCATGATCGATGTTCTTGCTCCAGAGGGTTTTGAGGAAACCCAGGAGATGGGTGAAGCTGATCTCGTTATTTTAAACACTTGTCACATTCGGGAGCGCTCCGCCGAGAAAGTTTATTCCGAGCTTGGAAAAGTAAAATTATTGAAGCGCGAGCGTGAAAAGAATGGCCTCACAACCAAAGTGGCGGTCGCAGGTTGCGTCGCCCAGGCTGAAGGAGCCGAGATTATCCGCCGGCAGGCTTCCGTGGATATTGTTGTAGGTCCACAAAACTATCATCGGCTCCCCGAATTACTTCAGAAGTCTCGCGATCATTCAGTGATCGATACGGATTTTCCAGTTGAAGATAAATTCGATCATCTGACACCCCCCGTCTCGACAAAGACAATGAGTCGTGGCGTCACCTCTTTTTTAACGGTTCAAGAGGGTTGCGATAAATTCTGTACGTTTTGTGTCGTCCCTTATACACGCGGCGCGGAGACATCCCGGCCCGCCCAGCAGATAATTAGTGAGGCACAAAACCTTGTTGCGGCTGGCGTTCGCGAAATCACCCTGCTCGGTCAAAATGTTAACGCCTATCACGGCCTAGACGAGGCTGGGGCTATTTGTTCTTTGGCTGCATTGGTCGGTAAATTGTCAGAAATCCCTGATTTATCGCGCATACGCTATATGACAAGCCATCCGCGAGATATGAATGATGATCTCATTCGGGCGCATGTTGATAATCATAAACTGATGCCTTTTTTACATCTTCCCGTTCAGTCCGGTTCGGATCGAATCCTCAAGGCCATGAATCGGAAGCATGATGCGCGCTATTATATCGACCTTGTGTCTCGCATACGCCAGTCACGACCGGATATTGCGCTGTCTTCGGACTTTATTGTTGGCTTTCCAGGTGAAACAGAAGCAGATTTTCAGGCCACTCTCGATCTGATTTCAGAAGTCAATTTTTCAAGCAGCTACTTCTTTAAGTATTCTATCCGTTCAGGGACGCCAGGCGCAGAAATGGATGATCAGGTCCCGGAGACGGTGAAGAGCGAGCGCCTTGCGCGCCTCCAGACCCTGGTAGACGCGCAAAGACACGCATTCAATGCAGATAGCGTCGGCAAGGTTATGGATGTTTTGTTCGAAAAACGCGGTCGTCACTCAGGACAGATCGTTGGCAAGACGCCATATCTTCAAACTGTACAAGTTGACGGTCCCGAAAATGCTATTGGTCAGGTTCATCGAGTGTGCATCACTGGAACTTCGACAAATACTCTCTTCGGATCTTTAGCCGATTCTTCGTTTGGGCAGGAGTGATTGGTGAAACAGCCTGAGAAATCCGTCACGCAATCTCTGATAAGGGAGGCACAGGAGAAAGCTCCAAGTCCCACAGATCCGGCGACTGAGATAACGATTGCGTTTGACGATAATCGCTTTGCATCACTCCTTTTTGGTCATTACGACCAAAACCTTGCTCGAATAGAGAGACGACTTGGGGTTTCGGCCCATGCGAACGGAAATCACGTCACAATAAAGGGGGTCGCCGACGCCTGCGACCATGCCCGGCGTGTTCTTGAGGCTCTGTATCTTCGTGTGAAGCAAGGGCAGACCATTTCTTTGGGAGATGTCGATGGCGCTGTTCAAGAAGGCGCATTGCAAGGAAATCTTTTTCCGAAAGATGAAATTGGGCGGACATCATTTGATCAGGTCAATACGCGAAAGCGAGGCCCGGTAAGGGCTCGGAACGCCGCGCAAGATGTCTATTTGCGCGAACTGAAGCGTTTTGAATTGGTCTTTGCAGAGGGGCCAGCTGGAACAGGCAAGACATGGCTCGCAGTCGGACATGCAGTATCCCTGCTGGAACAAGGCGCAGTGGAGAGATTGATTTTATCACGTCCGGCCGTCGAAGCAGGAGAACGACTTGGTTTTCTGCCTGGAGATATGCGTGAGAAAGTCGATCCCTATCTTCGCCCCATTTACGATGCTTTGCATGATTTCATGGATGGTCGGATGGTAGAGCGTGGTTTGCAGACTGGCATGATTGAGGTAGCACCTCTGGCCTTCATGCGCGGACGCACCCTGACTTCTGCTTGTGTTCTTCTAGATGAAGCGCAAAACGCAACATCTATGCAGATGAAGATGTTTTTGACCAGACTAGGTGAAGGCTCGCGAATGATCATAACGGGTGACCCGTCGCAAACCGATTTGCTTCCGGGCCAAAAGTCGGGATTAAGCGAAGCCATTGCCTTATTGTCTGATCTTGAGGGGATTGGTCACGTCAAGTTCCGAGATTCTGACGTTGTTCGACATGATCTGGTTCGCAGGATTGTTGGCGCTTATGAGGCCGCATCGAACGCTTCCAAAGTGATCAAATGAAAGTCGAACTCGAGATAACCATCGAGGATAGGCGGTGGTCCGAAATTGCTAATCTCAAAGAGGTAGCCGCGGAGGCTATTTCTTCTGCCTATGCTGAATCTGAATGCGATTTGGGCAGTGCTTTTCTTGTTAGCTTGCTTTTTTGCAACGACAGCCGAATTAAGGAGTTAAACAGGGAATGGCGTCACCAAGATAAAGCGACGAATGTCCTGTCCTTTCCCGCCCCCCCAGATCTGATGATGGATGGATATCTGGTCCTAGGTGATTTGGCTCTTTCCTATGAGACGGTTTTGAGGGAGAGCGAGACAGAAGAGAAGAAGATCATTGATCATCTTTCTCATCTCATCATTCATGGTTTTTTGCATCTTCTTGGTTTCGACCATGAGACTGAATCTGATGCAGAGGAAATGGAATGGATAGAACGGCGTAGCTTGGAAAAGATTGGAATTATGGACCCTTACGCCAATTCTGAAATAGACGGCCAGACAAAATGAGCAATGTCGAACAGTCCTATCCTTCCGACCAGAAAAATGAGCGAAGAAGCTTTCTTGATCGCTTGAAAATGCTTTTTGGAATGGAGCCAACTTCTATCCGTGAGGATTTCGAGGATGCATTGAAAGATTCCTCAGCAAAGGTCGATTTTTCAGCCCAAGAAAGAACAATCCTCACGAATGTTCTTGGGCTTCATGAGCTTCGTGTGCAAGACGTGATGGTGCCTCGTTCCGACATTATATCTGTGGGTTTAGGTACCAGTTTAGCGGAGGTTTTGTCCGTTTTTCGGACGGCTGGACATTCTCGACTTCCTGTCCATGGCGGTAGCTTGGATGATCCTAGGGGGATGGTCCATATACGCGACTTCGTTGACTTTATGGCCAGTGCAGCCGAGGGCTTTTTCCAACCGGATTCTTTTCCTGAAAAAGGAATTGCCGACCGGGCGACACGTCGACAGGCTGTCATGCGTCTTCGAGGGCTTGGCGATCTCGATCTTTCCCTATCTCTTGAGAAAGCAGGGATTGTTCGTGATGTATTGTTTGTTCCGCCATCAATGCCCGCGCTTGATCTGCTTGTAAGAATGCAATCATCGAGAACCCATATGGCCCTCGTGATCGACGAATATGGTGGAACAGACGGCCTCGCTTCAATCGAAGACATTGTTGAAACAATCGTTGGAAACATCGAGGACGAGCATGATCTTGATGAAGGTTCTCAGATTGAATTGATTGCCGATCGTCAATGGCGCGTGGATGGTCGTGCTCTGGTAGATGATGTCGAACAAGCTATCGAATTCTCTCTGAAGTCTCTTGTTTCAGATGACAATGTTGACACTTTTGGTGGCTTGGTCGCCACAATCTGCGGTCGCGTGCCACCACGCGGAGAAAAGATACACCTTTCAGAATCTATTCTCGTGGAAATCATTGATTCAGATCGTCGTCGCATCAAGCGGGTGAGGGTTCAGACATTCGATTCACAAAAGGAACCGTCTGAGATTTCGGATGCGAATTCAAAGTAAAGATCCGTTTTCTTCGACGTTCTGGCCGGAGAAATTATTTGGCCTCGCTCAGGCGATCACTCTTTCATCGGGTTGGAAGCGCCGCTGCATAGCATTTTTTGTGGGCGCGTGCGGAGCACTTTCCTTGCCTCCGGTAGGCTTTTTTCTAGCCTTGTCGATGTTTCTTGTTCCACTTGTTTGGCTTTTGGATGGCTGTTCTTCAGTGAAGATGCGTTCACTTCGAGACAGCGGTTTTTTTGAAGCTTGGGCAATTGGCTGGTTTGCAGGTTTTGGGTTTTTTGTCGCTGGCCTTTGGTGGCTCGGCGTCGCGTTTTTTGTAGAAGCAGATCAATTTGCTTGGGCACTTCCATTTGGCGTGATTGGTTTGCCGGCCGTATTGGCCTGCTTTACTGGCGTCGGAACGGTTTTAGCTAAGTTGCTTTGGTCCCCAGGTTCGTCTCGTATCTTTGCTTTATGTATTGGACTGGGTTTGGCGGAATGGTCACGCGGATATCTCTTCACGGGGTTCCCGTGGAACTCGTTTGGAATGGCTCTTGGCTCAAATCTTGTCTTGGCTCAGAGCGCCAGCCTGATTGGTTTGCATGGTCTGACATTGGTAGCCGTTTTTATTTTTGCTTCACCTGCAATGCTACTTGATCATCACGGCCATAGAATTTTCTGGCGTTCGCCCATTTTGGTTGGCGCCTTTACACTTTTCTTGATTTTGATTCTCTTTGGCGTGACGCGGCTCACTTACAATCAAGCCAACAATGTCGATGGGGTTAGTCTAAGGCTTGTTCAGCCGAATGTGGCGCAGGACGATAAGTTTCGCCTCGAGAACCGGGAGGCGATCATGAGCAGATATATCGAGCTCACATCAGCAAATCGCTCTGGAGTTTTTGCAGGCTCCTCTCCGACACATATTTTTTGGCCAGAGTCGCCCTTCCCATTTGTTCTGGGGCGCGATGCTCGCGCGCTGTCTCAGATTTCTTCTGTCCTGAA
>CAZHOK010000002.1:99808-111480 GCA_964534115.1 uncultured Beijerinckia sp.
AGCCCATTTGGTTACGGGTGCGGCAAGAGCCGAGGCAAAAAGTCCCAGTCTGCCTGGGGAGGCCCCGGGGACGGCTTATTTTAATTCGATTCAAGTGGTTGGACCGGAAGGATCAATCCTTGAGAGCTATGACAAAGTCCATCTGGTCCCTTTTGGCGAATATATTCCCTTTGCTTCCTTGATGGACGTGATTGGCTTGAGGCAATTTGTGCAAATTCCGGGCGGCTTTGAGCCCGGAGTTTCTCGCCATTTAATGGCTGTCCCCGGTCTCCCTCCCGTTTTTCCACTGATTTGCTACGAGGCTGTTTTTCCTGCTGTCCTTGATGCTGAATTGCGTCAGCGCGCCGGACTGATCGTCAACGTCACCAATGACGGGTGGTTTGGGAACACTCCCGGTCCTTATCAGCATTTTGCACAAGCCCGCCTGCGAGCTGTTGAGCTCGGCCTTCCCCTGATCCGCGTGGCCAATACTGGAATCTCAGCCATTATCGATCCTTATGGTCGCGTTATCGGAAGCCTACCCTTGGGGGTACCTGGGGTGATCGACAGCGATTTGCCTGCATCGATCAGGCCCACTGTTTTTTCTGTCTGGCCGAGGCTTTCATTAATGGCCTGCTTCGCCTCTCTTTTTGCTGCCTATCTGGTATCTCGCGCCCGATTTTGACGGCTTCGCCTTGTCAGGACTTATGAAACAGCTATTGATAAGTTCTAGTCTAAATGCGAAAACTTTGCTGTAAATCGCACGTAGCGATGGCTCGCCGTGGCGCCGTTATCGAGGGACCTTGAGGGTGACGAAAAGACCCAATCCTATTGATCAACATGTTGGCCACCGTGTGCGCATCCGTCGCCTCTTGTTGGGCCTCACGCAAGAGAAATTAGGGAACGCGCTGGGGCTCACCTTTCAGCAGGTTCAAAAATATGAGAAGGGAACAAATCGCATTGGCGCAAGCCGACTGCAGGAAATCTCGAAAATCCTCGATGTGCCACCTTCATATTTTTTTGAGGGAATGCCTGAGGCGCTGGGCATAAATCCGACCGGGTTCGCCGATAATGTTCCCAGGCAATATGTTCGTGAGGCCTTGAATTCGGCGGATGGGCTTCAGTTGAACCGGGCTTTTGTCAGAATCAGAGATGCCAAGGTCCGCCGTAGGATCATCGAGCTGGTTTCTCAAATCGCGGAAGCCGATGATCGACGGGCATCAGAGACAGACCGTGAGCTGACGGGCTAAATCGTTCTTTAAAACGAACAAAATCTTCCAATTTGCTTGACCTGACGAACGGTCAATGCCAGATAGTTCGCCACGCAGCACGTCCAGGGTCCAAGGATCGACGTATCTCGCTGCGGAAATTTTAGCCAGGCGGAGATGAGCGTGACCAGACAGAATTACTTGTTCACGAGTGAGTCGGTGTCAGAAGGACACCCGGACAAGGTTTGTGACCGTATTTCTGACGAGGTCGTAGACCTGTTTTTTCGTGAAGGCGAAAAGGCCGGAATAAATCCTTACGAAATTCGTGTGGCATGCGAAACACTGGCGACCACAAATCGGGTTGTCATCGCCGGTGAGGTTCGCGGTCCTAAATTGACCGAGGACACGATTGTTCATCTCGCTCGCCAGGCCATCCGCGACATCGGCTATGAACAAGACGGTTTCCATTGGGAGCGCGCCAAAATTGATGTTCTTCTTCATGCCCAATCTGCAAATATTGCTCAGGGCGTGGATGCTGCTTCTGACAAGGATGAAGGTGCGGGTGATCAGGGCATCATGTTTGGCTATGCATGCCGCGAGACTCCTGATCTCATGCCAGCTCCCATTTATTATTCCCACAAGATACTTAAGCTTCTCTCCGATGCTCGTCGGTCAGGAGCTGAGAAGCATCTCGGACCAGATTCAAAAAGCCAGGTCACAATCCGTTACGAGAACGGAAAGCCAGTCTGTGCAACTCAAATCGTGGTCTCGCATCAGCATGTGAAGGAAGACCTCACGTCTGCTGAAATGCACGACATCATCCGTCCATATGTCGAAAAAGCTCTGCCCCAAGGCTGGATCAACAAAGATACAGTCTGGCATATCAATCCGACGGGAAAGTTTTTCATCGGCGGGCCCGATGGTGACACTGGTCTGACGGGTCGAAAAATCATTGTCGATACATATGGTGGAGCGGCGCCTCACGGTGGCGGCGCTTTTTCTGGTAAAGACCCCACGAAGGTTGATCGTTCGGCAGCTTATGCCGCTCGGTATCTGGCTAAAAATGTTGTGGCTGCTGGTCTTGCCGATCGCTGTACGCTTCAGCTCGCTTATGCTATCGGCGTGGCACGTCCCCTCTCCATTTATGCCGATCTCCACGATACCGGTAAGGTTGATCCGGCTAAGCTCGAATCTGTTCTCATGGATATCGTCAGCCTTACGCCCCGCGGAATTCGTGAGCATCTGAAGTTGAACCGTCCGATTTATGCTCGGACGTCAGCCTATGGCCATTTTGGCCGTGCTCCTGATGCAGATGGTGGCTTCTCTTGGGAAAAGACTGACCTCATCGATCAATTGAAGAGTAAGTTTTCCTAATGAGCACAGCTCGGAAATTCGGATGATCGGTGTTCCAAGCGATCATTCAAAAATAAACAGAACGCTTTATGGCCGTCGCAAAGGGAAAAAGCTCCGACATTACCAGTCGGAGCTTTTGTCCCGTCGGCTACCATCACTTGCCATTGCTTGCCATTCCAGCCAGATTGATCCGGCTTCCCTGTTTGCTTCCAAAGCTGAAGAAACCATCCTCGAGATTGGTTTTGGGGGCGGTGAGCATATTTTGCATGAAGCCAGGAAACATCCCCATTTGGGCTATATCGGTTGTGAACCTTTTATCAATGGTGTGGCGAAAGTCGTCGCCAGAATTGAGGAAGAGAACCTTCAGAATATCCGAATTCACCACGGCGATGCGCGTGAAATCCTCCTGCAATTGCCATCGTCGTCTTTGGCGCGTGTGGATGTCTTGTACCCGGATCCTTGGCCGAAATGGCGTCAGAGGAAACGACGGTTTTTGTCTTCCGAGAATCTTTCCGAGATTGCGCGTGTTTTGCGCCGAGGCGGGTGCTTTCGCTTTGCGACCGATATTGATGATTACTCTGGCTGGGTGCTCGCACGTATTTTGAAAATGACGAGTGAATTTTCCTGGCAGGAGGTTGAATCGCGCGGAAGAGGGTGGAGCGATCCTTGGGACGGTTGGCCGGGAACTCGTTATGAGGCGAAGGCATTTCGTGAGGGCCGTGCCCCCGTTTATCTGACGTTTCAGCGTCTTTGATAGTCAGGCCTCCGCGCCAAACCTGTATAGGCTTGCCCCGTTTTTCATGAGCCAAGCCTCTGCTTTGTCAGTATGGGGCGCGAGTTTGCGAGTCAGATCCCAGAATTCTGCAGAATGGTTCATGTGAACGAGATGTGCTACTTCATGCGCTGCAAGGTAATCAAGCACTTCCGGAGGTGCGAGTATCAAGCGCCACGAAAAACTGAGAGAACCGCTTGCTGAACAAGATCCCCATCGACTGCTCGTATCCTTGACGGTCACTTTGCGGGATGCATAGCCAAGTTGCTGCGTATATTTTCGAACGGCGAATTCGAGATCTGATTGAGCATTGTCTTTCAAGAAGCCTGAGATACGACGGCGTATATGTTGCTCATCACAAGCAACATGGAGCCATGGGAGATCCTCTTCTGTCGACGGCTCAATGCGAACCCATCCCCGAATTTGCTGTTTATGGACGATACGGTGGTTTTCACCGCGAATCGGAATGATCTCACCTGTACGGAATGGAACTGCACGGGGCAATCGTCCCAAGCGTGCAGCAATCCAAGGCGCGTGGCGCTGTGCAAATTCCTGAGCTGCCTTGATGGAAGCTCTTTTTGGAATAGTTACAATCACATCTCTTGCTGCGAGGCGGACACGCAATGTCATTCGCCTGGCGATTGATGATCGCTTGACGAGAATTGTGTAAACTACATTTTCATGGGTAACCGCCAAGGGTGCTTCACCCTCTGGCGACCCTCCAAAATTGATGCCGAAAAAGCTTGCCATTGAGATTGCTTGGCGGGCTCTCTTGCTAAAAATTCCAACCATTACTCGTTGGATGCGGCGAGCTTTATTCTAGGTTGATTGGATCTGGATGAGCCCGAAAGCTGGTCGTCCAGGCTGGTCATGAATGCACGAATGCGAGGCGCAATTTCAGAACGGAACCGCCGACCATTGAAAACCCCGTAATGGCCGACGCCTTCCTGAAGGTAGTGTGTTTTCCGTGATTCAGGAATATTCGTGCAGAGATCCTGAGCCGCGCGGGTTTGTCCTACCCCTGAAATATCATCTTTTTCACCCTCGACGGTCATCAGACCAGTCCGCCGAATGGATGTCAGATCAACTTTCGCCTTGCGATGCATCATTTGGCCCGTTGGCAACAGGTGCTTTACGAAAACGGCCTCGATCGTCTGGAGATAATATTCTGCCGGCAGATCCATAACGGCCATGTATTCATCATAGAAATCGCGATGTTTTTCGGCAGAATCGCCATCGCCTTTAACCAGGTGATTGAACATCTCAACATGAGCGTTGACGTGCCGATCCATATTCATAGCCATGAAGCCGGAGAGTTGCAGGAAGCCTGGATAGACCCGTCGTCCGAAACCTGGATATGGAAATGGGACCCCATAAATACAGTTGCTCTTGAACCAATCCGTTCCGCGCTCTTGTGCCAAAGTGTTGACGGCCGTCGGACTGCGGCGTGTATCGATTGGCCCGCCCATCAATGTCATTGAAGCAGGAATAGTGAGTTCTTCTTCCGCTTCCATGCGGGCAATGGCTGCAATGACCGGGACGCTTGGCTGGCAAACACCAAGAGTATGAAGGCCGCCTCGGTCGATACCCTTACCGAGTGTCCGGAACATAGAGATGAGGTAGTCGATATAATCGTCGAGATCGAAGGTGCCAGCTGAAAGCGGCACCATACGAGCGTCCGCCCAATCTGTTATATAGACTTCACAATGCGGCAAAAACGCTTCGACGGTGCCACGCAATAATGTCGCGTAATGACCTGAAAGTGGAGCGACGATGAGCAGCCTCGGCTGCTGTTGAGCAAGGCGTAGCTCGGGTCGCGAAAAATGGATCACCCGACAGAAGGGGGCTTCCCAGACAACTTCCTCAATGACCGAGACCTGCTGACCCTCGACGCTGATCGAGTCAAATCCAAAACTTGGCTTGCCATACCGCCTGGTGAGCCGTTCAAAGAGCTCTGCACTTGCCGTGATGTTGCGGCCTATCGACGTATGGCTCCAGGGGTTCATCGGGTTTTGAAATACGAGTTTGGTCGCGTCCGTCATGGCTCGCGCCGGCACTAGTGCCGCGTGAGCCATCTCATACATATGGTAGGAAAAGCGGTTCATGTAGGAACCTATCAGCCTTACGGCATGTGCTGGGGAATTAACGGTTTTTTGCCCCCCGAGTTCTCTTCGGGTTCGATGCAGTGCAACATAAGCTTGTCGGCCACGCAAGTGCACATAAAGCACAAGAGGGAATAGTCATTTTTTTCAGCAGCACTGGCGGAGCGGCGTCTGTGGCCTAGGTTTCTAAATATGCGAGATTATGCAGAACTTGATCTTGGCAGGCGAGCGAGAAGGCTTCGGGTCGATACAATCGTCCGTTTGCGGTGGCTTGCCATCGTTGGGCAGTCGATAGCCGTCCTGGCGACCTATTTCGGGCTTGGCTTCTCCCTCCCGATCGGCTTCGCATTTTTGGTTATTGGTACTTCTGTTTTCTTGAACCTCGCCCTGAGGGTCCGGTTTTCGGCAAGCCATCGCCTTGAGGACCAGCTTGCACTCGTCTTGCTCGGCTACGATGTCATTCAATTATCAGGACTTCTTTACTTAACTGGCGGGTTGCAGAACCCCTTTTCCATGCTGTTTTTGGCGCCCGTCATGATCGCCGCGGTTTCACTGACCGGAGGCGCGACCTTGCTGATCGGCGTTCTCGTCGTTCTGATGGCAAGCCTGCTTGCTTTTTTTCATCATCCCCTACCATGGATTTCAGGAGAAGATCTTTTATTACCAATACTTTATGTGGCTGGCATTTGGGTATCCATTGTCCTCGGGGCGGCATTTATCGGAATTTATGCGGCCAAAGTGGCTGACGAGGCCCGGCGGCTTTCCGATGCGCTTGCCGCCACAGAGCTGGTGCTTGCCCGTGAGCAACACCTCACCCAGCTGGATGGTCTTGCAGCTGCGGCCGCCCATGAACTTGGGACACCGCTTGCAACAATTACCCTAGTTGCGAAGGATTTGACCAAAGTTCTGCCCTCCGATGGTCAAGTTGGCGAGGATCTCGCACTGCTTTCTCAGGAAGTGCGGCGCTGCCGGTCAATACTTGGGAAGCTCGCCTCGCTTGGTGGAGATAACCCTGACCTTTTGAACAAAATGTCCATTACTCATCTGGTTGAGGAGGTGGTGGCTCCACTGCGTCATTTCGGAGTGACAGTCAGCGTCATTCAATCCGGCTCAGACCCGGAACCGCACTGCCGTCGTAATCCAGGCATTTTGTATGGGCTCGGAAATCTTGTTGAAAATGCGGTCGATTTTGCCCGTAGCAGCGTCAAAATTGACCTGCATTGGGATGAAGGACAAGTTCGAATCATGATCCATGACGACGGCCCCGGCTTCCAGCCCGAGGTCCTGGCTCGTTTGGGTGACCCCTATATATCGACAAAGGGTCCCGAGAGGCGTGCCAAGTCAACAGAAGGCGGCCTTGGCCTTGGTCTCTTCATTGCCAAGACTTTGCTTGAACGGTCTGGGGCGAGCGTGGCCGTCAAAAATCATCCGATGGCGGGCAATGGTGCTCAAATAGCAGTTGTTTGGACACGCTCCAGTTTTGAACCGGATGATCACGATCTAGAGCGTATCGAGCTGGCAGCTAAAAATCCTGCGATCCAGGCCTATATTCAAGCTAAGGCAAGGACGGAAACATGATTGAAATCTCATCTGCGACAGCTGGACCCGAAGAGCTAACCGCTGCCATTGAACGTACACTTTTGATTGTCGATGATGATCGACCTTTTTTAAATCGTCTCGCGAGGGCAATGGAAGGCTTTGGTTTTCGCGTGACCATGGCTGAAACTGTTGCCGACGCTATAGCCGCCATCCGGAGCGCAGCTCCGAATTTTGTCATCACAGACATGAGATTGACGGATGGAAACGGCCTTGATGTGATTTCTGAATTGAAAAATGTCAGGCCAGATGCACGAGGCATTGTGCTTACAGGCTACGGAAACATTGCCACTGCCGTGACAGCCGTCAAGCTCGGCGCGTTTGACTATCTCGCAAAACCTGCTGAGGCCGATGAGATCTATAAAGCGCTCATGGCAGTTCGACATGACAAGGCCGAACTGCCTGATAACCCCATGTCTGCAGACAGAGTCCGATGGGAACATATTCAACGGATCTACGAACTCTGTGGACGAAACGTTTCCGAGACGGCCCGGCGTCTAAACATGCATCGGAGGACCCTGCAGCGTATTTTAGCCAAACGAGCTCCGCGTTGATCAATGCTGATCGAAGTCTTCGAGCTTATGGAAGCAAGCTTTCGCTGCTATTCCGATAGGAAGTAATATGATCTTCCGGGCTGTCGGTGAGGACCGATTTTCCGGAAGATTTTGACCCTTGCTGCATCGGATCGATCAGCTGGGCACTGATCGATTCAGCCTTATGGAAATTCGGAGGTTTCTTCTGAAACGGTCAGTTCCCAAGGCGATGGTGGGAGTTTTCATCGATCTTTGTCGGTCTTGAGGGGCGCGTATTTAAGCTCCACTTGCATGGACCCCTTGCATCACAATTTCTATACATGCAATTTATTATCTGAGATGAACTTTCTTAAAGCTTGGCAACTATGAATCCGCTCTTCTCAGAACTTCCGACGACGATCTTTGAGGAAATGTCGTCTCTTGCCCGACAGCATCAGGCAATCAATTTGGGACAGGGCTTTCCTGATGGGGCAGGGCCTCATGACATTCGCGCCAAAGCTGCCGATGCCGTCCTTCATGGATATAATCAATATCCTTCAATGTTGGGATTGCCTGAGCTACGAGACGCGATTTCCGATCATTATGGTCGCTTCCAGAATTTAAATTTGGATCCTAATGCCGAAACAATGGTTACCTCGGGCGCCACGGAAGCGTTGACAGCCTCCATTCTCGCTCTTGTAAAGCCGGGCGATGAGGTTGTCCTTTTTCAGCCTATGTATGATTCTTATCTTCCAATGGTACGATTGGCTGGCGGTGTCGTAAAGCTGGTCACTCTTAAGCCACCGAATTGGAACTTTACGCAATCAGACCTCGAAGCGGTTTTTTCAGAAAAAACACGCGTCGTTATTCTCAATTCCCCCCTCAATCCAACTGGAACTGTCTTAATGAAAAGTCAGTTGGAATTGCTTGCATCATTTTGCATTCGATTTAATGCTGTCTGCATTAGCGACGAGGTATGGGAACACGTCGTTTTCACTGGCCATGAGCATAACTCAATTATGTCGGTACCCGGAATGCGCGGGCGAACCATCAAAATAGGCTCAGCTGGAAAAATGTTTTCACTGACTGGTTGGAAAGTCGGGCTTGTTTGTGCCGCTCCTGATCTATTGAAGGTTGTTTCAAAAGCTCATCAATTTCTCACCTTTACTACGCCCCCTAATCTTCAGGTCGCTGTCGCTTTTGGTCTGAGGAAAGAAGCTGCCTATTTTGAAGAGATGAGATCGGGCTTGGAACGCAGCCGTGATCGCTTGGCGAATGGACTTCGACATCTTGGTTTTGAAGTATTGCCTAGTCAGGGAACTTATTTTTTGAATGTTGATATTGGCACAATTGGAGAGACAGACGACCAAGAATTCTGCAGGCGATTGGTCATTGAGCACGGGGTGGCTGCGATACCATTATCGGCGTTCTTTGCCGAAAACACTGTTCGAACCGTCATCCGCCTTTGTTTTGCGAAGCAAGATCATGTGTTAGATGATGGACTTGAAAGATTTGCTCAAGCCATAAGACAATGATGGAGAATTCGATCATGCAAAAGTTGTTTTTTGCGGTCGCCTGTCTCGTGGGGATCCTTCTTCATTGTGAAAGCACAAAAGCGCAGACCCGAGTCGTGAATGTCTACAATTGGTCTGACTATATTGATACACGCGTGCTCGATGATTTCACGCGCGAGACTGGCGTTAAGGTTGTATATGACACTTATGATTCCAACGAGACACTAGAGGCCAAGTTACTTGCCGGCAAAACGGGATATGATGTTGTGGTTCCCTCTGCCACCTTCCTGCAGCGTCAAATTCAGGCAGGAATTTATCAGCCTCTCGACAAGGGGAAGATCCCTAATTTATCGGGCGTTTGGCCGGAGGTGGCACAACGTTTGGCCTCGTATGATCCCGAGAATCGATTTTCTGTAAACTATATGTGGTTTACGACAGGGATCGCCTTTAACTCCGAAAAAATTTTGCAACGCCTGGGTCGAACGCCGGATTCTTGGGACATCATATTCAAGCCTGAACACATCAGAAAACTCGCAGATTGTGGGATTTATGTCCTCGATAGTCCTGAAGATATTTTTTCGGTCGCTTTGCGTTTTCTCGCTTTGGACCCCAATTCAAAAAAACAAGAAGACATAAGGAAGGCTGCGAATGCCTTGTCTCAGATTCGTCCTTACATCAAAAAATTTCATTCTTCGGAATATATAAACGCGCTCGCAAATGGCGATATATGCTTGGCAATAGGCTGGGCTGGCGATTCATTTCAGGCGCGCACGCGTGCATTAGAGGCAAAAAAAGGAATCGACATCGCTTATGTAATTCCTAAAGAGGGAAGCCTCATGTCATTTGATAATTTTGCAATTCCGAAAGATGCACGGAACGTGGAAGAAGCCCATATATTTATCAACTTCATGCTACGACCGGATATCGCCGCGAGGAACAGCGCCATCACAAATTTCGCCAATAGCGTCATTACATCCAAGCCGCTGTTGGACCAAAGGGTCCTGAAAAATCCTTCGATTTATCCCGACGATGCAATTATGGCGCGCTTGTTTACTGTTTCGCCATATGATGGACAAATACAGCGCGTCGTGACCCGTGAATGGACACGGGTCAAGACGGGCCGCTGACTTTATTGGGTCATTCGATCAGGAGACGGGCCCGGTCGGCCAGATGTTTTGGTGTCGACAAAACATCTTTGACGATTTTCTGTATTTCGACGCCGCGGACAGGGTCGACGTCAATATTGGAGGCCAGCGCTTCTTTCAGAAACTCCGGATCCTTCATGACCGCATCAAATGCATCACGCAGGGCCTTAACGCGAACCTCGGGAACACCGGGTGTCGCGGCGAGCGGTCGTCCTAACTTGGTTCCAGATACAAGCAGTTCGACAATTCGGCGGTTATCGGCGTCTGGTACGACCTCCTCAATTGAGGGAACGTTGGGGAGGTCTTTGGCTCTTGGTCCTGCCTGTACAAGAATGTGTATGTCCTTATTGCGCAGCCATTCGGGTTTAGTGACTTTCCAGCTGGACCAAGTGTTGTTCCGTGCGCCTACCTCACCCCGCTCCATAGCAAGATTGATATCGCTTCCACCGGGATATCCCGTAACGATTTTGAATTTAGTGCCCGCAAACTCATTTAAGATTGCAGGAAACATATAGGTAATCGCTCCGCGCCCGGTTGCACCTACGATGATTTCTTTTTGACGAGCTTCTTCGAATGTTTGAACGCCGGTGGTTTTCCAAACCGTCATTGTTTCGATCGTCGGGCAGATCGATCCGATCCATGCAAATTTGTCGGCGTCGAACATGACGCCCTTCACGCCGGCTGCCTGCATCGCCGGAAAAGTATTTGCGAGCATGCCGATATTCGTGCCATCCCGGGCAGCCACCTCGAAGAGGTAATTCGCCATTTTGAGGCCGCCAGCACCCGTCATGTTTTGTGGAACAACGGACGGCGACCCTGGAATATATTTTCCGATGTGGCGAGCAACGAGCCGGGCATGGAGATCATATTCGCCGCCCACCGCAACACCGATCAGAACATTCACGTTTTTACCGCGGTAGAAGTCAGCTACGGGATCTGCCTTGGCGGCTTGCATGGTAGCTGCGCCCATCCCGACCACGACGATCGAGAGACGACCTACCCGATAAATCCGATCCAACATTTTTTCCTCCCATTCATTGCCGATTCCGGCTTGCTCTCATTATTTCAGGGTCCGACATTTACGTCCATCACGCCTATTTCTGGCACATGGGACAGAAAAATGTGGAGCGACCGCTTTGGACGATCCGCCTTACAATCCCCCTGCAAGGCTTGTTCGAGCAGGGCTCTCCTTCCCGGTCGTAGACCCTGAACCTATGCTGGAAGTATCCAAGCGTTCCATCTGCCAGTCGGTGATCACGGAGCGTCGAGCCTCCAGCTTCAATGGCCTCTTCGAGAACTTTTCTGATTTCTGCGGCCAATTTGGTTGCCGATTTGGCGTATGTTCCACGTCGTCGGCCGAGCGATCCGGCGGCTCTGCGTGGTGAGAGCTGGGCCCTGTGGAGAGCCTCGCAGACGTAGATATTGCCAAGTCCAGCAACAAGGCTTTGGTCGAGCAGGGAGTGGCGACCGCGCCGGACTTTCTCAAGATCG
>CAZHOK010000002.1:111490-141623 GCA_964534115.1 uncultured Beijerinckia sp.
CCGGGAGGTCTGGCCCCTGGTCGAGCAGGGCGCTTTTGAGGGGGGCCTTTTTAGTGCCAAACAATTCAATCAGGCGCTCGCCGCTCAATTCATTACCAAGCGGCTCAATCCCGAGATCTCGGAAGTAAGGATGCTCATCTATGGCCCCGGTCGCAATCAGTTCCATAAAGCCGAACCGGCGCGGGTCGTTGTAGATAACCCGTATCCCTTTTTCGAGATTGAAGATGATATGGTCATGGGCAGCCAACTTGGAGCGCGGGTGGTGAAAAGCTCCTGGTGCAGAGTGGCTGTCGGGTTGCTCAACCCTGAAAGATCCGCTCATGCCGAGGTGGCAAACAAGCGTCATGTCGCCCTCCAGGTCAAAGATCAGGTATTTGGCTCTTCGGCCGAGCCCCTTTATCCGTCGGCCCGCCAGGCGGTGACCGAAGCCGTCAGGAAGCGGAAATCGAAGATTTGGGCGCCGTTGTTCTACCGATTGGATGGTGCAACCCGCCATTACAGGTTCCAGACCGCGACGGACGGTTTCAACCTCGGGAAGTTCCGGCATTCGTTCCTCACCGTAAATTCAAGCACGACAGGACGGAAATCCTACATAGTCATACGCCTGCTGTCGCGCTATGTTCCGGCGCTCCGGAGTAAGCTATGACCCAGACGCATTCCACGGCGACAGCCAACGAAGATACACATTTCGGCTATTCAACCGTCAGGTTGGGCCAAAAGCAGGCCCTCGTGGACGAGGTGTTCCACAAGGTAGCAGACCGCTATGACCTGATGAATGACTTGATGTCCGTTGGTTTGCACCGGGCGTGGAAGGACGTCCTTGTGGCGATGGTGAAGCCGTCCAGAATGCGACCATTCCAACATTTGGATGTTGCCGGCGGCACTGGCGATGTGGCTTTCCGAATCTTGGAGGCGGGCGGCCCGCAGACCAATGTGACCGTTCTCGATATTAATGGAGATATGTTGCGCGTTGGCGCAGAGCGCGCTGAAAAGCGCAAGTTTGCAGGTGGCTTATCATTTGTTGAAGCCAATGCCGAAGAATTGCCGCAGGCCGATCGTAGCTTTGACGCTTATACGATTGCGTTCGGGATCAGAAATGTCCCGCGTATCGAGAAGGCCCTGTCCGAAGCCTATCGTGTCCTTAAAACAGGCGGTCGCTTCCTTTGTCTTGAATTTTCGACGGTCGATCTTCCAGGATTGGATCGCCTTTATGAGACCTATTCTTTCACCGCCATTCCGGCTATGGGTCGGGCGGTTACGGGAGACGCGCAACCCTATCGATATCTTGTTGAATCTATACGTAATTTTCCACATCCTGAAGTTTTTAAGGACATGATTGAAGAAGCAGGTTTCAGGCGCGCATCCTATACGCGCCTAACCGGCGGAATCGTAACCATCCACTCGGGTTGGAAGCTCTAGGAATGGCCATTCTCGGTTCCATTGGCCATTTGGTACGTCTTGCCCGCGCCGGCTTTGTGCTTGCTCGAGAGGGTGTGTTTTCAAATGTCGATGCAGCTGGTTTGCCACCAGCCGCACGCCTGCCACTTAGTCTTGCAAGGTTGATCGCCCGACGCAGTACGGCACCACGTTCTGCCCGGCTTGCGGTTGCCATTGGTCGACTTGGACCGTCTTACGTTAAGCTAGGGCAGTTTCTTGCGACACGACCGGACTTGGTTGGTGCAACAATCGTTCGAGATCTCGAGTTCTTGCAAGATCGAATGACGCCCTTTGCGCAGAATGTCGCAGAGTTGCAAGTTACGTCCGCTTTTCAGAGACCTTTGAAGGATGTCTATACCGCTTTTGGTCCGGCTGTTGCGGCTGCATCCATTGCCCAAGTCCATAAAGCAAAAGTCTCTGACGCTCTTGGTGAGCGAGATGTCGCTGTAAAAGTATTGCGACCCGGCGTTCAGTCCCGGTTTGCGCGAGATCTTTCCGATATGTATGCGGCGGCACGCTTTGCGGAGCGCTTTTTTGGCGCCGATCGACTTCGACCGGTTGAAGTCGTCGCGACATTGGAACGTTCCGTGCGGATGGAAATGGACTTCAGGCTTGAGGCTGCTGCGGCTTCTGAGTTCTCTGAGAATATTATTGATGATCCGGACTTTCGAATTCCATCGGTCGACTGGGACAGAACGACAAAGGAAATTCTGACACTCGAATGGATAGACGGAATTCCATTGAGTGATGTGGAGGCTCTGAGGGCCGCCGGTCATGATCTGCCGCGTCTTGGCAGGATTGTTGTTCAATCATTCTTGCGCCACGCCCTGCGCGACGGATTTTTCCACGCAGACATGCATCAGGGGAATCTTTTCGTAGACGATCAGGCTCGATTGGTCGCGGTCGATTTTGGGATCACTGGAAGGCTTGGCCTCAAAGAGCGCCGCTTCCTTGCAGAGATTCTCTATGGGTTCATTACGAGGAATTATCGGCGAGTGGCCGAGGTTCATTTCGAGGCGGGCTATGTGCCCGATACCTTCAGCATTGAAGATTTTTCGCAAGCTGTGAGAGCTATTGGCGAACCGATTCATTCGCGAACGGCAGATCAAATATCCATGGCGAGGCTGCTGACGCTCTTGTTTGAGATCACCGCGATTTTTGAAATGAAGACGCGGACCGAGCTCGTCATGCTGCAGAAGACAATGGTTGTCGTAGAGGGCGTTGGCCGCTCACTCGATCCAAAACTCGATCTTTGGTCCACTGCAGAGCCTGTCGTACGAAGCTGGATCGAGGAAAATCTTGGCCCCAAGGGCAAGATTGAAGACTTGGGTAGAAATCTCGTCACAATCGCCCGTTTTGCCAACGATCTTCCCAATGTCTTGATACGCGGCGAGAAAATGATCGAGAAGCTCGAGAAGTTGAGCGCAGATGGGGTTGAGCTTTCTCCGAAAACGATCGAAAAAATCGAAATGGCTGAAGCGCGATCAGCACGATCCGGGCATTATGCACTTTGGGCGCTGGTGGTTCTTTTGGCGCTCGCGTTGTTCTGGCGTTGACGGAGTTCAAGTCGATGGAACAGGGTGTCACGCTCGAGGGAAAACGTATCCTGCTGATTATCGGCGGCGGAATAGCTGCCTATAAATCTCTTGATCTCATCCGACGACTTCGTGAACGAGGGGCAAGTGTTCGTGTGGTCTTGACGGCTGCCGGAAAGCAATTCGTAACACCATTGTCTATCGCCAGTCTGACAGGAAATCCTGTTCATGAGGATTTGTTCTGTCTGACTGAAGAGACCGAAATGGGCCATATAGAATTGTCCCGTAGCGCTGATCTGCTTGTTGTTGCGCCTGCCACCGCAGATCTTCTTGCGAAGGCGGCGGCTGGAATAGCCAATGATTTGGCGTCGACCATTCTTCTGGCTACGGACAAGCCGGTTCTCATGGCGCCAGCCATGAATGTTAGAATGTGGGATCATCCGGCTACCGTTCGCAACGTAGCGCAATTACGCGAAGACGGTCTTTTGTTTGTTGGTCCCTCAGACGGTGAAATGGCCTGTGGTGAATATGGCCCGGGGCGCATGTCGGAGCCGATGGAGATACTCGCTTCCATTGCGGGGGCTCTTCAGCCTACCTCTCAGGTCCTGGCGGGGCGTCGCGTGATTGTGACCTCCGGCCCAACGCATGAGCCAATCGATCCGGTACGATATATCGCGAATCGTTCTTCTGGACGGCAGGGCCACGCCATTGCAGCGGCTGCCGCACAAGCTGGTGCGCATGTGACTTTGGTGACAGGGCCTGTTTCGATTTCAGATCCGGTGGGAGTTTCGGTCGTTAGGGTCGAAACCGCAAAAGAAATGCTCGCCGCGGTGAAGGCCAGTCTTCCTGCTGACATATTTATCGGCGCGGCGGCAGTTGCAGATTGGGGTTTTGAAAAGCCTGCTGCAGGAAAGATCAAAAAGGAGAAAGGGTCAGGACCGCCAACGCTGGCCTTGGTCGAAAACCCGGACATTCTAGCGGAAGTTTCTCGACCGGGCGAAAGCAGGCCGGCCTTGGTTGTAGGTTTTGCGGCGGAGACAGGTAATCTCATAGACCATGCGCGCACGAAGCTGCAGCGCAAGGGCTGCGACTTGATCGTTGCGAATGATGTGGGTCCAGGAACGGATGTCATGGGCGGACCCAAGAATACGGTCCATCTCATATCGAGTGACCAGCAAGAGGCATGGCCTCTTCTCGATAAGGGGGAGGTCGCACGACGCCTCATTCAGCGGTTCGCTGGAATGCTGGGAAAATGAGGACGATATGATCGACGTGCAAGTGACGCGTTTACCGCATGGCGCAGATTTACCGCTGCCTGAATATCAGACATCGGGCTCTGCGGGGCTCGATCTGGTTGCGGCATTGCCGACTGGCAGTCATCTCTTTTTGGAGCCCGGCAGCAGAGAACTCGTGCCGACGGGCCTGTCCATTCAGTTACCAGAAGGGTTTGAGGCCCAGATCAGACCACGCTCCGGTCTTGCCCTTCGCAATGGCGTAACGGTTCTGAACGCACCAGGGACAATCGATTCTGATTACCGTGGTGAAATTTGCGTCATCCTTGTGAATTTTGGGCGCGAGGTGTTTAAAATTGCGCGTGGTGATCGTATCGCGCAAATGATCCTTTCGCCCGTCAGTCGCGCTCGGCTTGTGGAGGTTCAAGGTCTTGAACAGTCCCAGAGGGGCTCAGGCGGTTTTGGCTCGACAGGCATATCGACATCTGAACGGAGGCCTTAATGATCTTGCTGTCGCGTCGTAGTCAGCTTGCAATAGCAGCGGTCGTCGATATCGCCCTTCATGCCCGTCCAACTCCTGTTGCGGCAAAGGCTCTTGCGGGAAGACATAATTTGCCGCCGCGGCATTTGGAGACTTTGCTTCAAGCCCTTGTGAGAGTGGGCATCCTGAAAGGCGTCCGGGGTCCGCGCGGTGGCTACGAGCTTGCGCGGGAGCGTCGTCGAATTACGGCTGGTGAGATCGTTCGAGCCGCTATGTCGGATGATCTCGAGGATGGCGCCACACCACTTCCAGAGTCGAAATTGGTAGAGCTGGTCGTCCAGCCCTTGGTGGAACGTGCGGGAGAGAAGTTTCTCGCCGATCTCGATGGCCTGACTGTCGATGACCTTTGCCGTCAGGCCGCTGAAAAATCCATTTTTGACGAGACATCTGCCCGAGCCGATTTCACAATCTGAGAATGGCTTTCTTGCCGTTTGCCGCCAAAATCCATATTATGGATTGTGACAAAAGACGGAGCGAACATGAGCCAGGATCATTCACGCTCGGCAGGACGCGGCCGTATTTATGAATCCATAACGGCCACTATTGGCGATACTCCTCTGGTGCGTTTGAAGCGTTTGGCGTCAGAGCGCGGTGTTCGAGCCAATTTGCTTGCAAAGCTTGAGTTTTTTAATCCGATCGCCAGTGTGAAGGACCGTATAGGCGTCGCCATGGTCGATGCGCTTGAGGCCGCGGGACGTATATTTCCAGGGAAAACCACCTTGGTTGAGCCAACCTCGGGCAATACTGGAATTGCGCTGGCCTTCGTTGCCGCGTCGCGCGGATACAAGCTTATTCTCGTCATGCCGGAGAGCATGTCGATTGAGCGCCGGAAAATGCTGGCCCTTTTGGGCGCGGAGTTGGTTCTCACCCCGGCTGCGCAGGGAATGAAGGGCGCCATAGCAAAGGCTCACGAAATCCTAGCCTCAACGCCTGAGGCTATCATCCCGCAACAATTCGAAAATCCGGCCAATCCCGAAATTCATCGCAGAACGACGGCTGAGGAGATCTGGAACGATACCCAAGGCACGGTGGATGTTTTTGTGTCCGGTGTGGGCACTGGCGGCACAATTACGGGCGTCGGACAGATATTGAAGGCACGCAAACCAGACATTCGCATTATTGCCGTTGAGCCTGAGGATTCCCCCATTTTGTCCGGCGGACAGCCTGGGCCACACAAAATTCAAGGGATTGGTGCAGGCTTTGTTCCTGCTGTTTTGGATCGCAACATCATTGATGAAGTGGTGACGGTTGGAAACCAAACCGCCTTTGACACCGCGCGCTTGCTTGCCAGACTTGAAGGCATTCCCGCCGGCATATCTTCCGGCGCTGCAGTTGCAGCCGCAATAGAGGTTGGGATGCGTGCCGATATGGCTGGAAAGAATATCGTGATCATTATCCCCTCCTTTGCCGAGCGCTATCTGTCCACGGCCCTGTTTGAAGGGTTGTGATGCTTAAGCTGGCTATGGCGCTTTTCCCAGGCGTTCCTGGTCGCATTCGGCATCAAGGCTCAGCCCCGAAATTTGAGAGATTGAGATGAGCTTCCAGACCATTCTGATCGAGCGCCACGAGGCTGTGCAGCTCGTGCGTCTCAATCGGCCAGAAGCCTTAAATGCCCTGAGTATTCAACTCGTTGCTGAGTTAAACGAAGCTTTGGATCAGGCCGAAGATGATCCCTCTATCCGTTGCATTATCCTGACCGGGTCGGAGCGCGCCTTTGCTGCCGGCGCTGATATCAAGGAAATGCTCGATCAGAGCTATCTCGATGCCTATCTCAGCGATTTTGTTTCGAAGTGGGAGCGGGTCACGGCAATGCGCAAGCCGGTGATCGCTGCGGTGGCCGGTTTTGCGTTGGGCGGGGGCTGTGAGCTCGCCATGATGTGCGATTTTATCCTTGCCGCAGACAATGCCAAATTTGGTCAGCCCGAGATCAAAATAGGTGTTTTGCCGGGCGCCGGGGGCAGCCAGCGCCTGACCCGCCTGGTAGGCAAGTCTAAGGCGATGGAAATGTGCCTGACTGGCCGGCTCATGGACGCTGCGGAGGCAGAGAGGTCGGGTCTTGTTTCGCGGGTGGTTGCGGGGCCGGATTTGATCGCCGAAGCCCTCAGGGTGGCCCAAACGATCGCAAGCATGTCACTGCCGGCTGTTATGATGGCCAAAGAGGCGGTTAACAGTGCCTATGAAACCACTTTGCGTGAAGGTATTCGCTTCGAGCGCCGCCTGTTTTACGCGACCTTTTCGACAGCTGCCCAAAAAGAGGGAATGAAGGCCTTTCTTGAGAAGCGGCCCCCCGATTTTCGGGGCGCCCCCCCCCATCCAAAAAAATGAATCGTCCCGGTCCATTGACGCACGCCGGATTTCCCGTTTATAAGCCCCTCTCTTCCGCAAACTGGCGGTAAAAGTTTGATGGCGTCTCGAAAGAGGGCGCCCGTTCCTCGAGGAATAATTATGGCGAATACCTCTTCGGCCAAGAAGGCCGTTCGAAAGATAGAGCGCCGCACGGCTGTCAATCGCGCTCGTCGCAGCCAGATGCGCACCTACGTCCGCAAAGTTGAGGAAGCTATCGCCTCCGGTGATGCAAAGGCGGCAACTGCCGCTCTTGCGGATGCTGAGCCGCTGATGATGCGCGCATCCCAAAAAGGCATCCTGCACAAGAATACCGCCTCGCGTAAGATTTCTCGTCTCACGACGAGAGTGAAGGCGCTTGCAAAGTAAAGCTTGAGCTATTTTGAGTTTCTCAAAGGCCCGATTTTATCGGGCCTTTTTTTATTTCAAGCCATTCTTTGCGAGCGAGCCACACTTTGTCAGTTTTATGACCTAGGCGAAAGCTAGCACAGGCAAACACTATTAGATTCAGCAACTTGAGAGCTAAGCGTCGAAGAGCGCTAGAATCGAACCTCTTGACAATTCGTTAACAATCGACATCGACCGTTTTACCTATTCGTTCGAGCGCTCTGCCGCATCCCGTCGCAGTCAGTCGTAGTCCACCGGAATCAGGCGGTTATCAACGTCAATCTGGAATCTTGCGGCGCTTACTGCAGGCTGATGATCCCGCTCGTTGCGAGATGCGATTGCAGATTGTTGCGGACGCGTTTGGGCCTGTGTAAGCATTTTGCATCAAGAAGCGTTCCCCGCAGATTGAAAGGTCAACTAAACAAAGTGCTTCTGTCTCGTTGCCAAGGCGACACAAGCGATAGGGGAGAACAATATGCAGGGAACGTTTCTGGCAGCGCGTCAACGGCGCGTGGAATAAGCGGCAGCTTATAAAATTTTGAAAATGGCACTGTGGCCGCTTGGCTGCAGAAGGGGGCATCATGACTTTCACGCTTACTACGGAATTTATGACCAGGCCGGAGCGCTCTTGTGGCAAGCCGATCAGTGTTCGTGAGATCCGAGGCGTTGAAGGTACATTTTCATTCGAGAACGAATTGTCATTTTTCGGTTGGCGGAATCCCCGTTCCGGGAGTTGTCGCTTGAGTTTGGGTGGGGCGCGTATGGCTTCGGCCTAGCCTTGGACGCATGAGTCTGCTGACCGTTGCAATGAATACGATCAGCGTCGCCCATTCACCGACGGGTTCCCCCTCGGACACTCCTGCCTGAGAAGATCGCCAGATGCTAAAGCCACGTCTCGACATTGTTGAGGCCAACTGCACGAAATCCGCGCAGTTCGACGCAAATTCCCAATTAGGGGTTCATTTGGAAGCTTGGCAGCGTGCCTGCCGCCGTCTTCGAATCGAGCTCGGTGAGGACGTCTTCAATTCGTGGTTCGGCCGCCTTGAACTCGATGGGGTCAGCGATGATATCGCGCGCCTGTCAGTGCCTACCAAGTTTTTGAAGAGCTGGATTCAATCGCATTATACAGACCGGATTATTGCCGCCCTGTCGTCGGAAATACCAGGCGTTGCGTTGATCGCAATCTCTGTTCGAACATCGGGACGAAATGTTTCTATCCGTCCATCAGAAACATCGCATCAGCCTCGAACCGAAGATGCTGCTGGACGCTTAAGTTCAAGCTTGTTGACCCAGTCCACGACTGCGGCAGTGCGTCGTGATCAGGAGATCACTCGCGACACCAAACATATGGATGGCGAGGCTCTTGGGGGCTCTCCGCTTGATCGGCGCCTGTCGTTCTCTACATTCCTGGTCGGTAAGTCTAACCAGCTTGCTCATGCTGCTGCGCAGCGTGTTGCTCACGCTCCAGCAACTGAAGTGCCGATTTATAATCCGCTCTATCTTCATGCGTCTGTCGGCCTCGGAAAGACCCACCTTATTCAGGCTATCGCACATGCGGCTGGCGAAGCCGGTCGGCGTGTCATTTATCTGACCGCCGAGAAATTTATGTATGGTTTCGTGTCTGCGCTTAAGGCTCAGACCGCGATAGCTTTTAAGGAAAAGTTACGCGCCATTGATGTTTTGGTCATTGACGACGTGCAGTTCTTGCAGGGTAAGTCGATCCAGCAAGAGTTCTGCCACACCCTTAACGCCTTGATCGATGCGGGACGACAAGTCGTAATTGCGGCCGATCGGCCACCGGCAGATCTTGAGAGCCTCGATGAGAGAGTTCGCTCGCGCCTCGCAGGTGGCTTGTGCGTGGAAATGGGCGCACTCGATGAGCAATTGCGCATCAAGATTCTTGAGACGCGTATTGCTGCAGCACGCGTGACGCAGCCGAGCTTTGAAGTGCCACCCGCCGTGATCACATTCGTGGCTCATTCTGTTCAGACGAACGGGCGGGATTTGGATGGTGCGGTAAACCGTCTGCTCGCGCATGTCACATTGACCGGTGCGCCACTGTCTGTTGAAACGGCTGAAACGGCAATTCGCGATCTCGTTCGCACCCGCGAACCCAAGCGCGTTAAGATTGAAGATATCCAGAAGCTTGTGGCGACGCATTTCAATGTCAGCCGCGCAGATATTTTGTCGTCACGAAGGACAGCAACGGTTGTTCGCCCTCGACAGATTGCGATGTATCTTGCGAAAGTTTTGACGCTTCGCTCCCTGCCCGAAATAGGCAGGCGTTTTGGCGGGCGTGACCATACGACCGTCTTGCACGCAGTCCGTAAAATCGAAGGGCTGTCACATAAAGACGGGCAGCTTTCAGAGGAACTGGAGCTTCTCAAGCGCATGCTCACGGATTGAGCTGAATGAAAAAGAGCCGGCGCTTGGCGCCGGCTCTTTGTTTTCTTGATTAGCCGATCAATTCCTTGCTTCGCTCTGCTCGCTTGCGGTCGTTCGGATCGAGAAGCGCCTTACGAAGGCGAATTGATTTGGGTGTTACTTCGACCCGCTCATCGTCTTGAATATAGGCCAAAGCCTTTTCGAGAGTCATTTTGATTGGCGGGGTGAGACGGACAGCCTCATCCTTGCTCTGAGTTCTGATATTTGTGAGCTGTTTTCCCTTGAGAACGTTCACCTCAAGATCATTGTCACGGGTATGTTCGCCGATGATCATACCCCGATAAACTTTCCAGCCAGGTTCGATCATCATTGGGCCGCGATCTTCCAGCTTCCACATGGCATAGGCAACGGCCTCGCCTTGGTCGTTGGAAATCAGGACACCATTTCGGCGTCCTTGGATTTCGCCCTTGTGCAGAGCGTAGCTGTGAAACAGGCGGTTCATGATCGCCGTTCCACGCGTGTCGGTCAGCAATTCACCCTGATAGCCGATCAGTCCGCGCGTGGGGGCGTGGAAGACCAGCCGGAGCCGATTGCCGCCTGAAGGCCGCATTTCCAGCATGTCAGCCTTACGTTCAGACATTTTCTGAACGACGACACCGGAATGCTCTTCGTCCACGTCGATCACGACTTCTTCGATCGGCTCCAGCGTATTGTCATCTTCATCCTTTTTGAAGACAACGCGCGGACGCGAGATGGAGAGTTCGAATCCTTCTCGACGCATGGTTTCAATCAGGATCCCCAGCTGCAATTCGCCACGGCCTGACACGATAAAGCTTTCGCCTGTTGGCGAGTCTTCAACGCGAAGGGCCACGTTCCCTTCCGCCTCTTTGTAAAGGCGTGCACGGATCATGCGGCTGGTAACCTTGTCACCCTCTGTTCCTGCGAGCGGACTGTCATTGACCATGAAGGTCATGGAGAGAGTGGGCGGATCTATGGGTTGTGCCTGCAGCGGCTCGCTGACTTCGGCTACGCAAACCGTATCCGCAACGTTGAATTTCTCGAGGCCAGCAATGGCGACAATGTCGCCAGCTTCAGCCTCTTCGATCGGCTGTCTCTCGATGCCGCGGAAAGCAAGGATTTTGGATATGCGTCCGGTTTCGACAATGTTTCCGTTTCGATCGAGCACCTTGACAGGCTGGTTCGGCTTTATCGAGCCCGAAAAAATTCGCCCCGTAACGATACGTCCGAGATAAGGATTGGCTTCCAGCAGAGTGCCAAGCAGTCGAAACGGACCTTCACCGACTTTAGGTTCGGAGACATGTTTCAGCACAAGGTCGAAGAGCGGCGCCATTCCCTGATCTTGGGGACCTTCAGCCTGGTCAGACATCCAGCCTTGTTTCGCCGATCCATAGATGATCGGAAAATCGAGTTGCTCGTCTGTTGCGTCGAGTGCGGCGAAAAGATCGAACACTTCATTGACAACTTCCGTCACGCGCGCATCGGGCTTATCGACCTTGTTCACGCAAACGATTGGCTTGAGGCCGATTTTCAGTGCCTTGCCGACAACAAATTTTGTTTGCGGCATTGGTCCTTCGGCAGCATCGACGAGTACGATGGCGCTATCGACCATGGACAGAATGCGTTCGACCTCACCACCGAAGTCGGCATGGCCTGGTGTATCGACAATGTTAATGCGGATGTCTTTCCAGACAACCGAAGTCGCCTTGGCGAGAATCGTGATTCCGCGTTCTTTTTCCAGGTCGTTGGAATCCATGACGCGTTCAGCAACCCGCTGGTTTTCGCGGAACGCGCCGGATTGGCGAAGCAATTGATCGACAAGCGTTGTCTTGCCGTGGTCGACGTGGGCGATGATAGCGATATTTCGCAGTTTCATGGTGTTTGCCGGGTTCGGATCTCGCCCCGGTCCATCCGAAGCGTCATGTCGAGCTCATTGCGCCCGGATTGGCACCGGGACTGGCCAGCTCGCGATCTCATGGAAAAGCGGCCCGAAGGCCGAACTCGAAGCGCTGATTACACGAAAGCGCGCGATAAGGGAACCCGTCCGATCAGCCGCCCGTCTGTGAGGGGCGGCTGTTTCAGCGCGGGTTTGTGAAGCGATTAATCGCCGTCCCTCAGCTTACGCTTGCCAAGCGTACGCAGGCGAAGCGCATTCAGTTTGATAAAGCCCGCCGCGTCCCGGTGATCATAGGCAACGGCCCCCTCTTCAAATGTGACAAGGTCCTGATCATAGAGGGAATAGGGCGACTTCCGCCCAACCACGCGGACATTTCCCTTGTAGAGCTTGAGCCGAACCGTCCCGGTCACCTTCTCCTGGCTCTTGTCGATCAAGGCCTGCAGCATTTCGCGCTCTGGTGAGAACCAGAATCCATTATAGATGAGCTCCGCATATTTCGGCATCAGCTCATCTTTCAAATGGGCTGCGCCGCGGTCGAGGGTGATCGATTCGATCCCTCGATGTGCCTCGAGCAGAATTGTCCCGCCGGGGGTCTCATACACACCGCGGGATTTCATCCCGACAAAACGGTTTTCGACGAGGTCCAGCCGCCCGATACCATTGGCCTTGCCAAGCTCATTCAGCTTTGCAAGCAGGGTCGCCGGAGACATTTTCTCGCCATTTATGGCTATGGGATCACCCTTTTCGAAATCGACCGTGATTTCTGTGACGGCATCCGGCGCATCCTCAGGCGAGATTGTGCGCATATGTACATATTCTGGCGGCTCAACCCAGGGATCTTCAAGGACCTTCCCTTCGGAGGACGAATGCAGGAGGTTGGCGTCCACTGAGAAGGGAGCCTCTCCGCGCTTGTCTTTGGCGATCGGAATTTGGTTTTTTTCTGCAAATTCGATCAACGCCTCGCGGCTTTTGAAATCCCATTCACGCCAGGGCGCAATCACGTGGATGCCCGGCTCGAGCGCATAATAGCCGAGTTCGAAACGGACTTGGTCGTTACCTTTGCCTGTCGCGCCATGGGAAACCGCATCCGCCCCCACTTTGCGGGCGATTTCGATCTGCTTCTTCGCAATCAGCGGCCGCGCGATGGAGGTTCCAAGGAGGTAAAGCCCCTCATATTGCGCATTGGCGCGGAACATCGGGAAAACATAGTCCCTGACAAATTCCTCGCGCAGGTCTTCGATGAAAATATGCTCGGGCTTGATGCCCAGCAATTCCGCCTTTTTGCGCGCAGGCTCCAGTTCCTCACCCTGACCAAGATCGGCAGTGAAGGTCACGACTTCGCATCCATAGGTCGTCTGAAGCCATTTCAGAATAATGGATGTGTCGAGGCCGCCCGAATAGGCAAGGACGACGCGTTGGACGGGGGGGCGCTTGGAGGACATGGGCGGACTTTCGGGGCGGCTATTGGGCCTGAAGGGAGACTTGCCGGGCGAACCCGGTCAGATGGCGGCGGACTATAGAGGCGCGCTGGACCCGCGCAAGCCGGCATCCGGTTTTTTTAAGCGCCCGAAAAAAGCACGATGGGCCAGGAGGACAATCAAGATCGTCAGGAGGGCCGACATCAGGCTGTCTGAGAGATAATGACCCCCGAAAGCCATTCTGAGGGTCGCCACCCCTGTACCAAAAACCATTGCTCCGATCACAGCCGCAGGCCGAACCGCAGGAGGGGTGAGAAGAGCCGGGGCAAGCGTCCAAAAGGCCGAGGAGGCCTCACCGGAAACGAAGGAGCAATTGCGGATACATTGCCCATCGAACCGGTACCATGGCTTGAATTCCCACGGCCCGCCAAATTCCTGCGTCTGAACCGGGCGCGGACGATGGGAATTGTCCTTCAGGGTGGCGTTGACCACCAATCCTGGCCCAAAAGCCAGGGTTGACGCCATGAAGATGACGGCTCGGCCGCCCGGAGCCGGGAGCCGTTTCCAGCCGAATTTGGCAAGCCCATAGGTCCCAAAGGCGCAAGCCATGATCACGAAGGGGAGCCCATGCCCGAATTCTCGGAGCATTTCTCCCAGCGGTGTGATCCCGATGAATCGGCCGTCCGCAAAGAATAATTGCGATGCCCAGAGGTCAATGCCTGGGAAAATGGCAAGAAAAAGCCCCACGAGTGTCAGCGCGGCCGATATGGCCAAAATGGCGAAACGATGCACGACAGACCCTTTTGCTACGATTCATCCTTCTATCAGGCTCAGCGCCGACGAGAAGGGCTTTCCCTTCACGCAAGCCTTGCCTAGTTTGCTGACCATGAGCCTTTCACCATCAGAAATCGAGCGCTATGCGCGCCATATTGTGCTCCGCAACGTTGGCGGGCCGGGTCAGCAGAAACTGAAATCGGCGCGCGTGCTGATGGTTGGAGCCGGCGGGCTTGGGTCGCCGGCTCTCCAATATCTTGCAGCAGCCGGGATTGGCACTTTGGGTGTGGTCGATGATGATTTGGTCTCGCTTTCCAATCTGCAGCGCCAGGTGCTTCACTCCACCGAAGAGGTCGGCAGACCCAAGGTTGAGAGCGCAGCGCGGTCCATTGCAAGGCTAAACCCCCACGTAGAGGTCCGCGCCCATCAAAGGCGGTTGGACGCTGGAAATGTCGCGGAAATCATTCGCGACTATGACATTGTTGCGGACGGCTCGGATAATTTTGAAACCCGCTATATCGTTTCCGATGCTTGCTATTTTGAGCGCAAGCCGCTCATCACAGCCGCCGTTGGCGCTTTTGATGCATCGCTCACAAGCTTGCGGCCATTCGAGCAAGACGCGATGGGAAACCCGCGTCCCACTTATCGCTGTCTTTTCCCCGAACCACCGCCGGCAGGGACAGTGCCGGCGTGCGCCGAAGCTGGGGTCCTTGGCGCCCTGACAGGCATTGTCGGGGCGATGATTGCATTGGAAGTCCTTCGCGAGATTGTCGGTTTTGGCGAGAGCCTTCTCGGGCGGCTTCTTCTGTTTGATGCACTGAGCATGCGTTTTGAAACTGTCGAATATGAATGGGACCCCACGAACCCATTGAACGGGCGCAGGTAGGCTCCATCCGAGCTGTCGGTTTTCCCCAGATCTTCCACAGGTTTTCAACGGTTTTGGAGTGGGCTTTTCAACGGGCGGATGCGGCAGGATATATGTCTGAATCCGAAGAGAAAATTGCTCGCTTTGACGAGCTTGAACGGCAGCAAACCTTGCTTTATCCGTCATGTTCCAAGGGAGGAACGAGAAATGTCTCTATCGCTTTATCAGGCTTCTGTTCCGGTTATGTTGCAAATGCTCGGCGGCCTCTCAGGCATTTGTGAGAGGGCCTCAGCTCATTGCACCGAGAAGAAGATCGATCCAACCGCACTTCTGACCGCGCGCCTGTTTCCGAATATGTACATGTTCCAGAAACAGGTTCAGGTCTCGACAGATTGGGCCAGAAATATGGCATCGATGCTGGCGGGCGTTGATGCGCAAAAGCCTGCGAATGACGAAAAGACGTTCGATGATTTGCGGACCCGGATCGCAACCACAATTGCCTTTGTGAAATCAATTGATCCCGCAAAGATTGACGCAGCGCAGGGCCGCGAAATTACCTGGTCGACATCGACCAACACACGCGTGATGCTTGGCGAGGATTTCGCTCTTCATCAGGCTCTCCCGCAATTCTTTTTCCACGTTACCTGCGCTTACGCGATTTTGCGGAGCAATGGGGTCGAGCTTGCAAAGCGCGATTTCATGGGCGATGTGCCGCGCGTTAAAGTACTCTGAGAGGAAGCTAGATTCATGACAATCAATCGCATAGGCATCGGGCCTCGCATGAGCAAGGCCGTGGTTCACGGCAATATTGCCTACCTTGCTGGTCAGGTTGCCGATAAAACTGTCGGTAAAAGCGTCGCAGAGCAGACGCAGGAAATCGTTGGAATCATCGATTCTCTCCTGGCAGAGGCAGGCTCGGACAAGACCAAAATTCTCTCCGCGACAATTTATTTGTCGGAAATAGCGACCTTCCCGGAGATGAACTCGGTCTGGGACAAATGGGTTGTTCAGGGGCATACGCCAGCACGTGCGACCGTCGAGGCCAGACTGGTAACGCCCGATTACAAAGTTGAGATAGCGGTCATCGCTGCGGTCTGAGTGAACAGATCGGCGAGATCATTCTGTAACCAAGAAAATAATGGAGTTCGACATGACGCGCGACGAAGCCAAGAAAAAATTGGTTGCAGGTGGTCATATTCTTGAGGTCGTGGGTCAGGGCGACATGACCCGCGGCCATATATCGGTCCGTGTCCCTGACGATGCGAACCGCTTCTACATGAAGCCGCATTCTTTCGGTTTTGACGAGATGAACGTCGATAATCTTGTGACTTGCGATCTGACAGGCAACAAGGTCGATGGATGGGCTCCGCGCCATAGCGAAGTCTTCATTCATTCAGAAATCTTCAAACTACGTCCAGACATTAATTCCATCATTCATACACATCCGACCTATTCCGTTGCCTTTTCAGCGTCCGGGCGGAAGCTGCGCGCGCTTAGTCAGCCGAGCACGCTTTTCGTCGATAATTACGGCGTCTATACAGGTACAATCGATCTGATCCGCTCGACAGTCACCGGGCATGGCGTCGCCAAAGCATTGGCGGATTTTCCGGTTGTGTTTTTGAAAAATCATGGCGTGGTCGTTTGTGGCTCTTGCATCGAAGAGGCGGTCATTTTTTCCATCATGCTCGAAAACGCATGTCAGATTCAGATGATTGCTGAAGCGGCAGGTGACACAGCTGCAGAGTTCCAGCGTGAAGATGTTTTGGCGCTTCGCAAAAACCTTCTCAGCCCGGAGCAGCAGACAATCAATTTTGAATATTTGCGCCGACGGCTCGAACGGCAGATCTAAAGTGGAGGCGAGGTCAACTCGCCCCGTATCATCGGGAGGAAGTCATGAAGGCTGTCGTGATCCGGGAGTTTGGCCCGCCGGAAGTCATGCAATATGAGACTGTGCCGGATCCCCAGCCACGACATGGGGAAATACGGATCAACGTCCATGCAGCGACCGTCAATCGCGTTCTTGATGTGGCTGTCCGCAGGGGCGAGCAGGCTCAGCGTGGCGTTGAACTGCCGCTTATCCCCGGCGTCGATTGTGCGGGTGTCGTCGATGCGATTGGTCCTGGCGTGACGAAATGGAAGATTGGCGATCGTGTCTGCGCGGCGGGTCGCATGGCGTTGGACCCATGTAACGAGGATGGTTCTGGCGCGACGGGCCGAGCCGGAATGATGGGTATCAAGCGGCCCGGCGGATTTGCCGAAAAAGTTTGCGTACCTGCTTGTTCGGCTTTTGCCCTCCCCGCTACGCTTGGTTTTCATGAAGCCGCCGTCGTTATGCGACACTGCCCGACAGCCTGGAATCTTCTCGTCAATATAGCCGGGCTCAAAGCGGGCGAATGGGTTCTGATCATGGGTGCAAGCGGCAATCTCGGAAGCGTCGGAATCCAGATTGCGAAACATGTGATCGGGGCCAAGGTGATCGCTACAGCTGGATCGCGTGAGCGGGCCGATGCGGGACTTGCTCTTGGTGCCGACCATGCGGTCGATTATTCGACCCAAGATCTGTGTGCTGAAGTCATGCGCCTGACCGGAGGCAAAGGCGTCGATGTCCTTTATGACAATATCGCCAATCCCAAGGTTCTTCCGCAGGCATTCCATGCCCTGGGTGAGAATGGGCGGTTGGTAACTGCCGGGGCTCATGGCGGTCCGAATGTGACAATCGATTTTTTCCACCTTTACGACAAGAAAATCACCATACGGGGCATGCCAGGCTCCCGAGATGAGGACCGTCCAAAGTGTTTTGCGGCGGCAGGAGAGGGAAAAATCAAGGTTCGCATCGCCCACATTCTCCCGCTTTCGCGGGCGGTCGATGCGCACCGCATGATGGAATCCGATCCGGGAATGGGCAAAATCGTCCTTGATCCGACCCTCGGCTAAAGGGGGCTTGGGCGCCTTGGCCGCCTGCTTGGGTGACGATTATCTTGAATGACATGCCTCCGGGCCTTATGGGTCAGGTGAAACCATCAAGAGCTGGCCCGCGAATGACCATACGCGTTCATCAAAATGATCTTCCCGACCTGGCGAACTTCAAGGGCAGCGTTGCCATTGATACCGAAACGCTCGGGCTCAACCCCCACCGGGACAGGCTGTGCGTTGTCCAATTGTCTGCAGGGGATGGAAGCGCGGATGTTGTGCAGATCGCCAAAGGCCAGGCAAGCGCACCCAACCTCATGAAATTGCTGGCCGATCAGGGGCTGACCAAGATTTTCCATTTTGGCAGGTTCGATATTGCCGTTTTGGAAAATGCCTTCGGGATTCGCGTGAGATCGGTTTATTGCACGAAGATCGCGTCCAAACTGGTCCGCACCTATACCGACAAGCATGGACTGAAGGATCTCGTGCGTGAGTTGCTCGGAATTGAGCTTTCCAAGCAACAGCAATCGTCAGATTGGGCGAGCCCCATTTTGACAGACGCACAACTCGCATACGCTGCCTCTGACGTTCTTCATCTCCACGCTTTGAAGGATCGGCTTGATGCTATGCTTCTGCGTGAGGGGCGAATGGAGATCGCTCAGGCCTGCTTCGATTTCTTGCCTGTCAGGGCAAGGCTCGACTTGCTGGGTTGGCCTGAGCAAGACATATTCTCGCACCAGTAGCATTGAAAGGTTTGGGTTCGGACCTTGAGCTCTAAGGACATGTCCAATGATCGTGGCGTTCCGTCCACGCATCGTGCGCGAGCCTTCAGGGCTGCCGGCCGCCATTCCAGGCGTGTGGCACTTTTGCGGCGCGCCATTATCGGCGGTGCATTCATCGGTCTTGCGTCCATTGCTGCCATCATTTTCTTCAACCCATTCGGGCCGTCGATTCCAAAAATTTCGATCGTTGGCAGCAATCTCGATGGAACACGTGTCACCATGGAGCAGCCGAGGCTTTCCGGTTTTCGACGCGATGGCCGCCCTTATGAGGTCGTCGCAACGGCCGGTGTTCAGGACGTGCGCCAACCGAACCTGATCGAATTGAGCGAACTCCATGCAAGGATTGGAATGGCGGATCAGTCCACGGTTCAAGTAACAGCGGCGACGGCGCTATATGATTCACTTCGTGAGCTGATGGATTTCAAGACCGCGGTCCGGATGAAGAGCGCTTCTTATGATATTGATATGAAGAGCGCCAAAATGGACTTCAAGGCAGGAACGATCATCACCCAAGAAGCCGTGAAGGTTGTTTTGTCTGCAGGCGAGATACATGCGGAGCGTATGGATATTGTCGATAGCGGACAAAGGATCAATTTTGAAGGAAATGTTCACTCGATCTTTGAATCAAGCGAACATGAACCCGCTGCGTCCAAAGGCAGAACCGAATGAAAAAATCTACTTTGCTCTGCGGTATCGTCTTGGCTGTTGCGGGCATTGGCATTGCAATGGCTGCCGGGCCGGCTCAAAAGCGTTCAGGGCCAAGCCCAGTTTTGCCAGGTGGCAATTCGAGGGCTCCCATAACGGTTGATGCCGCCAAGTTAGAATATTTCGACAAGGAGCAAAGGCTCATTTATTCCGGCGGCGTTCTGGCTCGGCAAGGTGAATCGACCATGCGCGCGACGACCATGGTTGTTTTCCTGCAGAAGGAAGACCAGAGCGCTGGCGGATTGCAGACGGATGCGGGCGGGCGTATCCGACGGATCGAAGCCGCCGGTCCTGTCACGGTCACTCAGGTGGACCAGGTCGGCACCGGCGACAGCGGCATTTACGATCGGGCAGAAAATAAAGTTTACCTGATTGGTAATGTCGTTCTCAGCCAGGGATCGAATGTGACCAAAGGCGAACGTGATTCCAAACTCGTTTACGATCTGGATACGGGCTACGCTCAAGTCATTGGTGGCCGTGTGAATTCCATTTTCACGCCCGGATCGCCAGATACGCCCAAGCCGGCGGAGCGGCGTCCGGCACGCTGAATTGCGGCCTTGGGCCTTGGTCGCAGTTGCGCCAATTCTCTGCGCAGGTTAGGCCAGCGAAGACGGCTGAAGCTTTCTGGAGCTGTGTCGACCAAAGTGCCATCGGACAGGTTTGAAGCAATCCAAATGAGCTCACCCACAGATTCACCCGAGATCGCGTCTGCCGAAGTCTCGTCAGGTGAGGGCTGGCTCGTTGCCTCCGGTCTTGGAAAGGCCTATGGCGCCCGCCAAGTCGTCCAAGACGTCAGTCTCGCTGTCCGTCGCGGTGAAGCTGTTGGGCTCCTCGGGCCAAATGGTGCAGGAAAAACAACGGTCTTCTATATGATCACCGGCCTGATCCGCCCTGATAAAGGCGCGATCGATCTCGATGGGCATGAGGTGACTTTCCTGCCCATGTATCGGCGGGCCCGCCTTGGGATTGGATATCTGCCGCAGGAAGCGTCCATTTTTCGTGGACTCAATGTTGAGGACAATATCCGCGCCGTTTTGGAGGTCGCGATACCCGATCGCGAGCAGCGGGAGCATGAACTCGAGGCCCTGCTGGAGGAATTTGATATCAAGCGCCTCAGAAAGGCTCCCTCGATCGCCTTGTCAGGCGGCGAGCGTCGGCGCTGTGAAATTGCCCGCGCCCTTGCCAGTCAGCCAAGCTTTATGCTTCTCGATGAACCCTTTGCCGGCATCGATCCCATTGCGGTAGGCGATATTCAGCAGCTTGTCCGTCATTTGACCCGCCGAGGCATTGGGGTTCTCATCACCGACCATAATGTTCGCGAGACCCTGGGTCTGATCGATCGCGCCTATATTATTCATTCAGGGCATGTGCTGACCGAGGGGCCCCCGGAGGAGATTGTTGCAAACTCCGAGGTCCGGCGCTTCTACCTTGGAGAGTCGTTTCGGATGTGAATCTGGGCTATTAGCCAGATAATTAACGAAAACCTGATGAATCAGAGACAGCTTGGCTTTAGCTGAAGCCGGTACGTAGCTATCCCAGCGGCAATAGTGTATATGCAATTTCTGGGCCGGGTATCCGGTCTGGAAATATGTGATTGAGAACCGTTCCTGATGGCGCTTTCGACGAAGCTAATGCTGCGCCAGGGGCAGTCCCTGGTGATGACGCCGCAGCTTTTGCAGGCGATCAAGCTGCTTCAGTTTTCCAATGTTGAATTGAATGCCTTTGTCGAAGAGGAGCTGGAGCGAAATCCGCTGCTCGAAAGAGCGGATGATGGTCCAGATCCAATCGAGGCGCCGCCAAGCCGCGAGGCGGAGGACTGGAACGATGGCTCTGATCTTGATCCCGGCGATACAAGTCGAAGCGAAGGCGATTGGGCCAGCGAAACTCTGGCCATCGATACGCAAGCGCTTGAATCCGATCTTGGCACGGAAATAGGCAATACATTTGACAATGATCGTGCGCCGACACCGGCTGAGCAGCAGCCCCTGCTCGATGCGGCAGGCTTGTCGGCTACATCCTGGAGTGGCGCTACAACCGGAAGCGATGGCGAATCTCCCGATCTTGAAGCCTATGTCGCCACGCAGGTCACCCTGCACGACCACCTCGCGGAACAATTATCACTCACGATAACGGATGCAATTGGGCGCATGATCGGACACGCATTGATCGATGCGGTGGATGATGCAGGTTATCTTCGAGAGAGCCCGGAAGACATAGCCGAGCGCCTCGGCGCTTCGATCGAGGTCGTGAATCAGGTTCTTGCCAAAATCCAGCAATTCGATCCGTCCGGTGTCGGGGCGCGAAATCTTTCTGAATGTCTTGCCATTCAGTTACGCGAACGAAATAGGCTGGATCCGGCAATGCAGATCTTGCTCGATCATTTGCCACTTCTGGCAAAGCGCGACTTTGTTGCCTTGAAAAAACTATGTGGGGTCGATGACGAAGATTTTGCTGAAATGGTTTCAGAAATCCGTCATCTCGATCCTAAGCCTGGCCGCGCATTCGGCGGCGGCGTCATCCAGACAATTGTGCCCGATGTAACGATTCGAGCTGCGCCCGATGGTTCATGGCATGTTGAGCTCAATCCTGAGGGTCTTCCGCGCGTTCTGGTGAATCAGACGTATGCTACCCGCGTATCGCGCATGCAAGGAAGTGCTGCAGATAAGTCTTTTGTTGCAAATTGTCTTCAATCTGCAAATTGGCTCACCAAATCATTAGAACAGCGTGCAAGAACAATACTCAAAGTATCTGCAGAAATCGTCAAGCAGCAGGATATGTTTTTTGCCCAGGGCGTTGAACATTTGCGACCGTTGAATCTCAAGACAATCGCGGATGCCATCGGAATGCATGAATCGACAGTGTCTCGTGTCACCTCGAACAAATATATGGCATCTCCCCGTGGACTTTTTGAACTCAAGTATTTCTTTACAGCATCGATTCCGGCTCGTTCAGGCGGCGAGTCTCATTCGGCTGAGGCTGTCCGGTTCCGTATCAAGCAATTGATCGACTCGGAGACAATCAATGATATTTTGTCGGACGATGCGATCGTCGTGAAACTTAAAGAACAAAACATAGATATTGCTCGAAGGACCGTTGCAAAATACCGTGAAAGTCTTCGTATTCCCTCTTCTGTCGAGAGGAGACGGGAAAAGATGACTATGCAGCATGAGGTATAGGCTCTTATTTATCTTATCTCTTATTGCTCATTGACTCCTGTCATCAGCTACGCGAGGCTTGCCAATAGAGGCGAACTTATGCTGCCATAACGGGATCGTCTGCTGGAGTTGTTCAAATGAGCTTCAGAATTGCCGGCAAGAATTTTGATCTGGGCAAAGCCCTCCGTCAGCACATAGGCGAACGTATAGAAGGTTTATGCTCCCGTTATCTGCATGGCAGCGTGACCGGACATGTGGTCCTGGATCATGAAGGTTCAGGATACCGAACCGATTGCACACTTCATTTGCGTTCAGGCGTGACATTGCATGCAGAGGGGCGAGCGCAGGATTCTTATGCAAGCTTCGACGAGGCGGCGAGCCGGCTGGAGCGGCGCCTGACACGTTATAAGCGGCGGATTCAGGATCATCATGGCATTGGCGCACCAAATGAAACAGCTCAGGTTGCTGGTGAGCTGTTTGCCGATTATGTCATTCAAGGCCCGGTGGATGAGCAAGGTGAAGCGGGTTTTCACCCGGTGGTTGTGGCCGAACGAAAAAGCCTTCTGAACAGCATGCCGGTCTCGGAGGCGGTTATGGAGCTTGATTTCACAGGCGCACATGTTCAGGTGTTTCGTCATGCGGCGACGGGACGGATCAATATGGTTTACCGCAGAACCGATGGAAATATTGGCTGGATTGACTTGGACGTGCAGGATAGGGCATCTGGCGATGTTACGCCTTGAGGCAGGCGTTTCATGGGGCGGCATGCAAATTGCCTCAGTTTTTCGGGACTCATCAAAGCTGGACCGCCATGTCGCTTAAAGATTTGCTGAATGCCGATGCAATCTTGCCCTCGCTCAAGGTCAATTCGAAGAAGCAGGCCCTGCAGGAGCTGAGCGAAAAGGCTGCGCTGGTATCGGGCATTCCTTCTCGAGAAATCTTCGATGCGCTTCTGCAGCGCGAGCGTTTGGGATCCACAGGCGTCGGCAACGGGATAGCTATCCCGCATGGGAAGCTGCCGAAAGCGGGACGGATTTTTGCCGTTTTCGCCCGTCTTGAACGGCCGATCGACTATGAAGC
Source organism: uncultured Beijerinckia sp. (assembly GCA_964534115.1). Taxonomy (GTDB): domain Bacteria; phylum Pseudomonadota; class Alphaproteobacteria; order Rhizobiales; family Beijerinckiaceae; genus Terripilifer. The sequence continues at coordinate 134,955 of CAZHOK010000002.1, forward strand.
GCTTGACGGCGCTCCTGTTGACTTGATTTTCCTCTTGATCGCTCCTGAGACTGCCGGCGCAGATCATTTGAAGGCGCTGGCCCGTGCCGCCCGCATTTTGCGCGATCCTGCCATAACGGCCAAGATCAGAGCGACACGGGATGCTGCGGCTCTCTACACTATGCTGATCCAATCGCCGAGCTCGCAGAACGCTGCCTAAATTAACGCCAGGCACGCTCACAAAAATTGATTTTATACCCTTCCGGTCTGGCGGCGATTGCCGCCATGCCTACGAGCACGGCTTCGGGAACCATAATGATCCCGACCGGAATGTGGCTGACAATCTGGATCATCGGCGCCTTGTTTTCAAAGGCCGTACGAAAAGCCCCCGCATCCAAGAGAGACACGATCCGTGGAAGGATGCCGCCCGACAGGAATATGCCGCCCCGGGCCAGAAAGGTCAGCGCCATATCGCCTGCAAAACGACCCAGCAGCAGCCAGAAGTGCTGGACCGATTCGGCTTCCGGCCCGGAGGGCTGGGCCAAGGCGCGCGCGATGATTTCAGCCGACCCAAGCAAAGCCTGGCTTCGACCGATCAGGCGCATGCGGGCGCTGTGCAGTCGGGCGAGCCCCGGTCCCGAGAGGATCGTTTCGGCCGTTACGCGGCCATGGACTTTTTCAATCTCAGACCAGAGCCTGCCATCTTCCGATGAAACAGGTCCGAAATCCGTGTGGGCGGCCTCGCTGGCGAGCGCGAAATGGCGCCCCTCCTCGGAGATGAGCGCGGCGACCCCAAGGCCGGTGCCCGGTCCTAGAACCAAGCGTGGCCCTGGGCCGGGGGGCTGAGGGCTGTCGATCAGATGGACCCAGCCCGGACGATGGCATGGCAGAGCGAGAGCCTGAGCCTCAAAGTCATTGAGCAACAAGCCCTGCGAAAGTCCGAGACGATAGGCAAGCAGGGGGCCGTCAATGGTCCATTTTGCATTGGTCAGCTTCAAGCTGCGGTTTGTGACAGGGCCGGCGGCGCAGGCCAGGAGAGATCGCGGCCGCGGGGCATGGGCGTCGCGCAGGACTTGCTCCACGCAGTCAGCCAGGTCTGAAAAATCGGCTGTCTTTACTTTTGCCAGAAGGATTGGGTCGTGACCGGGCGCCTCGGCGAGCCCGATCCGTGTATTTGTGCCGCCGATGTCGCAGACCATAAGCGGATGTGGGAATTCCACGCCGACACTCCTGTTTCTGTCATTCCGCAACTCGGCAACGAGGCTGCGGTTGCCCCGACCGAAAGGCAAGCTTGGAAACGTGAGCCCAACCGAATAAAAGGCGCTATCGAAACCACCGGATCCTGAGACAATGAATTATTCGCATCGCCCGCTTTTCCGTTTCGGCAAAGACAAGACACCCTATCGCAAACTGACCAGCGAGGGCGTGAAGGTCGAAAAGCTCGGTGAAAGGGAAGTTCTGACCGTCTCGAGCGAGGCTATTCGGTTGCTTGCCGAACAGGCGATGATTGATATCAACCATTTGCTGCGCCCGGGACACCTCGCTCAATTGCGTAAGATCCTCGATGATCCGGAGGCGACGTCGAATGATAAATTTGTTGCCTATGATCTTCTAAAAAATGCGAATATTGCGGCCGGCGGGGTGTTGCCCATGTGTCAGGACACAGGCACAGCCATTGTGATGGGCAAAAAAGGTCGCCTGATCTGGACCGATGGCAATGACGAAGGCGCAATTGCGCAGGGCGTCATTGATGCGTACCACAAGCGCAATCTTCGCTATTCGCAGCTCGCACCTGTGTCGATGTTCGAAGAGAAGAACACCAAGAACAATCTGCCCGCACAGATCGAGATCTATGCTGACGGCGAGGACGCCTACAAATTTCTCTTCATGGCCAAGGGCGGCGGATCAGCCAACAAGACCTTTCTCTACCAGGCCACACCCTCTCTGCTCACGCATGACCGCATGATCGCTTTTCTGAAGGAAAAGATCCTGACGCTCGGCACCGCCGCTTGCCCGCCCTATCATCTCGCCATCGTCATTGGTGGCATGTCGGCAGAAATGACTCTCAAGACAGTGAAGCTCGCCTCGGCGCGCTATCTCGACAATCTGCCGACGGAAGGCAGTGAGGATGGTCAGGCGTTCCGCGACCTCGCCATGGAAGAAGAGATTTTCAAGCTGACGCAAAAGCTCGGCGTGGGCGCGCAGTTTGGTGGAAAGTATTTTTGCCATGACGTGCGAGTTATTCGGCTGCCACGCCATGGTGCGTCACTGCCCATCGGTCTTGGTGTTTCCTGTTCGGCCGATCGTCAGGCCGCTGGAAAGATCACACGTGATGGCGTGTTCCTGGAAGAGCTTGAACACAATCCGGCGACTTATCTACCGGAGGTCGAAAATTCTTCGCTCGGTGGCGAGGTGGTGAAAATCGATCTCAACAAACCGATGAAAGAAATTCTGGCGCAATTGTCGAAACATCCGATCAAGACGCGCCTTTCGCTGACAGGCACAATTATCGTCGCTCGTGATCTTGCCCATGCAAAGTTGCGCGAGCGGCTCGATGCAGGACAAGGCCTGCCGGAATATTTCAAAAATCATCCGGTCTATTACGCAGGCCCTGCCAAGACACCGGAAGGTTTTGCATCTGGCTCTTTCGGTCCGACGACAGCAGGCCGAATGGATTCCTTCGTTGACCAGTTTCAGGCAGCAGGCGGCTCAATGGTGATGCTCGCTAAGGGCAACCGTTCAAAGGATGTTCGCGAGGCCTGCGCCAAGCACGGGGGCTTCTATCTCGGCTCGATCGGTGGCCCAGCGGCGCGGCTTGCGCAGGACTGCATCAAGAAGGTTGAAGTGCTGGAATATCCCGAGCTCGGCATGGAAGCGATCTGGAAGATCGAAGTTGAGGATTTCCCGGCCTTCATCGTCATTGACGACAAGGGAAATGATTTCTTCAAAGAGCTCAATCTCGGCTGATCAGCGAAGAAGCCATGGAAGGATGATTGGCACGAGTATCGGCGTCAGCATGGCGTTGAGTCCCATGCCGATTCCAGCAAATGTGCCAGCCATCATATTCACCTGAAAGGCGCGCGCGGTCCCAATTCCGTGTGCGGCGACGCCGACTGAAAAACCGCGGGCGCGATAATCTTTGATACCGGCCGCATTCATCATTGGCGTGACGATCATGGATCCGATCAGGCCAGTGACGATGACAAGTACGGCGGCCAGCGCCGGATCGCCGCCCGTGCGTTCGGCAACGCCCATAGCGACGCCACCGGTGACAGATTTTGGGGCCAGCGAAATCAGCACATCGTTTGGAACGCCCAACGCCTTCGCAATCAGAACCGCAGAAACCAGGGCGACAATGGCGCCGACGAACAATGCGCCCGCCATAGGCAGGATGGCGCGCATCACTGTATGACGATGCCCATATAGCGGTACAGCAAGCGCGACAGTTGCGGGACCAAGGAGGAAGTGCACAAATTGAGCGCCCTCGAAATAGGTACGGTAGGGCGTATCTGTCGCAGCCAGCACGAGCGCAATCATCCAAACCGCATGCAGCACAGGATTGGCAAGCGGATTGCGATCCAGTTTCGCAGAGATGCGGTCGGCGATCACATAAGCGAAAATGGTCACCGTCAGCCAGAGAAGCGGTGTGCGGCTAAGATAGACCCAGAGCGCGAAATCATTATTCATTCGCGCTCTCCCATGAGCCGCGCGATCAATCGAAATGCCGCGACGCTGGCGAGCATGGCAAGGGCGGTCGAGAGCACCAGCGCGATGAACAGCGCCACGCCATGATCGACCACGAGGTCGAGGCGTTGCACCACGCCGACCCCTGCCGGGATGAACATCAGCGAAAGATGGGCGAGCAGGCCGTTGCTCGTTTTCTCCAATGTGCCATCGCCGATTTCGCTTGGCAGGACAGCCGCCAATTTGTCTCTCACGAGGAGCAGGACAAGCAGGAAGATCATGCCGATGACTGGTCCGGGCAGGGGCAGGTCGAGACCATGCGCCAGCGCTTCGCCTATCAGCTGGCAGAGCAGGAGGAGCCCGAGACTGAAGATCATGGCCCCTCCTTCGTTTGTTAGCCGCGTAGGGACGCGCCTGTCTTCTTCGTCACTTCAGCGACGATCTTCTGCATGACGGAATCGATTTCCGTATCTGTCAGAGTCTTTTCGCGCGGTTGCAATGTGACGCTGATGGCGACGGATTTCTTGCCTTCAGGGATGCCGGCTCCCTGATAGATATCGAAAACATTCGCACCCGTGATCAAAGCGCGGTCAGCGGTTTGCGCAGCCTTGAGGATGTCGCCGGCCTGCACCGCAACATCGACGATGAAGGCGAAGTCGCGCTCGAGCGGCATGAGGTCCGACATGTCGAGTTTTGGCTTCACCTTGGTCGGCTTGGCCTTAGGTGCGGGGATCGCATCGAGAATAATCTCAAAACCGCAAAGCGCACCTTCGACATCAAGCGCTGAGAGGACGCGCGGATGAAATTCACCGAACCAGCCGATGATATTCTTCGGGCCAAACTGCAGCGTGCCGGCACGGCCCGGATGCAGGAAGGACGGGCCGCCCGCCACAATCTGCAGGCCGCCGGTCGCGACACCCAACGCGCCAAGCAGCGCAAGCGCATCGTTCTTGGCGTCGAAGACATCCACATTGCGCGCCGCGCCAGACCAATGACGCCCAGCGCCGGAGACGCGCGCCGTGCCGCGACGGAGCGCAGCGGCACTCATCCTCTGGTCGTTTTCGCCATCGCCCTTGAAGATCTGGCCGACTTCAAACATGGCGAGATCGCCCATACCGCGATCCGCATTGCGCTGAGCTGCCGTGAGCAGGCCCGCAAGCAGGCTCGGACGCATGTCTGAAAGATCGGCCGCGATTGGATTGGCCAGCGCGAGTTCAGGCGCACCGCCGCCGAAGAGCACAGCCTTTTCATGCGAGATGAAGGACCAGGTCACCGCCTCGACCAGTCCCTGCGCGGCAAGCGTGCGGCGCGCAAGCCGTGTGCGCTTCTGCAGGAGCGTGAGAATCGGCGCCGGGATTTCAGCCGTCTCACGCGTCAGCGGCGTGGAGACGACAGCATCAAGGCCCGCGATGCGGACGATTTCCTCGACAAGATCCGCCTTGCCTTCGACATCGGCGCGCCAGCTCGGCACTTTGACGAAAACGCGGTCAGCATTCGTGGCCTGCCGCAGCACGTCGAAGCCGAGCTTTTCAAGCGTTCCGGCCATGGTCGAGGCATCGAGATCGAGCCCCGCAAGGCGTCGCACTTCACTCCAGGGGAAGTCAATCGTGTGCGATGGCTTTTCGACAGATCCGGCGACCGTCATTTCGGAGGCTTCGCCGCCGCAGATTTCAAGCACGAGATGCGTGGCAATCTCTGCACCGGGAATGCAGAAAGCCGGATCGACACCGCGCTCGAAGCGGTAGCGCGCATCCGTCACGATGCCGAGCGAACGGCCTGCGCGCGCGATGGTCAGCGGGTCCCAGAGCGCCGATTCAATCAGCACATCGGTCGTGCTCTCGTCGCAGCCGGATGCCTCACCGCCCATGATGCCGGCGATGGATTCAACGCCCTTGTCATCGGCAATCGCAATGACGGACGGATCGAGCCTGTAGGTCTTGCCATCGAGCGCAAGGATCTCTTCGCCCTCTTTCGCGCGGCGCACGACGAGATTGCCCGCGACCTTTTTTGCATCGAAGACATGCAAAGGACGCCCGCGGTCGAAGGTGAGGTAATTGGTGATGTCGACGAGCGCATTGATCGGGCGAAGGCCAATCGACGTCAGCCGCTTTTGCAGCCACGACGGCGAGGGGCCGTTCTTCACGCCGCGCACAAGACGCAGGGCGAAGGCAGGTGCGAGATGCTCGTCGCCATGTGTGAAGTCGAGCTTCACATTCACGGGGCAGGGGAAGCTGCCCGGAACGGGCTTGATCGCGCGGTCTTTCAGCTTGCCGAGGCCGGCGGCAGCGAGATCGCGCGCAATGCCATGCACGCCCGCTGCATCCGCGCGGTTGGGTGTGAGATTGATCTCGATGACGGGATCGCCAAGTCCGGCGAAATCGACGAAACGCTGGCCGGGCTGTGCTGCAGCATCAAGCTCCATAATGCCGTCATGATCGCCCGACAGATCGAGTTCTGCCGCCGAGCACAGCATGCCGAGCGATTCCACGCCGCGGATCACGCCCTTGGCGATGGTGAATTTCTTGGCCGGAATGTAGGTGCCTGGCGCCGCAAAGACCGTCTTCAGTCCCGCGCGTGCATTCGGTGCGCCGCAGACGACCTGAACCGGCGCACCCGCGCCAACATCGACCATGCAGACGCGCAGGCGATCCGCATCGGGATGCTGCTGCGCGTCGATCACGTGACCGACGACGAAATCCTTCAGCACATCGGCGGGGTCGACGACATGCTCGACTTCGAGCCCGATACGCGTCAGCGTTTCGACGATCTCGTTGAGCGAGGCGTCGGTCTCGAGATGGTCCTTGAGCCAGGAGAGCGTGAATTTCATGTCGTCTCTCCTTACGAGCTCAGGCCGCCGGCCAGCGTCGGCAGATCGAGCGGGCGAAACCCGTAATGCGACAGCCAGCGCATGTCTGCTTCGAAGAAGGGTCGTAGGTCGGGCATGCCATATTTCAGCATGGCGATGCGGTCGATGCCCATGCCCCAGGCGAAGCCCTGATATTCATC
>CAZHOK010000003.1:0-2426 GCA_964534115.1 uncultured Beijerinckia sp.
TCGAGCGGCGTTTTTGCCAGCCAGGGATAGGCCGGCATGATTGAGCCCGGCACCATGGCGCGCGGATTTTCGAGATGACGACGATGCCAATCGTCGGAATATTTGTTGCCGACACGGGCAAGATCGGGGCCGTTGCGCTTGGAGCCCCATTGGAACGGCCGGTCATACATGCTTTCGGAGGCCAGCGAATAATGTCCGTAGCGTTCCACTTCGTCGCGCAAGGCGCGGATCATCTGCGAATGGCATGTATAGCAACCCTCGCGGACATAGATGTTGCGCCCAGCGAGTTCGAGCGGCGTATAGGGCCGCACCCCTTCCACCTTTTCAATCGTGCTTTTGAGATAAAAGAGCGGCAGGATTTCGACGAGACCGCCGATCGAGATCACAATCAGCACCCCGATGATCAGGATGATCGAGTTTTTCTCGAAAATCGCATGCTTGTTCCAGAGTGACATTTTCAACGCCCCTTATTGTGCAGGCACGAGTGCGGGGGTCACGCCGGTTTCGGCTTGTGGCGCCGGCGAGACAATTGTCTTGTAAATGTTCCAGACCATGATCAGCGCGCCGAGCAGAAAGAGGCCGCCGCCAAAGGCGCGGATCACATAGAAGGGGTGCATGGCCTCGACTGTTTCGAGGAAGGAATATTCAAGAAAGCCCAGCGCCGTATAGGCGCGCCACATGAGGCCCTGCATGATGCCCGCGACCCACATGGCCGAAATGTAGCAAACGATTCCCAGCGTCGAGATCCAGAAATGCCAATTGACGAGTTTCAGCGAATAAAGACGCGGCTTGTTCCACAGCCAGGGCACAAGGCAATAAATGGCGCCGAAGGAAACATAGCCCACCCATCCAAGCGCACCTGAATGCACATGTCCGATGGTCCAGTCGGTGTAATGGGACAGGGAATTGACGGCTTTCACCGACATGATCGGACCCTCGAAAGTCGACATGCCGTAAAAAGCCACCGAGACGACCATCATGCGCAGCACGGGATCGGTGCGCAATTTGTCCCATGCGCCTGACAGCGTCATCAATCCGTTGATCATCCCGCCCCATGAGGGCATCCACAGCATGATCGAGAAGGTCATGCCCAGCGTCTGCGCCCAATCTGGAAGTGCCGTGTAATGGAGATGATGCGGGCCGGCCCAAATATACATGAAGATGAGCGCCCAGAAGTGGATGATGGAGAGCCGGTAGGAATAGACCGGACGCTCCGCCCGCTTCGGGATGAAGTAATACATGATGGCGAGAAAGCCGGCTGTCAGAAAAAAGCCGACTGCATTATGTCCGTACCACCATTGCACCATCGCATCCTGCACGCCGGACCAGACAATGTAGGATTTCGCCGAGAAGATGGAGACCGGCACGGTTGCATTATTGCCCAGATGCAAAACGGCAATCGTCACGATGAAGGCAATATAGAACCAGTTGGCCACATAAATATGGGGCTCCTCGCGTTTGAAAATCGTCCCCATAAAGACAAGAAAATAAACCACCCAGACAATCGTCAGCAGAAGGTCGGCATACCATTCGGGCTCCGCATATTCCTTGCCTTGCGTAATGCCCAGCAAATAGCCGGTGCCGGCAATGACGATGAAAAAATTATAACCGAGCACAACGAACCAGGGTGAGAGATCCCCCGCCAGCCTTGCTCTGCAGGTGCGCTGCACGACATAGAAAGATGTTGCAATCAGCACATTGCCGCCAAAGGCAAAGATCACGGCCGATGTATGCAGCGGCCGGAGCCGTCCGAATGAAATCCACGGGAGATCGAAATTCAGCGCAGGAAAGGCAAGTTGCAGCGCGATGATCACGCCGACAAGAAAACCGGCAATCCCCCAGAAGAGCGCGGCGATGGTCGTGAATTTCACCGGACCCATATTGTAATTGGGCCTGTCGCCGATTTTTTGCGCCGGCTTTTCTGCGGGGCGCGCCATGTAACGATTGGCAACAGCAAAGACGCTGGCAACGCTGGCAAGCGCAAAGAGCGCGGCGTGAAATGCATATTCGGGTGTATAGGCTTTGGCGGTGATCACCATCCATAGAACGGCAGAAGCCGCAGCGACGACGATGAAAGCCAATTCGCCAAGCGTCATGCTCTTTGCTACGGGCGACAGCCCTGCCGATCCTGTCTGTGCCATTTGAATGTCCCGAGTGACGTCCCGCGACCCGCATGTCCCGAGTCGCTTGATTTCTTCACCCGGCCACACTCGCGTGCAGGCGCTTTGCGGTCATTGATTCAGGTCAACCGGCTTGGCTCGCGTCAGCGACAGAGCGTCTCAGCCAAAAGTCGATGATGGGTACAGTTAAAAAACGGGCGCCTTGCGGGCGCCCGTTCAAAATCATGGCCATCGCTTCAGCCAACCCAGCAGCGTCGCACGCGACGCCCCTGCCGATTGATATAGGTCCGGCAACGCCGCCGCATG
>CAZHOK010000003.1:2436-107567 GCA_964534115.1 uncultured Beijerinckia sp.
GATAGGGGGGATAATAGGGATGGCCATAAGTGCGGTGGCGCGGCGGTCCATAATATTGCGTCTCAATCGCGCCTTCGGCCGGCAGATCGGCCGGATTGATGGGCGTCTGCATCAGCGGGCTGGTGCCTGCTTCATCCATGGCCTGCAATTCATCGAGGAGCGGCAGCGCATGCGCGCGAGGGGCCAAAGCGGTCGCGATCCACGCCGCTCCGGCGGCCCCGAACAGGGATTTAACGAATAGGCGACGGTCCATGTGCAAGTCTCCTGCGCCAGAGGCTTCGTCGTTTCCGGGCTCGCGCCAGAGGGGCGCGACCGGGCAATGGACGGGCCCGGCGGAGAGTTCCCAAAGATCCGGAATTGACCCGCGTCGCAGTGCATTTTACAGCCAAGGGCAGAAGGAAAAGGCTTTCCATGACCCAATTCAGGCCGACGCTCGACGACACCTATGGCACCACTGCGCGCATGGCCGAGATCCTGTCCGATGGACGCCTGTTGCATCATATGGCGACTTTCGAAGCGGCACTGGCCGCAGCGCAAGCCGATGCGGGGCTGATCCCGCAGGATACAGCCACAACCATTGCCGCGGTCGCCCAAACGCTCACCTATGACGAGCCCGCACTTTTTGCCGAAGCCCTGAAAGGCGGCTCGCTGGCCATTCCTTTCGTCAAACTGCTGACATCGGCCGTGCGCGCCAAAGATCCTGCGGCTGCGACCGCGGTTCATTTCGGCGCCACCAGTCAGGATGCCATCGATTCCGCACTCGTCTTGCAGCTTGGCGAAGCGCTGGTGGACATCGATGCACTGATGACACGTCTGGCGACAGCGGCTGCAACATTGGCGCGCGCTCATGCCAAGACGGCCATGCTGGGGCGCACTTTGCTGCAGCCTGCAACGCCCGTCACATTCGGCCTGAAAGCAGCGCAATGGCTTCTGGCTGTTGCGCAGAGCCGTTCGCGTCTGCGCCAACATGCGCGCGAGGCTCTGGTTGCGCAATTGGGCGGGGCAGCCGGCACACTGGGCTCGCTTGACCATCATGGCGGCGCCACGGCGCGTCATTTGTTTGCGCGGCTTGCCGCGATAAATGCCTATGCACCGGCGCGCGAGGCCATATGCGAGGGCACGCCCCTGCCCTGGCATACGCGGCGCGGCGCATTGGTTGCTCTTGCCGGCGAAATGGCTATTGCCACCGGGATTGCGGGAAAAATCGCGCGCGATGTCGCGCTGATGATGCAATTTGAAATTGGCGAAACATTTGAGCCGGCGGAAGCCGGGCGCGGTGGCTCTTCCGCCATGCCGCACAAGCGCAATCCGGTGCGCTGCATGCTGACGGTCTCAGCCGCCTTGCGCACACCGGGCTTGATGGCGACGCTCCTGTCAGGCATGGCGCAGGAACATGAACGTGCGCTCGGTGGCTGGCAGAGCGAATGGGGCGCGCTGCCCGATATTGTCAAACTCTGCGCCGGCGCGCTTGCCAATATGGCTGACACGCTTGAGGGTTTGAATGTCGATGCCGCGCGCATGCGCGCCAATTTCGATGCGCTCAAAGGCCTGCCGATGACGGAAATGCTGGCGCTGGCGCTCGCCCCCCATCTGGGCCGTGCGGAAGCCTTTGCGCTGGTCGAAAAAGCCGCGCGCGATGTTGGCGCAACCGGACGCAGCCTGGCCGAGATCGTCAAAGCCGATCCACTCGCCAAAGCGCTGTCAGCCGCCGAGATCGATCGCATTCTCGATCCGCAAAATCAGCTGGGCGCCACGCAGGAATTTATCGAGAGCGCGTTGCGGATTTGGGAAAAGATGTGATCCTCATCGCAGCGCGCAAGCCAGGCAATCCATAAGCCGCCCCTTGCGGCTTCTCAATTGCCCTCGCCACAACAAAGATCAGTCTTTCGCTGCGATCCCATAGGCCGCAAAACGCGGAATGAGCCGCTCGATTTCATCATCGGGCAGAATGACAGGCTCGCCCAATTGCCGCGCCAGATAATATTGCCGCGCCAGCGTTTCAAGCTCAAGCGCGCGCCACATGGCCTGTTCCAGATTGGCGCCGACCGCAATCATGCCATGCGAACCCAGCAACACGCCGTGGCGCGGCCCCAATCCCTCAACCGCAAGGGCCGAGAGTTCCTGCGTACCATAGGGCGCATAATCGGTGCAGCGGATGCGTGAGCCGCCGAAAGCGGCAATCATGTAATGGGCGGCTGGAATATCGAGCCGCAACATGGACAAAACCGTCGCATAAGTCGCATGGCAATGGACGATGGCGCCGACATCGGGGCGCGCGCGATAAATGTCACGATGGAACCGCCATTCGCTGGAAGGCGCGCAGGGCCCGGAAAAGCGCCCCTCCTCATCCGCAATCCGCATGGTCGCCAGCATGTCGGGCGCCAGGCGCTCGTCGGGTGTCGCGGTGGGCGTGATCAGCATTTTTGCGCCGCAACGAACGGACAGATTGCCAGAAGTGCCCTGATTGAGGCCAAGCCGGTTCAGCGCGCGGCAAGCCTCGACAAGGGCGCTCCGGACTTCGTGCATCTGCATGCCATTTCCTTTCCTTGACCTTCGCCGCAGGTCTTGTCATGGGAAACCATCCCATGAGGAGAATTGATACCATGAACCATCTGACGCTCGAAGCCGCCCAGAAAATCATCGCGCAGGCGCTCGCCTTCGCCCATGGGCAGAAGTTCAGCCCGCTGGGCATTATTGTGCTCGATGCGCGCGGCGCCTTGAAAGCCAGCGCCATTGAAGACAAATCCAGCCTGCTGCGCTGGAAAATCGCCTTTGCCAAAGCCTCTGGCGCAGTCGGCATGGGCATGGGCTCGCGCAAATTGACGGGCCTTGCCGCCGACCGTCCGGCCTTTGTGGCAGGCGCCACCCCCCTGGCCGAAATGGGCTTGATGCCCGTGCCCGGCGGCGTTCTCATCCGCAACAAGGATGGCGAGATTCTCGGCGCCGTCGGCGTGTCGGGCGACACATCGGACAATGACGAACTGGCTGCCATCAAGGGCATTGAAGCCGCCGGCCTCGTTGCCGACGCCGGCTGAGGCAAGATAAATCGGAACTCCGGCGCGACAGATGCGTTTCTGTCGCGCCGACCTCCTTGATCCGGCCCATTTGCCGGACGGGACGTCAGCGAAATTCTGACATATGCCAGGCTTTGCTGGCGCGGCGCATTTCTCGTCAATCCTTGCGATAGAGACGTTGCGGCCCAAGTACAGCGATGATCTCTCGATTTTTTTGGGGCGGGCGACAAGACAAGCACCGCACGCGCATCAAAAAAATCGTTTTATGTCATTCAATTGTCAGGATTGCTCTCTACACAAAAAATATGGCCCTCGGCTTCAGGGGAAGAGACCGGAATGTTCATGAAAGAAATGATCGGCAGCTGCTCGCTTGCGCCCGTCGCCGAGGCGGCGGTCATGTCGATTGGCTCCGCTTTCTTTCACCGCGTGGCCGAGGCCGCCGAAACGCAAGGCATGAGTGTTGGACTTTATGCAGCCCGTGCCGTGCGGCGTTTTTCCTCTCGCGCCCGCGCCCATGATTGGGATGAGTTGCGTCGCTTATGTGCGGGCCACGACATGCCCGTCTTGTGCGCAATCCATCATATTCTCACTCTTGCCATGCAGGAGGAGGAGAGGAATTCATCGCATCTCTGGTCGAGACTCGATACGCCCGATACAAGCGGCTTCGATCAACGATCATACTAGCGCCGTCTCACACAGGCAGACGACCGGGATCGGCTATTTCTTCCTCGATCTGGGCAATCAGCGCCGCGATAAAAGCCTCGAGATCTTTCGGCGAGCGGCTGGTGATCACACCATCATCGACAACGACCGCACGATCCACCCATTCAGCCCCGGCATTTTCGAGATCGGTGCGCAGCGAGGGCCATGAGGTGACATTGCGGCCATCGACAGCATCGGCCTCGATCAGCAGCCAGGGCGCATGGCAAATGGCAGCCACCGGCTTGCCTTCATCGATAAAATCCTGAACCAGCGCGACCGCATCGTCATTCATCCGCAAGGCATCGGGATTCATCTGGCCGCCCGGCAGGACGAGCGCGTCATAATCGACCGTGTCGACAGCAGCAATTTCCAGATCGACCGGAATTTTCGTGCCCCAGTTCTTGTCGGCCCAGCCCTTGATTTCCCGCGCGCCTTCGGGCGCACAAATATGGACTTTGGCTCCGGCGGCTCGCAGCCGCTCCAGCGGCACCTGCAGCTCGGATTGCTCAAAACCATCCGTCGCCATGATAAGGATGCGCGCCTCGCCGATGCTCGCCATCGCAAATTCCCTCGCTATTGCCCCCCTTTTAACAAACAGCCGAGCCTCTTGGTTGCCTTGCCATAGAAAAACAGCGCAGGCGCAACCGCATTCGCGGCTCAGCCACAGTCTGGGTCGAGCCGATCAATAGGGAATTTTATCGGGCTTGTTGCGCCAGAGTTCGAACACGGCACGCGCTTCTTCCAGCGGCAGATGCGCGCTGGCCAGATTGCGCGCCAGCGGAGCCTTGGGCATTTCCTCATAGAGAAAAGCATCGTCGAAGCCGATGGAGGCCGCCTCGTCGCGCGTATTGGCATAAACGAGACGGCTCACCCGCGCCCAATAGGCTGCCGCCAGACACATGGGACAGGGCTCGCAGCTTGTGTAAAGCGTCGCGCCCTGCAGCGAAAAAGAGCCGACCGCCTCGCAGGCCCGGCGAATGGCCACCACTTCCGCATGGGCTGTCGGATCGAGCGAAGACGTCACCTCATTCCACCCCTCAGCCAGAATGGCGCCGTCCCGGACGATCACGGCCCCGAAGGGCCCGCCCAGATTGGCCTCCATCCGCTCCTTGGAAAGCGCAACGGCGCGCAGCATGAAATGTCTGTCGAGATCGGCGGCACTGTCGCGTGTCATGCGCATGTCTCCAAAAATCTTTCGCGGGCAATCAGCAATCGTGCCGCCATGGAGGCGGCAATGGTGGCGGGTTCCTTGCCCTCAATTCCCTCGATCCCGACCGGGCAAACAAGCTGGTCCATGGCGCGGCCCGGCACGCCCGCCTCGGCCAGCCGCTTTTCAAAGCGCTTGCGCTTGGTCAGAGAGCCGATCAGGCCGACGAACGGAAAAGACCCCGCCATGAGCGCGCGTGCGACAATATCGAGATCGAGCGGATGGGAATGGGTCATCACCAGGACAAAGGAATTTGGCGCCAGACCGGCGATTTCTGCTGCCGGGTCGAGGGGTGCAATTTTCGTCACATGGGCCGGAACCGCATCGGGAAAAATGGCGGCGCGCGCATCGATCCAGCGGATGGAAAAAGGCAGCGGCGCCAAAGCCAGCACAAGCGCACGCCCGACATGGCCTGCGCCAAAAAGCGCCAGCGGCGTCAAATCCGGCTCGCGCGCCAGCTCGGCTGCGCGTGCGACATCGGTCGGCGTGAGCAATTCGAAACGCAGAGCCATGCGTCCGCCGCAACACTGGGCGAGTTCGGGGCCGAGCGCCATATCATGCCGCATCAAGGACGGCGCGCCCGGCTCGAACATTTTGCCGGCCAGTCGCTGCGCCTCCCATTCCAGTGCGCCGCCACCGATCGTCCCGGCGATTTCGCCTGTCTCCAGCACGAGCATGGCCGCGCCCGCCTCGCGCGGCGTCGAGCCCTGCGCGCGCTCAACCGATACATGAACAAGGCGCCGCCCCTGCGCAAGAATCCGGTTCAGGCGATCGGCCGCACTCATGGGCGCAATCCCGAAGCGGGAATCATTTGAGTCGCATAGGACCCAAACTTCAGAAAATGATTCAAGCGGCTCTTCATCTTCTGATTCAACTTGCAGAAGCGGCGCGCAGGGCCTGCGCGGCCATCAAGATACGCTCTGGCGTGGCTGGTGCATCGAGTGCGACAGGCCGATGGGGCGCGAGCCCGTGCAAAGCGTCGAGCATGGCGGAATAGACGGAGATGGCCAGCATGAGCGGCGGCTCGCCCACCGCTTTCGAGCGATAGATTGTGTCCTCGCGATTGGCATTGTCGAAAAGCGCGACGCGCAAATCGCAGGGCACATCGGAGGCAACGGGAATCTTGTATGTCGAGGGCGCATGGGTGAGCAGCTTGCCCTTGGCATCGAAGACCAGCTCTTCGCTCGTCAGCCAACCCATGCCCTGCACAAAAGCGCCTTCGATCTGGCCAATGTCGAGGGCCGGATTCAGCGAGCGTCCCACATCATGCAGAATGTCGGTGCGCAGAACTTTTGTCTCGCCGGTGAGCGTATCGAGAGCCACTTCCGAACAGGCTGCACCATAGGCGAAATAGAGGAAGGGGCGGCCCGTCTTCTGCGCCCGGTTCCAGTCGAGATGCGGCGTCTTGTAAAAACCTGCTTCCGACAATTGCACGCGGGCTTCGCGGCAGCGGCGCGCCAGATCGCGGAAGGAGATGGAGTCATTGCCGCCAAAAACCATGCCTTCGCGGAAGGAAATATCCTCAACCGGCAGATCCCACAGGGCTGCGGCCACGCCTGCCATGCGCGTCTTGATCGCACCGGCCGCCAGGCGCGCCGCCATGCCGTTGAGATCGGTCCCCGAAGAGGCTGCCGTCGGCGAGGCATTGGGCACTTTGGCCGTATTGGTCGCGGTAATGCGGACAGAGTTCAGGGGCACACCGAATTCTTCCGCCACGATCTGCGCGACCTTGGTGAAGAGCCCCTGCCCCATTTCCGTCCCGCCATGGTTCAGATGGATGGAGCCGTCCTGATAGACATGCACCAAAGCGCCCGCCTGATTCATATGGACGAGGGTGAAGGAAATGCCGAACTGGACCGGGGTCAGAGCGATCCCGCGCCGGATGATCGGATCGGTGGCATTATGCGCGGCAATCTCGGCGCGCCGCGCACGATAATCGGAGGTCGCCTCCAGACGTTCGATCAGGGCCGGCAGCGTGTCGAGTTCTTCCACCTTCATGCCATAGGGCATGAGATCGCGCCCCGGCGCCAGCAGATTGGCCTTGCGCACATCCAGCGGATCGCGCCCGGTCGCATGGGCAATGGCTTCCATGGCCCGTTCAATCACCAGCATCCCCTGCGGCCCGCCGAAACCGCGGAAGGCCGTGGCCGAGACAATATCGCTGCGCAGCCGCCGCGAACGCACCGAGACGGCGGGGGCGAAATAGCAATTCGCCGAATGGAACATGGCGCGATCGACGACGCCGGTCGACAAATCGGCCGAGCAGCCGCAATTGGCATCGAGCTGCACATCGTAGGCGCAGATCCGCCCCTCATCGTCATGCCCGATTTTCCAATCGGCCAGAAATGCATGGCGTTTGCCGGTGATGACGAAATCATCGTCGCGGTCGAGCCGCAATTTGCACGGACGGCCGGTGACATGAGCAGCCAGCGCGGCAAGTGCTGCAGTCTGGCTCGCCTGGCTTTCCTTGCCGCCAAAAGCGCCACCCATACGGCGCGTCTCAACCGTCACGAAAGCATCGGGCAGGCCCAGCACGCGCGCGACCACATGCTGCACTTCGGTCGGATCCTGCGTGGAGGAATGAACGAGCATGTCGCCTTCGCCCGGAATGGCAAGCGCCGCCTGTCCTTCGAGATAAAAATGCTCCTGTCCGCCAATGGCGAGCCGCCCTTCGAGCCGGTGCGCAGCACCTGCCAGCCCAGCCCCTACATCCCCGCGCCCAAAATCAAAATCGGGCAGAACTTTTTCAGCCCGCGCCGCAGCGGCCTGCGTGCTGATCGCCGGCTCCACCGCCTCGATCTCGAACTGCGCCAGCCGCGCAGCGCGGCGCGCTTCATCGCGCGTGTGCGCAACAACGGCAAAGACAACCTGCCCGTGGAAAATCACCTCCCCTTCGGCAAAGAGCGGATCGTCGCCAAAGGCGGGCGAGACATCGTTCTTGCCGGGAATATCGCACGCCGCAAGCACAGCCACGACGCCGGGTGCCGACCTGACCTTGGCGAGATCGAGCCCAACCAGCCGACCGCGCGCAACAGGCGAGAGGCCCGGTGCGACATGCAATGTGCCCGCAGGCTCACGTATATCGTCGATATAGGCCGCCTCGCCCTGCACATGCAGACGCGCGGAATCATGCGCGAGCGGTTTGCTGACATGGGCTTGATCGTCAGCCATGGGCGAGCCCTCGCGGTGGCACAAGGCGCGTGGCAGAGAGCGGCGCGCCGCGCAATTCGATCAAAGCTTTTTTGAGGAGATTGCGCGCGACCAGACTGCGATAGGCGGCGCTGGCGCGCTGATCGCTCATCGGCTGAAAATCCAGTGCCAGCGCATCGAGCGCAGCTGTCCAGCTCGCTTCATCGTCGAGCTTGATGCCCGCTGCAAAACCCTCGGCACCATAAGCGCGCGCCGGCGTGCCGGCCATGCCGCCAAAACCCATACGCGCCGCGCCAATACGACCATGCGCCATGTCGAAACGGAAAGCCGCCAGAACGGTTGAAATATCCTCGTCGATCCGCTTCGAAACCTTATAGGCGCGAAACACCTGTCCGGCCGCCAGTTTCGGCACAATCACGGTGCGCAGAAATTCGCCGGGCCGGCGATCCTGCACACGGTAGGAGAGGAAAAAATCTTCCAGCGCAATCTCGCGCAGGCTTTCGCCTTTTTGCAAAACAATCCGCGCACCCAGCGCAATCAAACAGGGCGCGAGATCGCCGATGGGCGAACCATTGGCAATATTGCCGCCGATCGTGCCGGACGCGCGCACCTGTTTTGAGCCGAACCGGCGCATGATCTCGCCAAGATCGGGATGCAATTGTGCAAGCGCCGGCATCAGCCGTTCATGCGTGACGCCCGCACCGATAAAAAGCGCCTCTTCGCTCTCCACCATTTCAGCCAATTCGCGCACGCGGCCGGTCCACAGGATGCGATCCAGCTCCTGCAATCCCTTGGTGATCCAGAGCCCGACATCGGTCGCACCCGAAACGAGAAAAGATTGCGGATGCGCCTCATACAGCGCTGCCAGACTCGCAAGACTCTCGGGCGCGGCGAAGAAACAATCCTCATCGCCGACAAAAACATCGCCCGGCGCTTCGTCCATTCCCGCGAAACGATTTTGCCGTGGCTCGGCATGGGCTGCCAGCGCCGCATCGACAATCGGTCGATAGCCGGTGCAGCGACACAGATTGCCTGCCAGCTGATCCTGCACATCCTCAGCGCTTGGCCGGTGCGGCGCGGATTCATGTTGCGCAAAAAGGCTCATCACAATACCCGGCGTGCAAAAGCCGCATTGCGATGCGTGATGCTCGACCATGGCCTGCTGGACGGGATGCAGCACGCCGTCCTGCGCCAGATCCTCAACCGTCACCAATTCTGCACCATCCACCTGGC
Source organism: uncultured Beijerinckia sp. (assembly GCA_964534115.1). Lineage (GTDB taxonomy): Bacteria > Pseudomonadota > Alphaproteobacteria > Rhizobiales > Beijerinckiaceae > Terripilifer. The sequence goes on from CAZHOK010000003.1 coordinate 11,743, forward strand.
CGAGCAGCAGAATGCAGGCATTGACGGGTGCGTGATGAAGCCCGTCGGCGCGGCGGCGCACAAGCACCAGAGTGCAGGCACCGCAATCGCCTTCATTGCAGCCTTCTTTCGTGCCGGTCGCGCGCTGGTCGATGCGCAGCCAGTCGAGCAAGGTCATGCGCGGCGAAAAATCGGAAAGCGCAATCTCGCGCCCCCTGAAGCGGAACCGGATCTCTCGTCTTGTCTTCAAATCGGGCAGGCCCGGCATGATCGCGTCCCAAAAATTCGCAGCAACGAATATGGCGCGGCCAAGCCGGACTGCAAAGCCCCGAGCCTGCGCCTACCAGACGCCCGTGTTTGGCATGGAGAGCCAGGGCTCCTGCGGCGCCAAAGGCTCGCCCTTCTGCAAAAGCTCAATAGAAATATTGTCCGGAGAGCGGATGAAGGCCATATAGCCGTCGCGCGGCGGACGGTTGATTGTTACGCCAGCCGCCATCAAGGCGGCGCAGGTCGCGTAAATGTCATCGACGCGATAGGCCAAATGGCCGAAATTGCGCCCGCCCGTATAGATTTCCGGATCCCAATTATAGGTCAGCTCGACCATCGGCGCCCGTGTCTCGCGGGCGCGCGACTCATCGCCCGGCGCGGCCAGAAAAACGAGGGTGAAGCGACCCTTGTCATTGTCGACCCGGCGGATCTCGCGCAGGCCAAGCTTGTTGCAGTAAAAATCGAGCGAAACCGCAAGATCGGTCACGCGCACCATCGTGTGCAGATATTCCATCTGTCGCTCCTGACTTATTCCTGAGGCCCCATATAGCCCAATTGGTGGGGGAAACCAGACGGCTTCATTCTGGCCAAAAGCCGCCCCGCCCATTATGCAAGACGCCAAGTCCACCCCGTGGACCGGAGATGACATGACCGACACAGATCGCGCCGCCGAAGATTCTGCCCTCAAGCGTCAGGCCGCGCTCGCCTCCATTCTGGCCAGCGCCTGCCTCACCGTGGGCAAGCTCGCAGCAGGTTTGATGTCGGGCTCGCTGGCGCTTCTGTCGGAGGCCGCCCACGGCCTGCTTGATACGGGCGCAACCATTCTCACCTATTTCGCCGTGCGCGCCGCCGACAAGCCGGCCGATGACGAACATCATTACGGACATGGCAAAATCGAGGCTGTGGCTGCCCTTGCCGAAACCGGCCTATTGATCGTGCTCGCCGTGGGCGTGCTCTATGAAGCCGGCCACAGGCTTTTGTCGCCCGCCATCGAACAGATCGATGCCAATTGGCTGGTCTTTGCGGTTCTCATCGTTTCGATTGTCGTCGATGTCGTGCGCTGGCGCTCTCTGGCTGCCGTGGCCAAGCGCACGAAGAGCGATGCGCTGGCGGCCGATGCCTTGCATTTTTCCAGCGATTTCGTTGCCTCGTCGCTGGTGCTGGCCGGCCTTGTTGCAACAAGCTTCGGCTTTCATCAGGGCGATGCTCTGGCAGCGATCGGCGTCTCGCTCTTCATTGCAATTGCCGGCTATAAGCTGGGTCGGCGTACCATCGACACTCTGGTCGATGCGGCGCCCGCAGGCCTCACCGAGCGACTGCGACAGACGGTGGAAAAAGTTCCCGGCGTCATCGACATTGAAGTGCTGCGCCTGCGCTCTGCGGGCCCGCAGGTGATCGGCGAAATCTCCGTTGCCGTGCCGCGCACCATGCCGGTCGACAAGATCGTCGCCGTGAAACGGGAAATCGCCCAGGCGCTCACCGCCGAAATGCCGGAAGTGGACCTCACAATCACCGCCAATCCCCGCGCGCTCGATGACGAGAGTCTTGTCGAGCGCGTGCTTCTGATTGCCGCGCGCCGACGACTGGCCGTGCATCACATTACAGTGCAGCGCGTGGCCGGAAAAATCTCGATCAGCCTCGATCTCGAACTCGATGCGCAAATGCCTCATGGCGCAGCCCATGACATTGCCACAGCGCTCGAACAGGCCATTTCAGAAGAGATCGGCGAAGATATCGAGATCGAAACCCATGTCGAACCTCTCGAGGTCGAAGAATTGGCGGGCGCCGATTGCCCGGCCGAGCAAACCGCTGCCATCAAGGCCCTGCTGATTGAGGGTGCAGGCCAGGCGGGCATTATCAAGGAAGTGCATTTCGTGCGCGCGCGCGAGACGGCCTCGGGCCTGGTCGTCAATTATCATTGCCGTGCCGACGCAAATTTAAGCGTCCATGCCGTGCATGAAGCCGTCGATCAACTCGACCGCTATTTGCGCGCGCGCATGGAGCGTGTGGTGCGCGTCGTGGGCCATGCCGATCCTCTGCCGCAATAGCTGGAGCGGGACATGTTCTGGCAGCTGATGACATCGCGGCGTTTTCTCCCGCTCTTCCTCAGCCAGTTCTTTTCTGCCTTCAACGACAATTTCGTCCGCAATATGCTCGCCATGCTGATCCTGTTCAGGCTCGGCGAGGATCAGGCCGGCCCGCTCGTCACGCTGGCCATTGCTCTCTTCATCCTGCCCTCCATTTTCCTCTCCGCGCTGGGCGGCGAAATGGCCGATGCCCAGGACAAAGCGCGCGTGGCAAGACAGCTGAAGTTTTATGAGATCTTCGTGCAGATGATCGCGGCGGCCGGTTTTCTGCTGCAATCGCTGCCGCTGCTCTATCTCGCTTTGTTCGGGCTGGGTGTGATCGCGGCCCTGTTTACACCGATCAAATATGGCATCCTGCCCGATCATCTGGCGCGCGAGCAATTGCCGGCCGGCAATGCCCTGATCGAAGGCGCCACATTCATTGCCATTCTCTGCGGCATTGTTTTCGGCGCCTATGCTGCGGATGAATCGCGGCAGCCCACCGGCGTCGCCATCCAGCTCATGCTGATTGCCCTTGTCTGCTACGCCACCGCGCTTTTCATCCCCTCAACAAAACCCGGTGCGCCGGGCCTGCGCGCCGATCCCAATATTTTCGCCTCGACATGGCGCACCATTGTCGAGCTTGTGCCCGACCGGCGCATCTGGATCGGCACACAGGCGGTGAGCTGGTTCTGGCTCGTTGGCGCTGTCACGCTTTCGCTTGTGCCTGTCCTCATCAAGCAGCGCATTGGCGGCGGGCTCGATGTCGAAGCTGCGATCAGCGCCTTTTTCGCCATCGGCATTGCCATAGGCTCGCTGGCCGGCGCCCTTCTTGCGCGCGGACGCATCTGGCTTGCACCCGTGCCACTGGCAGCGCTCGCCATGGCCGGCTTCCTCATCGATCTCGGCTTGACCACCATGTCTCTGCCAAAAGCCGAAGGCGCCGTCTCGCTGCGCGCCTTTCTCGAAAGCGGAACAGGATTGCGCATCGCTCTGGATGTCACCGGCCTTGCTGCTGCCGCCGGCCTCTTCGTTGTGCCGGCTTTTGCAGCCGTGCAGGCATGGTCGAAGCAGGAGCGGCGCGCCCGCGTGATTGCCGGCGTCAATATTGTCTCCTCGCTCTATATGGCCGGTGCAACTTTGGTGACGGCTCTCCTGCAATCCTCGCTGATAGGCCTTGGCGAGCCTGTTCTCCTGGCCGGGCTGGGCCTGCTCAATCTCATCGCCGCTGTCATTTTCTGGCGCAGCTTTGCCAAGCTCGCTTAAACCCTTGGCAAGATGCTATGGTCTGCCCCATTCGATAAAGCCCCACCGGATGCCAAAACATGCGCACTGACATTCCACAGCCTGTTCGCCTCGCCGATTATTGCGCGCCCGATTTTCTCATCGATCGCGTTCATCTGGACGTGCGTCTTGCCGGCGCAGCAACCCGCGTGGAAGCCAGGCTCGAAATCCGCCGCAATCCGCACGGGCGCACGGATGCACCGCTCGTGCTCGACGGCGACGAGCTGAATGTCATTTCCGTTGCGCTCAATGGCGAGAGGCTCGCGCTGGAGGGCATTGCGGAGCCGCATCGCCTCACATTGGCGCGCGTGCCCGATGCTTTCACGCTGACGACGATCACAGAACTCGATCCGGCATCCAACACAAAGCTCATGGGTCTTTATCGGTCAGGCTCAGCCTATTGCACGCAATGCGAGGCTGAAGGTTTTCGTCGCATCACTTATTTTCTCGATCGCCCCGATATTCTGTCTGTCTATACGACGCGCATGGAAGCGGAACGCGATGTGGCCCCCGTTCTGCTTGGCAATGGCAATTGCGTGGAAAGCGGCGACATTGCCGGCACCTCGCGCCATTACGCCATCTGGCACGATCCCTGGCCGAAGCCCGCTTATCTTTTCGCTCTCGTCGGCGGCAATCTCGCGCTTGTCGAAGATGAATTCATCACCATGTCGGGCCGGCGCGTGAGGCTTGGCATTTATGTCGAACATGGCAAGGAAGACCGCGCCGATTATGCGATGGATTCGCTCAAGCGGTCGATGAAATGGGACGAAGAGGCTTTTGGGCGCGAATATGATCTCGATGTTTTCAACATTGTCGCCGTCTCCGACTTCAATATGGGCGCGATGGAGAACAAGGGGCTGAATGTTTTTAACGACAAATATGTTCTGGCCCTGCCACAGACCGCCACAGATACGGATTACGCCCATATTGAAGGCGTGATCGCGCATGAATATTTCCACAATTGGACCGGCAATCGCATCACCTGTCGCGATTGGTTCCAGCTCTGCCTGAAGGAAGGGCTCACAGTCTTTCGCGATCAGGAATTTTCTGCCGACCAGCGCTCGCGTCCGGTCAAGCGGATTATGGATGTGCGCACATTGCGCGCGGCGCAATTTCCAGAAGACGCCGGCCCGCTCGCCCATAATGTGCGCCCCGAGACCTATCTCGAGATCAATAATTTCTACACGCCGACCGTCTATGAGAAAGGCGCGGAAATCATCCGCATGCTGAAACTGCTCATTGGCGCAGAGGCTTTCCGACGCGGCATGGATCTTTATTTTGCCCGTTGCGATGGCACCGCGGCAACGGTGGAACAATTTGTCGCCTGTTTTGCCGAAAGCTCCGGGCGCGATCTTTCCCATTTCATGCTCTGGTACAAACAGGCCGGCACGCCGCGCCTGAAACTTGCCTGCGAATATGATCAGGCGGCCAAGCGCCTGACATTGCATTTTTCGCAAGCGACACGACCCACCAATGGCCAGCCGGAAAAACAGGCCCTCGTCATTCCCGTGGCATTGGGCCTGATCGATGAAAATGGCCGTGCCTTTCCACTTGAGAGCGCGGATGCTTCCGCCCATGAATGCGCCACAGGCGTGTTTGAAATTTCAACACCAACGCGCAGCATTGCTTTCGACAAGATCGACCGGCGCGCCATCCCGAGCCTGTTGCGCGGCTTTTCAGCGCCCGTCAATCTCGAGACCAGCATCGGCGACGAGGATTTGCTCGTCCTGCTTGCCCATGACAGCGACATGTTCAATCGCTGGCAATCCGCACAGACCTGCGCGATGCGCTGGATGCTGCGCGCGGTCGATGCGATCCGCAACGGGGCAAATCCGGGCGAAAGCGATCAGCTGGCCGATGCGCTCGACAAGACACTGGCGCAATATGAGCGCGATCCGGCCTTTACCGCGCAAGTGCTCATCCTGCCCAGCGAGAGCGATCTGGCGCGCGAGATCGGCGAGAATGTCGATCCCGATGCCGTTCATCGCGCCCGCAAAATGCTCCGTGCGCAAATCGGCGCACGCCTCGCCCCGCGCTTGCGCACGATTTTCGAGGCTCTTGCCAATGTGAGCGCCTATTCGCCCGATGCCACACATGCAGGACAGCGCGCCTTGCGCAATGCTGCGCTCGATCTTCTGGCCGCCGGCGATGCCAAGGACGGCGCAAAGCGCGCGCATGAGCAATTCTGCCGCGCCAATAATATGACCGATCAGATCGGCGGGCTTGGCGTTCTGGCGCAAATCCCCGGCGATTTGCGCGAGGAGGCGCTCGATTCCTTCTTCCGCGCCCATGCCAGCGATGCGCTGGTGGTCGACAAATGGTTCGCGCTCCAGGCCACCATTGCCGAGCCAGAAACTTTGGCGCGCGTTCGCCACCTCATGGGCCACCACGCTTTTTCCATGAACAATCCAAACCGGCTGCGCTCCCTCATCGGGGCTTTCGCCACCGGCAATCTGACGCGCTTCAACGCGCCGGATGGTTCGGGCTATGAGCTGCTTGTGGAGACCGTCCTGGCGGTCGATCCCAAAAATCCGCAGGTGGCCGCAAGGCTGCTGGCCGCTTTCCGCAGCTGGCGGTCGCTTGAGCCCGCCCGCCGCGCCGCTGCGGAAGCCGCGCTCCAGAAGGTGGCGGCCGAAAAAAGCCTCTCGCCCGACGTTCGCGACATTGTCCAGCGCTCTCTGGGGCGCTGAAAAGCCCTGCAAACAGGAGAGATTCTGAATCTGGACCATCTCACGCGGCGGTAAATAAAAAAATTCGTCAACCTTTCATTAATTATCTGGACAAAGGTGATTCGGCGGATTCAGATGGGAACTGATTCGGGGGCGATGCGGCACATTGGCCCATGAATCGGTGAACATCGAGGGGGCCAATCTATGGCACGTGCAAACGTGGCCAGTGTTTCCGCACATGCGGAAAACAGCGAAGCGATTGCCAAAGGCAAGTCGCTGCGCGGCCGCATTGTTTTGCCGGCACGATTCCTCGAATTCTGCACCCCCGCTTTCTGCGCTTTTCTGCTTGTCGGCCTGGCATGGTTCGGCGCCAGCCTTGCTTATGAGCGTCGGCTCGAAACATATGACCGCGCCGCCGCCGAACTCGCTCTCGTCTCAGCCAGCCTGAAGGCCGAGCTCAATAGCTCTCGCCAGCTGACGCTTGATCTCACCGCTCTGCCGGCGCTCGCTCTGGCCCAAAACCGTCAGATCTTCCTCGCCGATGCGCAAGGCAAGATTGCAACGTCCATGCCCGATCCTTCTGCCCAAGGAAAAATGCTGCAGGATCTTCTGGGCAGCGCGCAGCCCTTGACGATCTTGGGCGATGGCGCCGGCGTGATGCAGATCAAACTCGCCAATGGACGACAGGCCATCGCCATCGTGCGCAATCTGTCCGGCAATCTGGGACAGGTTGCGACCCTCCAGCATATAGATGACCTTTATGCCGTCTGGCGCCGCGATGTCATGCTGGGCCTCGCCCTGTTCCTGCTTCTCACCGGCCTTGCGCTGCTGGCAGCTGTCGGCATCAACCGCCTTGCACGCCAGCGCGACGAGGCCGTCATGGCGCGCGAGGGCATTCGTCAGCGCATCGATACCGCTCTCTCGCGCGGCCGTTGCGGCCTGTGGGATTGGGACATTGCGCGCGGGCGCATTTATTGGTCGCGCTCCATGTATGACATGCTCGGCATGGAGCCGCAGCCCGAATATCTCTCCTTTGGCGATGTCAATCAGCTCATCCATCCCCAGGATGGCGATCTCAATTCCATCGCCGAAATGCTGGCGGCCTCACAAACCAATTCGCTCGATCATGCCTTCCGCATCCGCAATGCAAAAGGCGAATGGATCTGGATTCGTGCGCGCGCAGAAATCGTGCGCCAGGGTGCGCAGAACAGCCCGCATCTGGTCGGCATTGCCGTCGATATTACCGATCAAAAGGCGCTGATCGAGCGCACCGCAACCGCCGACATACGCCTGCGCGATGCGATTGAAACCATTTCCGAGGCTTTCGTTCTGTGGGATGCAGAAAACCGCCTCGTCATGTGCAATTCCAAATTTCAGGATCTGCACAAAATCCCGACTGAGGCTATTGTCGCAGGCACACCTTATGCGGAATTCATGGCGAGCGGCGCATCGCCCATGGTGCAAACGCAAATACCGCTGGGCGCACGCGCCGAGCCGGGAGCGCGCACCTATGAAGCGCGCCTCAAAGATGGGCGCTGGCTGCAGATCAATGAGCGGCGCACCAAGGATGGCGGCTATGTTTCGGTCGGCACGGATATTTCGAAACTGAAGCGTCACGAAGAGCAATTGCTCGATTCAGAACGCCGGCTGATGGCCACCATTGCCGATCTGCGCAAATCGCGCCAGACGCTCGAATTGCAGGCCCAGCAATTGGCCGATCTGGCTGAAAAATATCTGGAGCAAAAGGCAGAGGCCGAACACGCCAATCGTGCGAAATCGGAATTCCTCGCCAATATGAGCCATGAGCTGCGCACACCGCTCAATGCCATCATCGGCTTTGCCGAAATGATGGAACATGAAACATTCGGCGCCCTGGGCTGCGCCAAATATGTCGATTATTCGAGCCATATTCGCGAAAGCGGCCAGCATTTGCTGGGCGTCATCTCTGACGTTCTCGACATGTCGCGGCTGGAAGCCGGCAAGGTCAAGCTGCATCCGGCGCATTTCGAACTGGATGCCGCCATGTCGCGCGCACTCGATGTTTTGCGCCAGGCCGCAGAAGAAAAGCAGATCATCCTGCAGGCCGAGACGCTGCCCAAGGCAAGCCTCTATGCCGATCGCAATGCCATCGAGAAAGTGCTCGTCAATCTTCTGCGCAATGCGATCAAATTCACGCCCGAAGGCGGACGCGTCACCTTGCGCTCGCGGGTCGATGAGGGCGAGGCCAATATTTACATCGAGGATACAGGTGCGGGCATTGCACCGGAGGCTTTGCCGCGCCTTGGGCGACCGTTCGAACAAATCGACTCGCCGCTGGAAAACGGCAACAAGGGTTCCGGCCTTGGCCTCGCCATTGCCCGCTCGCTGGTCGAATTGCATGGCGGCTCGCTCAACATCCGCTCGAGCCTGGGTGCAGGCACAATTGTGCGCATCCGCCTCCCGTTGGGCATAGCCGACGAAAAAACAACCGAAGCCGCTTGATCAGGCGAGCATGCGCTCGAAAATCGCGCGAATCTCGCGCCGCGTCTCGGCCATCAATCCTTCGACCAAGCGAAAATCCGGCAGATCGGCGGCAGCTGCAATCCGGCGCAACACGCCAGACGCCATTTGCGCAGGATCGAAAGCGCCCTCTGTGGCAAGCCGCATCGTCTGCATCATCGCCGTATAGAGCCGGTGCGCATTGACCAGACGCTCGCCATCGGCTGGCGGCACAAGACCAAGCTCGCCCGCCTTGCGAATGACAGCATGTGTCTCGACATCGAGAATGGAGGGATGATCGGCAGCATACCGCAAGGACAAATATTGCGCGATGAATTCAATATCCATCACGCCGCCTTTGACGAGTTTCAGATCCCAGATATTGGCGTCGCCCTTTTCCTGCGCGATCAGGCCACGCATCTGCCGCACGGATCGGCGCAATTCGGCATCGTTGCGCTGACGCGCAAGAGCCAGAACGATCGATTGGCGCATGTCCTGCGCCAGGCTTTCATCGCCCGCAATCGGTCGTGCGCGGGTGAGCGCCATATGCTCCCAGGTCTCAGCCTCATTCTTTTGATAATCGATGAAGGAGCGAAATTGCGTGGCAATCGGCCCCTTGCCGCCAGAGGGTCGCAGACGCATATCGACATCATAGAGCCGCCCGCGCCGCGTCGCCACTGTGAGCGCCGAGACAAGGCGCTGCGTCAGCCGCGTATAATATTGCACCGCATGAAGCGATTTGGCGCCATCGGAATCTGGCCGGTTCTCATCGAAATCGTAAATCAGAACGAGATCGAGATCGGAGGTCGCTGTCATTTCGCGTGAGCCGAGCTTTCCCATGCCAATCACGCAGCACCGCCCGCCAATGACACGACCATAATCGGCGGCAAAAACCTGCTCGACCTGTTCGAGACAGGCGCGGATCAGGCTCGCTGCCAGCGATGTATAGGCCAGGCCCGCCGCCTCCGGGCTGATCATGCCCGACAAAGTGCGCACGCCGATCAGAAAACTCTCCTCCAAAGCCATATCGCGCGTCGCATCGAGAAATTCCTCCATCCGCTCAGGCGGGCGCATGAGGTGACGCGTGCGCGCATCATATGCAGCCTCATTCGATGCAGAGGACAAAAGGGCGGGATCGATGGCGGCATCGAGCACATGCGGGCGCTGGGCCACGACATGGGCGAGCCGCGGCGCGCCGCCCAAAATATCGGCAAAGAGATCGCGCACCTGCGAATGGCTTTTCAGAATGGAGAAAAGCTCCACCGCCGCAGGCATGCGCGCCAGAGCCGCATCGAAAGCAGCCAGCGCCGCATCGGGATCGCCACTGCCGGAAAAACTCTCTAGCAAGGCCGGCACAAGTTCAGTCAGCACTTCGCGCGCGCGTGGAGATTGGACTGCGGAGCGGCGACCGAAATGCCAGCCGCGGATCGTTTCGGCCACAGCAGCAGGGTCGGAAAAACCAAGACCGGCCAATGTTTCGAGTGTTTCAGGATCATCCGTCACGCCGGTAAAGACGAGACTGCCGCGCTCTGTATCGAGCCCCTGCGCATGTTCGAACAGGCGCGCATAATGCGTCTCGACACGCATCAAATGGCCGATCAATGCCTCCGAGAAGCGGGCCAGATCGGCAAAGCCGCAGAAACGGGCGAAGGAGTCCAGCTGATCCTGATCGGCTGGCAAACGTTGCGTCTGTTCATCCGACAGCATTTGCAGCCTGTGTTCAACCGTGCGCAAAAAGGCATAAGCGGCAGAGAGATCCTTGACTGCCGCCTCCGTCACCCAGCCGTCGATGGATAATTCGCGCAACATGTCGAGCGTGCGAGCCCCGCGCAATTGCTGGCGACGCCCGCCGAAAATCAATTGCTGGGTCTGGACAAAAAATTCCACCTCGCGAATGCCACCGCGTCCGAGCTTCACATCATGGCCGGCGACCTTGACTTCCGCATGGCCGCGCACGGCATGAATCTGTCGCTTCATCGCATGAATATCGGCGATGGCCGCATAATCGAAATATTTGCGCCAGATGAAGGGGGCGAGATCGGCGATAAAAGTCGCACCGAGGCTTTTGTCGCCAGCAATGGGGCGCGCCTTGATCAGCGCAGCCCGTTCCCAATTCTGTCCGAGATTTTCATAATAGGAAAAGGCGGCAGGAAGCGATATGGCCACGGCCGTCGATCCGGGATCGGGCCGCAGGCGCAGATCGACGCGCAAAACATAGCCATCGCCCGTGCGCTCTTGCAGAATGCGCGCCAGCGCCTTGGTGATGCGCACAAAGAGCGGGCCGGGCTCGACATCGTCGACAAGCGCAGACGATTGCGGATCGAAAAAAACGACCAGATCGATATCGCTCGAATAATTCAATTCGCGACCGCCATGCTTGCCAAGCGCCAGCACGACAACGCCGCAGCCCTGCTCGGCATTTTCGAGATCGGGCAGATTGAGCTTGCCATCTGCCATGGCCTCGCGCAGCAAGAAGGAGAGCGCTGCTCCCACCATGGAATCGGCAAAGCGCGTGAGGGCTTCCGTCACGGCCACCACATCCCAAAGCCCGCCAATATCGGCGAGCGCAATGATGAGGGCCGCTTCCTGCTTGGCCAGTCGCAAGGCCTGCATGAGCGCGTGCTCATCGGGCGCGTGACGTGCGGTCTGGGCTGCCTGCGCAAGACAGGTTTCCAGCGCCTGTTCGGGCGTGAGCGCAGCAAGCCGCGCCAATCTGTCGGGATCGCTGGAAACGAGGCGCCACAAATAGGGCGAATGATCGGCCAGGCCCTCGATCAGCGCCCGGAAAGGCTTGTGCTGCAGCATCGGCACAAGCGCGGGGCAGGCCTTCAGCTCATCGCAACGCGCACGCGCGGCTTTGGCGTTTGACAAACGCGGCGCTGCCGTCACATGCGACCATAAGGGGACATTCATCAGGGGCTCCCGGCAGATTTTTGGGGCAGCGCGAAAGAGGAGCGCGCGGGCGCACGCGCTGAAGACGAGCCAATCAGGGGCAAGGACATGACGACACGAAGGCCCGGCATATTGTCTTCAATACGCAACTCGCCGCCATGCAATCGTGCAATGGCGAGCGCCATCGACAGGCCAAGACCGGAGCCCGGACGCGAGCGTGCGCCTTCCAGCCGGACAAAGCGCCCCAGCACCCGCGCGCGATCTTGCGCCGATATGCCGGCGCCCCGATCGGCAACGATCATCTCGGCCTGATCGCCGACACGCTGGGCCCTCAGAACGATCTCACTGCCGGATTGATTTTCCTGCATGCCATATTTCAGCGCATTGTCGAGGAGATTGGCAACGGCCTGTCCGATCAATTCGCGATTGCCGGCAATCTGCAGGCCTTGCTCCAGGTGCACATGCAATTGCGCACCCTGTTCCTCGACCAGCGGCTCATAGAGTTCGCCGACATCGCGGGCCACATTGCAGAGATCGAAATTCTGCAGATCGGCGCCCGATTGTCCGGCCTCCAGCCGCGCAATCGTCAGAAGCGCATTGAAAATGCGGATCAGCCCGTCGGATTCCTCGATGATCCGCTCCAGCGCGGCGCGATATTCTTCCGGGTCTTTGGCCGCGCGCAAGGCGTCCTCGGCGCCATTGCGCAGGCGCGTCAAAGGCGTCTTGAGATCATGGGCAATATTGTCTGAGACATCTTTCAACCCTGCCATCAATTCGGCAATGCGTTCCAGCATGGCGTTGAGATTGACGGCCAAGCGATCGAGCTCATCATTGGAGCCCGTCAAGGCAATGCGCTGGGCAAGATCGCCCTTCATGATTTGCCCGGCGGAGTCGCTCATCGCATCGACACGACGCAAAACGCGCCGTGCAACGAAGAGCCCGCCAAAGGTGCCAATCAGAATCAACCAGGCGAGCGAGGTGAAAAGCGCGCCCTGCATGAGGTTTCGCAAAATCTCGCGCTCGCCGAGATCGCGTCCGACCAGCAGGCGAAAGCCGCCCGGCAAAATGAAAACCCGCACCAAGGCGCGGGGCTCGCCTTCTGCATCGCCGCTGCGGCGATAAAATGTTTCACTCAGGCCCGGCCGCTCCAGAACGCCTGGCGCGACATCGGAAATGTTTCCAGCCAAAGCCTGTCCGGCGACATTGGTGACGAGATAAAGCGAGGCGCCGGGCTGGCGGGCGCGCTGCTCAACGACAAAGACAAGCCTGCGGATGCCGCCCTGGCGATATTGTTCGGAAAGCCCATTCACTTCGGCATCGAGCGTTTTGGCAATCTGATCGTCGAGAAGGCTTTTGATGTTCCAGCCGACATGGCCAAGCACAAGGCCCGCGCCAATGGCGAAGATCACCAGATAAGCGAAGGACAGTTTAAACGCTGTCGTGCGGAAGAGTTTACCGAGCGCTGTCACGGATCATATATCCAGCGCCGCGGATCGTATGCAGGAGAGGCGCATCATATCCCTTGTCGATTTTCGAGCGCAGCCGCGACACATGCACATCGATCACATTGGTCTGCGGATCGAAGTGATAATCCCAGACATTTTCGAGCAGCATGGTGCGTGTCACCACCTGGCCTGCATGTTTCATGAGATATTCAAGCAGACGAAACTCGCGCGGCTGGATGGGGATTTCCTTGCCATCGCGCGTCAGCTTGTGGGAGAGCCGGTCGAGTTCGAGCCCACCAATGCGATAGATGGTCGGCTCGTTCAGCGCCGCGCCCTTGCGCCGCTGCAAAACCTCAACGCGCGCCAGCAATTCTGAAAAGGCATAGGGTTTGGGCAGATAATCATCGCCGCCCGCGCGCAATCCCTTGACGCGATCATCCACCTGGCCAAGGGCAGAGAGGATCAGCACAGGCGTGTCGATCTTCTGTTCGCGCAATCCGCCAATCAGCGACAAACCATCGAGTTTGGGCAGCATGCGATCGACGATCAGCACGTCATGGCCGCCATCGCGTGCCATGGCATAGCCCTCAAGCCCGTCGCTCGCATGGTCGGCGACATGACCCGCCTCGCGAAAAGCCTTGACGAGATAGGCCGCCGCCTCGGCATCATCTTCGATGATCAGAATACGCATGGGCTGCATCCTAGCGTTTTCCTCGCAAAAACGGCAGACCGGTCCCGCCGGCCTGCCGTAAATGGCGGAAAGAAGCTTAACCCCTCATGGCCGGCAGATGAAAATTTCGTAAGGTCAGCCGCGTTCGCGCAGCAAGGCTTCGAGCCGCTCGCGCTCGGCCGGCGACAGGCCGGTTGCGAGGCTTTCGCTGCGGCGACGCCGCGCCAGAGCATAAAGCGCCCCCGCTCCTGCCAGCAGAACAGCAGCTGGCATCAGCCAGAGAAGCAAAGTCTGCATTTTGAAGGGCGGTTTCAGCAGAATGAAATCGCCATAGCGCTGGACGAGAAACTGGCGCACCTGCACATCGCTGTCGCCCGCCTTCAGCCGCTCGCGCACCAGCTGGCGCAGATCGCGCGCCAAGGTCGCATCGGAATCGTCGATGGACTGGTTCTGGCAGACGAGGCAACGCAGCTCGGCCGAAATATTGCGCGCCCGCGCTTCAAGGGCTGGATCGGCCAGCAATTCATGCGGCTGCAAAGCCATGGCCAATTGCGGGACAAAAGCGAGGCAGAGAGCGAGCACGAAGCGCATGGCAATCACTCCGCCGGTTGCGCTTGCGCCGCCAGAGGCCGGCGGCTGGCGCGTTTGGCAATGCCGATGCGCAATCGGCGGTCGGAGAGGGAGACTAGGCCGCCCAATGACATCACAAGCGCGCCGAGCCAGATCAAAGCCACATAGGGCTTCCAATAGAGGCGCAGGTCGATGGAGCCGTCAGGCCGCACATCGGCAATATTCATATAGATCTGGCCAAGCCCAATCGTCTCGATCCCGGCTTCGGTGCGGATCATCGTGCGCGTGGTGAAACTGCGGCGCGAGGGATCGATCTCGGCGATCACGCGGCCGTTTTCGCGGATCTGCGTATGCACGACAATCTCACGAAAATTAGAGCCCTCGCGCGGCTCGATGGAGCGCACCACGGCCTCATAGGGACCGACCTGTATCGCCTGCCCCGGCCGCACCGTGACAATATGTTCCGTGCCCCAGAAGACAGCAGCAAGGCCAAACATGGTCATGCCGACGCCGGCATGGGCTATGGCCGTACCCCAGGCCGAGCGCGGCAGGCCGGCGGCGCGCGCAAAGATCGAAGACAGGTTGCGCGCACCGATACGCCCCCAGATTTCGACAAAAGAACCGATCATCAGAAAGACCGCCAGACCGGCAAGAATGGCAGCAACGGCTGAGCCGCCCCGCATGGCGTAAAGCACGATGGCGCCGGCCAATCCGATGACGCTGGCCAAAGTCAGTCTTTGCGCTGCGCCCAAAAGATCGCCGCGTTTCCACGCCAGCATCTGGCCGATCGGCATGGCCATGACGATGGGAATGAACAATGGCCCGAAGGTGAGATTGAAGAAAGGTGCGCCGACGGAGATTTTTTCTCCCGTCACCGCTTCAAGCGCCAAAGGATAGAGCGTACCGATGAAAACGGTGGCGCAGGATGTCGTCAGCAGCAGATTGTTGAAGACCAGCGCACCCTCGCGCGAGACCGGGGCAAAAATGCCGCCGGGCTTGAGCGCTGCGGCGCGGAAAGCAAACAGCGCCAGCGAACCGCCGATGAAGAAAACCAGAATGCCGAGAATGACAATGCCGCGCTGCGGATCGGTGGCGAAGGAATGAACCGACGTCAGCACGCCCGAGCGCACCAAAAATGTGCCGAGCAGCGACAGCGAGAAAGACAGAATGGCGAGAAAGATCGTCCAGATTTTCAGCGCATCGCGCTTTTCCATCACCGCTGCCGAATGCAGCAAGGCGGTTGCGGCAAGCCAGGGCATGAGGGAGGCATTTTCGACCGGATCCCAGAACCAGAAACCGCCCCAACCCAAAGTGTAATAGGCCCAGTACGAGCCCATGGCGATGCCCAAAGTGAGAAAGATCCAGGCGATCAGCGTCCAGGGCCGCACATAGCGCGCCCAAGCTGAATCGATACGCCCCGAAATCAACGCTGCAGCAGCGAAAGAAAAGACAATCGACAGGCCGACATAGCCGACATAGAGAAGCGGCGGATGAATGGCGAGGCCCGGATCCTGCAGCAGGGGATTGAGATCGCGTCCCTCCACCGGAGCGGGAAAAATCCGCGCGAAAGGATTGGAGGTGAGCAGAACAAAGAGCAGAAAGGCCGCCGACACCCAGCTCTGCACCGCCAGAACATTGGCGCGCAAATCATCCGGCATGCCGCGCGAGAACAGCGCCACCGTTGCGCCAAACAGCGCCAGGATCAGCACCCACAAAAGCATCGAGCCTTCGTGATTGCCCCACACGCCCGAAAATTTATAGATCAGCGGCTTCAGCGAATGCGAATTTTCAAACACATTCATGACCGAGAAATCGGACACGACATAGGCATAGGTGAGAACGGCAAAAGACAGGCCGACGAGCAGGAATTGCATCACAGCCGCCGGGCTTGCCACGGCCATCAGCGCCGCATCGCCCCGGATCGTCCCGTAAAGCGGTATGGTTGCCTGCACGATGGAAAGCGCCAGCGCCAGAACGAGCGCATAATGTCCGATCTCGATGATCATGCCGCCGCTCCCATCATTTCTTCGGACCCTCGCCGCCGTGTTGCCAGACGCCCTGTTGCTTCAGACTGTCGGCAACTTCGCGCGGCATGTAATTTTCATCATGTTTGGCGAGCACAGTGTCAGCCTTGAACACGCCATTGACCAGCATGCCTTCCGCCACAATGCCCTGCCCCTCGCGGAACAGATCGGGCAGCAGGCCCTGATAGGTGACTTTTACATCGGTGCGATTGTCGGTGACGGTGAAACTGACTTCGCGATTGCTGCCGCGCTCGACAGAGCCCGGCTGCACCAGGCCGCCGATCCGCACGCGCGCATTGGGCCGCAGCTCCGCCGTTCTCGCGGCAAGGTCCGTGGGCGTCACGAAAAACACCACGCCGTCGCGGAAGGCAAAAAGCGCAAGCCCGATAGCAATCGCAATGACGGTCAGCGCCGAGGCAATCAACGTGAGGCGGCGGCCCTTGCGGGTCATGAGGTCACCCCTTCAATCCGAGTTCAGCAGCCAGAGCATCGATACGGCGCAGAGCCTCGGCATCGCCCTGCAGCGCCTTTTGCGCCTTTGCGAATGCCGTGCGGGCGAGTTCGGGCTCCTGCAAGACTGCATAGGAGCGCAGCAGGCGCAGCCAGCCCTCCACATCGCCACCGTCTTTTTCCAGACGGGCGGCGAGCGAATCGACCATGCCGCGGATCGCGGCGCGTTGCTCGCCTTCGGGCAGAGCGCGCAGCGCCTCGGCGGCTTGCGGCGGCGGTGCGGCAGAGCCCGGCTCAGGCGGCGTGCCGCCCAGCGCGAGAATGCGCGAGCGCACATGCGGCTGCCAGGGCGCATCGGCCTGCGTGCCGCGCGAGAGGTTTGAATAGGCCACGAGAGCGCCGGCGCGATCGCCGCTCTGTTCCTGCGCCAAAGCGAGATAGAAATGCGCCACCGGATGGCCGGGGTGCAGATCGAGAACGCGATTGAAAATGGCGAGCGCTTCCGGCGTCACCTGTTCCTGCGCAATATAGACAAGCGACTCGCCCTGCGCCAACAGACGCTCCGGCGTCTCGCCGAGCAGGCGCGCCGCATTGGCATAAGCGCGCGCGGATTCCTCATAGCGGCCAAGCCGCATATAGACCGGCGCCAGAAGATCCCAGCCGCGACCGTCATCCGGATTGGCGGCGAGATGCTGTTCGATCCGTGCAATGGCTTCCTGCATTTCGCGCTGGCTCTCGCGCTCCTGCAGACGGGCCGAGAGCGGCAGATCAGGCATGTCGGGATTGCCGAGATGGAAATAGAGCGGCAAGGCAATGGCGGGGATTGCCAGCAAGGCCACAAGGGCAGCCGCGCGCGAGGCCAGGCGCGAAGAGACGACAGACGTATCTTCATCGGCCAGACGCAACAGACGGCGTGCCGCTTCCGCCTTGGCCGCATCGGCATCGACCTGCGTCAGAAGGCCGAGTGCGCGATCGCGCTCGATCTCTTCAATCTGTGCCTCGTAAAAACTGACATCGGGCGCGCGCGCGACCGACATTCGCGCCCGGCCCAGCGGCCACAGCACGGCGAGAACGACGACACCCGTCATCAAAGCAAAAGCAACCCAAACCATGGCTTCGTTTTAACCGTTCGCGCGGGCCACGGCAAAGGACAATAAGGTCGCGCCCCCAAGCTACTTCAGGCCGCCGGCAGGCGCAGGCAGGCGCGCAAGCCCCCCTCTGGCGCATCCCCCAGCCAGAAAGAGCCGGCATAGACGGCTGCCAGATCGGCAACGATCGACAGGCCAAGCCCGGAGCCGGGCTTGGTCTCATCCAGCCGCCGGCCTCGTTTAACCGCCTGTTCGCGCTGGTGCATGGGCAGACCCGGCCCGTCATCATCCACGCAAAGCGTGAGAAATTCGCCGTTCTCTGTCGGCAAAACCCGCAAGATCACGCGGCTTCGCGCCCATTTACCGGCATTGTCCAGGAGATTGCCGAGCATCTCCTCAAGATCCTGACGTTCGCCCCTGAAACGCAATTGTGTTTCGATCTCCGATGCAAATTCCACGCTTCCGTCGCGGTGAATTTTCTGGAACGTGCGCAACAGCCGTTCCACGACGGGGGCCACTTCGGTCGTCGTGCCGATCACCTGCGAGCGGGCGGCGGCACGGGCGCGGTCGAGGTAATAATCGACCTGTTCGCGCATGACCTGGGCCTGTTCGCGCATTTTTGCGGAGAGAGGCGAATTTTCTGCCCCTGCCTCATTGGCGATGACGCTGAGCGGCGTTTTCAGCGCATGAGCGAGATTGCCGACCTGGGTGCGGGCGCGCTCGACAATTTCACGATTGGAGGCGATGAGCAGATTGAGCTCGCTGGCCAGCGGGGCGAGATCGGGCGGATAGGTTCCATCGATCCGGTCGCCATCGCCGCCGCGAATGGCCGCGACCTGTCCCTGCAGGCGCCGCAAGGGCCGCAGTCCAAAGCGCACCTGCAGAAATGTCGAGCCGACAAGCGCCAGTCCGAGCAGAAGGAAGGTCAGTGCAATGGCCAGCTGAAAGCGCCAAATATCCTCTTCAAGCTGTTCGGTGACAGCGGCGACCTGAACGAGATAGCGGCCCTCTTCATCGGCATCGATTTCGCGTTCGACAATGCGCAAGACGCGCTCGTCGGGGCCGGCGGCATAACCGCGCCGATAGCCGTCTTTTTGCGCCCGCACGCCCATCTCATCGAGGCGCGGCAGACGTGCGGCAAAAAGCGAGCGCGAGGCCTTGGTCGGCTGCGCCTGCTGGCTCAAGGGGGTGATCTGCCAGTACCAGCCAGACAGCGACAATTCGAATTGCGGATCGCCCAATTGGCCGGGCTCGGTGCGCGTATCTTCGCTTGGCGTTGCCAGATCGGCGACAATGGCGCGCAGATAAACGCCGAGCCTGTCATCGAAAGCCTGCACCGCCGTGCGGCGATAGATTTGCGACAGAATCAGACCGGCGACGAGCAGGATCGCAAGGCTCCAGGCGGCAGCTGTGAGAAACAACCTTTGGGCCAGCGAGCGCGGTTGCGAAGCCTGCCCGCTCATGTGGCCGATGCCTCACCCGAAGGATCGAGCAGATAGCCAAGCCCGCGCACCGTCTGGATGACATCGACGCCGAGCTTTTTGCGCAAACGGCCGACGAAAACTTCAATCGTATTGGAATCGCGATCGAAATCCTGATCGTAGAGATGCTCGACCAATTCCGTCCGCGACACGACGCGGCCGGTGTGATGCATCAGATAGGCGAGCAGGCGATATTCATGCGAGGTCAGTTTGACCGGCGCACCGCCGACAACCACGCGCCCCGATTTGGTATCGAGCCGCACAGGCCCGCAGGTGAGTTCATTGGTGGCATGGCCGGTGGCGCGGCGCAAAAGCGCGCGCAGACGCGCCAGCACTTCCTCCCTATGGAAAGGCTTGGCGACATAATCATCGGCGCCGGCGTCGAAGCCCTGCACCTTGTCGCTCCAGCGATCGCGCGCCGTGAGAATGAGCACCGGCATGCGCCGGCCTGCCGCGCGCCATTGTTCGAGCACGGTGATCCCGTCTTTTTTCGGCAGGCCGATATCGAGGATCACCGCGTCATAAGGTTCGGTATCGCCGAGGAACCAGCCTTCTTCGCCATCATGGGCGCGATCGACCGCATAGCCCGCCTGTTCCAGCGCACTGGTCAGCTGGCGGTTGATGTCCTTGTCGTCCTCGACCACAAGAAGGCGCAATGGCTACCGCTCCCTTGCCTCGCGGGCACTCAGCCGCGCCCCGGATGCTGCATCGACGACAAGCCGGACCACCCGGCCGTCGGGCCGCAACAGGGACATTTCATACACGAATTGCTCCCTTGTGCGACAGAGGCGGGCATTGAGCGGGTCGGCGCCGAGCTCAGAAGAGGCCTCGCGCAGCAGGGAGAGCGATTCGCGCAGGCCATGAAGAGCGACCTTTTCGCGTGTGTCCATGGGATTATAGCAAAGGCGCGTGGGGCCCTCCGCCGCCGGGAGAGGGGCAGCAGCAAGGCCTGAGGCGGTCAAAGCGGCAAGGAGAACCAAGGGATACATGGCGCCAGACTGCTCCAGCATCCCTGAACCCGCCATGAACGGCGCCCTCAGCGGATTGTCGCAGTGCTGCGCACCCGCCCGATAATGGCATTGACCCCGCCCAGAACCGCCGTGAGCGCCGCGCCGAAACCGGCAATATCATTCGCCTTCCAGGCCAGAAAAGCACCGCCAAGCGATGAGCCGATCACGGCAAAAGACGACCAGATGGTCTGCGAGGCCCAGAAGGGTTTTGAATCGGGACTATTCGTATTGGTCATGACAATCTCCGTTTGCTTGTTTGTGTCGGCGGGCCGCGCCGCTGCGGTCTCCGGCTTTGTCGCCGGCGATTTCTTGGTCAATGTGCGGGCCTGTTGCTCAATGCGCGCAATGCGTCGCGTCCAGCCGCGTCCAAACCGCGCAAAAGCGGGAAGCGCGACAAGGCGCGCGCGCCGCGCTTTGCCCAGCGCGATGATGACGGCGCCCGGCGCCAGCTCATCGATGGCTGCCTGCGTGCGTGGCCCCAGAATGCCGTCGACCTCCACGCCCAGAGCATGCTGCAGATCGCGGATGGCCTGACGCGGACCGGAATTGACCGCATCGTCGAACAGCGCGAGATCGAGACCGCCGGCCAAATCATCGCCGCCAATCGCATCCCAATAATGGCGTCGATAGATGCGCGCCGCCTCGTCGCGCTCGAGCATCATCACCTCTTCCTTGCTCACCTTGCGTCCCCGCACGGCGGATAAAGTGGCGCGCGTAATGCCCATATTCGTTGCCCCGCCCGGATCGCCGGGCAGATCGGCATAGCCGCCCTCTTCTTCAAAAATAGCAGCCAGACAAAAATCGAAATTCTGGCGCATGATTCACCTCCACACGCGCGCGGACGGACATGCACCTATGTCCCAGGGCAAAGTGACATGGCCGGCGACCAGCGCCGGCAAAGCCAGAAGCAAGACCGTCCCCGGCGTCACGCGCAATGGAAAGCCCTGCACGCTCGCACCGCCCGGCGATGCGATCCAATGCTGCGCATGACGCCAGCCGCTCGCCGCGTTGAAAACGCGCGTGGCGACATTGGCCAGATGATTGTGCGGCACGCCATCGACAAGCACGCGCGGGCTCGCATCCGGCGCCAGAATGGCACTGCCCGAGACAAGGCGAAAATAAATCCCGAATGTTGCTGCGCGCCCGAACGGCCGGTTCAAGGAAAGCGGCGGATAATAGGGAACCGTCTGCACAATCGTGCCGGCCTGCGTCCCCGCACCTGCCGTCACCTGAAGAACGGCAAATTCGACACCGCTCGTCAGCGCCACACCCGTCCTGATGCGCGAACACAGATCGGCAATGGCCTGCGGCAGAGCCGCAGCACTGCCGCCGAACGAAGATGAATTCTGCCGGGCAATGCCAAAGCCTGCGCGCGTCGCGCCATTCAGACTTGCCAGATAAGCGGGATCTTCGAAAGCAGCGACAGGAAAGGCCGCGGGCTCCGGCGATCCGGCAAATCGGCCGCCATCTTCCAGCAGATTGACAAAAGCCGGCGTGCCGCCGGGATTTTGCACATGATAGGCATTGCCAACCTTGCGCACACATACCGCCCGGCCCGCCTCCAGCGCACCTTGTGGCAGATTGGCGCCATCGAAATGGCGCAGCGGCAGCGCCGTCGCATCGACATTGGCGATCTGCAATGTCGGCGTCGTCTCCAGCGCGCCGGCATTGGGCACATGCGGCACAAACCAGATCAGCGCGCCTTCCGCCAAAGGCCCGCGCAGCGGCGCATTGAGCAGATAGGCCGCCCCCGTGCCCGTGGTGATTGCTGCCGCTGCCTGAAGATCGCTCGCGCCATTGGGAAAAAACACACGTCCGCTGGCCGCATCGACATAAAGCGCATCGTTCCACGTGCCGCCATTGGCGGAGACTTTGATGCGGAATTGATCGTCGCCGATCAGACCCGTCTCGGCGCGCCCACCCCAATTGGTCTGGTAGAGTTGCGACACAACAGAGGCGGGCGCCGATTTGTTCAACTTGAAGCGCAGATCGCCCGTGCCACCATCGCTGGAACTGATGGCTGTGAACAAAGCCGCATTGGCGCGCACCGAAAGAGGATTGGCCGCATCCGCCTGCGTGCCAATACCGGCAAAATTCAGATTCTGGACCTCGCTGATATCGATCGATAGCGACACCCAATTGCTGCCGTCGAACACGAAAAGCCTGTTCTCGCTCTCGACGAAAGCCCGCCAGCCTTTTTTCGGTGTCAGAAAAATCCAGGCGCCATCCTCGAAGGCGGCGATTGCCTGCGTCTTTCCTGCAAAAGCGCCGCTGGCCTGCGCACCAACGATCACGCGCTCGCCCGCTTGCGGCGCCTGCGGCGGCGCGCTCACATTTCGCGCCCGGACAGACAGATGCATCAAAGCATCGATCAGGCCGAGCGCCTCATTATGCGTGACATGTTTCTGCGCCTGCCCCGCATAAATGCGCGGCAGCGCCAGCCTCATCGTATCGGACATTGTTTTCCCCTGTCAGAGAACCGGGATATTCGTCTCGCGGAAAAAACCGCGTCCCGCGATCGCGCTGTTTTGCGAAAGCCGCAGCGAAAGGCGATCGATTGTCACGCCAAAATCGGCGAGTTCATTTTGCGTCGTGTAAAGAACGGCAGGCATTGTGCTGAACAGGCTGCGTTTCACGACAGCGCCATTCATAATGTCGATCTGATAGGCTTCCATCGCCTCGCCCAGCGGCGGGTCGAGACCCTCCCAGCCATCGGCATCGAGACGCGCGCGACGCAGGAAAGAAATGGCAATGCCTTCCGGTGTCCGGCGCGCGCGCACATGCACGGGAGAGAGCGGCCGCAAAGCCAGATCGCCCGGCGTCGCCTCAAACTCCACATAGGAAGCATCGCCATAATCGCGCAAAGCCGGGCCGATCCGCAAAATACGCCGCAGGCCAAGTTCGCGCGCACCTGTGGCCAAAGGCACCAAAGCCTCATCGACAAGAACAAATGTGCTGCCTGCCGGCGCGGTGCGCGCGGCCAGATCATCCTGCCCGCCCAGCCCGCGCAGAAAATGCGACAGACGATATGTCCGCTCACCGATCAATTCGGCATTCATGAAACCGAGCAATTCCCATTGCCCATCGGCGCCGCGCAAAGCCAGAAGATTGCGCCCCGCCAGCACATCGCTTTGACTGGCTGAGACCAGAGCGCCGCCTGCCAGAACGACACGGATGGCATGCGCGCGATCGAAACGATCGGTCGGCCCCGGCGGCAAGTCATCAAGCGTCTCGCCCATCACGGCGGGGAGCGAAATCTCCCCGATGGATTCAAAATGCGCACCACTTTCTGAGCGCCAGATGGTCAGCGCGCCCGGCCAGGGATCGGCAAAAGCGGCTGCATATTGCAGCACGGCTTCCTCCTGGCGCGCGACAGCCAGATCGAGGATCTCGATGCGGGGCGGGCCCGGCAATCGCGGCGCGGTCACAGCGGGGCGACGCGCCAATCTTTGCGGAGCTGGCCGCAAAAGATCGCGGTCGACTGCGCGCGCCTCGATCTCGCGCGCAGACCCATCCGTCAAACGCGTGATGCGAAACAATCGCCTGCCCGTCGATATCGGCAATTGAACAAGATCGCCGGGCTCGAGCTGGCGAAGCCCCGGCCGCAGGCTCACCTGCACCGTCTCGCGGGCGACCCATAAATCCTGCAATAAAACATCGGATGCGGCCTGCGCCACAGCCGCATGCGTGACCAAAGCCAGTTCGCCTTCGACCACGCGCCGCGTCGCGCCTTCCAGACGGCGTGACGAAACGAGCGCTGGCCGATAATCCCATTCCGATTCCGTATAGCCCAAAGCCAATTCATGCGGCAGGCTCGAATCCTCCGCACGCGTCATGGACACAAGCGCGCCATCGCGACGGGGAACGAGATCCTCAGGGCCAAGATCAAGCGCCTCGCCATCGGAGCGTTGCGTGAACCGCAAACCTTCAGGCGAACAAATGGCATCGAAGGCGAAAAAGGCGCAAAGCGGATCCAGCGCGCCGCGCGCCGACATGGGCCGGTCAATCGCATAGCCATCGGCGATCCCATCGAGCGGCGGCAATTCGATTGACTCACCGGCCAGATCTTCGATCAAAGACACGACAAGCCGGTCGATGGGCACAGATTCAAGCCGTCCATTCAGCCAATGTCCCGTATCCCAATTGGCGCCATCGCTCCAGACATCTGTCAGCATCGGAAAAGCGGGAAAGGGCCGCGCATCCCAGGCCCAAAGATAAATCCGCTCCGGATCGACCATACGTCCGGAATAAAGCGCAGAAACAGGATTATGGGCCGGATTGAAATTTGCACCTTGCGGATCGAAATGCGCCAGAAATGTTTCAATGGCGCGGATCTGAATGAGATCGTCGCGCGCCCCGCTCGAGGTCAGCGGCAGCTGGCGCGCAATTTTCGTATCGGGAAAAATATGCGGCGTATTGGCGCCAAGATCGACTGCCGGACAGCCAAATTCCGTCAGCCAGATCGGCTTCAGTCCAGGCCGCCATTGCGTTGGAGCCTGTTTCTCGCGCCCCGCCTCCCGCTCGAAATGCACTTGCGACCACCAATTGACCAGATCTTTCGCACGAAAAACCCAGGGCTTGTTGGAAGCCCCATCCGCAATGGGGGCGCGGCTTTGGGCGGCGCGTGCCGCATCGTCGGCATAATAAAAATCATAAGCCTCGCCGCCGGCCACTTCATTGGCCAGATAGGTCCGGTCGTAGATGCTGCGGCCCTGATCGGCATCTGCATGGCCTGGCCTGTGGCGCCAATCGGAGAGCGGAAAATAACAATCGATGCCGATAAAATCGACATCGGGCGATGCCCAGAACGGATCGAGCGGAAAGCGCACATCCTGCCCGCCGGCGCGCGAGAGAGCGCCATATTCATTCCAATCCGCTGCATAAGAAATCTTTGTGGCAGACCCGAGCCGTTCGCGCGCCGCCTGCGCAAGGGACAAAAGCTGCTGGGCCGCAGGAAAAAGCGCGCTCTCATCGCGTGTCTGCGTCAATGCACGAAATTCGGAACCGACCAGAAAAGCAGCGACGCCACCGACCTCCCGACACAATTGCGCATAATGCAGAATGCAGATCCGCCAGCGCGCAAAAAATTGCTCCACTTCGGCTCTCGCCGCCGCCGTGCCATCGGCTGCCGACGGCAAAATATCGCCGCGCCAGCCATAGGCCTTCTGACCCATTTTGTTCTGGCGCGGCTCCGGCAGAACATTGTCGAAGGGCACGTCCATCATCAAAAACGGATAGAACAAAACAGAGAGGCCGCGCGCCTTCAGATCGATGATCGCTTCTCGCACGCTCGCATCGCTGGGCGTCCCGCCATAGGCAGGCCGCCCCTCGATCTCGCTCACCAAGGGCGCATTGCCACGCGTCCATGAGGCGACAGACCAGCTTTCGCCCACAATGTTTTTGCTGCGATTCTCAACACGCGGCTGAACATTGCAAAAGCCTGCGCGCATATCGTCGCCAAACCAGGAGACGATCAGCGCAACATGGCGCAGATTGGGGCACAAGGCCTGCAGCGCATCGAGCGATGCCGTCCAATCGCTCTCGCCAAACAATTGGTGCCGATTTTCTGAAATCGACACGCCGCCATAATTTTGAACACGCGCCCGCACGCCATAGGCATATTCCGAGGAGCCCGGAATCAGATCGACCGCGCGGATCATGTCGCACAGACCCGCCACAGGTCGCACAATCTCGAATGACAATTGCGGGATCCGATTGCCGTAATCGGTCAGCGGGAAATTCTCAAAAACAGCATAAGCAAGCCCGCGATAGGCGGGTGCCCGATCCGCGCCCTCTTTGGCAATGATCAGCGGATCGGCAGCTTGATCGCGCGACCCGCGATGAATGCGAATGGTCAGGCCCGATTGATCGAGCTCGCGACCGTCCGCCCAGATGCGCCGCACGAAAGCAATTTCGCCTTCGCACAGGCCAATGGCGAAATTGCCGGCATAAGAATAGGTCGTCGTCTTCGACCCGCTCGAGCGCAAAGATTTGCTGCCGCTTCTGCCGCTGCGCTCGACAGTTTTTGTCTCGATGAAGCGCGTCGTCCAGATCACCTGCCCGCCGATCCGCACGCGCCCGTAAAGACGCGGAATTGGTGCGCCTTCATTGGAGGCAAGCATAGCCAGCGTTTCAAGCTGCGGCCCTTCGATGGCGCGGCCCGAACCGTTCAGCGATTGCGTCAAGGCCTGGCCGACAAAAGTGCCGGCTGCGCGCCCCAATATAGCGCCGGCCGAGCCGCCAATGGCAGAGCCGATTGTGCTGCCGGCGGTTTGCAAGAGAAGCGTCGCCATTATCGCGCCTCGCACTCTGGAAAGCTGAAAGCGCCAGCCAATCGCCGCCGCCAGAATGACAGATCCACTTCGCAGACAGAGGCGCCATCATGGGCGTGGATCATTCTGTTGCGCGATGTTGCAATGGCGCAATGTTTGGCCGGTGCACCCGCGCGCCAGCGGAAGACCAGCACGTCGCCAGCCGAAAAATTCGCCAGCGGCACGGGTTCAAACCAGCGCTGCGCGGCAAGCAGAAGAAAATCCTCGCCCTGCGCTTCAGCCCAGTCGCGCGTATAGGGCGGCGCCACTTCGGGCTCGTCCCCCATAATCTCACGCCACACGCCGCGCAACAGGCCCAGGCAATCGCAACCGATGCCGCGCAGCGAGGCCTGATGACGATAGGGCGTGCCGATCCAGCCGCGCGCCGCAGCGACAATGTCGTCTCGCCTGCCGCTCATCGAAACAGACTCCCGCCATCCATTGCCACATTGCCGCTGGGCCCCGCCACAAGCACGTCATTGCCCGGGATATGTGGAAAACCGCGAAAGCGCGTCGCATTGGAAAATTTCGTCCGGCATGTTGAAAAACTCTTGTCGCAGCCGGCAATCAGATCCACCTCATCGCCCGGTCCAAAACGCCCCGCCAGCGGCAACCACATTTCAATATTCGTTCCGCCCAAATCGGCGCGATGCGTTTTGATCTGCGCCTGCGCGCCTGCATTTTGGCCCGAGAGGACGATCAGCCGTCCGCCATCGAACCACCCGCTCGCCACATCGGCAGGCGCGAGAACCAGATGAGAGGCCGAGAGGGCGGCGAGCACAGACAGGCGCAGGCGCATCGGCGCAGAGTCAAGCGAAACGCCGCACCATTGATCGCCAAGATCGGCGCTGCAGGCGCGCTGAAAGCGCCGTCCGCTCTCCTGATCGAGCCGATGGGCCAGCGAGCGCAATTCTGCCGTAAACGCATATTCGCTGCGCCGAACCTCGCCGATGGTGGAAAGATCGAGCAAAAGGCGATGCTGCGGATCGGTCCAATCGACCAGCCAGGTCTCCACCTGCGCGCCGTCCCACAAGCCATTGGCCAGCGCCATCTCGTCAAAACCGCTGAAGCGGAGCGCGCCCGAAATTTCCGTGCCACCGACAGCCAATCCTAAAGACGCCTCATGCGACATGCGCTCCAATCCGTCGAGCGGCCGGTAGACCAAGCCTGCAAACGACAATTCATCATCATGATCGGTAAAGCAGGCCAATTCACCGTCACGCCGGATCGCGCGCCAGCAATGGCAGAAGGTCGTTGCCTCGGCATCGAGCCTGGCCCGAAAATATTCCGGAATCTTGCGCATGGTTCAGGGCCTGATTTCGATGAGCGGAATTTTGGGAATCTCGCCAGCCTCAAAAGCCGCGTGATCGATTTCGAGATAATCCGTGTCAAAGCGCACGGGAACGTCGAAAAGAAAGCCCGCCGTAATGGCAGAACCTTCGGGCGGAATGCGCCCTGCACGAAAGGTCACGAGCCCCTGAGCGGGATCGAGATCGAAGTCCAGACCCGCTTTTTTCTCACCGCCTGCCACCGCAATCCGCACGCTGTCAGCCACAGGCTTGCAGATCTGCCGCCGATAGGGCGCGAAATCGCTGCCGTAGATTTTGCTCAATTGAAAGACGGTGCTTTTGCCATCTCCCGTACCGATGGTCTGGTCGCGTGCAGAGGGATTTTCGCCGGGCGCACAGGATTTGTAATCGGCACGGTCGCGCCAGCGAAAACCATAAAGGCGCCCACGTCGCTCCTCGAAAAAAGCAATGACGACGGAAAGGGCCGCGAGCGACTTCACGCCATAGCCGGCATCAAAGCGACGTCGCGAATGCGCCCAGCGCGCATTGCGCTGTTCGCGCCCCGAGCCCATCGTCACCACATCGGTCAGCCGTTCGGGCCCGCCGCGTCCATGCATCGAAATATCGAGCGGAAAACGCACCTCATGAAAGCTTGTCATATCGCCTCACAATCCGCGCCGGCCGCGCGCCACAGCGCGTGCCAGAGCCCCTGCAATCTGCACTTGCGAATGGCGAAAGGATTCGGGATCGGCCGCGCGAATTTCCACATGCACGCTGCCCCGTCGCGAGGACTCAGGCGAGGCGGCAAGCCCCAATCGTCCATCGGGGCCGCGCGACAGCGGCATAATGGCTTCCGCGCCGCGCTCGCCCATGAGGCCCAATCCACCGCCAGATCCAAAGTATGTGGGGCGCGCGACAATGCCGCCCTCGGCAAAGGCCTGAACCGGCATGGCCGGCGTGGAAAATCCGGAAAAAGCATTTTCCAGACCTCCCGCGAAAGACGACATTCCATCGCCGCGCAATGTCAGGCGCGCGAGCTGATTGGCGACATTCTGCAATGTTTTTTCGAAACTGCGACCGCCCGCACTCGCGCGTGCAAAAGTGCCTGTCAGGGTCCGCGAGACCTGCTCGCCGGACATCTGAATTCCATCGAGCGCCTTGCGAACCTGGCTCAGATCGCTGGCGGCAAAGGGCGATAATGCATCCTCGCTCATCTTTCGACCTCATCGGGAAACATCTGCATCAATCTGGTGAGATCTGCGCGCAGGAATGTGGCTTGCTCGCCAAGTCCATGCGCTTCCATGGCGCGATGCAATTCGCGCGGCGTCATGGCCCAAAAATCCTGCGGGGTCATCCGCAAAATGCCAAAGCCAAACCTCATGGCATCATCCCAGGGGAAGGGCTGGCATTTTTCGTGACGAAAGGGCGCGCCTCCTGCGGCTCGCTGGGACCAAATGTGGCGAGCAAAAGCGCTGCGACAATCGACGCGTAACCGGCCAATCCGTCAGCGCAGGTCAGGCGCGCAACATCGGCATCGGATATTTCATTGCCGGCGCCGCGCAAACCGCATCCGATGATGCGTATGAGATCGGCGGATCGCAACCGTCCACCCGAAAATCTGTCCGCCAGATCTGCCAGATCGCTGGCGCCAAAACTGTCTTCGAGTTCGGCCAGCGCGCCCAGAGTGAGACACATTCGCCATGTTCGATTGCCGAGTTCAGCCTCGATCTCGCCGCGTCTTGCATTGGCCATGAAACATCCTCAAGCCGGTGTGAAAGTGAGAGCGCCGGCCGATTCCAGCGCCATTTCAAAACTGACCTCGCCGGCATGTTCGCCACGCCAATCGAGTGAGATGATCTGGAACAATCCCTGGATCGTCCCGAAATCCGGGATGACGACCTGCCATTGGCGGATCAATCCGTCGAAAAACACCTGCCGCACGAGCAGATCCGAGGCTGCATCCTTAAAAACGCCCGTGCCTGCAATGCTGGCGCGACGCGGCCCGGCGCCGGCCAGCAATTCGCGCCAGCGTCCAGCACTCTCAGCATGTGTCACATCGACCGTATCGGCATTCAGCGCCAGGCGTTGCGTGCGCAAGCCGGCAATGGTGACGAAAGCATTGTTCTCATCGGCGATTTTCAGCAACAGATCGCGACCTCTTTGCGCGCCCATATCGTGCTCCTTCAGATTGTTTCGGTGACGGCCCGCAGTCTCAGGCTGGCGCGCATGAGGCGGCCGCCATTCTCACGGCGCAGATCGAGCGCCTCGACGCGCAGGCTCACAATGCGCAGGCCCACGGCTGCAATATGCGTTGCGCTTTCGATCACCTGGGCGATGCGCTCGGCCAGTTCGAGCGCCTCGCGCGAGCCCTGATAATCGCTCCAGATGTCGAGCGTCAGAAATTCTTCTCCGCCTCTGTCAGTTGCGCTCGACCAATCGCGCCAGCGCGTTTCGCCAAAAGCAAGATGCGGCAAAGCTGCATTGCGCGGTGCATCGTCATGAATGAGTCCCGCTCCGCCCATGGCAGCAAGCGTGGCATCCTGCGCAAGAAGGGCGCGCAAAGCGCTGCGTAACGCCAGGCAAGAGAGGCGGCTCATGGCGCAAGCTCCCGGCAATGGCACAGAATAAAACCGCTCGCCTGATCGTCTGGCAGAACAGCGATAATGTCGAAACGCCGCGCGCCCTTGCGCAGCCGCCAGCCTGCCGCCACATTGGCGCTGCCGCGCAGCCGCATCAGATGGGTAATCTCAACCCTCTCACCGAAAGCATCCGCATATTGCTGCATTTTGACATGCTCCATGGCAGCAAAAACGATCGCGCGCGCCTCGAAGGAGCGGCTGAACCCGCCAAAGCCATCGGCAATGTCCCTCGGGCTTTCAATTGTCAGCCTGTGGCGCATGGCGCCAAGCGGTGGGGCTCTCATCTGAGCCTCATACGGCGATAGGGAGCAATGGCTGCCGCAATGGCCGGCGGCAGGCTGGCAACATGATGTTCATGCAAAGCCTCGCCGCGCCGCTCATACCAATAGGCGATCAGCAAACGCATGGCTGCGATCAAGGGCGACGGCACATGGACGGCACTCGCGCCATAGCCTGCAGTGAGATCGATTTCGATTCCTTCGCGCAGACGCCCCGGCTGGGGTGGCGAACCGGTGACGAAAATTTTCGGCGCGCGCGACATTTCGAGCTGGACATTCGACAGATCGACCGGCACGCCCACACCGGCTGCGGAGATGATCTGGATATTGTCCAGCGACAGAACCGGGGCGAGCGGTACGTGAATGATGCGATCAGCCGGCCAGCCATCGAGACGCAGGCGCCATTTCTGCGCAATCAGCGCCAGACGCGTGGCCTCTTCCACCGCGCAGCGTGCTGCCTTGATGAGCGATTGCACGAGCGCATCCTCATCGCTTGTGTCAAGTCGCAGCCAGGCGCGGGCCTCTTCGAGACTCAAAGGCTCGAGAGCCGGCCCCGCCATCAGGATCGGGGTCATTTGACGATCTCCCATCTTGGGTTAGAAGGACGCGGCATGGAGCGTCCGATGAAACGAATGTCGATCATGGCTGCGGCCAGCGCGGGCCTGCTCGCCGCCAGTCCTGCACAGGCCATCGTGGGCGCGGCTGTCCCCGATGAGAGCTTTGCGCCCCATCTCGTCATGCTTTTGCGCGCGGCGCGCGGTTCGGCTTTCTGCACCGCTGTTGTCATTGCCCGCGATGTCCTGCTCACCGCCGCCCATTGCGTCGACAAACCGGAGAATCTGCGCATCTATTGGCCCGGCGGCGATCTCAATCGCGAGGTGCGCGCCGTCGTCTCTCATCCGCTCTATCGCGCCGATGCACCCAAGACGCGCGAAGTGAGCATCGATCTGGCGCTTGTGCGTACAGCCCAACCTTTGCCGGCGCGTTTTCAACCCGTGCCGATCGATTGGGAAGCGCGCGTTGAACCCGGAACAAGCTTTCGCATTGCCGGTTACGGTCTGACCGATGAGGACGATCCGAAAACGGCCGGGAAACTCCACATTGCGCGGCTTGTTGTGCGCGAACCGATCTCTCGCCTTCTCATCTGGGCGGTCGATCCGGCGCGCAAAGGCCTTGGCGCCTGCGTCGGCGATTCCGGCGGGCCGTTCTTTTCACATGAGGGGCGCATGCTGGCCGGGCTCATCGTCTGGTCGGCAGGTGTCGGGCGCAAAAATTGTGGCGATCTCACCCAGGGCCTGCGCCTTGGCCCGCAGCGCGATTTCATTGAAAAGACGCTGCGGGATTGGGGCCTGCGCTGATCAGGTAAGACCGAATTTCAGGAATTTCACGGCATCGAAATCCTGAATACCGCCGCCCACACGCTTGGTCGTGTAGAACAAGACATAGGGCTTGGCGGAATAAGGATCGCGCAGCACGCGAATGCCGATGCGATCGACAATCAGATAAGCGCGCTGGAAATCGCCGCAGGCGATGGAGAAGGAATCCGCGCCAATATCGGGCATGTCTTCGGCTTCCACGACGGGGAAATTCATCAGCGTCGCAGCACTTCCCAGACTTGCCGGCGGCTGCCAGAGATATTCGCCCGTTGTCGCCTTGAATTTGCGAATGGCGGCTTGCGTCTTCCGGTTCATCAGGAAGCGCGCATTCTGGCGATAGCCGGCGCGCAAAGCGTAAACAAGATCGACCAGAATATCGGACGGATTGGCAGCGGGAAAATTGCCCGCCACACCGGTGGGCAGATAAGCGGTGCGACCCCAGCTCCAGGCTGCCACCGTGCTCTTGGGATAGGCCAGCAGCCCCATCGGCCGGTTCGTGCCATTGCCGTTGATGAAAGCCTGGCCTTCCTGTTCGGCAAAAACCACATCAATTTCTTCAGCGATCCATTGTTCGACATCGACAGCAGCATCGTCGAGCATGGTTTGCGTTGCCGAAGGCATGGCGTAAATTTCCATCGCCGGAAAGGAGAGATCCGCGATGATCTGGCTCGATGTCTGCGGCCGTGCTTCGGTTTCGCCGACCCAGCCTGCACCCGGCCCTGTCGTGCAAAAAGCTTTCTTGTAGGTCGCCGTCGAGATTTCGCGCACGCTGGCCACGGAACGCATCGGCGAAATATTGGCCATGCGTCGCAAGATCTCGCGCTCGGCCGGCACGGGGATCAGAAAACCGCCATCGGGGCCGGAACCGGCCGAGAGCGCCTTTTCTTCAATGGCTTTCAGCCCACCGGCCTCGCCGGTGCGCATATAGGCGCGAAAAGCAGCCTTATGTTCCCGCTGCAGCGGTTCGGCGCGCGTCTCGCCTGAGAGCGGCGGGCGCGCTTTTTCCACCAGCAGGCGGTCCATGCGCCGCTGCGTATTTTCCAGCGCCCGGTCGATGCGGGCGAGTTTCTCTTCCGTCACGACATCGCTGGAAAAGCGTTGTTCGATTTCAGCCAGGCGTTCGTCATTGGTCTCGCGGAAGGCCGAGAAAATGCGATGCATTTCATCCAGCACCAGATTGGCTTCGCTTGAAACAGCAGCCTTGTTCGACAGATCGGTCATGAAAAAATCCTCTCATCAATGAAAATTTTGCAATTCGTGCGCCTTTAAAGAAGTGACGCGCGCCTGCGGCAACATGGGGAAAGTCACCAGCGAGACTTCCCAGAGATCGACTTCGATCAGGCGGCGAATGCCGCCCGTCGCGGCCTTGCGCGCGGTTTTGACGCGAAAGCCAATAGACAGGCCGTCGATCGCACCTTCCCGCATCAGCGCAAAAGCCTCGCGCGCGCGCGCAACGGCCAGATTGAGCCGCCCCTTGACCTTCAATCCGCGTCCATCTTCGGCAATCGAGAGCCAGGTGCCGATCGGCATCGAGGGATCATGTTGCCAAAGCATGCGGATATTGGGTGCGCCGCGTCGCTCCAGCGTCCGGCGAAATGCGCCGGGCGCCATTTCATCGCCGCCCAGATCGACAATGCCGAACAGGCTGGCATAGCCTTCGAACAATCCCTCGCCTTGTGTGCGCAGGCTGCTCTTGGCATCGCGCATGGCAAGCGCGCGTGTGCTGACAATCTTGCGTTCGATCATCAGGGTTTCTCCCGTGCTGCTGCGCCGGCAAATGGCGCAGAGCCCTTTTGCGCACCGATGAGCTTGCGCTCGATCAGGCGGATGAAGCGACGAAAGACACGCGTGGCATCGGGGCGCATCGGCTTTCGACGGAAGAGCTGAATCATTTCTGGTCTCCGAAACGGCGGTTGAAACGGGCGAGTTCGCGGACGAAATCATCAAAGCGGCGATTGGCGGCGGCGCTCTCGCGCAAGGCGAAAACCAGCAGGCTCGATGCACCGCTCGCCCACAGAAAAAGCGTGAGATGGGCAAGATCGCCCCGTGCAATGATGCTTTCTGTAATTTCGGTCATGAGCGCGCTCCATAGCCGAGGGCGCTGCGCTTTTCCTCACGCGTGAGAAAATCTGCCGCGCCAATCCGCGCCCATTCGGCTGCGCGTTCGCTCGCCAGTGCATCGATTCTGTCAAGATCGAGCTGCAGATGGAAACCGCCATAATCCTCGGCAAGCCAGCAGCGAAAGGCATCCTGTATGCGTTGCGCACAGGGCAGAACGGTCTGCCGCCAGAAGGCGCGATTGGCCTCCTGGTAATTGGCAAAAGTATTGTCGCCCGGCAGGCCCAGCAGCAGAGGCGGCACGCCGAGCGCCAAGGCAATCTCGCGTGCAGCTGTCGATTTGGCCTCGATAAAATCCATATCCTTGGGCGAGAGCGACAGGGCTTTCCAGTCGAGCCCGCCTTCGAGAAGCAAGGGCCGCCCGGCATTGCGAAAGCCAGAAAAACTCTCGTCGAGCTCTGATTTGAGGCGCGAAAATTGTTCCTCAGAAAGCGTCGCTCCTTCCGGCCCTGCATAGACAAGCGCGCCGGAGGGGCGGGCTGCATTTTCCAGCAGAGCGCGGTTCCATGCACCTGCAGCATTGTGAATATCGAGCGCGGTTTCGGCTGCGGCCAGAGGGCTTGCGCCATAATGATCGTCCAAGGGCGCAAAAACTTTGAGATGCAGAATGCTGCCGTCGCGCGCAGAAAAGCGGATGCGTTCTGCACCCACGCGATATTCATAAAATTCCGGCCAGCCATTGGCGCCCGGCACAATTGACATGCGGTCGGGCCGCAAGACATGCCATTCGCGCATGGCGCCATCGATGCGCACGGCCTCCACAAAAGCATTTCCGAAAAGCAGCAGATTCGAGACAAGGGCTTCGAGAAACGCCATGCCGGATTGTTCGCGATTGGGCGTTGTCACCAGACCCAGTGCGGGATGATCGGGCGCCTCGCTCTCGCCCTCATAGGCCAGCCAGCGAATGGAGGCGACCGATTCCGCAATCATGCGCACCGATCGGAAGACAATCGGATTGCGCTCATAACCTTGGCGCACGATGTCTGCCGGCTGGCGCGGATGCGGGCGCACCAGTCCCGGCAATCCGACATGGAAGACAGCCGCGGTTCGCGAGGCTTTTCGTTCGGCCAGGCTTGCCGCCTGCGCGCGCGTCAGCACGCCGGAAAGGCGCGAAAGAAGAGAGGTCATGTCCTGCCTTTCAGAAAAAATCAGAGACGGCGCACTTTGGGCTCGCCTGCTTCGCGCCCCAAAGCCAGCGCCGTCACCGCCCAGACCAGCGCATCGAGCCGGTCAGGCGAGCGGCCATTGTCGAGTCCATCCGGGCCAAAGGCGCACATTTCATCTTCCAGCGCAGGAAAAGCGCCGACGTGATGAATGCGACCCTGTTCATAGAGCTGGGCGACGGGAGCCGCGCGCAAATATTTGCCGCGCGTCGCGCGCACCTGGCGCACAGGCGCTTTTGCATCGGCTTCGGCAATCACGGCGCTCACCATATCGCCGCCCTGATTGACCTCGGCGACAATTTCATCAGCCTCATGCCGATGGTAGAGCGCAACAGCTGCACGCGCCCATTGCGCCGGACGCACAGCTGACAGCGTTGCATCCTGCAAAATATAGACATGTCCCGCTTCGCTTTTTCCCGCCACCACAAGGCCGCAGGCATCGGCGCGCGCATGCGAGGAGGCCGGCGGATCGATCGCCACGACAATGCGGCGCAAGGGGGGCGCAGCAGCAAGCCGATAGCGTTCCAGCATATCGCGCGTCCACAGAGCATCGGCGCGTTCCTCGATCATTTCGCCCTGCAATTCCTGTCGGCCCAATCTTGTGCCGGCATAGCGGCGCACAATGCGCTCGAGAAAATCGACGGCGAGATTTTCCGCATTGGCCGATGTGGGCGCATGCGACAAAGCCGTTTTCGGATCGGCCAGCAGACGTTTTAAAATCGGCACGGGGCGCGGCGTTGTCGTCACAACCTGGCGCGGATGGTCGCCGAGGCGAAGTCCGAATTGCAGCATGTCGAATGTCTCCTCCGCATGTCGCCATTTGGCAATTTCATCGAGCCAGGCGCAGGCAAATTGCGGCCCGCGCAAAGCTTGGGGATCCTCGGCAGAAAAAGCCTGCGCCGTGGCGCCATTGGGCCAGGCCAGACGGCGGCGCGAAGGTTCCCACAAGGGGCGCTCATCGCGCGGATGAATGGCGAGCAATCCCGAGACACCTTCAATCATGACATCGCGCACATCGGCGCTGGTCTCGCCAATCAGCGCAATGCGCGAGACCGGTTTTTCCGAAAAACCCGGCAGGCCAAGCGCCATGCCGCGCACCCATTCGGCGCCGGTGCGCGTTTTGCCGGCACCGCGCCCACCCATCACCAGCCAGACGGTCCAGGGGCCGCCGCCTTGCGCTTGCGCCGGCGGCCATTGATCGGCGCGCGCAAGAAGATCCCAATCGGAGAGGATTTTTTCCAATTCGCGCGGCGACAGGCCGGCAATGGCTTTATCCAGCGTCCCTGCTGCTGCGCAATCGCTCAAGGCGCTCGACAAGCGCGGCGCGCAATGTGGCCATGTCGCGGGGGATGTCATCATGGCTTTCATCCTCTGCGGATTTTGCACTCTCGCCCCGCTCCGTCTGGCCAAGCTTGCGCAGATCGCCCAGCGTGCGCACGAGCAGGCCGAGCACACGCGCCTTTCGCTCGGCGCCCGGCGCCGCATCTTTTTCAATTTCAGATTCAGCGCGTGCGATTTCACGGCGCAAAGCGCGCGCGAGGCGTCGCTCCAGCGCAAATGTATCCACCTGTTCATCGCTTGCTGGCGGCGTGGCGGGTTCATTCAATTTTGGCGCAGCCCCGTGGCGCTCCGGCCAATTGTCTTTCTTGCGCAAGGTGCGAAAGGCTGCGGGCGTCAGTCCGAGGCCGGCTGCAATTTTCGCAAGCGGCGTCACGCCCTCGTCGTAAAGCGCGCGGGCGCGGGCCAGCGCGGCTTTGCCTGGCTTTTTCATGACAATGTCTCGAATGAAAAAGCCGGACCTCTCGGCCCGGCTCAAATCCCTATTTGGGAGCGTGCAGCAAAGCTACACGAGGAGCGTCACGCTGTCAAGGATAAAATTCCTATTTTTTCTCAGCGCGCGAAACGCCCGATCAGAGCCTCCGCCTCAACGGCGGAGATCACATCGGCATATTTCTGATGCATGTCGAACAGATTGAGCGCGTGGGTCGCCTCATGCCGATCGAAACATCCGTCTTCCACCACTTGCACGCGATAGCGGAAGGCTGCGGCATCCACGACCGTGGCGCGCACGCAACCGCTTGTCGCTTCACCCACGACAAAGAGCGTATCGACTCCCAGAAAATTAAGATGCGCCGCCAGCGGGGTGCCCCAGAATGAACTGGGCGCCGTTTTCTTCAAAACGATTTCGCCCGGCAGAGGCTTCACCTCATCGATAATATCGGCCGCGCGCTTTTTGCGCTCCAGCGCAGCCGCATCATTCGACATGCGCGGCGGATGATCGCGGTGGGCGGCCTCAAACCAGCCCGTCATGCCGGAATCGGCCATCAACGTAATATGGACGATCGGAATTTTCGCCGCGCGCGCAGCACCCAGCACGCGTTGAATATGCGGCAGAGCGTCCCAGCCCTTCATGCCGCAGCTCGACGGCCAGGTCTTGATCCCCTCAAGCAGGGGCTCGGGCTTGTCGCCGAAAACGGCGCGATAAAGATCGACAAGAATGAGCGCCGGCTTTTGCCCCAGGCCGACGCGCCGGTCGGGCGTTTGCGCCAGATGATCGCGATCGGATTGCGTGAGAAACGGATCCCAGATACGGCCAGCCATTCTTCTTCCTCTCAACAAGATCAAACGCCCGCTCTGTTCGAGCGGGCGCTGGTTTTTTCAAACATCAGGCTTTCAACACATCCTGCACACGCTCGGGCGTGAAGGGCATGTGATACATGCGCTTGCCGGTGAGGCGATAGAAAGCATTGGCAACGGCGCCCGGAATAAACGGATTGCCGATTTCGCCAAGTCCGGTCGGGCGTGCATCCGTCTCGATGAATTTGACTTCCATCACTTCCGGCAGATCGGACATGCGCATCAGATTGTAATCGTGGAAATTGGTCTGTTCCACAATACCGTCCTTGATGCTCATGCTCTCATGCAGCAGGCCCGAAAGCCCGTAGATGATCGCGCTCTCGACATTGGCGCGGGCAGGCCCCGGCGTGACGATCGTACCGCCATCCACCGCCACCCAGACCTTGTGAACATGGATCTTGCCCGTCTGGCGATCGAGCGAGATTTCCACCACGCCCGCACCCAGCGAGCCGGAGCGTTCGCTGATCGAAATGCCAAGCGCGCGACCCTGCGGACGCGGCTTGTTCCATTCCGACATTTCCGCCACCGTCTCAAAGACACGCCTGGCCTTCGGGACAGCGCCCATATTTTTGATGCGGAATTCAATCGGATCCATATTGGCGGCAACCGCCATTTCATCGACCAGATTTTCAATCGCAAAAACGTTGAAGACATGGCCGACAGCGCGCCAATGTTTGAGCCGAATCCCATGCGACACACCGCGCCGCTCGATATTCTGGTTGGGAATATCGTAATAGGGAATGCGAATGC
Source organism: uncultured Beijerinckia sp. (assembly GCA_964534115.1). Classification (GTDB taxonomy): domain Bacteria; phylum Pseudomonadota; class Alphaproteobacteria; order Rhizobiales; family Beijerinckiaceae; genus Terripilifer. Next base: position 50,677 of record CAZHOK010000003.1, read on the forward strand.
CCGTGTGCAGCAACACGCCGCCATCGCCCACCACGCAATGTTTCCAGCCCACCACTTTGCCGCTGGCATCTGTGGCCGCCTCGACACATTGGAAGGATTGCGGACGGAACATGCCATGCGCAATATCTTCTTCGCGCGTCCAGAGCAGTTTCACCGGACGGCCAACCTCCTTGGCGATGATCGCGCATTCGGCGGCATAATCGCCCAGCGAGCGCCGGCCGAAACCGCCGCCCATGTAGCATTGGTGCAAAGTGACTTTCTCAGGCGCGAGACCAAGCGCCTTGGCAACAGCATCGCGCGTGGCATCGGGGGCTTGCGTGCCCTCCCACACCTCGGCGCTCTTGCCATCCTTGGCGATGCGCACCACCGCATTCAGCGGCTCCATCTGCGCATGATAGCCATAATCGCTGCGATATTCGGCCTTGAAGATTTTCGCAGCGCCCTCGAAAGCCTTGCCGGCATCGCCCTTCTTCTCGATGGAGAAGACATTTGCTTTTGGATCCGCATGGACCTTCTCGTAAGCCTCGAGCGCCTTGTCTGAATCGAAACTGCCCGCCGGGCCCTTTTTCCATTCGACGCTCAACTTTTCGCGCGCGGCCAGAACCTGCGGCCAGCTGCTCCCGACAATGGCCACGCCATTGGGCACGGCAACAGTCTTCACAATGCCGGGCATTTTCATCACTTCGGCATCGTTCCAGCGCACAGGCGTGTCGCTCTGCCGATGCACGGCGGTCGCATAGACCATGTTCGGCAGTTTGACATCGATGCCATAAAGAGCGCTGCCATTCACCTTTTCCGGCGTATCGCGGCGCGGCACACCTTTGGTGATGAGCTTCCAGTCCTTGCGCGGCTTCAGCTCTTCCGGCTTGATCGCGGGCAGCTCTTTCGGCACTTCGCCCTTGGCGGCAATCTCGCCATAGGACAGTTTGCGGCCATTGGCGGGATTGATGACGAACCCGTTCTCGGTGCGCAATCCAGCCGCCTCGACCTTCCACATTTTGGCGGCATTTTCGATCATGACGCGGCGCACCTGTGCGCCCGCCATCCGCATATCGTTGAAATAGAGCTGCGTCGCGCGGCTCCCGACAATCGCCATGTCGCGTTCGCCGTTAAAAATATAGCCGTAGACATTGCGGTCCGGCGGCGCCATTTCAATTTTCACCTTGGACCAGTCGGCATCCATTTCTTCGGCGAGAATCATCGGCAGCGTCGTCTTGGTGCCCTGCCCCATTTCGGCGCCTGCACTATAGACGGTGACAATGCCATCGGGCGCAATGCGCACCCAGGCATTGAAAACTTTCGCCGGCTTGGCAGCCGTATTGGCGAGCGCTTCGCCGACATCGCCGCCAATGGCGAGACAGAATGTCATGCCGCCCATGCCGGCCAGCAGGCCACGGCGCGAAAGCTGAACGGAGTCTTTCATCGTTCCGGTCATGATCAGGCTCCCTTCGCAGCGGTTTGAATGGCAGCAATGATCTTGTGGTAGGTTCCGCAACGGCAAATATTGCCGTCCATATGGTCCACAATCTCCTGGCGCGACGGCGATTTGGTTTTCGCCAGCAATTCGGCCGCCTTCATGATCTGGCCGGATTGGCAATAGCCGCATTGCGGCACTTCCAGCGCCACCCAGGCTTTTTGCAGCGGATGCGAATTGTCTTTCGACAGGCCCTCAATCGTGGTCACCGATTTGCCGGCGACATCGCCGGCATTGGTCTGGCAGGAGCGAACCGCCACACCATCGATATGGATTGTGCAGGCGCCGCAAAGACCGGCGCCGCAGCCATATTTGGTGCCGGTCAGGCCGGCAACATCGCGGATAGCCCAGAGCAAGGGCGTTGTGCGGGGCACATCGAGCGACACTTGCCGCCCGTTCAATTTGAACGAGATCATGCTTCCTCCCTGCCAAATCGGCTCACAGCCGTTTTCATCTTTTATGGGAAGCAGTCTGCCCAATTTCCGGCGGCTTTGGAAGGGGGGCTCCCCAGCTGCCCGACACAAAAAAAGCCCCGCGCCAAGGCGCGGGGCTCAGACCCGTCAGAGCCTTTTAGCGCTTAAAAGCGTCCCAGAGTTTCGAGAAAGATTTGTCGACCACCCGATCATAGGCAATGGGGGCCGGCAGCAATCCATTTGTGATCAGCAGCTCATTGTTCTTCTCGATCATTTTGGGCGTGATCGCAGGTGTATAAGTATTCACCTGCTTGATGACGCTGGCCCGGACGACATCGGCACTCAGGGCCGGGAAGGACCGGCCGGTCAGGACAATCACTTCTTCGAGATTTTTCGGATCGGCGATAAACACCTGCGCCTTGATCATGGCGCGCATGACCTTTTCGACCGTCTCGCGATTTTTCTCGATCCAGTCCGGCTTGCCCTGCAATGTCACCCAGCCCATGTCCTGAAACACGTCCGCGCCCTGCCCTTTCAGCATGTCGGAGACATAATGAAAGTCTTTCTGGCCCTCCACGAGCAGGCTTTGCGTGGGCTCCACCATGAGCGCGGCATCCAGATCTCCCGCGCGCATGGCCGGGCCCATATTGTCCTGGCTACCGAGCGGAATGAGTGTGATGTCGCCGGTGGTCGACCATTTATTCTGGTTTGAAATATAGCGCATGGCCATGTCAGAGAGACCGCCGCGCGCCAAAGTGCCGACCTTCATGCCTTTCAGATCTTCGATCTTGGGCACGCGACCCAATTTATCGACAATGCGCTGCGGCACGACAATGGCGCCATTGACGGTCGATTGCACGGTCATGACGGCAACGATGGGCTGTCCGGCATGGACAACTTTCAGCATGTTTTCGGTCGCCGCTGATTGCAATTGCACCGAGCCGCCAAGCAATGCCGGAGTGGCTGTTGCGCCGCCGCGGAAATTGGTGATCTCGACCTGCAGGCCCTCATCTTTAAAGTATCCCTTGGTCTCGGCCAGATAGAGCGGCAGCGAGAACAGGGAATGGACGGAACTGCCGATGGTCAGTTTCGTCTGCGCAAACGCCGGTGCGGCGCCAACCAGAGATGCCGCAACCGCCCCCACGGCTGCCAGCATTTTCGCTTTTCCGAAATGCAGAGACATATGCTCCTCCCCTCAAATGGTCAGGCCGATTGTGGTCGCCAGACCGTTAGTCTGCGCGTGAGCATCTTGATCAGCAGATCAAGACACACCGCACAAATCATCAGCGTAAAAAGCGGGACCATCATGCCCGTCGTGTCATAAGACCCGCTCGCCGTATTGATCATATAGCCAATGCCCGCCTGCGCCGAGATGAACTCGCCGACAATGGCACCAACAATGGCAAAGGAAACGCCGACACGAAGGCCCGCGAGAATCCACGGAACCGAATTCGGGATCAGCAATTTGACAAAAATCTGCAGCCGCGAAGCTCCCAGAATCCGCAAAGCATTCACATGGTTTGCATCGACCGATTTGACGCCCTCATACGTATTGACCATCAGCACGACGACCACGAGCGACAGCGCCAGCAAGAATTTCGAGGCGAAACCGATCCCCACATACATGACCAGAAGCGGCGCCAGCGCCACGCGCGGCAGCGCATTGATGGCCATGATGAAAGGCTCCAGCGTGCGCCCCAATGTGCGCGAGACGCCAAGCATGAGCCCGAAAAACACGCCGATCAATGTGCCAGCCGCAAGCCCGCTCAAAGCCTCGTAAAGCGTGACCCATGTATGGCGCAGCAAGGATCCATCCATGAGCCATGTCTGCGTGCGCGCGGCAATGAGCGAAGGGCTCGACACCCAGAAGGCATTTTTGGGATTGCTGATGACGGCCCATTCCCACGCCCCGAGAATGGCGACCAGCAAAAGCAGCCGATAGATCGCGACCTGCATGATCAAGCCCCGCCTTGAATGACTTCGGGACGCAAATCGTCCCAGAGATTTTGCCACAATGCGGTGAATCGCGGATCGGACCGCATGGCATCGAGCCGGCGCGGGCGCGGAATATCGATCCGATATTCCGCCTTGATGCGACCCGGGCGCGACGAGAGCACAATGACGCGATCGGCCATAGCAATGGCCTCGCCAAGATCATGCGTGACAAGCACCGCTGTCTTGCGATGGCTTTCCCAGAATTCCAGGAAAGACGCCTGCACGATGAGTCGTGTCTGGCTGTCGAGGGCACCGAAAGGCTCGTCCATCAGAATGATCTGCGGGTTTTTCAACCAGGTGCGCGCCAGAGATGCGCGCTGTCGCATGCCGCCAGACAATTCCGAGGGATAATGTTCCTCAAATCCGGCGAGGCCGAGGACGGCCAAAATATCCTTGGCGCGCGCATGCCTCTCTTTGCGACCCATGCCATCGAGTTCAAGTCCCATGGCGACATTGTCGATGAGATTGCGCCAGGGCAATAAAGCATCGGTCTGAAACATGTAACCGATGCGCGGATCGAGGCCCTTCGACGCCTCTCCAAAAATTTCCACCTTCCCGGCAGAGGCTGGCAGAAGCCCTGACACAATATTGAGCAAAGTCGACTTGCCGCAACCGCTGGCGCCAATCAAGGCAACAAATTCGCCATCGGCAATTTCAAGATCGATCCCATCGAGAATCTGGAGGCCCGCGCCATTCTTGCCATCAAAGCGACGCGACACGCCAGCAAGGCGAATGGCTGGAGCGCAGGCGTCAGGCGAAGGCTCGCTGCGCATCATCGGTGTCACACTCGTCACGGCGCCCCCCAGATCAGATCATGTTTCAGTCCCGGCTTTTTGCATTTTTCTTTCGCCGCTCAATCCTCATCGACGCTGCGGCAGGGCGTATTGAGCGGAATTCCCTGACGCCTTCGCCGAATATAGCTGTCGCTGCGGTGCATCCATTCGCCGCGCGTGGCCTGTTCTGCAGCCGCATCCCAATCTTGCGTCCAGTCGCCCAGAGAATATCCGAACCATGGCGATTCCGGCCGCAGTGCCGGCAGGCCCAGACGCTCCCACAGGGCTTTGGCATTTTCCATATATTCGCGCTTGGGCAGAGCGAGCGGTGGCATGCTTGTTTTCATCGTCGCATCGACCAGCATGGAGGAATCGGACTCTTCCTCTGCCGTCGTGCGCGGCCCGTGGCCGCGTTCGCGATCCTCGACAATTTTCGTATCCTTCGCCGGATTGCAGCGATAGGACATGGCCCAGAAAACAGCATCGGCATTTTCCGGATCGATATCTTCATCGACCGCAATGACGAATTTTCCAATCGCGGCCTGCAGGGCAACCGTGCCATGCAAGGCGCGCCAGATTTCGCTGCGCACGGAGCCCGGCGCAAATTGCAAAATCACCACGCGGCGCAGATTGGTGAGCGGCTCGTGCATGGACACGCGGCGAATACCCTTGATGCCCAGCGTATCGCGCAAGAAGCTCAAATATTGCGGCTCATAGGCAAGCCGCTTGATGACGCTGGATTCGCTCGGCGTCACCTGCGAAATCATTGAGGCCAGAACAGGCTTGGCCCGGTGCGTGATCGCCGTCACATTCACAATGGTGCTATATTCTTCCAGTGCGACATAGCCATGCGATTCACCGAACGGGCCTTCCGGCTCCAGATCATGCGGCTCGACAAAACCCTCAATGACAATCTCGGCTTCCGCCGGCACGATGAGATTGTTGCTGTGCGCGCGTGCGACGCGAATAGGTGCGCCCGCCAAAGCGCCGGCCACACCAATCTCGTCAATTCCCATCGGCACTTTTTGCGGGCCGGTCAGCGCCACGACAGGCGGACAACCCACAACGATGCAAATCGGCATGCGCTCATTGCGCGCCTGATATTTTTTCCAATGTTCATAACCGCCGGGCCGCGTGCTCACCGCCAGCATCATGCCCAGACGCGTCGGCGCCTTCAGCTGCAGCCGATAGGTTCCCATATTCTGCGCGCCCGTATCGGGATCGCATGTGATCACGCAAGTGGCGGTGAGATAGGGCGCGGCATCGAAGCCCGGTGTTGAAATGGGAATGGGCAGCGCCTCAAGCCCGCGACCCGGACCTTCTATTTGCGCGCCTGTGAGGATCACCTCCTGACAGGCAGGCTTGTCGACTTTGATCGGCGCCAGCGGATGGGCAATGGCATTTTTCCATGCCGGCCCGATCTGCTCATTTGAGGTGAGCCCCATGCTGGCGCGATAGATCGCAGCAGAGGCCGCAAAGCCGCCGACAAGCATGGGCATGTCGTAAGTGCGGCCCTTTGAATCGATAATATTCGTGAAAAGAAAAGCGCGTCGATCCGCTTCAGGAATGCCCCCGCGAAACTGCCAGCGCACGAGCGGATGCAATTCCGTATCCTTGTTGACCGGCTGATCGATGCGATAGAGAAGCCCGGCGGCGTCGAGCTTTTCAATATGATCGTGCAGATCGGGATAGGAGCTGGCTGCGCTCATTTAGTCTCTCCGGGCTTGCGGATGAGGCCCACGCCTGCATCCCAAAGACCTTTGGCGAGAACTTTGGTGGCCGAAATATCCTTCTGGAGTTCGGCCTCGCCGCCCGAATTGAGATCGGCTTCGAGATTGCGCGCAAATTGATTCATGATGACCTGCGCCGTGCTTTGCACGAGCGCCGCACCGCGACCATATTGCGCGACAGGCCCCACCAGAGTGATATCGCTCTCAACAATCAGACGCGTGCCCTTTTCGCTGGCACTCATCGTGAAGACAACATCGGCCTTGGCAGCGCCACGCGCTTTCTCTTCATTGCCTTCGGCGCGTGCAACAACACGATATTGGCTGGCATCGCGCTCAAGGAAAGCCACCGTGCCCTTAAAGCTCAGTGCCACAGGCCCGAGTTTCACGGCAACCGTGCCGACATGGCTGTCATCGGGTCGGGATTCGATCAGCTTGGCGCCGGGTGCACAACGGGCGACGCGCGGAATGTCGTTCAATGCATTCCAGGCATTCTCAAGCGGAATGTTGAGATCCATTTCATTCCGGATTTTCATGGCATCATTCCTTTTTTCCTGACTCTGCATGCACAATGCCGGCTTCGATCAAACTCTTGATCTCGGCATTGTCGAGCGAAAGAACGTCGCGCAAAATCTCTTGCGCATCTTGCCCCAGATGGGGCGGGAAAGCATGCACGCGCTCGGGCGTGTCGCGATATTTCAGCGGATTTCCGGCAACACGCAAAGTTTCGCCCTCTGCGCCAGCCAGTTCCAGCGTCATATTGCGATGCTGCACCTGCGGATCTGTCAAAGCGCGATCGAGCGTTGCCACTTCGGCCGCCGGAATTTCGGCTGCAATCAATTCATCGGCCCATTGCGCTGCCGGCTTTTTCGCAAAAGCTTTTTCCAGCAAGAGCCACAGCTCATGGCGATTGGCGTAGCGCATTTCATTGGTGGCAAAACGCGCATCATCTGCCAGATGCGCCAGATCGAGCACGCCGCACAGATTTTTCCACATCCGTTCCGTATTGGCCGTGATGACAACATCGCGCCCGTCGCCGCAGGGAAAAGAGCGATAGGTCGGAATGGAATCATGCCCCGCGCCCTGACGGCCCGGCACTTGGCCGGACGTCAGATAATAAGCCGCCTGGTAGGCCAGCATGGCGACCTGGCAATCGAGCATGGCAATATCGACCCATTTGCCGCGCCCTGTGCGTTGCGCCTCGATGACGGCAGCAAGAATGCCGGTCGAGGCATACATGCCGGAGGCCAGATCGCCGATGGGAATGCCCGAGCGCACGGAGCGACCATCGGGTTCGCCCGTGAGCGACATGCCACCCGACATGGCTTGCACGATCATGTCATAAGCGGGCCGGTCGCGATAAGGACCATCCTGTCCAAAGCCGCTGATCGAACACCAGACGATGGAGGGTTTTTCGCGCGCAATCTCATCATAGGAAAGGCCGAGCCGCTCCAGCACGCCAGGGCGGAAATTTTCCACCACAATATCGCTGGCCAGAGCGAGGCTTTTGAGAAGAGCGCGACCGCGCTGCGTTTTCAGATCGAGCGCGAGGCTCGATTTATTGCGATTGATCGACAGATAATAGGCGCTTTCGCGTCCGACGAAATGCGGCGGCAGGCGGCGTGTCATATCGCCATCGGGCGCTTCGACCTTGATCACCTCTGCACCGAGATCGCCCAGCATTTGCGTTGCAAAAGGACCGGAGAGAAAAATCGTCAGATCGAGCACACGCAAATGCGACAAGGGCCCGCTGCGCGCGGGCTTTTCTTTTCTGTTCTGGCTCATAGCCTCATTCATCCAAATGCCAATTCATCATAGGCGCCCGCTGCAGTCAGCAATTCAACAAGCCGGCCCGGCGTCAGCGGCGTGTCGGTGACATGCACGCCAAATTCTTTCAGCGCATCTTCAATCGCGGAGATAATTGCTGCCGGTGCCGGGATTGTGCCGCCCTCTCCTGCACCCTTGACGCCGATGGGATTGAGCGGGGAGGGCGTCTCGACATGGGCGATTTTACAGCTCGGCACATCGCCCGCCATGGGAATGAGATAATCGGCAAAGCTCGTCGTCAACGGCTGGCCTTCATCGTCATATTGCATCCATTCAAACAGCGCATTGCCAATGCCATGGGCAACGCCGCCCTGCACCTGTCCATCGACGATCAACGGATTGATGATATTGCCGGCATCATGGGCGACCGAATAATTCAAGATTTTCACGCCGCCTGTGACAAGATCGACCTCAACTTCCGCCACATGCGTGCCGCTGCAATAGGCGGCCTGCGGGGGCGTGAAATAGGCGGTGTTTTCAAGGCCGGCCGTTTGGCCTGGCTGCATGGAAAAGCCCGGCATGCCTTGCGACATGCGCGCCAATTCTCCAAATGTCAGAACCGGCTTATTGCCGGTGCGCGCCATGACTTCGCCATCGGCAATGTCAATATCGTCCGGCGCAACGCCCAGAGCCTGCGCTGCAAGTGCCACAATCTGCTTGCGTACATTGGTGCCGGCCATTTGCGCCGACGATCCGGCATTGACCGCCTGGCGGCTGGCAAAAGCGCCCACGCCATTGGCAATGGCCGCCGTATCGCCAACCGTGATGACAATATCCTCGAGCCGACAGCCCACGGAATCGGCAACAATCTGCGACAATGTCGTGCGCGTGCCCTGCCCCTGTTGCGTAGCACCCGTTGCCACAGCCACTTTGCCGCTTTGCAAAACGCGCACGGTAACGCCTTCAAACGGGCCAAGCCCCGTGCCCTCGACATAATTGGCAAGGCCAATGCCGATATAACGGCCCTTGGCGCGCGCTGCCTTGCGACGCTCTTCGAAGGACTCATATTCGGAAATTCGCAAGGCTTCCGACTGTCCCTTGGGATAATCGCCGCTGTCATAGATGAGCGGTTTGCCGTCACGGAATGTCAGCCCGACCGAATAGGGCATTTGCTCCGGCTGGATGAAATTGCGACGCCGCAATTCAGCGCGGTCAATGTTCAATTCGCGCGCCACGCGATCAAGCAGACGCTCCATCGCAAAAACAGCCTGCGGACGCCCGGCACCGCGCACCGGCGTTGTCGCGACTTTATTGGACAGAGCCACACGCACATTGAGCCTGTAGGCCGGGATCACATAAGGCCCCGGCATGGTGGCCGCTGCAATATAGGGCATGATAATGCCCCATGGCACAAAGGCGCCGGTATCGTGCAACAATGAACCGCGCACGCCGAGAATCTTGCCGTGATCGTCAACGGCAATGGCGACATCCCAATATTGATCGCGCTCCTGTGTGGCGCAGATGAAATGTTCGCGCCGATCTTCGATCCATTTCACCGGCTGGCCGAGCTTTAATGCGCAAGCCGCAATGACTGCTTCTTCGGCATAAAAAATGGCCTTCGGGCCAAAACCGCCGCCGACATCGGGAGCGATGCAGCGGATGGATTCAATATGCCGGTCGAGCATGTCGGAGAGCATGCGACGGCCGATATGCGGCGTCTGGCTGCCGGTCCAGATGGTCAGAAGATCGCTGGCAGAATCATGCGAGGCCAGAACGGCGCGTGTTTCCATCGCCATGCCGCCGCCCCGATGTTGCCAGAGGCTTTCCTCAAACACATGCGGCGCGCGCGCAAAAGCGCCATCGACATCGCCATATTCCATCTTGAAATCGGAGGCGATATTGTTTGGCAGATCCGCATGGGCCACCGGCGCACCCGGCGCAATGGCGGATTTGAGATCGCTCACGGCCGGAAGCGCTTCATAATCGACATCGATCAGCGCAAGCGCGTCTTCAGCAATATAGCGCGAACGCGCAATAACGACCGCGACGGTCTGGCCGACATAGCAGATCTCGTCCACCGCCAGCGCATGTTGTGTGCGAAGCGCGGCAATGGCCGCATTGGGCACAAGCATGGGCATGCGCTCGCGCTGCATGCGCTCGGGCAAATCCGCACTGGTGAAAACGGCAATCACACCATCGAGCGCGCGGGCGCGCGAAGCATCAATGCCGCGCAGCCGCGCATGGGCATAGGGGCTGCGCAGAAAACAGGCATGCAAAGTGCCCGGAATTTTCACATCATCGACGAAGCGTCCTTTGCCCTGCAGCAGGGCCGGATCTTCGATGCGCTGAACGCGCGCGCCAAAATGTTTCGCGCCCATGTCAGGCCTCCCGTGCGGCAGCAAGCCGCTGTGCGGCATCGAGTGCCGCATCGACAATGGCAGCATAGCCGGTGCAACGGCACAAATTGCCGCCAAGCGTGTCGCGCACCAATTTCTCGCTGGGTTTGGGATGGTCGCGCAGCAATTCAGTCAGCGTCATCAGCATGCCGGGCGTGCAATAGCCGCATTGCAAGGCATGATGCTCCTGAAAACATTGCTGCAGAATATTGAGCTCGCCATTCTCGGCCAAAGCTTCGACGGTGGTGATCTCACTGCCGTCTTCCTGCACGGCAAAGGCCAGGCAGGAGCGTCCCGACAAGCCGTTGATGAGCACGGTGCAAGCACCGCAGACACCATGTTCGCATCCCAGATGTGTCCCCGTCAGGCCAATTTCATGACGCAGAAAATCGCCCAAGGTCATGCGCGGATCGATCTCGCGCTCATATGAGACGCCATTGACGCGCAGCGCAACTTTTTGCTTGCCCATATCAGATCCTCGCCATGGGTGCGCCTGCGGCCTGTGCCGCATCGGCAATCGCGCGCATGGTCAACATTTTGGCCAGATGGCGCCGATAATCGGCAGTGGCATGAACATCGTCCACCGGTTCCAGTCGCTCGACTTCGGCAAGAACGGCCCGCCGCAGAAGAACCGGATCGAGCCTGTGGCCGATCATCGCGGCCTCAGCTGCATCAAGGCGCAGTGCCGTTGCACCGACACCATTGAGCGTGATCGACAGACGCTCGACAATGGCACCAGCGCCGAGCTCCATCATCGCCGCTGCCCCCGCAATGGCGAAATCGCCATGCCGCCGGGCAAATTCATGAAAGCCGAAACCATGGCCTTCGCGCCAGCAGGGAAATTCAATGGCGACCAGAATCTCATCGGCCTCCAGCGCCGTCTCGAGATAGCCGCGCAGATAATCGCGCGCCGGGATGCGGCGCGTGCCGCGACGGCTCGCCAATTCGACCATGGCATCGAAAGCCAGAGCGACGAGCGGCAATTCGGCGGAAGGATCGTTATGCGACAGCGAGCCGCCAATCGTGCCGCGATTGCGTGTCTGGCGATGTCCGACATGATCGAGAGCTGCATGCATCAAAGGCAGACGGCGCGCGATGAGGTCGGAAAATTCAAGCTCGCGCTGGCGTGTCATGGCGCCAATGCGCAGGACATTTCCCCGCTCTTCAATGCCCGACAATTCGCCGATACGCGCCAGATCGACAAGATGATCGGGCTGGACGAAGCGGAAATTCATCATGGCGACGAGCGATTGTCCGCCGGCAAGAATTTTGGGGTTTTCCAGCGTGGCGACAAGGTCGAGCGCCTGCGCGAGGCTTGTCGGGCGGTGATATTCGAAAGGGGCTGGTTTCATAGCGTGAACACGTGAATGGAACAGGCGCCATGATCGAAGCCTGCTATGCCGCCACCCGTTGCATGGGTGAGCCCGACTTTCGCGCCCTCGACCTGATGTTTGCCGGCACGCCCTTCAAGCTGGCGCACGATTTCGACGGCCTGCACAGCGCCCGTCGCGCCAACCGGATGACCCCGCGACAAAAGTCCGCCCGATGGATTGACCGGCACGCGCCCACCCAGAGAAGTGGCGCCGCTTGCCAGCAAGTCATAAGCGCCACCGCGCTCGCAAAGCCCGAAAGCCTCGTAATACATCAGCTCGGCAATGGTGAAAGCATCGTGGATTTCCGCGACATCGATATCGCTCGCCCCAATGCCCGCCATTTCATAAGCCTCATGGGCGCCCCGCACGGTGAGTTCGGGGAATGTCATGTCGCGATAGCCGTTGGTATATTTTCCGGACGTGACTTCGGATGCGGCAATGCGCACGCGGCCCTTGCCGAATTTGCGCGCCGCTTTTTCCGAGCCGATGATGAGCGCGGCTGCGCCATCGCCTGTCGGGCAGCAATGCCAGAGCGTGAAAGGCTCTGCAACCATGCGCGAGGCCATGACTTCTTCAAGCGTGACGCGTTTCTGGATCTGTGCATTGGGATTGAGCGCACCATGATCATGCGCCTTGACGGAGACCTGCGCCAATTGCGCTTCGGTCAGGCCGAATTCATGCATGTAGCGTTTGGCGCGCATGGCATAAAGCGCGGGCATGACCATGCCCTGATTGACTTCCCAATCCTCGCGCTCCAGCGGCAATGTGCCGCCGCCGAATTTGGTGAGTTTTTCGACACCGATCACGGCAACAAGATCGCAGGCGCCGCTCTTCACCGCCATCCAGGCTTGCGCCAGCGCAGAAGAACTCGACGAACAGGCGTTTTCAACATTGACAATCGCCATGCCCGACAGGCCGAGCGCTTTGGCAACGCGCTGTCCGGCCAGCATGCCGCCAAGTGCTGTGCCGCAATAGACGGCATTGATATCGTCGGCGCGCACACCTGCTTCCAGCATGGCTTCGCGCAAGGCCGGCCAGCCGATTTCCGCCAGCGTCTTTTCGGGATATTTGCGGAAGGGAATCGCACCCGTTCCCAAAACATGAACGGTGCTCATGTGCGGCCTCCCGCAACAGTCGCGAAAAGATAGGATTTCAGAATGGCGCCATCGGGCGCTGCACCGACACGGCCTTCGCCCAGCCAAACGCGCCCGCCGATCTGCACGGGCGCAGCGCTTTCATCGATATGGGCAAAGATGCGAAGCCCCTCAGCCAGATCGACGTAGCCGACCGTGTAAGGCACGTCCCAGCCCTTGGGCGCCATATGGACGCGCGAATAGGAATAGAGCTCGCCCTCGCCAGAGAGAATCCTGTCCTCAATCTCCAGCGACAGGCATTGCGTGCAAACCTGGCCTTTGGGAAAGCTCAAGGCACCGCAGCTTTTGCAAGAGCCGCCCTTCAGCCGCAACGTGCCGCCCTCCAGCGCCACAAGTTCCGGATCGACGAAACGCGGCCCCTCTGCCGCCTCACCCTTTTGTCCCGACATTTGAACCCGCATCCTCCCGGGGTGGCGATAAACTCGCTTCTGACTTGAAACGACCATGAGCCGAACTGGCTTGTCAATCAAGGCATTCAGAGTCTGTTCGCTTGAAGCGAACAATTGTTCGCTTTTCATTGCAATCTTTCATGCTGCACTGCGATAGCCGTGAAATCAGGCTTGATTTGATCGATTGAACAGAAATATCGTTCGCCTATGCAGAACAGTCGCAATCCCGTCTCCAAAACGCTCCGGGCCTTGGCCCGCGTCGTGGAATATCCCGGCGGCGAAATTGGCGTGCGGGAATTGGCGGCTGCGATGAAGGTTGCGCCCAGCAGCGCGCACCGTCTTCTGATCGGCCTCACCGAAGAAGGCTTCATGCGGCAAAATCCCGAGACGGGCCGCTATGAGCTTGGCCTTGAATTTCTGCGCCTCGCCTATCTGGCAAGCGGCAAGTCGCCTTTGCGCCAGAGGGCTTTGTCGCATATGCGCGCACTGGTCGATGCCTGCAATGAGACCGCTTTGCTTGGTATTTACGATCCGGTGCGGCAGGAAATGCTGTTTGGCGCCAGCGTCGAATCCATGCATCAGCTGCGCTATGCCATCGAGCTCAACAAATGGTCGCCCGTTTATACGGGCGCATCGGGCCTTGCCATTCTGGCCTTTCTTGAAGATGCGCATGTGCACAATATCATCCAGCGCACGCGCCTGTCTCCGCTCACCCAGAATTCGATCACCGAGAGTTACAAGCTCTCAGCCGAGCTCGAAACCATCCGCCAGCGCGGCTATGCTTTGACGCGCGGTCAGCGCATTCAGGGGGCGGTTGGTCTGGCAGCGCCGATTTTCTGCAGCAATGGCGAAGTGATCGGCGATATATGCCTGACCATTCCCGAACAAAGATTCGATGCTGCAAGCCAGGATCATCTCATCGGCCTGCTGCTGGAATGCACCAACAAGATCATGATCGATATGGGCGGAAAGCCGCAAGCCAAGCGGCCAAGCACAATGTGACGTCCGCAAGGGGCGCAGGAAAAGGGAGGAGACAAAGTGGCGGACAATCTCAATGTCCTGTGTGCGGGCGGCTTTCGCGCCGCCATGGATCTGATCGGGCCGGCTTTTGAAAAACAGAATGCCGTCGCACTGACCTTCACTTATGCAACGCCGGGCAAGACGCGCGAAATTCTCGAAAGCGGCTTTGCTTTCGATGCTGGTGTGATTGTCGCCGGCGTTTTGAAAAAAGCGCAGGCCGATGGCTTTGCGCAAAATGTGACGAGTTTCAAACTCGCCATTCCGCCCGTGGGATTGGGCGTGCCGGCCGGGCGCGATGCACCCGATGTGTCAAGCCTCAAAGCCTTTCGCGACGCCGTGGCAGCGCTTCCTTCCATCGGCCTGTCCGATCCCAAGGCCGGCACAAATCTGGGTGCAGAAACGCTCGCCCATGCAGATCGTCTGGGTTTTGGCGCAGAATTGCGCGCCAAAGCGCGCCTGTTTGAAGGGCCGGGCTCTGTCGTCTCGGCCGCTGTGGCGCGCGGCGAGGCCGATGCCGTCATCACTCTGGCAAGCGAAATCGTGCCGATCCCCGGCATTCGTTTCGCCGGACGCCTGCCGGCTGAATTGCAGACCGAATATGCCATGCAGGCGCTGATACCCAATCCTGCAACACAGAAGGCGCAGGCCTTGATGGATTTTCTGCGCAGCGAAGAAGCCAAAGACATGATGCGGCGGGTCGGCCTCGATCCGCAGGCGTGAGGGAGACAGCGACATGAAATTCAGAACATCTTCGGGCCTTGCGCTGAATTACAAAACACGCGGACGCGGGCGCACCATTCTCCTTTGCCATCCCATCGGCATGCGGGCCGGGTTCTGGGATGATGTCATGCTGGCGCTGGAAGACGAATATCGCACCATTGCGGTCGAGACGCGCGGCCATGGCGAAAGCGACGTGCCGGCAAAAGCCTTCAGCCTGACCGATTGCGCGCAGGACATGGCCGAACTCGTGCGCGCTGTCGGCCAAGGCCCGGTGATTGCAGCGGGCTGCTCCATGGGCGGCATGATCGTGCAGGCGATGATGGCGCGCACGCCCGATGTGTTGCGCGGCGGTGTGATCGCCAATACGGGCCATCGTCGCGACGATGCCGGCCGGGCCATGCTCGAACAACGCGCCGTGACAGCGGAAAAAGGCATGCCCGAAATTCTGCCCACCACTCTGACGCGCTGGTTTTCGTCAGAGGTGCAAAGCCTGCGGCCCGATCTTGTGCTGAGAGCACGCGACTGGCTGTTGGAAAATGATCCGGTCGTCCACGCCTGGTCCTGGCGCGCCATTCGCGATCTCAATTATGCCGATGATCTGGCGAAGACGAAAATTCCCGCCATGGCCATTGCCGGCACACACGATCAGGCAACGCCCATGCCGGCCATGCAGGATATGGTTGCCTCCATTCCCGGCTGCCTCTATCGCGAATTCAAGACCGGCCATATGACGCCGATGGAAGAGCCGAAGGGCTTTGCCGACGCGCTGCGCGATTTTGCGCGTGGCCTTGCCTGAAAAAGAAAGGAAACGGAGACGATCTATTGGACGCGCTCGGAGAAACCGTTGAAAAGATCGATACACTAATTTAGTGTTTTATTGTTTTTAAATTGAGGGATTTTCCTAATGGCCGTCGATTTATTTATTGCTTACGATCTGATATCGCCTGGTCAGAATTATGATTCAGTTAGAGATCAGATCAAGACCCTCGGTCCAAACTGGCAGTTTCAATATTCGTTATTTTATGTTCACACGCATATGTCACCGCAGGAGGCATATGCACACGTTATCAGTGTAATGGATACAAACGATAAGCTTGCAGTGATCATCGCTACCGGTGGATTAGTTACAAACTGGGACCACCCGCCAATCGAAGCTATCAATTCAATCTGGTCAACTTATTAGTCCGAAAAAAGGGCGCGCTGTTGCCAGCGCGCCCCTGTTTTTTGATTGCGAAACTTATTTCGCAGCCGCGCGCGTCATCGTCCAGGTCTCTTTCGAACCCTCGATCGTGCCCGAGATGCGATTGCCTTCGACCTTGCCCTTGTAGCGCTTGCCGCCGGCTTCGAATTCAACCGCATCGGCATTGATTTTGCCCGAGGTGATCTGGCTCGTCGAACCGCCCATGGTGATCGAACCGGCAAAAGTCTGATAGGTCTGGTTGAGCGAGAGGCGGCCATTGGCGCCGCTCCATTCGCCGCCAACCTTGGCCGGCACGATCCAGAGCATGGCGCGGCAATAGCTCGTGCATTCGCCTTTGGCTTCGGCGCGCTCATCCGGCATCCAATCGCCCATGTCGAAGGAATTCGACACAACGCGCGTGCCCGGCTTCATGTCGAGAATGGTCGGCCGCAATTTGACGTTGAGATGCGGCAGCAGGAACAGGGTCAGCACGGTGGCTTTCGAAAAATTATATTCGAAAATATCGCCGTGGACGAATTCGACCATATTGGTGACGCCGGCCTTTTGCGCATTGCTGCGCGAGAGGCGAACCATGTCGGGATTATATTCGACACCCAGCGCCTTCACGCCGCGCTTGGCGGCGGCAATCACGGTGCGCCCGTCGCCCGAGCCCAGATCGATCAGGAAATCCTGTTTCGTCACTTTCGCCATATCGAGCATGCGATCGACGAGACCGTCGGGCGTCGGCACCCAGACGACATCCTTGCCCATCTGGCCGACGGAGGGCGTATAGGGATCGGCAGTCTGGGCCGAGGCCAGTGCCGGGCTCAGGGCTGCAGCCAGAACGGCAGCGCCGAGGATATGGCGGAATTTCAGGCTTTTCTTCATTTTGGAACTCCTGCGGGCAAGACGATGCGGGATCAATGCGAGAGATGGGAATTCTGCCCCTTGGCGCGATAGAAGACCAGCGGAAGCCCCGCTGCAACAACGGCCATGCCGGCCAAGGCGCCATAACCCGTATAGGTGACACTGGCGTAAAGCATGTAGAGGCAGGTGGCGCAGAAGAGGATCGGCGTCAGCGGATAGAGCGGCACACGGAAGGGCAATTCCCGCTGCGGCTCGCGGTGGCGCAGAATGAACAGCGACAGCCCGACCAGGAACAGAAAGGCCCAGAAAATCGGCGCCGTATAATCGACCATGGCCTGAAAACCATCGCGGCTGACACTGCCTGCGGCCACCAGAAGCAGCGAAATCGCGCCCTGTACCAAAATGCCATTGCGCGGATTGTCGCCGCGCTCATCCCAGACGCCGAGACGGCGAAACAGCGGCAGATCGCGGCCCAGAGCGTAATATGTGCGCGCGCCGGTGAAAATCGTGCCGTTGATCGTCGACAAAGCCGTCACAATGACAATGAGGCTCAAGATGATGGCGCCCGAATCGCCCACCGCCAGACGCATGAGATCGGCGCCGGGTGCCTGCGAGGCGCGCAAGCCCTCCAGTCCGAAGGTCCAGAGCATGGCGACATTGACGAAGACATAAAGCGCGGTGAGCACAATTGTGCCCGCCACCAGCATGCGCGCTGCATCGCGCTGCACATTACGCATTTCAGCGGCCACATAGGCCACTTCGTTCCAGCCGCCATAGGTGAGAAGAACGAGGATCAGCGCCAGCCCGAGCGAGCCGGAGGAGGACGAGCTGGCCGCCGGTGCAGGCGCCTGATTGACCGAAAAAAGCGCCGCCGCAATGACAGCCAGAACGGCAATGACGGTCAGGCCCGTCAAAATCACCTGCAATCTTTTGCCCGGCACAGTGCCCAGCAGATTGAAGGCCGTGACGCCGATCACTGACAAAGCTGCATAAATGGCCGCGCTTTTCGGCCCGAGACTGAAAATCTGCGAGGCATAATCGCCCAGCACGAAACCGACCGCCGCAATCGCGCCGGTCTGAATCACCGTGCCGCGCGCCCAGCCGAAGAGAATGGCGACTTTCGGCCCATAGGCACGCCAGAGAAAATGATATTCGCCGCCGCTATGGGGCTCGGCACTGGCCAGTTCCGCATAGCAGAGCGCGCCGATCAGCGTGATCAGCCCCCCAAAAACCCAAATGCCGATAAAGGCAGCCTCGCTGCCGACATTGGACGCGATCAGCGAAGGCGTCTTGAAAATTCCGATCCCGATGACAATGCCGACCATAATCGCCACGCCATCGACCAATGACAGGATCGGCTGCGGCTTGGCCGCATCAGCCTTCAGCATCCCGGGGCTCCCTTATTTCTCTCAAGCTTTACTATAGGCCGGCATCCGGGCCTGACCAGACCTGCCCCAGCGGTTTCTCCTTAAGCCGGGCCGTGCCCAAGAGCCGATCACAAGATCGCGCTTTCCCCCATATTGGGGGCGCAAAACAGGCCCGGCCCGGAACGGGCGCCCCTGCGCCAGGCACAAAACCTCCCGCCGGGCCTTCGATCCGTTCAGCGGGCAGCCGACTTGCGGATATAGGGGCCAAGCTCGCGGGCGGCCCGCTCGGCAAAGGACGGGTCGAAACAATCGTCCGCCTTCAACCCCTTATTGGTGACGTCGCCCTGCTCCTGGAAGAAAGCCAGGTCGCGCCGCACGCTCTCCAGCGCCACTTTGCCATCCGGATCGGCCGCCTGCGGCGTGATCTTGCGCAACAAATCCTCCGGGACTTTGGAACGCTGCGAGAAGATGCGGATCACTTCATCCGCACCGCCATCCGTGCGCCAGCGGCCATTGGCGAGTGCATCATTGTAATCGCGCGTGCCGCGCAGAAAGGCTTTCATGAAACGATGGGCGACATCCTTGCGCTCGGTGCGAAACTTGTCGCCGAAAAAGAGCATGGACAATTCATACATGGAGACGAAATTCTCCGTCGGCTCGAATTCGACCGCCAGCCCCTGCTCGGCAACAATCGTCTTGAACGGCTCATTCATGATCGAGCCATCGATGGCGCGGCTCTTGAACGCTGCCACCTGCTGCGGGAAAGGCAGATAGACCTTGTCGATATCGGCATAATTCACGCCGCCTTTTTTCGCGGCCTCATTCAGCACAGCCCAGGGCCCGACGCCGGCCGCCCCTTGCGCAAATTTCAGTCCCTTCAGATCGGCATAGGATTTGAAACGCCCGCTGTCGATCAGATCCTTGCGGATCATGACGCTCTGATAAACATAGCCCGGCTCCGTGCGGCCCTTGTCGGCAACAATGCGAACGCCGATCTTGCGATCGATCGCATTGAAGAGAGATGCCGCTGTCGCGCCGCCACCGACATCGAGATCGCCCGTGCCAAGCGGTGGAATCATTCTCGCAGAGGCGTCGAAAACGATGAGTTCGGCCTGAATATTTTCCTGCTTGAAATAGCCTTTTTCATCAGCGATCAGCACCGCAATATCGCCAATCGTATTGAGCACGCCAATCCTGACAAGATCGAGCGCACGCGCTGTTTCGCTGAACAGAACGATGCTGGCTGCCATGGCAGCACAAACCATGAGTCTGGATTTCATCTCGCTCCTCCCGGTCGGCCCATGGCCGTTCTTTTTCTGGACAATTGAAAGTGAAGCACACACCTGCCTTGTGCAAGCGCGATCACTTTCGTCTTTCGACTAAAACTCGCACTTGATCTTGCCTGCATCTTCCATGAACCTGAGCCGCATCAACCGGCGCGGACCGGGCTCGAAAATGAATTGCGGGAGGATATGATGAAACCCACGACCAAGCGTCGCCGTTCCGTTGGAGAATACGCTCTTCTCCCCATCATGGCCTTCGCCTTGGCAACGCCTGCGCTCGCACAGGATGTTTCGGCCTTTTATGGAAGCCGCAATGTCGAAATGGTTGTCGGTTATCCGCCGGGCGGTTCCAACGATCTTTATGCGCGCGTGGTCGCCGGCCATATCGGCAAACATATTCCCGGCAATCCGCGCGTGATCACGCAAAACATGCCCGGCGCCGGCAGCCTGCTTGCCTCCAATCATCTGTTCAATGTTGCAGCCAAAGACGGCAGCGTGCTCGGCGCCGTGTCGCAGGGCATTCCGCTGCAAGGCCGGCTCGGCCATCCGCAAGCCCGCTACAAGGCTGCGCAATTCAACTGGATCGGCCGCACGAGTCCCTCAGCCAATGTCACCATGGTCTGGCATACATCGAAAGCGCGCACATTCGACGATGCGCTGAAAAGCGAAATCGTTCTCTCCGCCACCGGCGCGGGATCGACCGTGACGCTTTATCCGCAAGTGATGAACGAAATTCTGAAAACGAAATTCAAACTCGTCATGGGCTATAAAGGCTCGCCCGAAGGCATGCTCGCCATGGAGCGCGGCGAAGTCGAAGGCCATTCGACATCCTGGGAAGTGGTGAAGGCGGTCAATCCGGCCTGGATCAAGGACGGCAAGCTCCGCTTCCTCGTGCAGCATTCAATCACGCGCCATCCTGAATTGCCGAATGTCCCGACCTCCGTTGAACTGGCGAAGAATGAAACCGATCGCGCCATTCTGCACACGATCATGAGTGCGGCTGAAGTCGGCAAAGCCTATTTCACCACGCCCGGCGTGCCCGTGGAACGTGTCACCGCCCTGCGTCGGGCTTTCGACTCGATGATGAAAGATCCGCAATTCATCGATGCCGTGACGAAACTCGGTGGCGACGTCACCCCCATGCGCGGCGAAGAACTGCAGCAGATGATCGCCGATCTCGACAAATTGCCCAACGATCTCGTCGAGCGCGTCAAGGCCGTCTATAACGAGCAATAATCCCATGCATTATGACGCATTGAAAAACGCCCACGGGCTCAAGCACGATCCGTTCAAGGCGCTTGTCTCGCCCCGCCCCGTCGGCTGGGTCTCGACCTTGAGCAAAGAAGGAATCGCCAATCTCGCGCCTTATTCCTTCTTTGCTGCCGTCTCGGAAAAGCCCGCTTACGTCATGTTTGCCGCCAGCGGCTCAAAGGATACGCGCCGCAATGCAGAGGAGACGGGCGAATTCACCTGTTCGGTTGCCACTTATGCTTTGCGCGAGAAAATGAATCTCACCGCCTCGCGGCTTGCGCATAACAAGAGCGAATATGATTTCGCCGGCCTCACGCCGGCGCCATCCCATTTCGTCAAGCCGCCGCGCGTTGCTGAAAGCCCGGCCGCGCTTGAATGCCGCTATTGGAAGACGATTGAATTGCCGGGCGTAACGCCAGACGCCAAACCGCATGCCATTGTCATCGGCCTGGTGGTCGGCATTCACATCGAGGATTCCTATATCCGCGATGGCATTGTCGTCACCGACCTCATGCGCCCCATCGCGCGGCTCGGCTATCGCGATTATGCCTGGATCGGCGCGGAGAACATGTTTGCCATGAACTCCCCGCCGCCCCCGCCCGAAGGCTGGTGATCATTTTTCGACCGAACGCACGGTCGTCTCGGCATCGAGCCCCTTGCGCTGGCGCTTCAATGTCTGCTTGCCATTGAGCTCCCAATCGCCGCGCACCGCATTTTCGGCAAAGCGCGTCCAGTCATCGCCCCAATTGCCAAGCTCATAGCCGTGCCAGGGCGAGGGCACTTTCAGCGCGGGAAGACCGAGCTCTTTCCAGATGCCGAGCGCCTCGACCATGAATTCTTTTTTCGGCAAAGCCAGCGGCGCCATCAAACGCTTGCGCGTGGCATCGATCAGCAGAGCCGAATCCGTTTTGCGTTCGCCATATTGCGAGCCCTGCCCGCCGCCGCGATAGGGGAAGACAACGACATCTTCCTTCGGATTGCTGCGATAAGCGATGGACCAGAGCACGGCATCGACCGAGGAGGGATCGACATCGTCGCTCACCGCAATCACCACTTTGCCGAAAGCATTGAGATAGGTGCTCGCCGCCTGCAGGCCGCGCCAGACTTCCGTCTGCTGCGTGCCATATTTATATTGCACGAAAATCACCGGCCGCAGATTGGTCAAGGGCTCATGCAGCACGACGCGCTGCACGCCCTTGATGTTCATCGTCTTCTGCAAATGCTCCAGAAACAGCGGCTCATAGGCGACTTTCTTGATGACGCTCGATTCGCTCGGCGTGACCTGGCTGATAACGGCATTGAACACGGCATCCTTGCGCCGCGTGATCGCCGTCACCTGCATCGGCATGTTGAAAGCTTCCAGCGCCACATAGCCGTTGCTTTCGCCAAACGGCGCTTCGGGCTCCAGCACATCAGGCTCGATATAGCCCTCAATGACGATTTCCGAATTGGCCGGTACGAGCAGATCGTTGGTGAGACATTTCACCATTTCAACCGGCTTGCCGGCAACCGCACCCGCCACCGCATATTCATCCTGATCGATGCCGAATTTTTGCGGCGAGGTGAAAACGACAACAGGTGCCGCGCCCAGCACGATGGAAATCGGCATGCGCTTTTTCAGCGCGCGATATTTCTGCCAATGCACCCAGCCGCCCGCACCGCCCTGGCGCGCCACCATGCGCACAACAAGACGATCGCGCGCTTTCAAAGCCGCGCGATACATGCCGGTATTCTGCACGCCAGTCTCGGGATCGACCGTGACGCAGAGCGTTGCCGTGAGATAGGGCGCCGCATCATAGCCCGGCGTCGAGATCGGCACAGGCAGGCTGGCAAGGCCGGTCTTCTTCAGCTCCGCGCCTTTCATCACAATATCCTGGCACGAGCCTTTCGACACGACGACAGGCGGCAGCGGATTGGCCACCGCATCCATCCAGGCGCGGCCAATCTCTTCGGGCTCGCGGCCCATGCCGATGGCATAAATGCGCGGCGAGGAGGCAAGCGCCCCCAGCACGACGGGCATATCGTATTTCTTGCCCTTCGAATCCACGACATTGGTAAAGATGAAAGCCTTGCGCTCGTCTTCTGGAATGCCGCCCAGAAATTGCCAGCGCACGAGCGGCTGCAATTGCGTGTCCTTGTTGATCGGACGATCCACCCGCACCAAAAGCCCCGCCTTGTCGAGCGCCTCAAGATGCGCGTGGAAATCGCTTGGCGGATTGGGCTTTGTTTTCGCCGGTTTCGACGCGACTTTCAGCGCCGGCTTGGCGACGGCTTTCTTCTGCGCGGGTTTCGCCTTGGTCTTGCTCATCGGGAATTCTTTCGAAAAAATCAGGATCGAACGAGAGCGAGCAAAGTGCCCGCATATTCGGATTGCTGCGCCGCCGACATGTCTTGCGCGGTGAGCAGGAATTTTTTGATCGTCTCAAGCACAAGGCGCGGACGCGAGGCGAGTTCAGCAAGAAAAGCATCCGTATCCGCGGCAAAACTTGCAGCCGGATAGACTTTTGAGACAAGCCCCATGGCAATGCCTTCCTGCGGCGTCACATCGGCGCCCGAGAAAATCAGCCAGGCCAGCGCCTTTTGCGGCACTTTCTTCATCACCGCCGCCATAGCCAGCGTCGGGGGAATGCCGTGTTTCACTTCCGAGAAAGCAATCTTGCTGTTGTCAGCTGCCAGCGTGATATCGCAACCGCCTGCCAATGCCGCGCCAAAGCCGATGGCCGGCGCATGAACGCATGACACAACAGGAACGGGGCTTGCCTGAATGGCGGCATAGACGCCGAGCACCGCGCCCATCATCTGTTCACGTACTTCATGCGGACGCAGACCTTCGGTCGATTCACCGCGCCCGTCGCGCCCCTTGCAGAAAAACGCGCCCTTGCCCTCAATCACAATGACTTTCGTCTGCGGATCGGCCGCAGCCTTGCGGATCGTCTCAGCCAGATCGCGCATCATGCCGCGCGTGATGGAATTGCCTTCCTCGGGACGGCCGAGATCGATACGGGTGACGCCATTGGCGCTGGTGACGGGATATTGAAACTCAGCCACATGTCTCTCCCTGTTTCATTCCGCAGCATTTTTCTGCGACTGCGCCACGAGGCGCACGATTTTCTCCGGCCCGATCGGCATATCGGTGAGGCGCACGCCAAAAGGCGTGAGCGCATGTTCAATGGCACTGACAATGGCCGCAATCACGGCAATTGTGCCGCCCTCGCCTGCACCTTTGACGCCAATCGGATTGAGCGGCGAAGGCGTCTCGGTGTGCAACAGTTCCACACGCGGCACATCTGTTGCCATGGGCAAAAGATATTCGCCGAGACTTGTCGTCAACGGCTGGCCGTTTTCATCGAACAGCAAATGTTCAAACAGCGCATTGCCAATGCCATGGGCAACGCCGCCCACCACCTGCCCCTCGACAATGAGCGGATTGATGACGCGTCCGCAATCGTGATTGACCAGCACGCGCGTGACGGTGACATGGCCCGTCTCGATATCGACTTCCACTTCCGCCACATGGCAGGAATTGGCATAAGTCGATTGCTCCGGCTTGAAATAGGCGGTGGCTTCAAGTCCCGGATCGCGGTCGCCCTTCATCGAAAAGCCGTAGAGGCCGACGGAATGATTGGCGAGTTCGCGAAAGGTCTTGCGCATTTCCGGCACGCCGCGCACTTCCACCGCGCCATTCTTCAAATCGAGATCCTCGGGCGAGACTTCCATCAGCTCGGCCGCGAGTTTCTTGATCTTCTGCGCCACTTCAATCCCGGCAAGATGAACGGATGAACCCGCATTGACTGCCGTGCGCGACGCAAATGTGCCCATGCCGAAGGGAATCGTACCTGTATCGCCGGTGACGACGCGAATGTCGGTATAATCGACGCCCAGATGATCGGCAGCGATTTGCGCCAATGTCGTGTCATGCGACTGGCCCTGCGGCGTCGCGCCCGTGTAAAGCACAATCTTGCCGCTCGTCGACAGGCGGATGGTTGCGCCCTCATAAGGCCCAAGCCCCGTGCCTTCCACGGCATTGGACAGGCCGATGCCGATATAGCGGCCCTCGCGCAAAGCCGCGAGACGCTTTTGCTCAAATGCATCGAACTGCATGTGATCGAGCGCCATCTGCTGGCTCAGCGGATAATTGCCGCTGTCATAAATGGCCGGTTTTCCATCGCGGAAAACAAGGCCGATATTATAGGGCATCTGCTCCGGCTGAATGAAATTGCGCCGCCGCACTTCGCCGCGATCGAGGCGCAATTCATGCGCAATGCGATCCATCATCCGTTCCATGACGAAACAGCCTTGCGGACGCCCGGCACCGCGCACGGGGCTGCAGGTCACCTTGTTCGTCATGGCGACAATGAGTTCGAGCCTGTAGGCCGGCAGGACATAAGGCCCGATGACGGACGTGGCTGCAATCCACGGCAGCACAAGCCCCCAGGTCACATAAGCGCCGCCATCATGCACAAGCCGGCCGCGCAGGCCCAAGAGCTTGCCATTGTCATCGACGGCAACTTCCATGTCCCAATATTGATCGCGCTCTTGTTGAGTGGCGACAAAATTCTCGCGCCGATCCTCGATCCATTTCACCGGTCGCCCGACAATCATGGAGGCGGCAGCGGTTGCAGCATATTCGACATAGAAAGAGCCCTTGGGCCCAAAACCGCCGCCGACATCATTGGTGATGACATGCACCTGGTTTTCGTCGAAATCGCAGAGATCGACAAAGGTGCGCTTGAAACGATGCGAGCCTTGCGAGGAGGCATGCAGCGTCAGCTTTTCAGCGCGCTGATCCCAATCGGCGACCACGCCGCGACATTCCATGAAAAACGGACCGCCGCGATGCATGAAGAATTTTTCGGCAAAGACATGTTTGGCCTTTGCGAAAGCTTCATCTGTATCGCCGAATTTCACCGGCACTTGCGTGACGATATTATTCGCAGCCTTGGCCTGCGCCTTGGGCGCACCCTCTGCAATGGCCGACAAAGCATCGACGCTGGCCGGCAGAACATCGTAATCGATGACCACAAGAGAGGCGGCATCCTCCGCAATATAGCGGCTCTCGGCGACAACAATGGCAATGGCCTCGCCGACGAAGACAGTCTCATCATCCGCCAGAACGCAGGGCATGAAGACCTGTTTCATATTCGGATTGGGAACATAAAGCGGCAGGCGGCGCGAGCGCATGGGCTCGGGCAAATCCTGATGCGTGATAATGGCAATGACGCCGGGCAGAGCCTCGGCAGCACTTTTGTCGATGCCCTTGATCAGCGCATGGGCGTGCTGGCTGCGCACGAAAGCCGCATGCAGCATGCCAGACAATTTCACATCATCGACAAATTTGCCCTCGCCCTTGAGGAGCGGCAAATCTTCCTTGCGCAAAACGCTGCGACCGAAAAAAGGCTCATTCATCGGGCGGCCTCCGCCTGTTCGCGCAAGCGGCGCGCAGCATCCAGCCCCGCATCGACAATGGCCTGATAACCGGTGCAGCGGCACAGATTGCCGGTGAGAAGCTCGCGCAAATCCTGCTCTGTTGGATCGGGATTTTCGAGCAAATGCTCAGTCAGGGTCATCAGCATGCCCGGCGTGCAGAAGCCGCATTGCAAACCATGATTTTCATGAAAGGCCTGCTGCAGAGGCGAAAGCGTGCCATCCTTGTTCGCCAGCCCCTCAATGGTCTCGATGGATTTGCCATTGCATTGGACGGCAAACATCAGGCACGAGCGGGCGGAGCGCCCCTCCACCAAAACCGTGCAGGCACCGCAGACGCCATGTTCGCACCCCGCATGCGTGCCGGTGAGATCGAGCGAATGGCGCAGGAAGTCGGTCAGCAGCAGCCGCGTCTCGACCTCGCGCTCATAAAGGCGGCCATTGACCGTGACAGATATTTTTTTCATCTCACGCATGGGCAGGTGCTTTCAATCTTGCAATCGCGCTCTTGGCCGCGCGCCGCACCAGCACGCCAGCCAGATGCCGTCGATAGTCGCCACTCACATGGGCATCGTCCATCGCCTCCAGCGATGAGGCTGACTGCACCAGCTCGGCGATCAAGGATTCATCGATTGTCGCGCCCACAGACGCGGCCTCAAAGGCTGGAAGGCGCTGCGGCACGGGCCCAAGCCCGCCGATCACAATAGCCATGCGCGCCACACAGCCACGCGCATCGGGCGCGATCAGCACGCCGGCGCTGGCAATGGCATAATCACCGTGGCGGCGGGCATATTCGCAAAAGCCATAGCCATGCGGGCGCGCCCAAACATCGAAAGCAACGCGCACCAGCATTTCATCGGGCTCCAGCGCCGTCGTCATAAAGCCCAGTGCAAAATCTGCCATGGCAATGTCGCGCGCGCCGCGGATCGATTGCGCTGTCAGCTGCGCATCATGCAGCATCATCATGGCTGGAATTTCAGCAGACGGATCGAGATTGCACAAAGATCCGCCAATCGTCCCGCGATTGCGCGTCTGGCGGTGGCCAATATTGAGCAGGGCTTCATGCAGGATCGGGCAGGCTGAGCGAATGTCTGACGAAAATTCCACATCGCGCTGACGTGTCATGGCGCCGAGCGTGATTGTCTTGCCAATCGATATGGCCGAGAGTTCTGCAATGCCATTGAGATCGATCAAATGATCGGGCGTCGCATAGCGAAAATTCATCATCGGGACCAGCGACTGGCCCCCGGCCAGCGGTCTGGCATTTTCAAATTGCGCGAGCAGACGCACGGCGTCTGCAATGCTCGATGGATCGTGATAGCCGAACGGCGCGGGTTTCATTCTCCTCCCTCTCAGATACGCCGATTCCGGCTGTTTCCTTTTGTCGCTTGAACTAAGCACAGCAGCCAATGGGGTGCAATCTTTGCACAAACCGGCGCAGACCTGTTCCGTATTCGCGAACAGATTGCCAAAGCCCCCGCCAGCATGTCTAAATCAAGCGAGCCGGCCGCCAGAGCCGAAGCCAGGGACAGCAATGGGGAGATACAGCATGATCGGAATCCGCATGTTGGCGACGAGCGCAGCGCTGGTCGCGTCCGTAGCTTTTGCCGCGACTGCGAAAGCTGACGCGGTGACGGATTTCTACCGCGGCAAGCAGGTGTCCTTGATCGTGCCCTCGGGCGTCGGCGGCGGCTATGATCTCTACACGCGCTTTCTGGCCCGCTTTTATGGGAAGTTCGTGCCCGGACAGCCGACCATGGTTGTGCGCAATATGCCCGGCGCAGGCGGCATTACAGCAGCCAATCATCTCTTTTCGATTGCCGCTCCAGACGGTCTCAATCTCGGCATTTTCCAGAACACGATCACGTTGAATCAGCTCGCCAATACACAGGCGGTGAAATTCGACGTGCGGAAATTCTCCTGGATCGGCAATATGTCGATTGCCTCGACCATCTGCGCTCTTTCGGGCAATGCGCGGGATGCCAAGCCGCAGGATCTTTTCTCGCGCGAGATCATCATCGGCGCGACATCGGGTTCGCCCGTCATCATCCCGACCATTCTCAATTCGATCGGCGGCACCAAATTCAAGATTGTCGCCGGCTATCAATCGACCTCCAATGTGCAGGTCGCGATGGAAGCCGGCGAAGTTTCGGGCCTGTGCGGCTGGTCGTGGGATGGCGCGCGCGTCAACGGGCGCGACATGTTTGCGCGCGGCGTCGCCAAGCCTGCCATCGATATTGCCATCCAGCCACAGCCTGAATTGCAGACAATGGGCGTTCCCTTCCTGATGGATCTCATTCCGGCGGGCGACAATAAGGAAGCGCTGAAAGTCATTCTCTCGACGCAGGTCTATAATCGTCCCTTCGCCGGCCCGCCCGGCGTGCCGCAGGATCGGCTCGCTGCTTTGCGCAGCGCCTTCAAGGCCACGCTCGACGATGCGGAAGTCAAAGCGGAAGCCGAGAAAATGGGCCTCGATATTGCTTATCTTGCGCCAGAGAAAATCGTCGAGCTGATCGCGCTGGC
This sequence comes from uncultured Beijerinckia sp., assembly GCA_964534115.1. Taxonomy (GTDB): domain Bacteria; phylum Pseudomonadota; class Alphaproteobacteria; order Rhizobiales; family Beijerinckiaceae; genus Terripilifer. The sequence goes on from CAZHOK010000003.1 coordinate 79,773, forward strand.
ACTCGATGCGCCCAAACATATCCAGGCCAAAGCCGTTGAAGAACTGGGCAAGGCAGGTTTCTGAACCGGCCGAAAACTCGCGAAGGGAGAGAAAAATGTCGAAACGCATTTTGGGGATTGCATTCGCATGTTTCGCGGCATTGTCGCCAGCTGCAGCGCAGGATTTTAAAGGCAAGCAGGTGACAATCCATGTCGGCTTCTCGCCGACAACCGGCATTGGCTATGACACTTATGCGCGCGCGCTGGCCTCCGTGCTGGGCCGCCACCTGCCGGGCGCACCCACAGTGATCGTCACCAACAAACCCGGCGGCGGCTCAATGACGGCTGCCAATTACATTGCCCAGGTCGCCGCCAAGGATGGCACGGAACTCGGCCATGTCGGGCGCGGTGTGGCGATGGACCGTCTGGTCTTCGGCCAGAAATCGGCGGCGCGTTTCGATGCGACGCAGATGCAATGGATCGGCAGCATGAACAATGAGGTCAGCGGCTTTTTCATCTCCGATGTCGCGCCGGTGAAAAATCTGCAGGACGTTCTGGCGGGCAAAGCCTTTGTGGTGGGCTCGGCTGGCGCCTCCAGCGATCTGCATATTTTCTCGATCATCATGAATTCGGTTTTCGGCGCGAATATGAAGATCATTTCGGGCTATCCCGGCACGAATGAAATTCTGCTCAGCCTCGAGCGCGGCGAGGTCGATGGATTGCTCGGCTATTCCTGGTCGGCAGCCCGCACAGGCAGCGCTGAAATGCTGCGCACCGGCAAGCTGAAAAACATTCTGCAGCTCGGCCTGCGCAAACATCCCGAATTGCCGGACCTGCCGCTGGTGATGGATCTGGTGAAGGGCGAGGAAGACCGCCAGGTTCTCGAACTCGTCTTCGCCCGTCAGGCCATGGGCCGACCCTTCGTCGCCCCGCCCGGCACACCGCCCGCCATTGTCGCGACTTTGCGCACAGGCTTCCGCAATGCGATGAAAGATCCCGAGCTGATCGCCTTTGCCAAGAGGCTCGATCTCGAGATCGACTTTATGGGCGGCGAGGATGTGCAGGCTCTGGTCGAGCGGCTGCATAAATTTCCGGAAAAAGTGATCGAGCGCACACAGCGCATCACCGCCTCGGGCATGTGACATTTTGGGGCGGCAGGCCAGCCTGCCGCCTCTTCCCCTGGCGGGATCGCACCCCTATAAGTCCTGCGTCGAATATGTGCCTGACGCAGGAACAGCCATGCCAAAGCCCCAAGAACCCTGGATCGGCAAACGCGCGCGGATCGGGGTGATCATTCCCTCCACCAATATTGGCGTGGAATATGATTGCCAGCGCATCATTCCGCCGGGCGTCACCTGGCATTTTGCGCGCTTCTTCGTCAGCCAGCCGGATCTGTCGAGCGACAATATGTTTCTCGCCTTCATCGATGCGATCCGCGAGACGATTCCCGATGCCATGCGCGATATTATGACCTGCGAGCCCAGCTATATTATGATGGGCATGTCGGCCGAGACCTTTTGGGGCGGGCTCGAAGGCAATGTCGAATTCGAGGCACGGCTGCGCGATTACATCGGCCCGGATATGGGACTGACGAGTGGCGCAGCGGCGCTGAAGGATGCAATCGATTCTTTTGGTGCCAAAAACATTGCGGCTTTGACGCCCTATCAGAGTGTGGGCGATGAGCAGGTGCACCGTTTCCTTGAGGAATCGGGCTATAATGTCACCAAAGTGGTCGGGCTGAAATGCGACAGCGCGACTTCCATCGCCCATACGCCGCCGAAAGAAATTATCGACACGATTTTGCACGAGCTCGATGGCTCCAATGTCGATTGCATCGTGCAGGCCGGCACCAATCTCTCTGGCCTCGATATTTTCCCGACGCTGGAAAAACAATTGGCCAAGCCGATCATCCCGATCAATGTCGCAACCATCTGGCATGCGCTTCGCGCGCAGGGCATCAACGACAAGATTTTCGGGCGCGGCTGGCTGCTCGAACGGTTTTGAGGAAAGCAAAAGTCATGACAAGCAGAAAGCCCGTCCTCGTCTCCGGCGCCGGCCCCGTCGGCTATACGACGGCGCTCAATCTGGCGCGGGCGAAAATTCCCTTCATCCTGTTCGAAGCCGGTGCCTCGATTTTTGAGGATCCGCGCGCCGGCACGATCCATCCGCCATCGCTGGAAATGTTTGAGGACAGCGGCGTCACGGCCCGCATGATCGAACAGGGCTATAAAGTGCCCAATTATCATTATCGCGACCGCCGTCAGGGATTGATCGCCGATTTCTATCTGAGCGCGCTGAAAGACGATACGCGCTATCCATTCCGCATCATGCTCGAGCAGCACAAGCTGTCGCATATTCTGCGTGAGGAATTACAAAAATATTCCGGCTTCGAGATCCTCAACAATCATCGCGTTGCCAGCGTCACGCAGGATGGCGAGGAGGCGATTGCCATTGTCGAGACGCCGGATGGCGAAAAGACCTTTCGCGGCTCATGGATGATCGGCACGGATGGCGGGCGCAGCCAGGTGCGCAAGTCGATGAATGTCGGTTTTGAGGGATTTACCTGGGAAGAGCGCTTTCTCGTCCTCTCGACCAAATATGATTTCGGCCAGCACGGCTATGCGCTGACCAATTATATCGCCGATCCGGAAGAATGGTGCGCGCTCTTCAAAGTGACGGGCTATGACGGAAAAGGCCTGTGGCGTATTCTCTTTCCCGCTGCCGAGGGTGCGAGCGAAGAAGAATTGTTCGACGAAGCCTCGATCCAGAAGCGCATCCAGGGTTTTCAGAAGAAAGACGGCGTCTACGACATTCAGCACCGCAATCTCTATCAGGTGCATCAGCGCGTCGCGACCTGCTATCGCGACGGGCGCCTGCTGCTGGCCGGCGATGCCGCGCATATCAACAATCCGCTCGGCGGCATGGGAATGAATTTCGGCATCCACGATTCCTTCAATCTCGTCGACAAGCTGGCGCGCATCTGGCACGAGGGTGAGAGCGATGCCCTGCTCGATCTCTACGATCGCCAGCGGCGCACCGTCGCGCAGGAATATTTGCAGCGCCAGACGATCGAGAACAAAAAGAATATCGAGCAGAAAGATCCCGCCGAGCGCGCCAAATTTTATGACGAATTGCGCGCCATCAATGCCGATCCGGAAAAGCTGCGCGCCTATCTTTTGCGCGTCGCCATGATCGAGGGGATCCGCCGCTCCAACAGCATCACCTGAGGGCAGCACCATGTCTGGCGCCGATGTCTATGCGAAACAGGGTTTTGGCAACAAATCGGGCTTCGGCGTTGCGCCGGCTCTGGTGATTGTCGATTTCGTCAACGGCTTTAACGATCCGGATCTGTTTGGCGGCGGCAATATTCCGCAGGCCATTGAGCAGACGAAAAAACTGCTCGCCTTTTTCCGCACGAAAAAACTGCCCGTCTGCTTCACCCGTGTGGTCTATGCAGATGATGGTTCAGATGCGGGCGTTTTCTGCCTGAAAGCGCCGAAGCTGAAAATTCTCACCGAGGCCTCGCGGGAGTCGCAGGTGGTGGATGAATTGAAGCCTATCGCCGGTGAATATGTTGTGCGCAAGACGCAGCCTTCAGCCTTTTTCGGAACCGATCTCGCGCCCTGGCTCATTCGCCAGCGTATCGATACGGTGATTGTGACGGGCGCCACGACATCGGGCTGCGTGCGTGCCAGCGTTGTCGATTCCATGAGCTATAATTTCCGCACCATCGTCGCCAGCGACGGCGTCGGCGACCGGGCGCTGGGGCCCCATGAGGCCAATCTTTTCGACATGGGCCAGAAATATGCCGACCTGCACAAGGTCGAAGAAATTATCGCGGCGCTGACGAAGTAACCGCCGCCCGTCATTGCGAGGCAATGACGATGAATCATTGCAAAACCCCCACCCCGCTCGCTTTCAGCTAGTCGGCCCTCCCCGCAAGGGGGAGGGAGAAGGGAAGCGCGCCGCCTGTTCCCCCCCCCCTTGCGGGGAGGGGCTAGGGGTGGGGGTCGCGCGCACTTGCTCGTTACCCGCCATTGCGAGCGAAGCAATCCAGAGATCACACGAGCCAAAGATGGATTGCCGCGTCGCCTTCGGCTCCTCGCAATGACGAACTCGGAGGCCACAGCCCGTGCCCCGTCATTGCGAGCGGAGCGAAGCAATCCAAAGATCACATGTGAGGCCTCTGGATTGCCGCGTCGCCTTCGGCTCCTCGCAATGACGAGGGGATGTCAGTTCAGCTTCGGCAGGCCGAGATTTTTGGCAATGCCTTCGACCTGCTTTTCCTGCGCGGCAATGTCGGCGGCAAAAGCATCGGCGCCGCCGGGGTTGGGCAGCTGGCCTGTGGCCGAAAGACGCTGGGCCACCGTCGGCGATGAGGCGATCTCGACGAAATCCTCGCCGATTTTCTTGCGCAATTCAGCCGACACCGAACGCGGCCCGAACAGGCCGGTGAGGCCTTCATATTGCAGCGAGGGCACGCCCTCTTCGATCACAGTCGGCAGATCGGGGAAAGTGGCGACGCGCTGCGTGCTGGTGGTGACCAGCAAACGCGCCTTCTTGCTCTCAATCGTCGGCTGCATGATCGCATAGGCCGAATAAGTGACATGCACACGGCCCGTCGCCATTTCGCCGGCGCCCTGCACAACATTGGTGAAGGGCACTTTCGTCAGTTCAATGCCTTCGGCCTTGGCGAAATTGTCCCAGACCATATCGGTAATGCCCGGCACGGTGACGACATTCAATTCCTTCGGCTTCTGCTTGGCGAGCGCAATCAGTTCCTTCACCGATTTCACGCCAATCGATTCCGACACGCCAAGCGTGAGGATCGTGTTGGAGAAACGCGCGATGGGCAGCAGATCCCTCTCGCGCACATAGCCGAGCTTTTCGTGACGATAGGGATGGGGCACAAAATTGCCCGAGGGCGCGAAGAGGAATTGGTGATCGTCATTGTCGTTCACGACCGCACGCACGGCGATCAGCGAATCGCCGCCGGGACGGTTTTCGACAATGATCGGCTGGCCCCATTTGGCCTGCAGCAGATCGGCAGCAAGCCGCGCGCCAATATCGGCGCCGGCACCGGGTGCGAAAGGCACGATGAATTTCACCGGCCGCGTCGGCCATTTCGGCGCCGTCTGGGCAAACGCCGGCAGAGTGAAAGCAGCGCCGATGGCCAAAGCCGCGCCGAAAGCGAGTTTCTTGAACATATATCCTCCCGTTCGTTGGGGGGATGATTCATGGACCGGGGCCCGGCGTCAACTCACGGGATGGCGGCGTCCATCACAAAGGCAGAGCGGTCGAATATTTGATCTGGTCGAGGGCAAAGCTCGATTCGATGGAGGCCACAATGTCGAGCCGCGTCAGCTTTTGTTTCAAAAACTGCTCATAGGCGGAAAGGTCGGCCACGACCACGCGCATCAGATAATCGCGGTGGCCGGTCATGAGATAACATTCGAGCACTTCCGGCCATAAAGCGACGGCCTTGGCGAATTTCTGCAGATCTTCCTCCGTCTGGCGCGCCAGTTTGATCGAGACAAAGACGGAAACCGGCAGACCGACCTTGCGTTGGTCGACAGTGGCGCTGTAGCCCGCGATCACGCCGCGCTCCTCCAGCAGGCGGATGCGCCGGTGGCAGGGCGTGGGCGACAGGCCGACCTTGTCGGCGAGCTGCTGGAGCGTGAGGCGCGAATCCTGCTGCAGCAGGTTCAGAAGCTTGCGGTCGATCTCGTCCAAACCCGACATTGGAAAATCCAGCTATTGAGGCCATAAGCTTTAGTGAAAAGCTCTAATTTTTTCCAATTTTGGGCAATAAATTGGAAAAATCAACCCGTCCGACTCTTTTAGCCTCGGGGCATGGGAAATGCGGGGAGAAAAAAACATGTCCGGCGGCAGGCCCTTTGAAATCCTGAAGGCGCTCGAGCGCAAGGCGCTCTGGCTGTCCTCCTGGATGATCCATCATGCCAATCATCTGCGCCCCAGCACCGATGGGCTGAAAGTGGGCGGGCATCAGGCCTCGGCGGCCTCCGTCTCGACCATTTTGAGCGTGCTCTATTTCCGCAATCTGCGCCCGCAAGACCGCATTGCGGTCAAACCGCATGCGAGCCCGATCTTCCATGCGATCCAATATATGTTTGGCCTGCAGAGCCGCGAAAAAATCGAGAATTTCCGCAAATTCGGCGGCGCGCAATCCTATCCCTCGCGCACCAAAGATCTCGAGACGGTCGATTTTTCGACCGGCTCTGTCGGTCTTGGCGTGGCGCAAACTTTATTCTCTTCCCTCGTGCAGGATTATGTCGCCGCGCGCGGCTGGATGAAGCCGGAAGATACGGGCCGCTATATTGCCATTGTCGGCGACGCGGAAATGGACGAGGGCAATATTTACGAGGCGCTCGTCGATGGCTGGAAACAGGATGTGCGCAATCTCTGGTGGATTGTCGATTACAATCGCCAGTCGCTCGATGGCGTGGTGCGCGAAGCTTTGTGGGAAAAGATCGAGCGCATGTTTGCCAATTTCGGCTGGGATGTCGTCATCCTGAAATATGGCAAGCTGATGCAGGCGGCTTTCGCCGAGTCCGGTGGCGAGGCTTTGCGCCAATGGATCGATTCCTGTCCGAACCAGCTTTATTCCGCACTGTGTTTTCAGGGCGGGGCTGCTTTTCGCAAGAAAATTCTCGCCGAGATCGGCGACAAGCCCGGCATGGCTGCACTGATTGCAAAACGCGACGATGCGCAATTGCTCGAACTCATGAGCAATCTGGGCGGCCACGATGCGCAATTGCTGGCCGAGGCTTTCGATTCCATCGACCATGACCGGCCTGTCTGTTTCCTCGCCTATACGATCAAGGGACGCGGCCTGCCCTTGCAGGGCCACAAGGACAATCATTCAGGCCTGATGACCGCCAACCAGATGGAAGAATGGCGCCAGCAGCAGAATGTGCGCACAGGCCATGAATGGGATCGCTTCGAGGGTCTCGACATTGCGCGAAGCGAAGTTGAAACCTTTCTCGCGCAGACGCCCTATATGCAGGCGAAAATGCGCCGCCATCGCGCACCGGCGGTGGCCGTGCCCGAAACGCTCGCTTTCACAGCCGCGCCTGCCATGTCGACGCAGCAGGGCTTCGGCCTCATTCTCAACGAACTTGCGCGGCTGGATTCCGATTTTGCCAAGCGCATTGTCACAACCTCGCCCGATGTCACCGTCTCGACCAATCTCGGACCCTGGGTGAACCGGCGCGGCCTGTTTGCACGCAAAGTGCAGCACGACACATTTAAGACGGAACGCATTCCCTCCACTTATGCGTGGGAATTCTCGCCGCAGGGCCAGCATATTGAACTGGGCATTGCGGAGATGAATCTCTTCCTGCTGCTGTCTGCGCTGGGCCTCTCGCATGACATTAACGGGCAGCGACTCCTGCCCATCGGCACGCTCTACGATCCCTTCATTCAGCGCGGCCTCGATGCGATGAATTATGCCTGCTACCAAGATGCGCGTTTCATGCTGGTGGCAACGCCTTCGGGCATTTCGCTCGGGCCGGAAGGCGGCGCGCATCAATCCATTTCCACGCCGCTCATCGGCATGGCGCAGCCGGGGCTCGAATCTTTCGAGCCGGCCTTTGTCGATGAACTGGCCATCATCATGCGCTGGGGTTTCGAGCACATGCAGCGCGAGAGCGACGGCGGCTCGGTCTATCTGCGCCTGTCGACGCGCAGCATCGAACAGGTGCAGCGCCAGATCACGCCCGAACTTGCCGCCGATATGATCGCCGGCGCCTATTGGATGCGGCCCCCCGGCCCCAATTGCCAGATCGTGCTGGCCTATTCGGGCGCGCTCGCCCCCGAAGCCATTCAGGCCGCCGGCCTCATGGCAGAAGACCGGCGCGATGTCGGACTTCTCGCCATTACCTCGGGCGACCGCCTCTTTGCCGATCATTCGCGCCATGGCGCCGCCAGCCATATCGGCAGATTGCTCGAAAGCGTGCCGCGCGATTGCGCCATTGTCACCATGGCCGATGGCCATCCGGCGGGCCTTGCCTGGCTGGGCGGCGTGCGCGGCCACCGCACCCGCGCGCTCGGCGTCGATCATTTCGGCCAATCCGGCGCCCTGCCCGATCTTTTCCGGCATTTCGGCATCGATGTGGAAGGCGCGCTCGCGGCAGCTGAAGAGATCAGCCCCGGCCGCCCGCTCCGCTACCTGCCGCCCACCCTGGTGGCATGACGTCTGCATACGAAAAGCGTTCACATGTCCGAGTGTTTGCGCGCGTGAACCGGGCAAGGCTTGAAAAAGCACGGCCCAGCAACGAGACTGCGCCGGCGTTATGCTGGCGATCCAGTCTCGCCCCATGGCGCACGCTCAGCCGGATCAACCGGCCAGGAAGCAACGGGAGTGCTTATATGAAGATCGATTTCGCCCGGCTGGCCAAGCCGCGGCTTCTTTCGGCCCTGACATGCGCCGCGGCGCTGGTTTTGCTGAACCCGGTTCAGCAGGCATTCGCGCAGGCCTGGCCGCAAAGGCCCGTCACCGTTGTTGTGCCCTTCCCCGCCGGCGGCAATACCGACACTATGGCGCGCCTGGCTTCGGAATTTCTGACGCAGCGGCTCGGCCAGCAATTCATCGTTGAAAACCGCCCGACGGCAGGCGGCACGGTGGCTGCAGCCCAGATCGCCCGCGGCACGCCCGATGGCTATACGCTGATGTTTGCCTCGGCCGGCCAGACCACCATCTCGCCCATGCTGCAGAAGGTGAATTACGACGCGGCCAATGATTTCGTGCCGGTCAGCATTTTGGGCACAGGCCCCTTCGTGCTGGGCGTGCGCTCGACGCTGCCGGTGAACAACATCACCGAATTCCTCGAATTCGCGCGCAAGTACAAAGACAAGCTGAACGTATCGTCAGCGGGCCAGGGCTCGATCGGCCATCTCACTTCCGGCTTGCTCGCCAAGCGCGCCGGCTATGAAGTGGTCTTCGTTCCCTATCAGGGCGGCGGACCGGCCATGAATGCGCTGCTCAACCATGAAGTCGACATGTATTTCGGCAATGCCTCCGAATTGCTGCAGCATGCCGATGGCGGCCGCATCAAGATCTTGGCCGTCTCATCGCTCGAACGCATGAAGCAATTGCCGAATACGCCGACCATTGCCTCGATCTATCCGGGCTTCGAGACTTCGTCCTGGAATGGTTTCCTTGTGCAGAAGGGCACGCCGCAGGAGATTGTCGACCGGCTGCAGAATGAAGTGATCGCAGCCGCGCGCGATCCGAAGATTGCCGGCCGTCTCGATGCTTTGGGCATTCGCCCCATCGGCTCCACGGCAAAGGAAATGGCTGAAACAATGGCCAAAGAGCGCCCCGTCTATGCCGAGGCTGTGGAAGCTGCCGGCCTGATGCAGACGCGCAAGACGCCGTAAAGCCAAGAGCCTTGCCAAATGAAAACGGGGCGCCTTTCGGCGCCCCGTTCTTTTTGTGCAGTCCGCAGTGTCAGGCTGGCGTGATCATCGGCGTGCTGCCGGCTTCCGCCGAAAGACGCCCGTAAATATAGGCCGCTGCGCCCGTCAGGATGATGGCATTCAGCCAGATATAGAGAGGAAGTTCAAAACCCATCTCATGCCTCCTGTTCAACTGTGCGCGCATTGGCAGCTGCGCGATGGAGCCAATAGCCGAGCCCGATGACGAGCACGGCGCCTGCAATGGCAGTCGGCAGTTCAAGATCGTGAATGAGAGCCTGACCGAAAGTCGACACCAGATAAGGATCGGTGACGAACATTTCGCCCGCCACCCAGCCGAGCAGGCCGGCGCCGAGCCAGACCAGAGCGGGGAAACGCGCCAGAAGATTCATGATCAATGCCGCACCGCCGATGATCATCGGAATCGAAATGGCAAGACCGATAACCAGCAGCGCCACTGAATCCTTGGCGACAGCCGCAATGGCCAGCACATTGTCGAGGCTCATCACCATATCGGCAATGGCAATGGTCTTGACCGCATGCAGGAGCTTGTCGGAGGCCTTGATATTCTCGCCGCCCTCTTCTTCACCCTGAACGAGCTTGACGGCGATCCAGACCAGCAGGCAACCGCCGATGATTTTCAGGAACGGCGTCGACAGCAGGCTGGCAACAGCAAGAGTGAAAACGATACGCATCACAATGGCGACGCCTGCGCCCATGATCATGCCCACTTTCTGCTTGTCAGAAGGCAATCCGCGGCAGGCGAGCGCGATGACGACAGCATTGTCGCCGGAGAGAATAATATTGATCCAGATGATCTGGATCAGCTTCAAAAGATCGGGTCCTAGATTTTCCATTTTTTCCGCCAGGAAATTGCGGGGCTGAACGCCTCCGCATGAGGTCTGGCACATCCGAACGAGCCTCCAAGGAGGCGCATTGAACGGATGAATGCCGCGTGGATCGGCCGGGAGAGAAGCAACGCATCCCCTCCATTCGGCATCGTCAGATCACGCGCGCGGTGGTCCTGTTGGAAAATGCGACCCGCTGTGACGGGCGGGTTGTGTGACAAGAGCGCTCTGGCCAAGAGCCGTTTCGCTCCGGCCGAGATTTTGAACGAGACGACGCCCCCAGATGGGCGCATCGTCTGACGCCTCTTCACGCTCTTCAGCTGCGCGCAGCAGCGAGCCGAGCGGGATGCCGCTATTGGGATTGCGATGTTGCTCGCCGAGAGAGGTTTCCATCGGCACGCCGAGCGGCGCGCGCATTTCCGGAACCGAACAGAGCACAGCAGCGATCAGGCCGAAAACGACCCTCAGCGCATGCCATTTGCGACGGATGCCGCGCACCCTGTTTCTCCCCATTCCCTTGCTCTCACCTTCGGAGAGAGACGAGGGCCTGTCAACCATTCGTGATCGCCTTGTCAGCGCCGATTATGCTGCGCCGCAGCATAATTAACGGACCGTCTTGGCGCCCGTCTCCTGCAGATAACCGCGGATCTGATTGGCATAATCGGACAGGAACGCGCGAGTTTCCTTCGATTTGATAAAGGCATCGTCGAAAAAGTTGCTCTCCAGATAGGCTTTCCAGGCGGGTGTGCGGACCATGCGCTCCAGCAAATCCTCATAATAGGCCAGCACATCGTCCGGAATGCCGGGCGGTGCGACAATGCCGCGGGTCTGGGGAACGCTGGGGATTTTGATGCCGGCCTCGGTCAAAGTCGGCACATTCTTGAATTCGGACAGGCGCTGATCGGCAACCTGAGCCAGAACGCGCAAAGTGCCGCTCTTGATCTGCTGGGCCGCCTCGCCGGGCTCGAGAATCATCAGATCGACATGGCCGCCGAGCAGAGCTGCCAGACGCTCGCCGCCCGAGGGGAAGGGAATGAAATTCCACCGCGCCCCCGTCTGGCCGGCAATCAGCTGGCGGATGATGTTTTCGCGCGCCGTGACATTGCCGCCCGATTGCTTCAGTTGGCCGGGACGATCCTTCGCTGCCTGAATGAGCTCCTGCAGGCTCTTGTAAGGCGCATCGGCGCGCACAACGAGCAAAGCCGGCTCAACCAGAATGCGCGCCACCGGTGTCATGCTGACCAGCGTATTGGTGGCGCTTTCCTGCAGGATCGGATCGGTGAGCCAGATATTGGTGAAGACGCCGATCACATGGCTATTGCCCGCTTTGCTGGCAACATAGCCCGAGGCCGTGGTCGAACCGCCGCCCGGCTTGTTGATCACCTGAAAGCGCACGGGGGCGAGCTTTTCCTGCTCGATCATGGTGATGATCTGGCGTGCGAAAAGATCGTTGCCGGAGCCCGGCCCGCCATGCACGACAATCTCGACCGGGCGAGTCGGTTTGAATTCGGCCACAGCCGCTGCGGGCCAGAGCGAGACAGCCGCCAGAAACGCGCCCAAAAACCGGCTCGCACTCATTCAATCCTCCCGCTTATCCACGGCCTGACCATGGGGCCGCTTTTTTCCTTGATCTTCGACTTTAGCCCAAGAAGATTAGGCGCGCACTCTCTGCCTGTCCAGCAGGCACGCGCCGGCGCATCTGCGCCCCTTTGAAAAGCCACGTCAATGAACAACGGGTCAATGAACAAGAAGAAACAAAAGCAGACCATGTTCGACAAGATCTGGGACGCGCATTTCGTTGCGCGCCGGCTTGATGGGCGCGACATGATCTATGTCGATCGCCATGTCCTGCATGATCTGCATGCACCCCATGCTTTCGAAAAACTGGAACGCGCCAACCGCCCTGTGCGCCGCGCCGATCTCACCTTCTCGATGCAGGATCACACGGTCGCCACAAAACCCGGTCGCGACGAAAATACCAATCCCGATGGCGCGCAATTCCAGCGCGCCATGCGCGAGGGCAGCCAAAGGCACGCCATTCGCCTGTTCGATCTCGACGATCCCGAACAGGGCATCAGCCATGTGGTGGCGCCTGAACTCGGCCTTGTTCTGCCCGGTGCAACACATGCTGTGCCCGATTCCCACGCCTGCACGGTGGGCGGCATCGGCGCACTCGGCCTTGGCTGCGGCACGAGCGAACTCGAACATATTCTGGCGACGCAAACCATTGCGCTGAAACGGCCGAAAAACATGCGCATCCGCCTCAATGGAAGGCTCGATCCTTTTGTCACGGCAAAAGATGTCGCTTTGCGGATTCTCGCGCAATTTGGCACATCTTTCGGCCGCGGTTATGCCATCGAATATGCAGGCGATGTGGCGCGCGCCCTGTCCATCGAAGCGCGCATGACTTTGTGCAATCTCACCATTGAAATGGGATCGCGCTCCGGCTTTATCGCGCCCGACGACAAAACTTTTGAATATCTCGCAGGTCGTCCCTATGCGCCGCAGGGGCGCGATTGGGATGAGGCTTTGGCCCATTGGCGCCATGTGCCGGGCGATGAAGAGGCAATCTTCGAGAGCGATCTTGCGCTCGATTGCAATGGACTTGCGCCGCAAATCAGCTGGGGAACGGATCAGAGCCAGACCATCGGCCTCAATGAGATCGTGCCGCCGCTCGCCCATGACGCCGATGCGCGTGCGAAAATGGAGCGCGCACTTGCCTATATGGGACTTGAGCCGGGAAAGCCGATTGCCGGCGTGAAAGTCGACCGCGTCTTTATCGGCTCCTGCACCAATGCACGCATGTCGGATCTGCGCGCGGCTGCTGCGCTCGTCAAAGGCAAACATGCAGCGCAAGGCGTGACCGCCATGGTCGTGCCGGGCTCGACCAGCGTGAAACGCGAGGCCGAGCGCGAAGGGCTCGACCGCATTTTCAAAGATGCAGGTTTTTTCTGGGGCGAGAGCGGTTGCTCCATGTGCGCCGGCGGCAATGGCGACAGAGGCCGCCCGCAGGAACGGGTCGTCTCGACGACAAACCGCAATTTTGAGGGAAGACAGGGCAAAGGCGTGCGCACACATCTGGCAAGCCCCGAAGTTGCAGCCGCCTGCGCCATTGCCGGCGTGATCGCCGATCCACGTCGCATCGCCTGAAGGAGCGCCGGCATGACACCTTTCATCTGCGCCAAAGGAACAGCAGTTGCTTTTCTGGAAGACGATATCAACACCGACCAGATTGCGCCCATCCCGACCAAGCGCTCGCTGAAGCCTGATTATCGCGAAATGTTTTTCTTCCGCGCGCGCCGTCACGCTGACGATACGCTCAATGAAGAGCATGTGCTGAACCAGACGCAATTCGCCACGCCCGCCATTTTCGTGACAGGCCGCAATTTCGGCTGCGGCTTCTCGCGCGAAGGCGCGGTCTGGACCATGCAGGCCGTTGGCATCAGCTGCATCATTGCGCGCTCGATTGCCGATCTCTATCGCGAAAATTGTCTGCAAAATGGCGTCCTGCCGATCGAATTGCCGGACGATCAAGCCAGCGATCTGGAGCGCCGCGTCATCGCCGCCAATGGCGCCGAACCCTTCACCGTCGATCTGCGCAGCCAGACGATTTCTGGGCCGGGCGGAGCCGATCTTCGCTTCGATATTTCAGATGCAGATCGCACACGCCTGCTCGAAGGGCTCGACGATATTGGCATGAGCCTGAAAGAAAGTGCGGCCATTGCCGATTGGGAAAAAAACGCACAAGCGACATCCCCTTGGCTGCAGCGTGCAAAGCGCGCACAAGGCACGGAGCCTGCCCGATGAGCGCACGCCAAAGATTTCGCGTCATTCTCGCAAAACCCGGCCTCACCCTCATGCCCGGCGCTTACGATGCATTGTCAGCGCGCATCATCGAGGAACAGGGTTTTGAGGCCATGGTGGCAGGCGGCTATGCGGCGGCCGGCAGTCTGCTCGGCCAGCCCGACACCGGCCAATCGAACATGCGCGATTTTGCCGATCATTATGCGCGCATCTGCGATGCCGTTGCCATTCCCGTCTATGCCGATGGCGATACGGGCTTTGGCGGCGTCAACAATGTGCGCCAGATGGTGAAAGCCTTCGAAAAGGCCGGTGTGGCAGCGCTTTTCTTCACCGATCAGGTTTTTCCAAGCCGCTGCGGCTATCTGCCGGGCAAGCAGGTGATTGCGCTCGATCACATGCTGGCAAAACTGAAAGCGGCGCTCGATGCGCGCAGCGACGAAACAATGATGATCTGCGCGCGCACCGATGTTTATGCGCTCGAAGGCGAGGAAGAAGCCATCCGCCGCTGTCGGGCTTTTATGGAAGCAGGCGCCGATATGGCCAAGCCGCAGGGCATCGATGCGCCCCAGACCATTGCGCGCGTCTTGCGCGATGTGCCCGGCCCCCATATTGCGACACTTTCGCAAGCGGCCGGCCCCAAACATACGCCCCCCGATGTGCTGGACAAGCTCGGTGTGCATGCCGCCACCCTGCCCTCGCTGACGCTTTTTGCTGCCGCACGCGCCGTGCGCGAGACGCTGGGTGAGCTGAAGCGCACGCGCTCCATCGAGGGCCTGCAAAACAGGCTCTTGCCGCTTGAAGATTATTATTCGGTGGTGCGATTGAACGAACAGCTGGCGCGCGAAGAAGATTATGACAAACAGGCGGCCGAGATCGCCAAAGGCCAAGAGAAAAAGGACGTTCCATGATCCGCTGGGCAGATTTTCAAAGCAAAATGGTGGGCCGTGGCGACGTGCGGCTTGAGGTGCTGCATGCAGGCCAGGGCAAAACCATTGTGCTCCTGCCCTCGCTTGGTCGCGGCGCCAAAGATTTTGCGCCCATTGCCGAAGACCTCGCCAATCTTGGTTTTCGCGTGCTCTGCCCGCAGCCGCGCGGCATCGGTCGATCGACAGCGCCAGCGCCCTATGCCGATCTGGAAGATTGTTCAAACGACATTGCCGCAATCATCGAAGAAGATGGCAATGGCCCGGCCCTCATGGTGGGCCATGCTTTCGGCAATCGCGTCTCGCGTCTGCTCGCGACCATCCGCCCCGATCTGGTCACCGGCGTTGTGCTGGTGGCTGCCAATGTCGGCCATGCGCCAAGCCCGCCGAAAGTGCGCGAAGCGATCCGCAACAGCGCCAATGTCACTTTGCCTGACGATGTGCGGCTGGAGGCTTTGCGCTATGCCTTTTTTGCGCCCGGCAATGATGCTGTGCCCTGGCTGAAGGATTGGTATCCAGAAGTCCTTGCAGCGCAGCGCTTTGCGGGCGACCAGACCTCGCGCCAGATCGATTATCTGTCAGGCCGTGTGCCGGTTCTCTATATGCAGCCCAGTCACGATCCGCTCGCCCATGCCGATGATGCGGTGGAATATAAGCAGGCGCTGGGCGACAGATTGACCGTGGTGAAAATTCCGCAGTCAAGCCATGCGGCCATTGCCGAACAACCCGCTTTCATCGCCGCTGAAATCGGCGCTTTCGCCAAACGAATTTTGGCGACATGAAAATCAATGCTCGGCTTTGGTGGCCAGAAAAGCCGGCACTTGCGCGCTAAATGAGTCAAGCCAGACGATGAGGGCTGGAAAGTCCTTTCGCCAATCGACCTGTTTGCGCCAATCCATATAGCCCAAAGCGCAGGCCACACTGATCGTGCCGGCATTCACCTGATGCGGATCGGGCAGATTGGCCAGGAGCCATGAGAGTGCACGCTCGATCTTGCCGCGCTGATGGGCAATCCAGTCTTCATAGCAAAATTGCGCCGGGCGGCGCTGGCGCTCATAGACCATGAGAAGACCCGCATCCATCATGCCATCGCCCAAAGCCTGCAGGCGCAGAACCTCGATGCGCTCTGCCGGCGCCTTCGGAAACAGGCAGGGTTTTTCGGCGATCATGTCGAGATATTCAAGAATGACAGGCGAATCGTAGAGTGCCGTTCCATTTTCCAAAATGAGACAGGGAATCTTCCCCAGCGGATTCTGGCCGCGCAAATGATCCTGCGCGCTCCAGGGATCGGCCATTTCTTTTTGCAGACGATCAGACAGACCCAGAACCATGGCCGCAATCTTCACCTTGCGGCTGAAGGGCGATGTCGCCGTTGTGCGCAAAATCATGTTCATCACAAAATCCCCATGCCGCGCAGCGCCAGAATCGATCCGCCGACAAGGACGGTCGCATCCATAATGCCGTGATGGACTTTAAGGCTCAGACGATCGGCGATCCATTTGGCTGCAAAAGCGCCCGGAATGCTGACGATTCCAATCAGAAGCGCAATCATCCACAGCGACAAAGGCAATTGGCCATAGGCCTGGAATGTGCCGATCTTGACGACACCGACAATGAGCGAAATCACGGCATCGGTGGCGATGATCGAGGATCCTTTGACGCCGAGCGCCATCAGCAGCGAAATCAGAATAATCCCGCCGCCGGGAACCGCACCTGTGACAAGGCCGAACAAAGCGCCCACCGCCAGCACAGCGACCGGCGACAATTCTTTCTGGAAAGATTTGAGAATGCGCCGCGCCGGCACCAGCAGAATGAGCGCCACGCCGATCAGGATCGATGCGCCGGGCCCGCTCAGAAAAGAATAGCCCGCCGCGCCAAGATAACAGAACGGCAGACCGACCAGCGAAATGCGCCAGACATGGGACCAGGCAATGCAATCGCGAAAAGCGGCAATGCGCGACAGATTGTTGAACATGGCCGAGACGCCCAGCACCGGCACGACAGCCTGGGCACCCAGAATCGGCACGAGAACGAGCGGCATCAAAAGCCCTGTGCCATAGCCGGCGACACCGCCGATGATCGATGTGATGACGGCCGCCAGCGAAACGATGGAGAGTTCGATGATACTCATGCGACGAGCAGCGGACGCAGATCGCGCATCGAGGGCAAGGTTTCGAGATGCCGGATCGCCTCGACCAATTGCACCCCGCGCGCCGTGCCGATGATCGGAGCAACAAGATCGAGCGCCTTGGCCTCGATTTCCTCCGCACTCATCGGATTATCGGGCGTGCCGCGCACGGCGCGCGCATGATGGCGGAAGGTCCCCCTGCCCGTCTCGATCTCGACAATGGCCTGTCGCGCCGGGCGGGCAATTGTTAATTCCGCATTGGGCAAGAGGCTGATCTTGGCGCGCACGGCCAGCACGGCGGAATCGTTCATGCGCGCATGATCATGCGTCGTCTCGAATGTGATGCCGCCATCGACAATCGCAAGCGCGCATAAATGCTGCGCGCAAATATCGGGCATGGTGCGATTGTCGACAATGTGGAATCTGTCATCTGGCATGGTAATTGTGATTTTGCGCACATCGGCGGCCGTGATGCCATGATCGGCAATCAGCGCGGTCGTCGCATCGAGAATGGCCTGGATCGGCGAACCGACGCACCATTTCTTGATTGAGGCGCGCATGATCTCAAAACGCACACCAAGCTCTTCGCCCAAAAATTCCGGGCGCGGATTTTCGCCAAACGCCGTGAAGAGATTATGCTTGCCCGACAGCGGATCTTCCACCGCCGAAAAACCTGCTTTCACCATGGAGGCGGAGGCAACGCCATTGCGCGCGCCCATGCCGCCGAAGTCGAAAGCCTTTTCGACATGTTGCGTGTCGCGCTGCCAGAAGGGGATGCCGGAGGCCTGCTGCGCCGCATAAGAGAGAACATGGCGCACCTGCTGCGGCGTGAAGCGGAAGAGCGCCGCACCCGCCGCAGCAGAGCCGAAAGCCGGCGCCAGCGAATGGGTGGAATGTTTCGATGTATCGGGGCGCGCAAAACCCAGCGACAAGGTGAGACGCGCGCCAATGTCATAGCCCAGCGCCACAGCGCGGATATAATCGTCGCCGCCGATATTCTCGCGCTCGGCAATGGCAAGAGCGGCTGGCACAATGGCGCAACCGGGATGAAAACGGCCTTCCAGATGCGAATCGTCCGTCTCGTCGCCATGCCCGGCCATGCCATTGGCAAGCGCTGCGCTCTCAGGCGGCACGCGCAGATTGGTGCCGATGACGCTGGCAGGGCCCGCACCGTCAAGGGGCGCAACATAGGCCGCGCCCAGCAGGCCCGCGCGCAGCCGCGAGCCCGATAGAATCGCGGCCAGACTGTCGAGAATGTGGAATTTCGTCTTGAGCAGGACCGCTTCCGGCAGGGGCTTTGAGGCTGCATCGGAAATATAGGTGGACAGGTCGCGGGCGAGCGAGGAGATCGGTGTTTCAGACGTGCCGGCCATTTCTTTTTATCCCTGACGCTTCTGCTTAAAACTGCGCAGAAAGCCGCTTGTTCTCTGGAAACTTTTCTTCTCAGGGCGTATAAGCTTGACCCCTGCATCAAGCGCCATGCTATCCGGAGGATCCCGTGGCCTCAAGAGCGCTGCGAGCGGAGAGGGAAGGCAATCAATGAGCGAAAAACCGCTCGCAGGACAAGTCGCCATTGTCACCGGCAGCGTGCGCCGCATCGGCAAGGCCATGGCCATGGCGCTGGCCAAAGACGGCGCCACGATTGTGGTTCATGCACTTCGCTCGAAAGACGAGGCGGAAGCCACTGCAGCAGAAATCCGCGCCGCCGGCGGCAAGGCCCTCGTGCATCTTGCCGATGTGGCGGATGAAGCCGCTGTCGCCGCCATGGTCTCACGCGTGATCGGCGAGACAGGACGTATCGATATTCTCATCAACAATGCCGCCATTCGCGGCGAGGCGCATTTCACCGACATGAGCCTGGCGCAATGGCAGAATGTCACGCGCACCATTCTCGATGGCGCCTTCCTCTGCTCGCGCGCGGTTCTGCCAAACATGCAGAAGCAGAAATATGGACGGATCGTCAATATTGGCGGCATCAGCGCCCATCTGGGCACGGCAGGGCGCGCCCATGTTGTCACGGCCAAGACCGGTCTTGTCGGCCTCACGCGCGCTCTGGCGAGCGAATTTGCAGCCGATGGAATTACCGTCAATTGCATTGTGCCCGGCCGCATCGGCGGCGAACGCTCGCATACATCGGGCAAGGGCATTGCCGGCATGCCGCCCGTCGGGCGCGAAGGCCTGCCCGAAGATGTCGCCGATATTGTGCATAATCTCTGCCGTCCGCAGGCCAGCTATATGACCGGACAGACGATCCATGTGAGCGGCGGCATGTTCATGCCTTGAATGGCAGAACCGATGAGAAAGATGAAAGCGGGCGCGATGACTTCACAGGTTGCGACAAAGTCTGACTACGGGGCTGCGCCGCTTGAACTCGGCCTGACCCGCACGCTTGCCGCTTTTCTCGCCGATCTGTCGTTCGAGCGCCTGCCCGAGGCAGCCGTGCATCAGGCAAAGCGCGGCATGATCGATTGGGCCGGCTGCGCTTTGGCGGGATCGCATCATCCCACCATTGCAAAAATTCTCAGTGTCATGCGCGCGCTCAACGATGCGCCGCGCGCCAGCGTGCTCGGCCATGGTTTGAAAATCGGCATGCTGGAAGCAGCCAATGTCAATGGCCAGATGGGCCATTTGCTCGATTTCGACGACACACATATGGGCGGCGTCGTATTGCATGCCTCCTCGCCCATTCTCTCAGCCCTTTTTGCTCTGGCCGAGAGCGGCCAATTTTCCGGCGGCGAGATTGTCACCGCTTATGCTGTGGGTTTTGAGGCCGGCGTGCGGGCCGGCCAATCGGCGCCCGGCCATCACGATGGCGGCTGGCATCTCACGGGCACGCTTGGGTCGATTGCAGCCGGTGCTGCCTGCGCGCGCCTGCTCGGCCTCGATGCAAAGCAAATGGTCCATGCCATTGCCATTGCGACAACCCAAGCCGCCGGCATGCAGCAAAACCGCGGCACAATGTGCAAATCTTTCCACGCCGGAAAAGCCGCGGCCAATGGGCTGCTGGCGGCTTTGCTGGCGCAGCAGGGTTTCGATTCCTCCGACGAGATTCTGGAAGGCAAGCGCGGCTTCTGCCGCATCTTCAGCACCAGTTCTGCGCCTGAAAAAATCACTGCAGAGCTGGGCACGCGTTTCGAGATCGTCGGCAATGGCTACAAGCCCTATGCCTGCGGCGTCGTGCTTCACCCTGCCATCGATGCCATGATTGCGCTTGGCAGGACGAGCGGCATTGCGGCGGAACATGTGGCAAAAATCGATCTGCGCGTGAATGAACTGGCGGTGCGCATTACCGGCGTCACCGAACCGCAGACGGGCCTGCAATCGAAATTTTCCATCTATCATTCGGCTGCTGTTGCCTTCATCGATGGCGATGCGGGCATTGCGCAATATACGAATGAAAAAGCGCTCGACCCCCATGTGGTCGACCTGCGCCGCAAAGTGGATGTGATCGCCGATGCAAGCCTGCGCAAGGATGAAGCGCGTGCAACCATTGTCGCACATGATGGACGCCGCTTCGATGTGCATATTCCCCATGCCACCGGCACGATCGACAATCCCATGCCGGATATGGCCATCCAGAGCAAATTCATGGCCAATGCCACGCCCCTCATCGGCGCGGCGCGCGCGCACGATTTTGTGCAAAATTGCTGGCACGCAGACAACATCAAAGATGCACGCGACCTTGTCGCGCTGATCGCCTGAGGACAGGACATGCAGAAAAATATTTTGAAAGACGGCGATGTGATTGCGGGGGCGGCGGCCGGTGCGCTGGGCGTCTTCATTACAATGACGGCGTCGAAATGGACGATCATGAATGAAGACGGGCCCGGACCGGGCTTCTTTCCCATGGGCTATGGGATCGGCCTCATTCTGCTCTCGGCCATTCTCATTCTCTCGCGCTTCAAGGCGCAACGCACGGCCGATGAAGAGCCCACAGATTGGGCGGGCTTTGCGCGCGCGGGCGGCACATGGGTTGCCTTTGTTGTGGCAGCAGCTTTGATGGGCGTGCTCGGCTTTTATGTCAGCTTCGGCCTGATGACTTTCACCCTTGTGCTGCTTGTCTTCGGGCGACCGCTCAAATCTGCTTTCACCACCGGCCTTCTCTCGGCAGTGGGTTTCTATCTTGTCTTCGGCCTCATCCTCGATGTGCCGATGCCGACCGGCGTGATGGGGTTTTAAGCGATGGATGTTCTCAACGGGCTCGCGCACGGCTTTTCGATTGCGCTTCTTCCCCACAATCTCATGTGGTCGCTGGTCGGCTGTTTTCTCGGCACGATTGTCGGCATTCTGCCGGGCCTCGGGCCGGCCGCCACCATCGCCATGCTTCTGCCGATGACCTATAATATGTCGCCGGCGAGCGGCATTATCATGCTGGCCGGCATTTATTATGGGGCGAAATACGGCGGGTCGACGACATCGATCCTGCTCAACATGCCCGGCGAATCCTCCTCCGTCGTCACCTGTCTCGATGGCTATCAAATGGCGCGTCGCGGGCGTGCGGGCGCGGCACTTGGCATTGCCGCCATTGCATCCTTCATTGCCGGTTCGGTCGGCATTATTCTCCTGAGTCTTGTCGCACCCCCCATTGCTGCTTTCGCGCTGACTTTCTCTTCGCCGGAATATTTTGCCCTCATGGCGCTCGGCCTCGCGCTGGTCGTTCTGCTGGGTGGCGATTCACTGGTGAAAGGGCTGATCGCGCTTTTCGTCGGCCTCTGGCTCACCTCCATCGGCACGGATCTTTTCACCTCGCAATCGCGCTTCACCTTCGGCCAATCGTCGCTGCTCTCCGGGCTCGATTTCATGGTCGTCGCCATCGGCGTCTTTGCCATCACTGAAGTGATGAACAGCATCAAGGACAAGGAAGAGACGCAGGTTCTGCCCGTGCCCAAGGGCATGCGCAATCTGCTGCCCAATCGCGAAGAGCTGAAAGCCTGCCGCTTTGCTTTCGCCAATGGCTCCATTGTCGGATTCATCATCGGCATTCTGCCGGGTGCGGGATCGAGCATTGCCTCGTTCATTTCCTATGGTGTCGAACGCGCTTTTTCGAAACATCCGGAAAAATTCGGCACGGGCGTGCCCGAAGGCGTGGCGGCACCTGAGGGCGCCAATAATGCCGATACGGGCGGCGCACTTGTGCCGCTGCTCACACTGGGCATTCCCGGCGGCGGGACGACGGCTATTCTTCTGTCGGCTTTGGTGCTCTGGGGCGTGAAACCCGGCCCGTTGATGATGACGGAATCGCCAGACGTCTTCTGGGGTCTCGTGGCGAGCCTTTATATCGGCAATGTGATGCTGCTCGTGCTCAACCTGCCGATGGTGCCTTTGTTTGCGCAGATCCTGCGCATTCCCGTCTATATTCTGCACCCGCTCATTCTCGGCGTCACGGTGGTGGGCGCCTATTCTGTCTCGGGGCGTCTGTTCGATGTGATGATGCTGGCAGGATTTGGTTTGCTGGGCTTTGCCATGTCGCGGCTGAAATTCCCGGTGGCGCCCCTCGTTCTCGGTTTCGTGCTCGGCGATGCCATGGAAAGAGCCTTGCGCCAATCGCTGATGATGTCGCAGGGTGATCTGTCGATCCTGGTGTCGCGGCCGATTTCAGCCACCATGCTGATCTGCGCCATCGCCATCCTTTTCCTGCCGCTGCTTCCCCGGTTCCGGGCCTTGAAGCAGGCGGCAGGTTGACCACATAGGAAGAAACAAGACTATCGAACGTCTACTCGCGAGAGGAAATGAAATGAACAAAAGGACTTTGTTAAAAGCAGGACTGGCTCTTTCTGCGCTCATGACCTTTGCGCCGGCTGCCCAGGCGGATTGGAAGCCGACGCGTCCGATCGAACTCGTCGTGCACACAGGCCCCGGTGCGGGCAGCGATGTGATGGGCCGCGCGCTCATTGCTGCGATTGAAGATGCGAAGCTCCTGCCGGTGCGCATCCAGATTTCCAACAAAGTGGGCGGCGGTGGCGCCACAGCGGCCGCCTACATGAAAGAGAAGAAGGGCGATCCCCATGTGATCGGCCTGTTCACCAGCGTCTGGATCACCAATCCGCTCGTGCAGCAGGAAGCCAATGTGACCATGCGCGATCTCACACCGGTCGGCCTCATGGTGGTTGAGCCTGCCATGTTCGTCGTGCGTGCGGAATCGCCGTTCAAGACGCTCAATGAATTCATCGAGGCGGCCAAGGCTGCGCCGGGCAAGCTCAAGCAATCGGGCGGCTCGCCGCTGGCGCGCGATGCGCTGGTGCGCACCGTTCTGCAAGCCAAGACTGGCGCGCGCTGGGCCTTCATCTCCTTCCCCTCCGGCGGCGAGCGCATTTCGGCGCTGCTCGGCGGCCATGTCGATGCCATGGTGATTGAGCCGGCGGAAGCAGGCGAACTCATGCGCTCCGGAAAAATCCGCGCGGTTGCGCAGGTCGCCGATGTGCGCCTGCCTGACTTCAAGGATATTCCGACGCTGAAGGAAGCAGGTTTCGATGTCGCCAGCCCGCCGCAATCGCGCGGTGTCGTCGGCCCGCCGGATATGGCGCCGGATGTTCTGAAATTCTACGAAGATCTGGTGCGCCGCGCCGGTGCTTCGCCGGGATGGCAGAAATTCGTCAATGACGGCCTGTTCGAGGGCAAAGTGCTCGGCTCGAAGGACACAGCTGACTTCCTTGCCAATACGGAAGCCAATGTGCGCGAGATCCTGAAGGAAGCCGGCGTGAAGCTGGTGCGCTAAAGCGCGCGCAAGAGGTTTGAAAACCAAGGCCCGGTCCGCAAGGACCGGGCCTTTTTCATATCACTTGATGCTCTTCTCGATCCAGCCTTTCAGAAAAGCTGCGACTTCGAGATTGTTCTTCTCCAGCATCATCATATGGCCATTGCCCTTGATGCCGATATTTTCAAGCCGCACGAATTCATTCTTCACGCCGGCCTGTGTGAGGAATTTCGATGCGCAATGATCGTAAGGCGCATGATAGGACGCCTCGCTGACAACGATCAGAATCGGAATGCCCGCAAGTTTCGGCAATTTGCGCGCGGGCTCTGGCTGCAGCCAGCAACGCACAAGGCCTGCGCCATCAGCCTTGGCCTCACGCTGGGGCTGCAATGTCTCGCCCTGCGCCAGCGGCGGATCGAAAGTGAGGCTCGTGCGCGTAATGCCATTGGGCCGCGAGAGACGACCATCCTTGAACCAGTCCGGTGCGCCGATCACGTCATTGTCGTAGAAGGCCGGACCATTGGGCTCGACTGCGACAATGCCTTTGACAAGATCGGGCCGATCATTGGCAATGGTCCAGCCAATCGTGCCCGATTGCGAATGGGTGAGCAGAACCGACGGGCCGATCTTTTCCAGAAGGGCCACGCCGGCGGCGCGATTGAGCAATTCAATCATCGACACATCGGCAATGTCCTCGACTTGCGAGGCGAAGAATTGATCGAAGACCGGATCGCCGGAAACACCCGCGCCGGGCCATTGCGTGTGCAGAGCCGCCTGCGGATAGAGGTTTGAACTTTTGGGCGCGGTGAAACGCTCCGACATGGCCTTGGTATTGGGCCGGCGTGTCGCGCCATAGACGTCGGTAAAATAGCCGGAGCGACCGCGCGCTGCCTGATCGACGACATAGACCGCATAGCCCTGGCGCAGGAAATAAGTTGCCCAGCCCTCGCGCCCATCGGGCGTCATCAGAAAGTTTGTTCCCGTCTGTCCGCCGCCATGCACCATCACGACAGGATGAGGAAATTTGCGCTCAGCCGGGATTTGATATTGGACGAACATCTGGCCGGTGCGGATCTGGCCATCTTTCGTGTCGCGATAGCTGCCGCCGGCGAAAAAATATCCCTGATCGGCAATGGAGATCGGGCTTTTTACGCCTTGCGCCTGCGCGCCGCTGGCACCCAGTCCCAAAGCCAATGCCATTGCAGTCGCGATTTTGCTTTTCATGCCATTCCCCCAGTTTTGTTGTTGGGAGAAGGCTCGCCGCAAGAGGCGCGCTTGTCAACTTGTCCCGCCCCAGACGAGAACGGGAGCGGGCGACGCTTGGCGCCGCCCGCAAGCCATATTATTTCGCAGCCGCCGATTCTTTCACAATCGGCGTCCATTTGGCGATTTCTGAGGCAACAAAGGCTTTCAGCCCGTCCGGCGTGCGGTTTTCGGCGCGCGGCAGAACAGCGCCAATGGCTTCGAGCTTGCCACGCGTGCCCGGATCGTCGAGCGCCTGACGCGCCGTTGCCGACAATCTTTCAACAATCTCACGCGGCGTGCCCTTGGGCGCGAAGAGCGCATTCCAGCCCGATGCCTGAAAGCCGGGAAGTCCCGCCTCCGTCGTCGTCGGCACATTCGGCAAAGCGGGCGAGCGCTCAAGCTGCGCAATGGCAAGCGCGCGAATATTGCCCGATGTCACCTGCGGCACGAGATGGGGAATCTGATCGCAGAGGAAGTCATACTGACCCGAGACGAGATCGTTCAATGCCGGGCCGGAGCCCGTATAGGCGATCATCGGTGCACGCGCGCCGACAAGCGCGGTGAAGAACAGGCATGATACATGCGATGTCGCGCCAACGCCGCCATGGCCATTGTTGAACTTCTGCGGATCGGCTCTGAGCATGGTCATGAATTCGCCCAAGGTCTGCGCCGGGAAATTCTTCTTCACGAGAACCGCAATCGGCGTGTCGGAGAGCTGGCTGATATGCTCGAAATCATCGACCGGATTATAGGCCAGGCGCGGATAGAGACCGACACTGGCTGCATGTGTGCCCATCTGGCCGACGAGCAAAGTATAACCATTGGGCTCAGCGCGCGCTGCACGTGCCGAACCTGTCGTACCGCCGGCGCCGCCGACATTTTCAATGACCATTTGCTGGCCGAGAATCTTGCCCATCTGTTCAGTGACGATGCGGCCCACAACATCCGTATTGCCGCCGGGCGCATAAGGCACGATCACATTGATGGCGCGCACGGGATAATTTTGCGCAAAAGCCTGTGACGACATGACCAAAGCGCAAAGAAGAGCGCTTTTAAAAAGAAGCTTCATGCTTTTCATCTCGTTCTCCTGCGTAAACATGCGCCCGTCATTGCAAGCAGCAAAGCGACGAAGCAATCCAGGGGCCTCACCTATCACGTCTGGATGGCTTCGCTGTGCTCACAATGACGGCATTTTTTAAGGCAGATAGACGCCGCCATTCACATGAATGGTTTGCCCAGTTATGTAGCGCCCGTTCGGCCCGGCGAGATGGCGCACCATGGAGGCCACTTCTTCGGGTCGACCGCGCCGGCCCATCAATGTCGTATGTTTCTTGTGATGATCGGGCTCGATGGGCGAAGAGCCGCCACGGATCGTCTCGATCAATCCCGGCGAAACGAGATTGACGGTCACAACCGGCGCAAGATCCTGCGCCAATGCCTTGGTGAGGCCGTCAAGTCCTGCTTTGGCAGCCACAACATGGGGACGATTTTTTGCGCCCGTATAGGCGGTGAGCCCGCCAATATTGATGACTGCGCCTGCATCGCTCGCCTGCAGCAAAGGCAAAGCTGCCTGTGTGGCGAGAAATGCTGCATCGAGATTGACGGCCAGCACTTTGCGCCATTCCTCAATCGTAATATCGGCGATTTTCGTCTCGCCGCGCAAAGCAGCATTGTTGACGAGAATGTCGAGACGGCCAAAAGCCTTTTGCACCGCCTCGATCATGCCGCGCACGGCCGCCGGATCGGTGAGATCGGCCGTCACAATCTCCGCCCGCACGCCTTTTTCGCGCGCGAGCTTTGCTGTTTCTTCGAGCCCCTCGCGATCGGCGCGGGCGGCGAGCATCACATGCGCGCCGCCTTCTGCCAGATCGAGCGCGATGGCGCGCCCGATATTGCGCGCACCACCGGTGACAAGAGCAACGCGGCCCTCAAGCTCACGCATGCGCGCCGCCTCCGATCGAATCATAAATCATCGTATCGGCGAGATCGGTCGCATTGCCGAGCTTTTCCAGCCCGCGCACCATGTCGAGCAGGCGCGCCTGCGCGGCGTCGTCAATGGCGCCTTCCGCGCACATGCGGAACTTGCCTTCGAGATCGGCATCGCTGATCGGGTTGAGCGGGCCGCCGCGATAGCGCTCGTCCGCCCATTCCACCAGCTTGCGACCATCCTTCGTGTCAACTTCAATGCGCGACCGGATGAGGTCATAGCCCTTGGCATCGATCTCGGCATCGAGATGCACGGAGGTCGCGCGCTGCAGGGCCTGCATCTGCGGGCCTGCCACAAAATCATCCATGAATTCGTGATGGCTGGCGCGGCGCTTCAGCGCTATCATGCACAAAAGGGCAGGCATGGAGAATTTTGCCTGCAGATGGTTGACCGCCACCGGATAGCGGATCGGCTCGATAATGTTCTTGCCCGCATAGAAGCGGATCGTGACGATTTCTTCCGGCTTCAGATCGTGCTTGAGCACGAGATTCATCATCGCATCCATCGACTGATGCGTGAGAATGCCTGACGGATAGGGCTTGATCGACACGCCCGGATCGACAATCGTCAGCGTCTTGCCAAAGCCCTGCGCGAATTTTTCTTCCGTTGCGCCTTCGCCCATGACGGAGAAGAAGCCCCACGGCCCGTCCAATGCTGTCGGATCGGCGGTGAAGCCGCGTGCTGCGAGCAATGCAGCCGTGACGCCGTTTTCTGCGGCGCGGCCGACATGCAGCGGCTCGTCCGTCAGC
>CAZHOK010000003.1:107577-125357 GCA_964534115.1 uncultured Beijerinckia sp.
GCCGAAATTGCAGCGAATGCCGGCGGCGAGCGAAGCAGCAATGCCGAGTGCATGCGCCAGCGTCTCGCCCTTGAGACCGAGAAGTTTGGCAGCCGTGGCCGCAGCACCGAATGTGCCGACCGTGCCGGACGAATGATGGCCGCGGCGATAATGCACCGGCTTCATCCATTCGGAAATCTTGCACTCGACTTCAAAGCCTGTCTGGAAAGCAGTCATGAAGGCCTTGCCGTCCACCGGCTTGCCCTCTTTGGCGAGCTTCTGCGACATGACAATGGCCGATGTCAGCGGCGGGCAGGAGGGATGCGTGAGCAGACCATAGACATGGGCTGGATCGTGCGAGACCTGCGTATCGTCCCAATCATGGGCATGGCCTGCGGTGGCAAGCACGCGCGCGGCCAAAGCGGCCGGCACTTTCTTCTTGCCGGCGGCAATGACGAAAGCATCTTCGCGCCCGCCCGTTTCCACCGCGTCAACGGCCAGCATTTGCACCGAATGTTCGAGACCGCCGGCGAGATAGAGGCCGAGCGTGTCGACCATGCAGCGCTTGCCGATGCGCAAAGCCTCGGCGGGGAGCGCATCATAGGTGACATTTTCGATGAAGCTGATCGCTTCGGCGGTCACTTGGTGTTTCGTGCTCATGGGGCAACCTTTTTTGTTTTGGTTTGCGAAGAGGGGTTTGACTGGTGGGTCGCGATGAGACGCGCGCGGGCGGCCATCACGTGATCGAAATGTGTGTTGTGCGCGCGCTCTGCATCTCCCGATGCAATCGCATCGACCATGTCGCGATGTTCATCGTTGGAAATGGACAGGCCGCCGCCCTGCATGAGCGACCGCGCACGGAAGAGATGCAGCATTTTCACAAGATCCCGGTAATTGCGCGCCAGAACGGGATTGCCGCATCGATCGACGATAAATTCATGCAGCTTCAGATTGAGCGGATAATAGGCCTCAAAATCCTTGGCTTGTGCGGCACTTTCCAGCGCAGCCAGCAGCTCTTTAAGCTCGGCCACGTGCTCGGGCGTGAGGCATTCGGCGCAGAGTTTTCCCGCCAGCCCGAACAAAGCCGCGCGCACAGCATAAATATCGCAGGCCTGTTCGACTGACAAAGTGCGCACGAAGACGCCGCGATTGGGCTTGAGTTCGACAAGCCCGCCTGCCTCCAGCGAGCGCAAAGCCTCGCGGATCGGCCCGCGGCTCGTGCCGAAGCGTTGGGCCAGCTGGTTCTCATTGATCCTGTCGCCCGGCGCGATTTCGCCGGCCATGATCATGCGCTCGACCTCCGCCTCGATGAGGACGGCGAGCGAGCGCGTTTTCAACAGCGCGACATTTTCGAGCACGGTCGACATGATGGACCTCAGATGCGCAGGTCGCGCAGGGCTTTCGGATCGGCTTGCGCAAAAAGACCGCCGACAATGGCGCGCGCCTTTTGTGCATCGGCATTCGTCCAGCCGCCATAAATGGCATTGTCGACGAATTTGCTCTCAACCTCGGCAAGACTCATCGGCGCAGCCTTGCCGCCGCGCATATAGCCCTGTTTCACTTCGCGCACTTCGCCGCTTTTCAGCGTGGCGCGCAAATGGCCGATGAATTGATCGGGATAGGGATCGTCCGGGTTGATCTTGTAGGAGACTTTTGCTGCCAGAGCGCGGGCGCGCGCATCGGCAATGCTCTCCTCCGAAAACTGCCCGAGCCCCGCTTTGCCTTCGAGAAAGCCAATGGCCATGCAAAAGGGCGTCGAGAATTTCGCCGCATAAGGCGTTTTGGGATTGTGCTTGACGTTGAGCGGCTCCCAGAGGCGATGCACCGTGCCCTCGCCCACATCGCATTCGATCTTGACGATATCATCAGCGCTCACGCCCTGTTTGGCGAGCGCAATGGCGCAATCGATGAAGGGCTGCGTCATGGTTCCGCAGGCATAGGGTTTGAAGACAATATCGTCGATCACCCAGCGCTGGCCGAGATCTTTCAGCAGCAGATCGAAAGCCGGTTTGCGCGACGGTGCGAAAGCATGGAAGAAACCATGCGTACCTTCAAACACAGTGCGCGGTCCCAAAAATCCGCCGCGCGCCATCAAGGCTGCGCGCAGGCCAGATTGCGCCGCCCAGCCAGCATGCATGCGCTTGGTCCAGGTGCCTTCGGCCAGATATTCGATAATGCCGGAGGCCATCGAGCCGGCAATGCCGAGCGCATCGACCGTCTGCTTCTTGTTGAGGCCGAGCGCAACAGAGACAGCAGCAGCAGCAGCCATTGTGCCGATGACGGCTGTGGGGTGAAAGCCCGCCTTGTGGATGGCCTTGGGCGTGACAAGGCTCAGGCGGCAGAGCAATTCCGCGCCATAGGCGGTGGCCAGCAGCAGGCGCTCGCCCGAGAGATTTTCCAATTCGCAAATCGCCATGGCCGCCGGCACGACAACAGCGCCCGAATGAACCGGGCCACCCTCAAACGTGTCGTCATAATCCTCGCCATGGGCCGCCGTGCCGTTGATGAGAGCCGCGCTGAACGGATCGAAGCCGCGCGCATGGCCGATGGCGGTCGCATCCCCCGGTCCGGAGGCCGCCAGACAGGCGGCAATATAGGGCTCGTTGCGCGCCGAAATGCACAGGCCCGCGACATCGAGCACGATGCGGCGCGTCATTTCCACCGTCTCGGAGGAGAGTTTCGCGGTCTGTGCACCAACCAGCCAATCGGCCAGGGTTTCGGCAATCGGGGTCGTGATGTCCTGCGTCATCGGCGTTTCCGGGTTGTTTTTGTGGATTGGCCCCGGGCGCGGGGCTTGCGGATAAGATTGTCAATTGTCGACAGTTTACCTTTATAGTCAAGCCGGCCCTCCCTCTTTTCCCCATCTCGCCTTTCGCAAAGGGGCGGCATAAGATGGCGCTCGAAAGAGAGACAGGCTGCAAGCCTGCCAAGGAGGGTGGCATGACCAATATGCGCGTGAACGGGCTGCGCGGCGTGGAACTGGCGGTCTTCGACCTCAAGGAAACGCAGGAATTTTACGCCAATGCCTGGGGGCTCGAGACGGTGGCCGCCGCCGATGGCAGCGCCTATATGCGCGCCGCCAGCGCCGAACATCATGTGCTGGCCATTCATGAGCGCAAGCGCGCCGGACTGGCCGCCGTGCATTTTTCCGCCCCCGACCGCGCCGCCGTCGATGGGCTGCATGCCAAATCCAAAGCCTGGGGCTGCGAGATTGTCGCTGCTCCGCATGATCTGCCGCTGATCGCCGGCGGCGGCTATGGTTTTTCGGTGAAAGCACCCGAAGGCCAGATCCTCACCATTTCCTGCGATGTCGCGCGCCATGCCTGCACGGGCGATTTCCGCGACCATTCGCGGCCCGACAAGCTTTCGCATGTCGTGCTCAATTCGGTCGATATCCAGAAGCAGGAAGCCTTCTTCTGCGATGTGCTGGGCTTCCGCCTGACCGATTCCACCGCGCGCATGGATTTCATCCGCTGCTCGAGCTACCACCATTCGATCGCACTTGCCCGCGCGCAAGGGCCGGGCCTGAACCACATGGCCTATGAAGTCTCGAATTTCGACGGGCTGATGCGCGGCTCAGGCCGCATGAAGAAACATGGCTACAAGATCGGCTGGGGTGTCGGCCGCCACGGGCCGGGCAATAATCTCTTCTCCTATTTCATCGAGCCCAATGGTTTCGTCACCGAATATACCGCTGAAGTCGATACGATCGATGAGGCGACGCATGTGGTGGGCACGCCCGATTATTGGGCGAAAATGATGAACGGCCCCGACCGTTTCGGCCTTGCCGATCCCTCGCCCGAATTGCGCGATGCCATGCATGGCAAATTCGTCGATGAGCGCAACAAGCGTTGCGAAGAGATCATCGCCGAAAAAATGGCGAGCTGACGAGCGGCGGCGCGGACAAAACATCCACGCCGCTTGAAGCGCCTGGCCCACCCGCGCATGCTCTGCCTGAGCGAATCATCGGGGAGACTTGGCCATGCGCTGCAATTTCTGTGACGGAACCGGCATGCGCCGCAATGGCACGCAGGTCGTGCCCTGCGCGGAATGCGGCGGCTGCGGCGTCGCCCATTGCTGCGATGGCATTCAATCCTGCTGCGAGATTGAGGGCGATGAAAGACTGGCGCCGCTCAAACAGGTGGAACTCAGCCCCGTGCCCCATAGTGTGCCGGTTGAACGGCGCGACTGAAACGAAAGGGCCGCCTTTTGGGCGGCCCTTCTGCTTTCACATTTCGACAAAGCCCATTTTGCCGTCAGGGCCTTTCTTCCAGACATACATGACATAATCGGCGTCGGTGCGATCGCCCTTTTTATTGAGCGAGAATTTGCCGATCACCGTGTCGAAAGCCATGCCCGAATGCATGATTTCGGCGACTTTCTTCGGATCGAGCGAATTGGCCTTTTCCGCCGCCTGTTTGATGACCTGCACGGCCGCATAGGAATAGAGCGTATAGGTTTCGGGATTGATATTTTTTGCCGCAAATCTGGCGAGAACCGGCTTGGCATTGTCGCGCTTGGTCGGATCGGGACCGAAGGTCATCAATGTGCCTTCCACGGCATCACCCGCAATGGCGGCAAGTTCAGCGGTGGCAATCCCGTCGCCGCCGATCATCTGTGCATTGAGGCCCTGTTCGCGCATCTGGCGCAGCAGAACGCCCGCCTCGCCATGCAGGCCACCCCAGAACAAAACTTCGGCGCGCTGCTGCTTCATCTTGGTGACGATCGCCGTGTAATCGCGCTCGCCCGGATTGATGCCCTCATAGAGCACTTCCTTGACGCCGGCCGCATTCATCGCCTTTTGCGTTTCATCCGCCAGACCTTTGCCATAGGGCGTCTTGTCGTGAAGGATGACGATGCGCTTGTCCTTGAATTTTTCGGCGATGAATTTTGCCGCCACAGCGCCCTGCTGATCGTCGCGCCCGCAGGTGCGGAAAACATTCCAGAGACCGCGCTCGGTAAAGCGCGGATTGGTGGAAGCCGGCGTGATCTGCAAAATGCCGCTCTCGGCATAGACTTCGGATGCGGGAATCGACACGCCCGAATTGAAATGGCCGACGACGAATTTCACGCCATCGCCAACGAATTTATTCGCCACCGACACGCCTTGTTCGGGGCGCGAAACATCGTCGCCGAGCGACAATTGCAGACGCTGGCCCAAAATGCCGCCGCTGGCATTGATATCTTCAACCGCCTGTTCGACACCGTTCTTCAGCATGGCGCCGAATGTGGCGCTGGGCCCGGTGATGGGACCGGCAACGCCAAGCTTGACCTGCGCATGGGCAGGCAGCGCAAAGGCCGAAAATGCAAAAGCCGCAGACAGAAGAAGGCGGGAGACGCTGACCCTGTGCATCATTTTCTCCATAGGCAGAAGGGCGGGAGGCCCCGCCGGCTCAGACCCGAGATTACAAGTTTCAGCCCGTCTGTCACGGCCCATCGGCCGCGCGCGGGCCAATTGAGAACAGGCCTTTGCGCTCCAGCGCAAAACCATATTGGCGCAAGGCCTGCCGCGCCCGCGTCAGCCGGAAGGAGATCACAGCCACACCCAAAAGCCAGACAAAAGTCAGCCCAAGACCGCCCAATGACAGGGCCAGATCCGCCAGAGCCGCGCCGGGTGCCACCGCCAATTGTGCGAGATCCTTGCCGATGCGGGTCGCCGGAATGACCGGATTTTCAAACAGGGCATAATCGAGAAAGCCGAAAACGCAGGCGAGTAGAAAGCAATAGAGCACGAGAACGAGCGGGCGCCGCCAGGTCAACGCAATTGCGCGCCCCGTGGCCGCCGCTGCCGCGCCGCCCAAAATCAATGTCAGCAGGATTGTCGTCCACAAAGCCTGAAGGCCGGCGGGGGCGATCATGTCGATCATCAATGTCCGCCCTCCAGATAGGCTGCGCGCACTTGCGGATCGGCCAGAAGATCGCGCCCCTGTCCCGACATTGTGATCGCGCCATTGACCATGACATAGCCGCGGTGGGCGAGTTTGAGCGCGTGAAACGCATTTTGCTCGACCAGAAAAACCGTCAGGCCTTCATCCCGGTTGAGCGTGGCTATGACATCGAAAATCTGCTTCACGACGAGCGGGGCAAGGCCCAGCGAAGGCTCATCCAGCATGAGCAGGCGCGGACGGCTCATCAGCGCGCGCGCAATGGCCAGCATTTGCTGCTCGCCGCCCGACAATGTGCCGCCGCGCTGATCGCGACGCTCTTTCAGCCGCGGAAAAATGGAAAACATGCGCTCGAGATCGTCATTGAAATGCACGGGATCGGCGAGGGCTGCACCCATTTGCAGATTTTCATAAACGCTCATGCGCGGGAAAATCCGCCGTCCTTCGGGCGATTGTGCCAGCCCCAGCCGTGCAATCTCATGCGTGGGCAGGCGCGTAATCTCCTGCCCATCGAAAAGAATCTGTCCGGCGCGCGCTGGCGGGCGGCCGAAAATGCTCATCATCAATGTCGACTTGCCCGCGCCATTGGCGCCGATGATCGTCACGATCTCGCCGCGAAAAACCTCAACATCCACGCCCTTGAGCGCGACGATCTGGCCATAGGCGGCCTCGACGCCGCGCAGTGACAGAAGCGGTGCCGGACTCATCGCGCCACCTCCCCAAGATCGGCTTCAACCTCGGCGATCTCTTCATCCTCAATGCCGAGATAGGCCGCAATCACGCGGGGATCGTTGCGCACTTCGCTCGCCGTGCCATCGGCAATGCGCGTGCCGTAATCGAGCACGATGACATGATCGGAGATTTTCATCACCACGCTCATGTCATGTTCGATGAGCAGGATCGACACGCCATGACGATCGCGAATGGCCAGGAGCAAATCGTTCAGCTCGGCGCTCTCGCGCGGATTGAGCCCGGCGGCGGGCTCATCGAGACACAGGAGCACCGGATCGGTGCACATGGCGCGCGCAATTTCCAGCCGACGCTGCGCGCCATAGGATAGAGCGCCGGCCGGATCGTCGGCGCGATCCGTCAGGCCGATCTCGTTCAGCCAGAAGCTCGCTCTGTCAATTGCCGCCCGCTCGGCCGCGCGCGCCGACGGCCAGCCGACGAGACCCAGAGCCGACATGCCCGATGCGCGCATCAAAACATTATGCTGCGCCACAATGAGATTTTCGAGCAGGGTCATGCCTGCAAAAAGACGAATATTCTGGAACGTGCGCGCCACACGGGCCTCGCGCGCAATCTCGAAATCGGGCATGCGCTCGAGCAGATAAAGATGCCCCGCCGCGAATTTGCGATGACGCGCGCCGCTCATGGTCAGCGCCGCCACATCGGCAGAGCGCGCCACGCCTTCGCGCGCCAAAGCCAGGCGGCCCTGCTGCGGCTTGTAAAAACCCGTGACGCAATTGAACACTGTCGTTTTGCCCGCGCCATTGGGGCCGATGAGGGCGGTAATATCGCCGCGCCCGACTTCAAACGACAGATCGTTGACGGCCACCAGACCGCCAAAACGCATGGTGAGATGTTCGACGACAAGAAGCGGATCGCTCATCCAGCGGCGCATGGACATCAGCCCTGCCCCTCTTTGACGAGTGTGCCTGCAACATGGCGGCGCTCGCGCAAGGCCACTGAGGGGGCGCGCGATGAAATCAACCCGCGCGGCCGCCAGATCATCATGACCACCATGGCAAGACCGAAGATCAGCATGCGATAGAGCGCGGGATCGAATGAGGGCCCAAAAACCTGTTTGAGAAAGGCAAGCTCGCGCAGAATTTCCGTACCGCCCACCATGACCGCTGCAGCCAGCGCAACGCCGATCTGCGAGCCCATGCCACCGAGCACGACAATGGCGAGAATGGTGGCCGATTCCATGAAAGTGAAGCTGTCGGGATTCACAAAGCCCTGCCGCACGGCAAAAAACGAACCGGCAAAACCGGCAAACATGGCGCCCAGCGCAAAGGCGGTGAGTTTTGTATTGGTTGTGTTGATGCCCAGCGAGCGGCAGGCAATCTCATCCTCGCGCAAGGCTTCCCAGGCGCGCCCGATCGGCTGGCGACGCAGCCGCACAATGATCGCATGGGTGAGAAGGGCGAGACAGAGAATGAGATAGAACAGAAAAATCGTGCGGTGGATCGGCGAGAATGGCAGGCCGAACAAAGCGGCAAAACCATTGTCGCCGGCGCTGAAGGGCGTGCCGAAAAATGTAATGCGCGGGATCGACATAATGCCCGCTTTGCCATTGGTGAGCTCGGTCCAATTGGTCAGCACAGCGCTGACAATCTCACCAAAGGCGAGTGTGACAATGGCCAGATAATCGCCGCGCAGGCGCAGGACCGGAAAGCCGAGGATGGCGCCCCAGACCGCGGCAAAAAGACCCGCCAATGGCAGGCAGATCCAGAATGACAATCCGTAATGCGTCGACAAAAGCGCATAGGCATAGGCGCCCACGGCATAGAAAGCGACATAGCCCAGATCGAGCAGGCCGGCGAGACCGACCACAATGTTCAAGCCCCAGCCGAGCATCACATAGATGAGGATCTGCACGCCGTAATTATTGATCCATTTCAGCGCGCCCGCCGGCCCAAGCCAGGCGACCATGACAAGCGGAAAAGCAAAGAGCGCGGCCACGCCGAGGAGCGGTAGAATTTTTGCGAGCGTGCCGGCAGGTCGCGCAGGTACAGGTGACGGCGCCACCTCGGGCAGGCGTCGGCGCAGAAAAAATTCAAGCGCGCAACCAGCGACAACCATGGCCACGCCAATCGCCATCCATCCCAGAGCGTGAGCGATGCGCTGCGTCTCGAACAATAAAGCCGCGCCGCCGACAAAGGGAATGGCGCCCGGCACGGCCAGAAGACGCGCGCGCCAATCCTCTAGCAGCAGAGCGGCCAAGCGCCCCAGAAAAACAAGACAACCGGCCATCACAAGCCATGACCAGCGCTGTTCAAGCACGAGGCGATTGGACATATCCATCTGCGTGCCAAGCGCCAGAATGGGAAAGGACAGGCCAGCCGTCACAAGTCCCGCCAGCGCGGCTTCGCGCAAGGCGCGTCGCCAATCCAGAGCCTCGCGCAAAGTCTCGCGCATCAGACTTTCTCGACATCGGGCCGGCCGAACAGGCCAGAGGGCATGAAGATCAGCGTGATGGCGAGAATGGAAAAGGCCGCAACATCTTTGTAGTCGGATGAAAAATAGGCCGACCAGAAAACCTCGATCAGGCCGATCAGCAAACCGCCGACAACTGCACCGGGCAGCGAGCCGATACCGCCCAGAACAGCGGCGGTAAAAGCCTTTACGCCGGGAACAAAGCCATCGGCAAAACTCACCACGCCATAATACATCATGTAGAGAACGCCGGCGACTGCAGCCAGCGCCGCGCCAATGACGAAGGTCAGCGAAATCGTGCGATCGACATCGACGC
Source organism: uncultured Beijerinckia sp. (assembly GCA_964534115.1). Classification (GTDB taxonomy): domain Bacteria; phylum Pseudomonadota; class Alphaproteobacteria; order Rhizobiales; family Beijerinckiaceae; genus Terripilifer. The sequence goes on from CAZHOK010000003.1 coordinate 116,920, forward strand.
CGAGCAGCGCCGCCATGGCGCGATCCTGCTCGCAAGCGCGTTGCGCGCGCCCCAAAGCCGTTTTCTGCACGACAAACCAGAAGACCGCGAGCAGCACGCCGGTGACGGCAACGATGAGAATCTGCTTGTAGGAAAGCGTCACATCGAAAGCCCCGCCGCTGGTCAGCTGGATCGTGTCGGTGAACATGGGCGGCACAGGCTTGTTGCGCGGGCCCTGCGCGACCTGCACGAGATTGGCGAGAAAAATCGACACGCCAATGGCTGAAATGAGCGGGGCCAGACGAAACGATCCGCGCAAGGGCCGATAGGCCACGCGCTCAATGGCCCAGCTCCACAGCGAGGTCAGGAGCATGGCGGCAATCAGCACGATGATAAAGGCAATAGCGAGCGAAGTGACGCCGAAAAATTGCGTAATGGCGAGGAAGATGATCAGCGCGATGAAAGCCGACACCATAAACACATCGCCATGGGCGAAATTGACCATGCCGATAATGCCGAAGACCATCGTATAGCCAATGGCAATGAGCCCGTAGATCGCACCCAGCGTCACGCCATTGATCAATTGCTGCAGGAAATTTTCCATGGGTCTCCCAACACGGGATTCGGATCCGCGCGCCAAGCTACCAAGGGGCCTGCCGGGGGGCAAACGGAGGGCGCGCTCCCTCCGGGCTCGTCATTGCGAGGAGGCCGAAGGCCGACGCGGCAATCCATCTTTGCCTCACGTGTGGCTCTGGATGGCGCACGCTTCGCTCGCAATGACGGTGGAAAGGCTGCGGCCTCCGCGCCCGTCATACTTGTCCTCTGGGGGCAATCTGCCGCCTTTGCAGGCTGGGCTGCATCGTCTAAGAACACGCTGATGGCCACTGATGTCACGCTCACTGCTGCGGCTCTTGCCGGGGTGCTCTCTTTTCTGAGCCCCTGCGTGCTGCCGCTTGTGCCGCCCTATCTCACCTATATTGCCGGCACGACCATCGAGGAATTGTCGGAGGAAGGCGTCAAGGGGGCGCGGCGCGATGTGGCGCTGTCGGCGCTTTTATTTGTTGCCGGTTTCTCGACCGTTTTTGTCGCGCTGGGCGCAACCGCCTCATTGTTTGGCCAGGTGATCCGCGCCCATCTCGATGTGCTCTCGCTGCTGGCGGGCGCTGCCATTATCGCCATGGGTCTGCATTTTCTGGGTGTGTTCCGGCTGGCCTTTCTCTATCGCGAAAAGCGCATGCAAGTTGAAAAGCCGGTCGGGCTGGGTGGCGCCTATGTGATGGGGCTGGCCTTTGCCTTTGGCTGGACGCCCTGTATCGGGCCCATCCTTGCTGCCATTCTGGCAGTGGCGGGCTCGGAAGATACGGTGGCGCGCGGCATGGTTTTGCTCGGTGTCTATTCGGCCGGGCTCGGCATTCCCTTTCTGGCTGCCGCCCTTGCCATTGAGCCTTTCATGGCCTTTATCGCGCGGTTCAAACGCCATTTTGCGCTGGTGGAAAAAATCGTCGGCGGCTTGCTTGTTCTCACCGGCATTGGTTTTCTCACCGGGGCCATGCAGAGCGCGAGTTTCTGGCTGCTCGAAACTTTTCCTGCTTTGTCGCGGCTTGGCTGAAATCTGGAAGATTTTTGATGCGCACGTCAGATGCCGATCTTCTCATTGTTCCGGGCCTGAACGATTCAGGGCCCGATCATTGGCAGACGCGCTGGCAGCAAAAATTGTCGACGGCGCAGCGCGTGAGCCAGAAAGATTGGGCGCAGCCCGATCACGCCAGCTGGACCGATGCCGTGGCGCAAGCGGTGCAGACAGCCACGCGGCCCGTGATCATCATCGGCCATTCGCTCGGCGCTTTAAGCGCCGCTCATGCCGCGCCGCGTTTTGGCGCGGGCAAAGTGGCGGGCGCCTTTCTCGTGGCACCTCCCTCAGAAGAATGGATGCGCGCGCATCATCTCGATCTCGGCGCTTTCGAAACGCATCCGCGCGATCCCCTGCCCTTTCCCTCGCTGCTGGTGGCCAGCCGCAACGATCCCCATGCCGCTTATGAAGCCAGCGAAGATCTGGCTTTCACCTGGGGCGCCAATCTGCTCGATGCGGGCGAGGCCGGACATATCAATGTCGCCTCCGGCCACGGCCCCTGGCCGGAAGGGCTGATGAGCCTCGCGCATTTTCTGGCAAGGCTGAAATAAAAAAGCGCGGCCTGAGCCGCGCTTTTTTGTCGATCAATAATAAGCGGGGCGGCGGTAATAGGGCCGCACATAGACCGGCTCGCGCCGCTCGACGATCACCACTTCGGGCTGCGGGCGCATATTGCCGATCACATCGTGGCCGCGCGCGCTCATGCATTGGGCATAGGCCCTGTCATAGCGCGCCTGCACATTGCCACCTGCCTCGCGTCCCTGGCCGGCGCCGATGAGCGAGCCCGCCAGCAGACCGGTGCCCGCGCCAATCGCCGCACCACGTCCCATATTGGCAGAAGCCGAGCCAATGGCTGCGCCCGCCAGCGCACCCAGCGCCGTGCCCACGGCCGCGCTCTGCGCCGCAGAGGCATTGGATGCCGCGCCCGGGGATTCATAGCCGATCATGCGCTGCGCATTCATCTGACAGAAATCGTCGTCGCGCATGAAGGCCTCATAGGACTTGCCCTTGGCAGGCATGACGGAGACCGTGGGCGCGGCCGGGCCGGTGGAGGCGCAGCCGCCGAGGCTGAGGGCAAGCGCGCCGGCAACGGCAAGGGTGGCGGTGTTTTTCAGCATGGGGAACCTCTGCCTGAATCTGATGTGCAACCTTAGCTTCTAAAACTCAAAACGGCCAGATCAAGACCAAGGCGTCCTCACCCCCCCCTTTTGCTGGCCAAGCTGTGAACGGTTAAGCCCCCCAAAAGCCTTGCAAATGAGGACGGGCGGAACCAGTGTGTCGTCACGTTTATGGGAGGAATTTCAAATGAGAGCTGCCATTCCCCTTCTCGCGGCCGCTGGTATCGCTTTTTCGGCCCCGGCGCTGGCGCAGGCGGAAAATCCCGAGGACATGTTCCGCGGCAAGACGATCACCATCTATATCGGTTTCTCGCCGGGCGGCACTTACGATCTGTTCGGCCGCATGGTCAGCCGCCATATGGGCCGCCACCTGCCCGGCCAGCCCAATATGATCGCCTCCAACATGCCGGGCGCGGGCTCCTTCACCGCCTCGAACTGGCTCTACCGCGCCGCCCCCAAGGATGGCACGGCGCTGGGCGCCGTTTCCCAGACCGTCGCCATCGATGAGGCGCTGAAATCCAAGGGCGTGCAATTCAAGGCCGCCGAATTCACCTGGATCGGCCGCATCACCTCGAATGTCGAAGTGCAGATCGTCTCCACCCGCACCAAGGGCCATACGCTGGCCGGCGCGCGCGAGATCGAAGTGCCCGTCGCCAGCACCGGACCGGGCTCGCCCTCCGACACTTATCCGAAGCTGATGAATGAGGTCGCCGGCACCAAATTCAAGATCATCCGCGGCTTCCCCGGCTCGACCGACGGTCTGCTCGCCACCGAGCGCGGCGAAGTCGAGGGCGCTTTGACATCGTGGAACACGATGAAGTCGACGCGCATGAACTGGATCACCGACAAGCGCGCCGTCATGTTCGTGCAATATGTCGCCAAGCGCACGCCCGACCTGCCCGACGTGCCGGCTCTGGTCGAATTTGCCACCAATGAAGACGATCGCAAATTGCTCGCCTTCGCAGTCTCGAGCGCCGATATCGGCCGCTTCATTCTGGGCCCGCCCGGCATTTCGGCCGATCGCACCCAAGTGCTGCGCCGCGCCTTTGACGCCACAATGAAAGATCCGGAATTCATCGCCGAGATCAAGAAGGGCAATTTCGATTTCGAGCCGCTCGATGGCGCATCGCTGGCGCGGATCGTCGCCGAGGCGGTCAATGTCGATCCGAAAGTGATCGAGCGCATGCAGAAAATCGTCGGCGAATAAAAGCGCCGCAGAAAAGCAAAAAGCCCGGCTCCGCGCCGGGCTTTTTTTATGGGTGCGGCTTTGAGAAAATCTCGTCGATGATTTGCGATTGCGCGGCGCGCCCGACAATGGCCACGCCTTCGCCGGCGGCAATTTTCACATCGGCATCGGGTTTCGTCACCGTGCGCCCGGCGCCGCGCTCGATGGCGACAATGAAGAAAGCCCCGGCCGCCATATTCTCGATCTGCGCCACGCTGGCCCCATCGGCGCGGCTGCCGGATGCGGCGACAATCACTTCGACATCGAGACCGAGGCGGCGCAATTCATGGCCGGCGCGCTCAATGCCGGCGAGAAGTTTCGCCTCCTGATCGTAGAGCAATATTTCTGCGGCGCGTTCCGCACCGATCCGCGCCGGCAGAATGACACGATCGGCCCCGGCCTTGACGAGCTTGCCTTCGGTTGAGGGCAATTCGCCGCGCGCGATGATTTTGACGGATGGATTGAGACTGCGCGCCGAAAGCGTGATGAACACATTGGCGGCATCGTCAGGCAGGACGGTGGCGAGCGCACGGGCCCGCGACAATCCCGCTTCGATCAGGCACTCCTCATCCGCCGCATCGCCGCGCACGCACAGATAATCGCTGGCTTTGGCTGCCTGGAACTGCTCTTCCGAGCGCTCGATCACGACAAAGGGACATTTGGCCGCCCGCAATTCGCGCGCCAGCATTTGCCCGATGCGCCCGAAGCCGCAAATGATCACATGTCCGGCAAGATTTTCGATATCGCTCTGCATGCGCCTGTTCCCCAAAACCTGCTGGAATTGATGGGCGGTGATCACCTGCACCAAAGCGCCGGTGAGAAAGACGATCAGCGTCGAGCCGCTGATGACAAGTCCCATGGTGATCGCGCGCAACAAGGGCGTGTCGATCGGGCGAACCTCGCCGAAGCCCACCGTATAGACAGTGATGACGACCATGTAGAGCGCATCGGCAAAGCTCCAGCCATTGGCCATATAGGCCAGAATGCCCAGGCAACCGACGATGAAGAAAACGAGCAATCCGCCGAAAAAATTCCGCAGCGGAGACGCGAGAAGATATTGAAGCATGCCATCCGGCCTGATTTGCGCAACGCCAGAATAGACCAGATTTTCTGGGCCGCCATTCGCCCTTCGGCCCTCACGTCTTTACGGCACGGCTGTAATCAGCAGGAAGACGCCGAAAATCACCAAATGGATGCCGCCCTGCATGATCGTTGTGCGGCCCGTCACCAGCGACAAAGCCGAAATATACAAAGTGAGAACCAGCAGCACAGTGCCCGCCGAAGACAGGCCCAGAACCAGCGGCGTGCCCAGCCAGAAAGATGCCGCTGCCACAGCTGGAATGGTGAGGCCGATACTGGCAATGGCCGAGCCAAGCGCCAGATTGACACTGTTCTGGATGCGATTGATCGCGGCCGATTTGACCGCGGCAATTCCCTCCGGCAGCAGAACGATGGCCGCGATAATCACGCCGACGACGGCTTGCGGCAGGCCGGCTGCATCCACCGCCTTGTCGAGAGGAACCGACAAAGCCTTGGCGATCAGCACGACAGCTGTCAGCGACAGCGGCAGAAAAATCGCGCTGGCCAGGACGATGGCCTGTTTGGGCTTCGGCACATCGGAATTGTCGCTTGCAACATCGTCGAGAAAATAAGCGCGATGGCGCACCGTCTGCACGAAGACGAAAAGAAAATAAAGGCAGAGCGAGACAATGGCGACAAAGATGAGCTGCGCCGGCGCAAAGACCGGGCCTGCCGTGCTGATCGTATAATTGGGCAGAACAAGTGTCAGAGCCGCCAGCGTGCCAAGAACGCCAAGCGCGGCTGAGGCGCCCTGCACCTGCACGCTCTGCTCATGGTGGCGATTGCCGCCGATCAGAAGCGCAAGTCCGATCACGCCATTGAGCACAATCATGACGGCGGAAAAAACCGTATCGCGCGCCAGGGTCTTGGCGCTTTCCCCGGCACCGAGCATGATCGAGAGGATCAGTGCCACTTCGATAATTGTCACGGCAAGTGCTAGCAGGATCGAGCCGAAGGGCTCGCCGACGCGTGCTGCGAGAATCTCGGCATGATGCACAGAGGCGAAAACCGCGGCCACCAGCAAAAGAGCGGCCAGCGCAATCAGGGCGCCGCTTTGTACAGACAGAACGCCGGCAAATTGCAGACCCAGAAAGATCGCAGCTGCAAGAGGAGCAAGCCATGACCATGCAGGCAGACGATCGTGGGAATGGGCCGACACTTCGATCCCCCAAATGAAAAAAGAAAATGATCGGAAAGGACCGCCCCAGTAAAGAGGATCAGGCCGGCTCAGACAATCCCGAATAAGCAGCGCCAAAGGCCAAAATCATGTCGCGCAATTCCGCCTCATGCACGAGGGCAGCCGCTTCCTGATAGGAAAACCAGCGCGTCAGGCGCTGTTTCTTTTCTGGCCATTTGCGCCGCTGTTGGCGCACCGCCATGGGAAAAACACTGACAGCGCACAAAACCATCGCGCCGCTCTTCTTGCGTTTGACATAATGATAGACGCCCACAGCATCGGGCGACATATCGCCATCGAGCCCGGCCTCCTCATAGGCCTCGCGCGCTGCTGCCTCCGGCAGGCTGCGGCCCTCGATGGGCCAGCCCTTCGGCACAACCCAGCGCCGCGTCTCGCGCGAAGTGACAAGCATGATTTCCGGCTGCGGCGCGATGCGGAACGGCAGAGCGGCAACCTGCTGGCGGGGCTTTTGGGATGCGCCGGCCGCCTTCATGCCGGGACGCCCGCGCGACCAAGGGCATCCGCTGCCATCAGCCCCATTGCCATCCTCGCCAAAAGGAAAAATGGTTCAGACCTGCCCAATTCGCTCCGCTCCCCGATCCTCGCCGTCCGAATCATTACATTTATATGATAAATATATGACATTCCCTTGATGAACCATGACGGCCCGCTGCTGCGCGATCCATCGCAGCAAGGACGAACGGCATCCTGCCTGATCCTGCGGGGCGGCAAGAGCGTAGACCCGCCATGCGCCAGACCATTAAATTTCTGCACACATTCTCATCCTGCGGCCTTGTGGGGGGGCTCGCGATTTACATGCTTGTCCTGCTCAAGGGGCCGCAGGCAAATGCGGCGCAATTTGCCGATATGCGGGCGATCATTGTCGTCATTTGCGATTTTGTCATCGTTCCCTCGCTCGGCATTTCACTCGTCACCGGCCTGCTCGCCATGATGGTGCACCGGCCCTATCAGGAAAAAAGATGGGCCTGGGCCAAGGCGCTCATGGGCTTTGCCATGTTTGAATCGACCCTGGCCATCACCCAGTCCAAGGCCGGCATGGCCGCGACCTTGTCGGCCCGCGCGCTCGAAGGCGCCAATGTTGCCGAGGATCTGGCCGCCGCCCTCGCCTCGGAATGGACGGCGCTCTGGGCCATTACCGCTCTGTCGGTCGCCCAGATCGCTTTCGGCATCTGGCGGCCGAAGCTGGAATTCGGCAAACGCCCCGCCCCAAGCGCGCAATCGCCGGCCGGCTGACCCCAGCCCCGCCTTGACGGGTGGCGTGAACCTGTTTCAATGACCCCATAAACAAAAACAGGCGCCGCCCATGGCGCTATGGCCGCATCGTCGGCCCAAAAATTCAGGCGTGCCGAAAGGCTGGGGGATACGCTCGATGGATTTCATTCTCGACTATATGTCGGAACAAACTTTCTGGACGATTCTGTTCACGATCCATGCTTTGCTCGCCGTCGCTTTGCTGGGCGCGCTGACGCATCAGGCCGCCCATGTGCTGCGCCAACCCAAGCCTGCCGGAGCAGGATTTTTGAATCGCTTCAGCGCCGTCTCGGGCCATGCCTATGCCAGCGCCGTTTGTCTCCTATGGGTTCTCACCTTCATCTTCGGCGCATGGATCTATGTGAAATATCGCGTCTATGTTCGCATCCCCATTGAGCAGGAAGGTTTTTACAAGACGCTCGGCGCTTTCGAGATGAAAGAACATCTGGGCGCCATTGGGCTGGGCTTGTTGCCGCTCTACTGGATCGCCTGGAAGCGCCATGGCGAGGCTAATCTCAGCGCAATGCGCAAAGGTGCCACCCTGCTGCTGGCTTTCTTCTGCTGGGTGACATTTCTGGTCGGACACATCGTCAATAATGTGAGAGGTTTTGGCTCATGAGCACTGCCGATCGGTCGACAAGCGACAACAGCCTGTCCTTCGCCATCGCCTTCGCCATTGCGACGCCGGTCCTTTATGTCCTGTGCGAAATGCGCAATTGGCCTTTGGTCACCTATCATCCCGCCACCGACAAGATGGATCTGTTCTGGGCCCCGCCGGTGCGCGGTGAAGGACCGGCCATGTATTGGTATGGCTGGGTGTTGAACATGCTGATCGGCGGCGCGCTGATCGCATTTCTGGCCTCGCGCTTTCCTGCCCTGTCGCAAAATCGCGCCATTCAGGCGCTGACATGGATCGTGCCGACGCTCTCGGTTCCCGTACTGATCTATGCCATGCGC
>CAZHOK010000003.1:125367-133892 GCA_964534115.1 uncultured Beijerinckia sp.
ATTTCTGGCGCTGGTAAGGAGAACGGACCATGCCGACCTTTCGCCTGCCTCTCATCCTGATCGCCCTCATGCTGGCAGCCTTTCAACCGGCCTATGCCGGCGGCGATGATTACGATGCCGACAATGACAAGGATGGCGAAGGCCCGGCCTATTTCGGCTTTGTGCGCGACCAATCGGGGCGCGCTGTCGCAGGCGCGATTGTGCAATTGAAATCGCCAAGCGGCGCCGAGGTGAGCGTCAACACCAATGCGGTCGGCCTCTATCGCACGCATCTCAATGCCGAGACGAGCCCCGACAGCGTCGAAGTCTCTTGCGCCAAACAGGGCTATCGCCAGCAACGCGTTCAGCGCCGGGCGAGCGTTCCCAATCCGGCCCTCGTCGAGACGAATTGCTTTTTGCAGCGCGGATGAAAATCATCCTCGTCATTCTGGCACTGGCGCTGGGAATGGTGCGCGAGGCCCAGAGCGTCGATCTTGTCTTTCTCAACGGCCGCATTCTGACAATGGATGAGGCACGCCCGCAGGCAGAAGCGCTGGCGGTGCAGGGCGAATATATCCATGCGCTGGGCAGCAATGCGCAGATGCGTGCGCTTGCTGAGCCAAAGACGCAGATCGTCGATCTGCAAGGCCGGATGATCGTTCCGGGCCTCATCGATTCCCATATTCACGCCATTCGCGCCGGCCTGACCTATGCGGCCGAGGCGAGCTGGTCGCAGGCGCAAACCATCGACGAGGCCCTTGCGACTTTGCAGAAAGCCGCGCGCGACTTGCCCGAAGGCGGCTGGATTATTGTCGCAGGCGGCTGGACGCCGCTGCAATTCAAGGAAGGCCGGCGGCCAAGCCATGACGAGCTGGAAAGTGTCGCACCGCGCCATCGTCTCTATGTGCAGGAATTATATCAATCCGTCTGGCTGTCATCTTTGGCGCGCGACACTTTGCTCGCCCATGCGAGCGAGGCCTTCGCTGCATTGGGCATTGCTGAGGATGGCTGGCTGACAGGCAATGCGCGCAGCATTTCCAATCTCTACGATCTTCTGCCGCGCCCCTCCTTGCAGCAATCGATGGAAGGCACGCGTGCCTTTTTTCGCCAGCTCAACGCCTATGGCGTCACCGGCGTGATCGATCCCGGCGGCTATAATCTGCCGCTTGCCGCCTATGAGCCGGTGCGCCATTTGGCGCGAAAAAATGAATTGAGCCTGCGGATCGGCTATTTCATCTGCGCCCCAAATGCAGGATCTGAGCGGCACGATTTCGAGCATTTCCTTGAAACAGGTTTTGCCAATGAGAAGACAGACCATTTCCGCTTTCTCGGATTTGGCGAAAATGTCGTCTGGGGCATGTATAACAATGACAGGCCTGCTGCATCCGATATTGCTTCTCTCATCGATGTGCTCGATTGGGCGGCGCAGAAGAAACTCTCCCTGACCTTCCATTGGAACAATGCGCATTCGGTGCATCATCTGCTTGGTGCCATCGAAAATATTGCGCACCGGCACGATCTTTCACCTTTGCGCTGGTCGATTGCGCATCTGCATGATGCAGATCTCGCAAGCCTGCAGAAAATGAAAAAGCTCGAGCTTGGCTGGCTGGCGCAAAATGCTTTGTGGTGGCGCGGGTCGCCTTTTCTGCAACAGCGCGGCAATGGCGCCAATCCTGCTCTTGCCAGTGCATTGCGCATCGGCCTGCCGACAGGGGCCGGCACAGATGCCCATCGCGTCATGGACATGAATCCATTCGCCGTCATGCAATTCATGATTTCCGGACGCACCATCGATGGCAAAATTCTGCGCGCGCCCAGCGAGAGAGTGTCACGGGGGGAGGCTTTGCGCCTCTATACCAGCGGCAGCGCATGGTTTGTGCGACAGGACAAGCAAAGAGGCATTTTGCAGCCCGGCGCCTGGGCCGATTTCGCCATTCTGGACAGGGATTTTCTCGCCATTCCCGAGGCCGAGATCCACACGATCCGCGCACAGAAAACTTTTGTCGGCGGACAGATGGTGCATGAGGCGAAAAGATAGGGGCTGGCAGATCCCATCTGCCGCTTGAATTTTGTGAGGAGCGGGAGGATCATCGCTCAAAAGCCAAAACCTTCTGGGGGAAGACATGGTCAAAAAAACGCTGCTTGCCCTTCTCTTTTCAGCCATGGCCATTCATGCTGCGCCGGCGGCTGAGCCCATCTATGTCCCCTTCCAGCCCTCGGCCACCAAGGGTGCGCTGTATCGGCCCGATGGTGCGGCCCCGCATATTGCTTTTCTCACCATCCACCGCACATCGAATTTCATGAATATGATCGGCACGCGCGAATTGGCGCGGCGCGGCTTTGTCGTGCTCGGCATGAACCCGCGCTCCGATAATAATGAGGCCATCGTCAATTTCGAAAATGTCGCGCTCGATATCAAACAGGGCATCGACTATCTGCGCAAACAGCCGGGCATTACAAAAGTCATTCTCATCGGCTTTTCCGGCGGCGGGCCGGCGACGACTTTTTATCAGGCGGTCGCCGAAAAAGGTGTCGGCTATTGCCAGGGCCCCAACAAGCTCACCCAATGCCCCAATTCTCTGCGCGACCTGCCCAAGGCCGATGGGCTTTTGCTGATCGATGCCCATCCCGGCAATACGGTGAATGCTTTGCGCAGTCTCAATCCCTCCGTGCTCGACGAGAACGATCCCTCGAAAATCGATTCCTCGCTCGATCCTTTCGATCCGAAGAACGGCTATAATCCCGACGGCCATTCCACCTATTCGCAGGATTTTCAGGACCGCTATTTTAGGGCCCAGGCCGCACGCATGAATCGCCTCATCGACAAGGCGCTTGCGATGCGCGCCGATCTGGAGGCAGGCCGCGCGCCAACGAGCGATGACGCGCCCTTCATCGTCTATCGCAACCGCGCCAGGCTTATGGATTTTTCGATGAGCGTGCATCCAAGCTCGGTGCGTCCGCAAAAACTCATCAAGGATGACGGCACAATCTCAACCGAAGTGGTGCGCTCGGTGCGGGTCGGTCTGGCGCAAAACAGGCAGCTCGACCGCACGCTGGAAAATGGCACAATGTTCCTCACGCTGAAAAGCTTTCTGAGCGCCAATGCCATCCGCGCAAAAGATTCCATGGTCGAGATCGACTGGTGCTCGAGCAATAATTCAACGCCCTGCGCCCTTCGCGAAATCAGCGTGCCATTGCTGATCACCGCCATGGGCGGACATTATTTCATCGCCGACAATGAGATCCATTATGATGTCGCAGCAAGCAAGGACAAGGATTACGTCGTGATCGAAGGCGCCGTGCACGGCCAGACCGGCTGCGAGGCTTGCTCAAAAATCACCGGCAAGTCATATGCAAATGCGACGAAGAACCATTACGATTATATTGCGCAATGGGCGCGTGCGGGACGGTTCAACTAGACCCAACAAAAAAGGGCAGCCACGTTCAGGGGTTCTCGACTTTTTGGGGTTTTTGCATTAAAAGAAAATCTATTCCTTTTGCACTGCGTCCAAGGCAAAGGTGAAAAATGCACGCTGAGCTCGCAAGCAAGAATGAAGCGCTGGCGCTCCTGTGTCGCGAATATGATGTTTCGCGCCTGGAATTATTTGGATCGGCTGCACGCGGAAACGATTTCGACCCACAAAAAAGCGATTTCGATTTTTTGGTGGAATTCAAACCTGATTCATCGCTGTCCCCACTCAAGCAATTTTTTGGCCTTGCCCAAGAGCTTGAAGCCTTACTGGGCCGACATGTCGATCTGGTAGAGGCATCCAGCGTCAAAAACCCCTTTATTCAGGCATCCATCAATCAATCGCGGGAGATTGTTTATGGCGCGTGATGCCAGAGCATTTCTTTGGGATGTTCAGCAAGCGACTTTTGCCATCGAGAAATTTATTAAAGGGATGGACGCCACTTCATATGCTGACAATGACTTGGTGAGATCGGCTGTTGAAAGACAATTTGAAATTATTGGTGAGGCGTTAAATCGCCTGTCCAGAATTGCGCCGGATTTGGCGGGTGAAATTCCCGGCATTCGTGAAATCATCGGATTCAGGAACATATTGATCCATGGCTATGCATCCGTGGATCATGGACGGGTTTGGCAAATAGCGATTCACATGGTCCCTGAACTGAGGGTTACCGTTACAGCGATGCTGACAAGGCTTTCTTGAACCTACACATCGACAGCCCCAAACAAAAAGGGCGGCCACATGGGCCGCCCTTTGCATATCGTGCTCTGATAAAAATCAGCGCGAATAGAATTCGATGACGAGGTTCGGTTCCATGATGACCGGATAGGGCACGTCCGCCGGCAGCGGGATGCGGGTCATTTTGGCGGTCATCTTGGTGTGGTCGACTTCGTAATAATCCGGCACGTCGCGCTCGGCGAGACCGACGGATTCAAGCACGATGGCGAGCTGGCGCGAGGCTTCCTTCACTTCGATCACGTCGCCGGGGCGAACCTGATAGGAAGAAATATTGACGCGGCGGCCGTTCACCTTGACATGGCCGTGGTTGACGAACTGACGCGCAGCAAACGGCGTCGGCGCGAATTTGGCGCGGTAGACGACGGCGTCGAGACGGCGCTCGAGCAGGCCAACGAGATTGTCGCCCGAATCGCCCTTCATCCGGATCGCTTCCTGATAGTAGCGACGGAACTGCTTTTCGGAGATATTGGCGTAATAGCCCTTGAGCTTCTGCTTGGCGCGCAGCTGCGTGCCGAAGTCGGACATTTTGCCCTTGCGGCGCTGACCGTGCTGGCCGGGGCCATATTCGCGACGGTTCACGGGACTCTTCGGGCGGCCCCAGATATTCTGGCCCATACGGCGGTCGAGCTTGTATTTGGATTCTGCGCGCTTTGTCATCGCGGTTCCTCTGATCAACTGACTAAAATCAGCCAGAAGGAACGGCAAAGGCGCACGCCCGGCCCGGCCCAAGCCGGTGGCGTCGTCTCAACCGCGTCCCTCCGGCTTTGTGGAGGAACGCGCCCTCCTCTGCCCCGAGGGGCCGACAGGTCTCTCACTCCATGAGGAGAGGCCACGGGTGCGTCATATCCGGCCGCAAGCGACCGGACTGGGCGGTTTCTAGGGGGTGGGGGGTGGAGAGTCAATGATGGGGGGCATCGTCAGCCCTTCTCCCCGATCACCACACAGACCTGATGGGCGGTGGGCACAAAGCCCTCATAGCGATAGGTCAGACCCGTCCGGTCAAGGAACTCCCGGAAAGCCTTGAACTCATGCTGGCGCCAGCCCGGATAATTCCAATATTCATCGAACAGCACGACCGTCCCGGGCACGATGCGCCCCTCCAGAGCCCGAAAAATGTAATCGGCCGAGGAATAAAGGTCGCTGTCGACATGCAAAAAGGCCACGGGGCCCGGATTTTGCGCCAAAAAGCCCTTCAGCGTGTCCGAAAACCAGCCCTTGATGAGCGTGACATGGGCGGGGACTTTCGGCAGCTCCTGGGCGAAAAAGCCTTTGCGGAGATAGCCGAACCAATCCTCCGGCAGGCCCTCGAAGGAATCGAAGCCATAAATGGGGCCCGACCGCTCGGCGGCGATCTGGCGGATGGATTCCCCGCCCGCCACGCCAAATTCCAGCACCAGCCCCTCTTGGGGGCTCAGAGCGAGGGAATGGCTCAGCAGCGCGCTGCGATCGGCAAATTGCAGGGTGGTCAGGAGGCGCTTTTCAAAATAGCCCGCGCTCTGGACGGCAGCGCGCCATTTGGCGACCTCATAGACATTATAGCTGTCATTGGCCTTGAGCAGCAGCGGATGGGGCGCGGCCGGGCGCAGCCATTTGCGCAGCAAATTCATCAAAGGTGACAGCATCTGGGATCCTCATATTCTGGGCCAAGCGTTCTGGCCCATACCTGCGCTTGACACAAAACGGCGAGGCTGTAACCCCAAAGACCGATGAACGAGCTTCAAAGCCCTTTGCAAAACGCTCAAAAACCGCGCCAGTTTGACTTCGCAGGGTTCAAGACCCGTGACGAAGCGGGCGAGGTCGATCTTTTATACTCTTATGAGGGCGGGCCGGATTTTTGCGAGACCATCGCCTTTCACGCGCCCCTGCCCGCCAAGGGCTCAGACCTGCGCCCGGGTTTCGAGGCAGCCCTTGAGGCGCTGACGCTTGTCTCGGGCGTCTCCTATTACAAAGCCTTCCTGCCGCCGCAGATCGGCTTTCGCGGCATGAACCCCGATGCGGAGCAGCGGCGCTTCTTCGAAGAGCTTTATGTCGACGGGCTCGGCGAGTTTGGCGTGCGCAACAATCTGCGCATTGCAGGCCATGTCGATTTCAGCGCGGCACAGGGCGGCCCCGCACGGCCGCAGGCGGCGACCGCGCCCCTGCCCCGGCGCTCGGCCGTGCTGATTGGCGGCGGCAAGGATTCTTTGGTTTCGACCGAAATCCTGAAAGCCGCGCACGAGCCCATGGCGCTGTTCGCGGTCAATCCGAAAAAGCCGATCCTCGATTGCGCGGCAGCGTCTGGACTGCCCTTCATTCGCGTCGAGCGGCGGCTCGATGAAAAGCTTTTCGCGCTGAACGAACAGGGCGCGCTCAACGGCCATGTGCCGATCACAGCCATTGTCTCCTTCATCGCGCTGGCGTCGGCCTTCGTGCACGGATTCGATGCGGTGATCCTGTCGAATGAGCGTTCGGCCAATCAGGGCAATCTGGAGCGCGACGGACGCGAGATCAATCACCAATTCTCCAAGACCGCCGGCATGGAGCGCGCGCTTGCCGATTATGTCGCGCGCTATATCGACACGAAGCTCGCCTATTTCTCGTTGCTGCGTCCGCTCTCCGAAGCGCATATTGCGCAATTGATGTCGCGCACGAGTCTTTATGACGGCGCTTTCACGAGCTGCAACCGCGCGTTTCAATTGCGCCCGAAGGAAGAGCCGAAACGCTGGTGCCGCGATTGCCCGAAATGCCGTTTCACCTTCCTCATGCTCGCAACCGCCATGGAGCGCCGGCGCATCGAGGCCATTTTCGGCGGCAACATGCTGGAAGATGAAAGCCAGCGCGAAGGTTTTGAAGAGCTGATGGGCCTTTCCGGCCACAAGCCGTGGGAATGTGTCGGCGAGCTTGCGGAATCGGGCGCAGCCATCATCCAGCTCGCGGAACGTCCCGAATGGCGCGACGTGAAAATCGTGCGCGCGCTCGCCCCGCGCGTTCTCGCGCTCATGCCCGATCCGCGCGGCGTGTGGCAAGAGCTGATGACGCCTGCACCCGATCACTCGCTGCCCAAACGCTATGAGGAGATGCTGAATGCTTTCCTCTGACCGCGCAGCCATCTGGGGTTTCGGGCGCGAGGGGCTTGCAGCCTTTCATCATCTGAAACGCACAAAGCCCGATCTCGACATCACCATTCTGAACGACACGCCACTCGGCAACGCGCCCGAAGGCGTGCGCGTTCTGACAGGCGAGGATGCAACGCGCGCCTTGAGCGAGGGCACATTCGCGTTCGTCGTGAAAAGCCCCGGCATCAGCCTCTACCGTCCGGAAATCGCGGCGGCGAAGGCGAAAGGCACGCGTTTTACATCCGGCACCAATCTCTGGTTTGCGCAGCATGGCCATGCGCGCACGATTGTCGTCACCGGCACGAAGGGCAAGAGCACGACATCGCGGCTCATCCATCATCTGCTCATGAAGGGCGGGTTCGATGCGAAACTGCTCGGCAATGTCGGCGTCGCCGCGCTGGAAGAAGAACCGGGGCGCGACTGGACCGTGTTCGAACTCTCCTCCTACCAGCTCGCCGATTTCGACCATGCGGGCGAGATCGCGCTGGTGACCAATCTCTATCCCGAACATGCGCCCTGGCATGGCGGCGTCGAGCCCTATTACCGCGACAAGCTGAGGGCTTTTCGCGACGACAGGACGATTGCGGTCGCCAACCGAGCGCATGCGGAACTGTCACGCCGCGTCGCGGGCCGCGCCAATCTGCGCTGGTTCAATGACGAGTCCGGCTTTCACGAGAAGGGTGGAAAGCTCTTCTTCGGCGCGCGCGAGATCGCGGTGAAAAATTTCAGCCTGCGCGGCGCCCATAATATCGCCAATCTCGCTGCCGCCTGCACGGTCGCGGAACTCGCCGGCGTGAAGGGTCTGCGCGAGACCATCGATATGGCGGATTTCGAACAGCTCGCACATCGGCTGGAAGAATTTTCCGTCGGGCATGTCACCTGCGTGAATGATTCCATTTCCACCGTGCCGCAAGCGACATTGGCCGCGCTGGCTGCTTATGCAGATCGCCCTGTCGTGCTGATTGCCGGCGGTACGGATCGCGGCCAGGATTATGGGGAATTGGCGCAAGCCCTGTTGCAGGCGAATATGCGCGCGCTCATTCTCTTGCCCGTGACCGGCACGCGTCTGCGCGAAGCGCTGAATGGGCGCGCGACTTTCGACATTGTCGATGCCGGCAATCTTGCCGAAGCGGTGGAAGCAGCAGCCAAAAGCGCAACAGCGGGCGATGCGATTCTGCTCTCGCCCGCCGCGCCATCCTTTGAAGAATTCCGCAATTTCGAAGAGCGCGGCACACGCTTCAAG
>CAZHOK010000004.1:0-80392 GCA_964534115.1 uncultured Beijerinckia sp.
CCGTCTCTTTTCGCCTTCCGCGACAAACAGCTCGCGGGCCTCGTCGATGCGACGCGCAAGCCCACCACGACCGATCTCGGCATTACCGATGAGCAGCTCGTGCAATCGGTGCAGCGCCAGCTCGCCTTCCAGAAGGAGCGCGGCTCCGACATCACCATTTTCTCGCCGCGCGCCTCGGGCATGGGCCACCATGTCGGCCCTGAATGGGTGAGCCAGGAATGGACCAAGCTCAACAATAATCTCATCCATCGCATCTGCTCGCTGCTGCCCGACAATTTCATCGGCGTCGGCCAGCTGCCGCAATCGCCCGGCGTCGATCCACGCAATTGCATTCCCGAACTCGAGCGCATGGTGAATGAGCTTGGCTTTGTCGGCGTGAACCTGAACCCCGATCCATCGGGCGGCTATTGGACCGATCCGCCGATGACGGATCGCTACTGGTATCCGATCTACGAGAAACTCGTGGAACTCGAGATCCCGGCGATGATCCATGTGACGGGCTCGTGCAATCCGAACTTCCATGCAACGGGCGCGCATTACATCAATGCCGACACGACCATTTTCATGCAGCTCATCCAGGGCAATCTGTTCAAGGATTTCCCGACGCTGAAATTCGTCATCCCGCATGGCGGCGGCGCGGTGCCCTTCCATTGGGGCCGCTATCGTGGCCTGTCGATGATGATGAAAAAGCCGCCGCTGGTCGAATTCCTGATGAAGAATGTCTATTTCGACACTTGCGTCTATCATCAGCCAGGCATTGACCTGATGGCGAAGGTCGTACCGGTCGACAACATCCTCTTTGCGTCGGAAATGATCGGCGCGGTGCAGGGCATCGATCCCGAAACCGGACATTATTTCGACGACACGAAGCGCTATGTCGATGCCGCACAAGGCCTGTCGGATGCTGACAAATACAAGATCTTCGAAGGCAATGCCCGCAAGGTCTATCCGCGCCTCGACAGAATCCTGACCGCACGCGGCAAGCCCGGCAAGGGCGCCTGATCTTCAAATTCCTGCAAGCGGCCCTCAAACAGGGCCGCTTTTCTTTTCAAAAATACGGAGACCGACAATGGCTCGCCTCAATGGCATTATCCGCGCGCTGGAAGCCGGCCAGCATGCTTTCTCGACCTTCCAGCCCATCGACATCAATGTCGCGGTTGAAATCACGCAATCGAATTATGACGGCGTTGTGCTCGAGGGCGAGCATCAGGGCTGGGACATCACCCAGATGCGCCATGCGCTGCAATATATGCTGAACCGCGCGCATATCGCGAAGAATGGCATTGCACCCAAAGTGACACCGATGGCGCGCGTGCCTTCGAACGGCGTCGAGAAGAACCAGTTCCTCGCGAAGCAGGCGCTCGATATTGGCTGCTACGGCATCGTCTTCCCGCATATTTCCACGGTCGAAGAAGCCTATAACGCCATTTCTGCCTGCCGCTATGCGCGCCTCAAGGACAAGCCGCTTTACGAGCCGCAGGGCATTCGCGGCGACGGCCCCATGCAAGCCTGCCGTTATTGGGGCCTGAGCCAGCAGGAATATTACGAGGTTGCCGACGTCTGGCCGCTCGCACCCAAGGGCGAGCTTTTCATCATCCTGCAGATCGAAGATACGCATGGCATCGAAAATCTCGATGACATTCTCAAAAACGTGCCGGGCATTGGCGCGATCCTGATCGGCGAAGGCGACCTCAGCCAAGAACTCGGCTATCCGCGCCAGACCGAGCATCCGGTTGTGCTCGATGCGATGGCAAAAGTTGTCGACACCTGCAAGCGCCACAATGTCATCGTCGGCCACCCGCATCTCTCAGGCTCGAATGCGGAACGCGTCATTGGCGAGGGCTATCGCTTCCTCATGTGCGCTGCGCCGCGCAGCTACAATACGCTGGAAAATTCGCGCAAACTCGTCGGCCGCTGAGGGTCTGAACCATCAAAAGAAAGCCCCGGCCTTGGCCGGGGCTTTTTTGTTTCAGCGCTGCATCAGCAAAGGCAGATCCTTGGCCGCTGGCGGCGGCTTGATGCTGGCGAGATAGGCGTGGATGTCGGCGACATCGCGGTCCGATACAAGATCGGCGCTATAGGCCGGCATCAACGTCTCTTTTGCATTGCGGATGAAACTGGCCAATGCATCGGCCGCCATCGGCTGGGGCGCGAGCTTGGGGCCGGTATTGGCGCCCTGGCCCTGATAGCCGTGACATTGATAGCAGCCGACCTTTTCATAGACCTGACGACCGCGCACCGGATCTGCGGCAAAGGCTGTCGCGCAAGACAGAACGAGAAGAGCTGAGGCGAGTGTGAGTTTTTTCATTGTTGGGCCTCCTCAGCGCGGCTGCGTATGCACATCGACGAGCACGGGCTCGCCGGCCTTGACCATGGCAACCGCGCGTTTCAGCGCGGGGCCAAGTGCCGCTGGATCGCTGATCGGCCCAATGCCTGCCATGCCCATCGATTTTGCCAGCGTGACGAAATCGACATCGGGATTGTGAATCTTGGTGCCGATCTCAGCACGATCGACGCCGCGATTGCGCCAATTGCCGATGCGCTGCACATGCATGACTTCCTGATGGTAGCCCTTGTTGTTGTGCATGATGGTGAGCAGCGGAATCTTGTGATGCACCGCGCTCCAGATCGCGCTCGGCGTATACATGAGATCGCCATCGCCCTGCACATTGACGACCAAACGCCCATGCTCGCGATGGGCGAGCGCCGCACCAATGGCCGCACCCATGCCATAGCCCTGACCGGCGCCGCCAGAATCGCCGATATATTGATAATGCTTGTCGAAGTTCCACAGGCGGTGCGGCCAATTGCTCAGGCGAATGTCACGCGAGACAAGCGCCCAATCGTGATCCTTGATGGCCGCCCACATTTCTGCCGACAGACGCGCCGTGGAAATGGGGCTTTCATTCCAGCCCAGCACTGCGCCTTCTGAAATGAGCCGATCGCGGCTTTGCGTGAACGAGCGACGCAAAGCATCGGTGCGCTTGGCAATCCGGTCGCGGTCGGATGACGTCAGCGCCGATTTTACCGCCTCGATCAAGGCCGGAAGGCTTGCTTCCGAATCGGCTGCAATTGACAGATCGACGCTCTGGTAGCGCTGGAAGTCCTGATAATTGGCGCGAATATAGAGATCGCGCGCCGTGATCGTCGCCAGTTTCGTGCCGGGCTTGATGCGCGTGCCCTGCTTGGGATTGGGATTATCCGTATAGCTGTTGACGATGCCCCAGAAGTCGGTGACTTCGAGACCAAGCACGAAATCTGCCGCAGAGACGACGGGCCGTGCACGATCTGTATGGTTGAGCGGATGACGGCTCGGGAAATTCTGCCGACCGTAGAGATCGACCACCGCAGCGCCGGTAAGTTCGGCCAGCTCGATAAGCAGCGGCATGCCACGCGGCGTGCGCGCCATACGATCGACAACGATCACCGGATTTTCCGCTGCAACAAGCATTTTCGCCAGATCGCGCATACTCTCATTGTCGCCTTGCGGCGGCGCAATCCGCGAGAGTTTGGGAATGCGGATAGTCTCGTTCGTATTCGGCTCCTGCAAATGGGCATCGAGCGAAATGGCAACCGGCGCATAAGGCGGCGTCATGGAAATCTTGTAGGCGCGCACCATGGCCTCGGCGGAGGCCTGGAGCGATGCCGGCTGATCGTCCCATTTGGTGAAATCGCGGATGATACCGAGTGGATCCTGCGCCGCATGCGTTGTCGCGACGCCGGGGATGCGATGGGCTGCATCGATGTGATTGCCTGACAGAATCATCATCGGCACACGGTCGCACCAGGCATTATAGACGCCCATGGCCGCATGCTGGATGCCGACCGTGCCATGGAAGAGAAGACCCATCGGCTTGCCCGAAACCTTGGCATAGCCCTGCGCCATGGCGCAGCCGATCTCTTCATGCATGACGGTGAGAAGCTCGGGCTTCTTGTTCATCGCATAATTATTGATCGATTCATGCAGGCCACGGCAGCTCGAGGCCGGATTGGTTGCGACATATTCAATATCGAGCGCGCGCAGCACGTCTACCATATGATCGGAACCCGGACGCCCGCCCTCGCCAGCTGTTGCTGCAATCAGCGTGGGCTTTTCCGTCTCGGCCTGCATGAGACCGGCAGACGGCTCCATCACCTTGCCGGCCACCGGCAAGGCGCGGGATTCATTTGGCGCAAGCGTTGTTGCCGCGCCTGCAGCGGCGCCGGCAAGTGTTGCGCTTTTCAAAAAGAAACGACGATCAACGGCGACCTTGTCGTTTTTCTCGCTCATGCTGTCCTCCCTGTGGCCCACCGCTTGTGCGGCAGGCCTTATCTTTTCTGGAAGGCTAGCATCGGCATTCTGGTCGGGCAATCGCCCGAGATCAGACCTTAGGCGAATATGGGCTCAACCGCCAAAGCCTGCGAGGCGCAATTCTTCCGCCATGCGATCCTGAATACGCTGCGGTGCATCCAGAGCAATGGAGATCAGCTCGCGAATGCGCGCCGGCGACATATAGGTGAAATCGAGACCGATCTTGTCGGCTTCCGCCATTGCTTCGCGATCGGTGCCGATTTTCTCAAAGGCGGCACGCAGCGCAGCGAGCCTGTCGGCCGGCACGCCGGGCGTCGTCCCAAAGGGGCGATTGTAGAGCTGCGTTGTCAGAATGGCATTGAGCACCTGCTTGTTCTCGCCCTCTGGCAGCATGTCCATCAGGAAGGGCACTTTCATCTCGACAAGCTCGGGCTGCGGCTCAACCGCAATATCAAGTCTCACTGTTGCGACGCCGCGCGTCAGCAAGTCCTTCGCATTCACACGCGCTCCATCCCAGGACCAGCCGCAAAGACCATCGATCTCGCCACGCTCCATGGCGAGCGTGACATTGGATGTCGATTGATAGCCCGCCGTGACTTTAAATTTGGTGGCCGCCAGAGAATTCAGCAGCAAGGGCACCATTTTGACCGAACCGGAGCTTGCACCCAAAACGATCTCGCGTGTGAAAATGTCCTTGATGGGCGCATCTTTTTTATCTCCGCCAAAAGCGCAAATCGAAGATGCTGCAGCGGCATTGCCAATCCAGCCGAATTCCCGCACATCGAATTTCACCACATTCGATTTGGTGATCTGGTTGAGCGTGATCGTATTCTGGAAGATGCCCATATGCAGACCATCGCGTGCCGCAACAGAATAGAGATGATTGGCAGCAGCAACGCCGCCCGCGCCCGGCATGTTTCGGACGATAATGGCTGGCGCACCGGGAATATGGCGCTGCATATAGCGGGCCACGAAACGCCCATAGAGATCGTAGCCACCGCCGACGCCCGAGGGCACAATCATCGAAATCTGCTTGCCTGAATAAAAATCCGCCACCGGATCGGCCTGCACATGGCCGCAAGCAAGAGCGGCGACGAGAACAAAGGCGGATTTGGCGACAATTTTCATTTCATATTCTCCAGTCAGGCCGGGGCTGAGCCGACCAATGCTCGCCCGAAACAAAGACAGAGGCAATCAGGCAAAAAACACGCCACCAGCCCTTCCCAGCGCCGCTGCAGGCGCTAGACTTGGAACCGAGGCCAATTTGGGGAGAAAGCAATGCGCAGCAAAATCTTTTTGGCCGGGATGATCGCCGGCGCTCTGCTGGCCACCCCGGCATTTGCCCAGAACCTGAACATACGCGGCACGATTGCTTCTTTTGAAAGCAGCACGCTGCACATCGATTCGTTCGACGGCCGCAAGGTCGTTGTGGATGTTCCCGCAGATCTGCGCGTGGCCACCACCAAACCCTTCAGCCTGTCCGAGGTGAAGCCGGGCATGAAACTGGGCGTAACCACGGTGAAAGCGCCGGATGGGCGCACCATCGCCATCGATGTCCGGCCCATTGCCGCAACCGCCAGCGACGGGCTTTCGCCCTGGGATCTTCGCCCCGATTCGGTCATGACCAATGGCATTGTCGAGGCAACCGTCACGTCGAATAACGGGCCGGAACTGGTGCTGAATTACAAGACGGGTTCGGTCAATGTTTTTGTGCCGCCCGAGGCAACGCTGTCACAGGCCGGGCCCGGCTCGCTCGCCGATCTGAAGACCGGCGAAACAATCTTTGTTGCCGCACGCAAGGACGGCGACAAGCTTGTGGCTTTGCGCGCACAGGTCAGCAAAGACGGCGTGAAGCCGACGCAATAATTTCAAGGCGCGAGCCAGACGGCGCGCAGAGCCCCTTTATCCCAATCGTAGCGGGCGCGCCGGTGACCGATCTGATGGAGGTAGAGCACTTCCATCGCATGCACCGCGACTTCAATGACCGAGAAATTGGCCTCTGCCTCAGCGCCCGCCGCAATCATTTCGGGATCGGCGACCGGTGCGCCGGGCGCCTCCGCCTGCATGTAGCAAAGACGGCTCTTTTCTTGCGACCGCGCAAAAGCCTCCTGCGCCACAGGCGAAAAAGGCGGATGCAAAATCGCCGCTCCCCCGAAGCGCAATTGAAACTTGCTGCCCGGATCATAGCCATGAATGGCCACGCGGGGATCGCGCCTCAGAGCTGCTGTTTTGGCGCTGCGCGCATCGGTATGAAAACGCAAAGAACGGCCGGCAACATCGACCTTGCGCAGGACGAGCGTGCGGACCTGCGGCGCGCCATCGGATGCAATCGTGACCAAGGTCGGCGTATGAAAAGGCGAGCGGCGGTCGGGAACGCCGCGCGCAAAGCGACGCCATGCCTCGTCATGAAGCAAGACAATATTTTTGCAGAAGTCAGGAAGCGGGGGCGGCGACATGCGAAATTTACGCAGGCCGAGGCGCTACGGATGAGAATCAACCGACAAGAAAAAACAACCGTCAGTGAAGCTGGAATTCCTGCCCGACCAGGCGCAGTTCGGCTGGCCTGATCAGGGCCTGATGCGCCACGGTGACGGAGTGAATAGCTCCTTCAAGCTTCGTGCTCCAGAAATCGAGAAAGCGGCGCAATTCCGGAAAATGCGGATGCAGATCATATTGCTGCCAAATGAAGTTTTGCAGAATGGCCGGATGGTCAGGCAAACGATAGAGAATATTCGCGGTCGTCAGCCCATAGCCTTCCAATTGCTTGTGGAATTCCGATGCGCTCATCGAGCTCTCCCCGGTCGACTCAAGACAACAGCATGAGCCTAACGGAACAATCGCCGTGGCTGCAAGATGAAACATGTTCAAAAACAGTATGTTAGCAGCATACCTGCGCGGCTGCTGACAAGTGACGGCTTGACGCCGCCGCCACCAGAACGGAAAAGGGAAGAGAACCCGCAAAACAGGGGCAGGGGAAACAAATGAGCGAACTCGCGCGCTGGCAGGGCCGTTATGCCGTTCCCGAATATATTTTCGGCGAAGAGCCCAATGCTTTTCTTGCAGCCCAGAAAGATTTGCTCCCCAAAGCGGGAAAGGCTCTGGCTGTGGCCGATGGCGAGGCGCGCAATGGCGTGTGGCTTGCTGAACAGGGGCTCGATGTCCATTCCATCGATTTCTCTTCCAATGCGCAGGACAAGGCGCGCGCTTTGGCAAAGCGCAGAGGCGTGTCGATCCATCTCGAAAATGTCGATGTTCATGCCTTTCCCTATCCGGAAAACACTTATGATGTCGTCGTGGAAATCTTCACGCAATTTTCGACGCCGAATGAGCGCGCCGCCAAATGGGCCGGCATGTTGCGCACTTTGAAACCGGGCGGGCTCATGCTGATCGAGGGCTACACGCCTAAACAGCTTGAATTCAAGACGGGCGGACCCAAAGAGCTCGAACGTCTCTATACGCGCGACATGCTCGAAAAAGCCTTTGGATCTCTCACGCGCTATGAGATCAAGGAATATGAAGCCTATATGTCGGAAGGCGCCGGCCATGCCGGAATGGGTGCCGTGATCGATCTCGTCGGCTGGAAGTAGACGCGCTCAACAAACCAAGAAAAGGCGACTTTGCATTGAAAATACCCGCGCTCATCAAGCGTAATGTCGCGCTTTTCTCCGCCTCACAATCTTTTACCGGCGCCGGCATGCAATTCAGCTATGGCTTCGGGCCGCTGATGGTGGTGGCACTGACGCAATCGCCGGCGCTGGCAGGATTGTCTGTCGGGCTTGTCGGCGTCAGTCGATTCCTTGTCGCCTATCCCATCGGACGCATCACCGACAAGCATGGGCGCAAGACGGGTATTTATCTCGGCCTGGCTCTGGCGCTTGCCGGATCGCTTGCGCTGGGCGCGGCCATGCTCATCGGCTCGATTGCACTTTTCATCATTGGTATGCTGACTTTTGGCATGGGCATGAATGGCGCGCAGCAAATGCGCGTCGGCGTGACCGACATGTTCCCGGCGCGCATGCGCGCTGAAGCGCTGGGCTATCTGGCGCTGGGCTCGCTCTTCAGCCTCGCCATCAGCCCGCTCTTGGTGCAATTGGCCGATGTCATTGCCCAGCGCACAGGCGCAGAACCTTTGGGAATGCCCTGGTTCTTCCTGCCGGTTCTCATTCTGACAGGTGCAGTGCTGGTCGCTTTCGTTCGGCCCGACCCGAAAGAAATCGGCATGAATCTTCAGGCCTATTGGCCGCAATTGCCGCCAAACAAAAATCCGGAACCGGAAAAGCAGGGATCTTTCAGCGCCAGACAATTGCTCGCCGATCCCTCGATCCGCCTTGCCATCCTGTCCAATTGTGCGGGCACCGGCAATATGTCCATCGTCATGGTGCTGACCTCGCTCGTCCTTCACGATCACGGACATTCGCTTTTTGCGATTGCCGTCTCGCATACTTTTCATTCCGCCGGCATGTTCGCTTTCACCATTCCGCTGGGGCGACTGGCCGATCGTTTCGGACGTTCGCGGATCATGTTTCCCGGTGTCTTCGTCTCGCTGATCGGAGCGGCTCTGGTCGCACTTGTGCCGCATATGGTGACGGTCACGCTCGGTACTTTCCTCGTCGGCCTTGGCTGGGCTGCGGCCAATGTCGCCTCAACAGCCTATATTGCCGATCGGGCGCATACATCGACGCGCGGACGCGCCATCGGCCTGTCCGATTCCTTCGCAGGCGCAGCGACCATTTTCTCCGCTTTGGTGACCGGGCCGCTCATCATGTTCGCCGGCCTGCCGGCCGCGGGGCTGACGGCCGTGCTTCTGGCCATCATTCCCTTCGTGCTGCGCGCCATGAGCGGGCCATTGCAGGAAAGCAGGGCTTAAAATTCTGGGCAATCCGTCTTAAGCTTCCTCTCAAACAAATCAGGGGAGGCAAGCATGACGGCTAACAATCAAAATTCATGGCCCGCCGATATCGATCCGGACTCGGGCTTCCGACTGCCGCTTCTGCCGCGCGATTCGCTCGATGAGGCCAGCCAGCGCCGCTATGATCGCGCTGTGGGCGGCGGCAATATCGCCGGCCTGCAGGGCCCCACCGGCATTATGCTCTACAGCCCGGCAACCCAGCAGGCTCAAAGCGGAATGACCCGCTATCTGCGCAATGAAGCAGGCCTTGGCCCGCGCGTGCGCGAAATCGGCCTGCTCATTACCTCGCGCTGCATGAACAACCAGTTCGAATGGACAGCGCATGAACCGGTCGCGCTGAAAGAAGGCGTTCCGCAGGAGACAATCGACGTCATCAAACATGATCGTCCGACCTCTTCGCTCGACGAGACAGATGCAGTGGTGATCGAACTCGGCCGCGCCGTCTGGCGCGACTACAAGGTAAGCCCCGAGCTTTTCGCCCGCGCCAAGAAAATTTTCGGGCCTCACAAGCTTGTCGATCTTGTGCTGTTAATGGGCTCGCATGCTTCAACCGCCGCATTGCTGACGACATTCGATATGCAATTGCACAAAGGCAGGGAACCGCTTCTGCCTCTGCCCTGAGGAGCTGCTGAATGGATCGATGGTCGAGCCGTGCCGGCTTCATTCTGGCGACAATGGGCTCGGCCATCGGACTTGGCAGCATCTGGAAATTTCCCTACGAGGCCGGGGCCAATGGCGGTGGCGCCTTTGTCCTTGCCTATCTCGCAGGGCTTGCGCTGATTGTCGTGCCGCTTCTGCTGGCTGAACTGGCCATTGGCCGCGCCGGTCGCAGCGATGCCATCGGCGCCATGGCACAGCTTGCCCGCCAATTCGGCTGCTCCCCATGGTGGCGCATCTTCGCCTGTATCGGAGTGCTCGCCGGTTTTCTGATCCTGAGTTTCTACGCCGTCATTGGCGGCTGGGCATTGTCTTATGCTTTCGATGCCCTGCGCTTGCTGCCAATGCCGCTTGACGCATCTGCCGCGCAGGCTGCTTTTGCAGATTTTCTTGCGTCGCCCTGGCGCATGCTGGCTTTCCAATCCCTGTTCATGGCCGCAACCGCCTTTGTCGTTGCCATGGGGATTGAGAGCGGAATCGAAGCCGCCTCGCGCCTGCTCATGCCGGTGCTTCTGGTGCTTGTCAGCGCGCTTGCCGTCTATGCTTTGGCAACGGGCGATGCCTGGGCCGCCCTGCGCTTTCTCTTTGATGTCGATCCGGCACGCTTCAAACCCGGCGCTTGGCTCGATGCGGTGGGGCTTGGCTTTTTCTCCATCGGTGTCGGGCTTGGCGCGATGATCACTTATGCAGCCTATGCGGGCGACGACATCCATTTGGGAAAAGTGGCGCTGATCACTGTGGTCGGCGATACGCTGGTTTCCATTCTCGCAGGACTGGCGATTTTCCCGATCGTGTTTCAATTCGGCCTCGACCCTGCGAGCGGACCGGGATTGATGTTTGTGACCTTGCCGCTGGCTTTCGGCAAAATGCCAGCCGGGCTTTTCATCGCCATCGTTTTTTACGCCCTGCTCTTTGTCTCGGCGCTTGTCTCAGCCATTTCCCTGCTTGAGCTGTCTGTCGCGCCGCTCATTCGCATGGGTTTCAACAGGCGTCATGCAAGCCTGGTGGCAGCTGGCAGCTGCACTTTGCTGGGCGTACCTACAATCCTGTCCTTCAACCTTCTGCCGCAGACGCACTTCTTTCAGCGAATCGATCTCCTGACATCCGACTTCATGCTTCCACTCGCCGGCTTCGGCATGGCTGTTTTCGCCGGCTGGATTTTGCCACGCCAATGGCTGGCCGAGGAACTGGGCTTGCCGCATAGCGCAGCAAACAGCCTGAGCTTTTTGCTGCGCTATGCTGTGCCTGCGCTGATCGTGGCTGTTGTTGTGGCGGGGTGGCTCGACTAGCCAAGCATGTGAATTAACAAAGGCTCGGGGAGAACTTTCTGAGCTGGCGCAAGTTCGCTTGGGAAGGCAATTGGGGAACAGCCATGAAAGCGATCAATCTCATCACCCTCCTCCTCGTGATTCTGGGAGGACTCAATTGGGGTCTGGTTGGCATAGCCAATATGGATCTCGTCGCCACATTGTTTGGCGGGCAGCAAGCGACCCTTGCGAAGATCGTCTACCTGCTGGTCGGCCTCTCGGCACTCTGGCAGCTTTTCCCGCTCACGCGCGCAGCCTCGATGGATGAGGCCCATGCCGAAGCTGGATTCCGCTCACGCTCATAAAACCAAGCGTAGCGATTTTCAAAAGTAGCGACGCGGCCGCCTGTCGATATGACGGCGGCCGCGCATATTCATCAGAAAAGACCAGCATCGCGCGCTGCCCGGTAGAGAAGCTGCAGCGCAAGGATCGTGAGAAAAACCTTCAGAACCATGCGGTAGCGCTGTTCCGTTGTGCGATTCAGCGCGACTTCGCCAAGCCAGTTTCCAAAAACACCGGTCGCAATCATGGCAGCAATGAGCGGCGCATAGGGCCAGATGGTGAAACCGATGAAACTGAAGGCAAGCAGTTTCAGCAGATGCACAAAGATCATCAAAATACCTTGCGTCGCCACATGATTGCGCCGGTCCGGCGCAGCACTTGCGATGAAGGGCGACAGGAAGGTTCCCACTGCGCTGACAAAAACGCCCATGAAAGTGGCAACAAATCCCAGAACGGCAAAGCGACCTTTTTCAGCCCCAATTCGCCCAAGGCTCGGCATCCATGTGACGAGAAGAATGAAAAATCCAATGATCGTCAGCAGCCAGGACGTCGGCAAAGACACAAATGTTTTGGCACCGATGAAAGCTCCAAGTGCCGCGCCGGCGATAAAGGGCAGCACAATTCCGCGCATCACATATTGGCGCAGGATCAAAGTGCGCGAGATGCTGGAGCCGAGCTGAACGAATGTATGCACTGGCACAAGGACGGTCGGCGGCATAACCATGGCCATGAGAGCCAGCAGAATGACGCCACCTGCCGTGCCCGTGAAAACACCGATGAAAGCCGTGACAAAAGACGCAAGGGTCAGGCCGAAAAACAGAACCGGCCCGACATCGGGTGTGCCCAGAAAATCCAAAACCAATCCCCCCATAGCCGACTGTCTGCGCAGCCGTTTCTCACATGCACACTCGCTTGCCGGCACGCCCTTGTCCAGAGCGCGGCCTTAAGCCCTCAAGGCTATTTTGGCTTGTCGAACCCCTCGCGCGCCTGTTCGCCATCCTTCGGCGTCAGGCCATAGGGGCGGACCAGATCCCACACATGGGCTGGAATCATGTTGCGCATCCGGCGCGGCATCTGGCGGCGCAGATGCAGCACGGTTTCGACTGCTTTCATCTCAACTCGCGCGCGCGCAAATTCGAGCCCGCGCGGACCGATGCGCGGCATGAGCCAACCGACAATCGGGCGCAAAAAATTCGGCATGGCGCGCAGGGGCAAGCCACCGGCAGCACGTTCCACATTGGCCAGAAAACCTTTGACGGGCCCCGCCCGCTTGCCGGCGCTGCCGGGTGCGCTCAAACGCACTTCATCGCCCAGAAGATCGAGCAATTCCTCACCGCGCTCATTGCGCACGATCAGCCATTGCTCGCCCTGCCCACCCATATAGCCGACGGTAATATCAGCCAGCACATTGGTGTAATCGACACAGGTGCGGCATGTGAGCGGGAAAAAATCCTGCGGCAGTTTTGAGATCGGCAATTGCAGGAAGGGGACGAGTTTTTTGCGCCCATCCACAAATCGTATTTCGACATGATAATCGGCGCGAAATTCGAGATAAGAAATCGTCTCGGGGCGATCGGAGAGCAAAGCGAGAAATTCATGGAAACGCTCGGTCGTCGTATTATCCGAACACGGCGTGCCGATGACAAATAGCCGCTCGAAGCCCAGCTCTTTTTCAAGAGCGCGCAAAGCATAGACCTGGCACGGGATGCCGATAATGGCGAGCCGCCTGTAACCGCGCTCGCGCGCGGGATCGAGCAAAGCGAGCAAGGGCGCATAGCCCATGCGCATGCCGCGACATTGCGCCATATCCTGCGCCTTGGTGACAAGAACGGGAACAGGCCGCCACCGATCTTGCGGATCGGGAGCCATGGTCAGGACTGCATCGACAGCGCCCCTTTCCAGCAAAAGCTCGGCAATGCGCGTGGTGATTCCCGTCCATTGTGCATTTTCGAGCGGCGTCGCCAGCGCGGCGCGCAACATGCGCCGGAACGGACCGAAGAAAATTTCATCCTGTCTGGCGGGATCGCGGGCGCGACCGTGCACGGCCAGCTCAAGGGCGGAATAATCGGGATCGATGAACTGGCAGGCCCGCCCGCAACGGGAAGGCTCCGAACTGCGGGAAATGCCGCAATCCGTGCATAAAGAGCGATAGGGCGGCGCTGACGGGGAGAGGGGGGATTTCAGCCGAAGGCTCCGGGCCGGTGTTGAAGGGAAAGTGATCTTGCCCTGCCGAGGAACCGATGGCTAGAGCGGGAGCAATGTCTTGACGCTTGGTGGCGATCGGGACGATCATCGCGCCCGCATGAAGGGCGTAAAGCTGCATGCACATGACAGGCGCCCGGCAAACGGGCCTCGGGAGGATGAGAATGAATCGCTTCGGATTTTGGGGTGCGCTTGTGGCGGGCCTTGCTTTTGCTGGCGCAGCCGCAGCTCAGGATTATCCGAGCAAGAATATTACCGTCATCGTTCCCTTCCCCCCTGGCGGAATCAACGATGCAGGCATTCGCGTTCTCCAGCCCGAAATCGAAAAGCGGCTCGGCCGTAATCTCATCATCGACAATCGCGCCGGAGCCGGCGGCGCCGTCGGCACGCAGGCCGTGGCGCGCTCGGCACCCGACGGGCACACTTTGCTGGCTGTTGCCTCTTCCCATGCCGTCCTGCCGGCCGTGAACCCCAATCTCACCTATGATGCGGTCAAGGATTTTGCGCCCATCGTGATGCTGGCGCGTGACCCGATGCTGTTTGTGGTGAATGCGAAAGTGCCGGCCAAGACGCTCGGCGAATTTGTAGCCCTTGCCAAACAGCGCGACGGCGCGCTCAATTATTCCTCGCCGGGCTTTGGCAGCCAGACGCAATTCATCACTGAATTGTTCAAATCCAAAGCGGGCGTGAGAATTCAGCACGTGCCCTTCCGCGGCGGCGCGCCGGCGCTTCAGGCTGTCATCCAGGGCGATGTCGAATTTTCTGTCCTCTCGGGACAGGTGAGCCTGCCGCATATTGAAGCGGGCACGATCCGCGCCATTGCTCTGGGCGGCGCACAACGCGATGCGCGCGTGCCCAATGTGCCGACTGTTGTGGAAGCCGGCTATCCCTCCGTCGAAGCGATTCAATGGGTCGGCCTTTTCGCCCCCGCAAAGACGCCCGACGCCATTGTCAATCGCTTGAATGCGGTCGTGAACGAGGCATTGGCCGATCCCGGCGTCAGAGAAAAGATCGCCCAGCAAGGCATGACGGCTCTGGGCGGCAAGCCAGAGGTTCTCGCCAAGGCGGTCGAAACCGAAGTCGCGCTGTGGAAAGACATTGCGCGCGCAACGCAGATGAAGCTGAGCGAGTAAAGATCGCCGCGCAACTCCTGGGGCGCTTTCCTGTTATGGCTGCATGACAGGAAAGAAGCCCGACGGACAAAAGCGCGACGAGCGGCGCATTCGCGACCGCGCCCACAGGCTTTGGCTTGAAAAAGGCCGCCCTGATGGGGGCGCAGAGGCCTTTTGGGACATGGCCAAAGAGCTTGTGGCGATAGAGGATAGTCAGAAAGCAACGCTTCTGCCCAATCCGACAGAAGATTTTGAGGCCAGCCCGACACATGAGCTGGTCGAGCCGCTGGAAGCTGTCAAAAATGCGGGTGAATTCCCGACCCTGACCGATCAGGGCGAGGAAGCAACTTTTCCAAGCCGCGAACGTGTCGGACAGACAAATGCGCCGCCGCTCGGCCATGATAAACACAGGCCCGGCGGCGGCTGATCATGCGGCCAGCCTAAGCCGGATCCCAACGATCGGCCGATTGCGCTTCTGAAACAGCAATGGCCGTCATATTGACGATGCCGCGCGCGGTGACGGAGGGCGTGAGCACATGGGCCGGCTTGGCCGCTCCCATGAGAATCGGCCCGACCGGCAAAGCATCGGCCAGCACTTTGACCAATTGAAAAGCGATATTGGCCGAAGCGAGATTTGGCATGACAAGCACATTGGCCTCGCCTGTCAGGCGCGAATTCGGCATGACGCGATCGCGGATAGCTTGCGACAGGGCCGTATCGGCCTGCATTTCGCCATCCACTTCAAGACGCGGATCGAGTTCGGCAATGATTTCCAGCGCCTTGCGCATTTTGCCGGCCGCAACGGAATCAAGCCCGCCAAAATCGCTGTCTGAGAGAAGCGCCACTTTCGGCGTCAATCCGAACCTGCGCACATGGCCTGCGATCCGCACCGTCATTTCAGCAATTTCCTGCGCATTCGGATCGGCGCGCACATGCGTATCCGCCAGGAAGAAATTGCCTTTCTGCGTGATCAAGAGCGACAAAGCCGAGAAATCGCTGACGCCGGGCTGCAATCCGACAATATCCTTGATCAGGCGCAGGCGCGTGTGAAACCGGCCCTCAAGTCCGCACAAAAGCGCATCGCCATCGCCGCGATGCAAGGCAACAGCGCCAATCACGGTTGCATTGGTGCGCACTAGCGTGCGTGCCGCATCGGGCGTAATGCCCTTTCGCCCACCGACATCGATCAGCGTCTGCACATAATCGCGGTAACGCGGATCATCTTCAGGATTGATCAATTCGAAATCGCGGCCGGGCTTGATCTGCAGGCCGAAACGCTCGATGCGCTTTTCGACGACCGAAGGACGACCGATCAGAATGGGCACAGCCAGCCGCTCTTCGAGCACGACCTGTGTCGCGCGCAAGACGCGCTCATCCTCGCCATCGGCATAGATCACACGGCGCGGATCTGCTTTGGCCTGCGCAAAAACCGGCTTCATGATGAAGCCGGAACGGAAAACGAAAAGGTTCAGCTGATCGGCATAGGCATCGAAATCGGTGATCGGCTTGGTGGCCACACCACTGTCCATGGCAGCGCGCGCCACAGCGGGCGCAATGCGAAGAATGAGCCGCGGATCGAAGGGCGAGGGAATGAGCGAATTGGCGCCAAACAGCGGCGCAGAACCGCCATAGGCGCGCGCCACAACATCGGAGGGCGCTTCGCGCGCAAGCTGGGCAATGGCTTCCACCGCCGCGCGTTTCATGTCCTCATTGATCGTGGTGGCACCGACATCGAGAGCGCCCCGGAAAATATAAGGAAAGCACAGGACATTATTGACCTGATTCGGATAATCCGACCGACCGGTGCAGATCATGGCATCGGGACGCGCAGCGAGCGCCTCTGAGGGCATGATTTCAGGCGTTGGATTGGCCAAAGCAAGGATGAGCGGACGCTCGCCCATCTTCTTGACCATCTCGGGCTTCAAAACGCCTGCAGCAGAAAGACCGAGAAAGACATCGGCACCCGGAATGATTTCAGCCAGGGTCCGCGCGCTGGTTTCCTGCGCATAGACTTCCTTCCAGCGATCCATCAGCGTGTTGCGGCCTTTGTGAACCACACCCTCAAGATCGCTGACGAAAATATTCTCGCGCTTGGCGCCAAGCGCCACCAATTGGTTGAGGCAGGCAAGTGCGGCCGCACCCGCGCCCGAGCAGACAATTTTGACCTTGTCGATTTTCTTGCCGGCCAGCTCGAGCCCGTTACGCACGGCAGCGGCCACAATGATGGCCGTGCCATGCTGGTCATCATGGAAGACGGGAATCGACATGCGCGCGCGCAGCTTTTCCTCGATCTCGAAACAATCCGGACCCTTGATATCTTCCAGATTGATGCCGCCGAATGTCGGCTCGAGCGAGGCCACGGTCTCGACAAATTTTTCAATGTCTTTCTGCGCGACCTCAATGTCGAACACATCGATGCCGGCAAATTTCTTGAACAGGACGGCCTTGCCTTCCATCACCGGCTTGGATGCCAGCGGGCCAATATCGCCAAGACCCAGAACAGCCGTGCCATTGGTCACCACGGCAACAAGATTCTGGCGCGCGGTCAGCGAAGCCGCCTCGGCTGGATCCTCGACAATAGCCTCGCAGGCAGCAGCCACGCCGGGCGAATAGGCCAGTGCCAGATCGCGCTGGTTGCCAAGCGGTTTGGTGGCCTGGATCTCAAGCTTCCCGGGCTTGGGGAAACGATGATAAAAAAGTGCGCCGCTGCGCAAATCGTCGGAAATTTTGCCGCTCATAACTTTCCCCTGTCCGCGCCATGCGCGGATCTCCCATTCGACGATATAGCAGACGATGGCTCCGCACAGCGGGAGCGCTGCGAATATGGAGCATAAAGTTGAAATACAATCTTACCGGCCAAGGCAATGCACCCTTCGCCTGATGGCCCCCGGCGGGGCTTCGATCGGGCCAGGATCATCTTCAGAGCTTGAGCCGCGGATGTCGATTGACATCCTTGTAGAGCAGATAGCGGAACCGGCCGGGCCCGCCAGCATAACAGGCCTGCGGGCAGAAAGCGCGCAGCCACATGTAATCGCCGGCCTGCACCTCGACCCAATCCGTATTGAGTTTGTAGACGGCCTTGCCCTCAAGCACATAGAGCCCGTGCTCCATCACATGTGTCTCAAGGAAGGGAATGACCGCACCGGGCTCGAATGTCACGATATTGACATGCATATCGTGACGCAGATCGGCTGGATCGACGAAACGCGTGGTCGCCCAGCGACCATCCGTGCCGGGCATGGTGACAGGTGCAACATCGGCTTCATGGGTCACAAAGGCTTGCGGCAGCTCGATACCATCGGCCTTTTCATATGATTTGCGGATCCAGTGAAATTTGAGCGCCGCCGAGCCGCCATTGTGCAGCGACCATTTCGTCCCGGCAGGAATATAGGCATAGGCTCCGGGCTTGAGCATGTGCTTTGTTCCCGCAATGACAATCTCACCCTCGCCCGCAACACAAAAGAGAACGGCTTGCGCATCGGGATCGGGCTCAGGCCTGCTGCTGCCACCGCCGGGTGCGACATCCATCACATAATGGGCGAATGTCTCGGCAAAGCCGGAGAGCGGGCGCGCTATGATCCACAGCCGGGTCTTTTCCCAATGGGGAAGAGCGCTGGTGACAATGTCACGCATGACATCGCCGGGAATGACGGCATAGGCTTGCGTGAAAATGGAACGGCCGGTGAGCAGATCGGTCTGGGGCGGATGCCCGCCCATGGCCGAGAAATAGGATTGCGTCATTCCACTCTCCTGCAGAGCGATGAATCACAGCTGAAGCGTCAGCCGGTGCGATTCATCAAGTTCGATTTCTTCCAGATTATTTCCCGGCCCGACACGATCGACAATGAGAAAACGGCTCTCTGCATCGAGAACGAGCAAGGGATGATGCCAGACATTGCGGGCATAATTCACGCCCTGCGCACCGCTGGCCCAAAAAGCGCGATAGGAGCTTGCATCGAGCGGATCGGTGCAAACCAGAACCAGCCAGGGCCTGTCCTGCATCGGAACGAATAATTGCGACCCGAGCGGATGGCGCTCCATCAAGAGAATATCGATCGGCGCGGGACGCGGACGGGCATGGAAAATGCTCACATTCACCGCGCCGCCGCCTGTCGCGACATCGACATTCGCCAGACCGTCGAAACGATCGGCAAATCCCTGATTAATGTGCTTGGGTGCAATATCGGCCATATCGATCGTATCGCCGAAAGGCGCGAAAGCAGAGCGGGTCAGTGACTCGGCCTTGATGGCGTGAGGCATCATTGCTCTTCACATCCTCATTTCTTCAGCCATTCCGCCAATTGCCGCCGCTCATCTGGCGCAAGTTCGGTAATATTGTTTGGCGGCATGGCATGGGTGAGGATGGATTGCATGCGAATGGCTTCCGCATGAGCCGCAATGCGGGCCGGCGAATCGAGCATCACGCCTTTGGGCGCGCTGGCAATGCCATCCCAGACCGGTTGCGGCGCATGGCACATGGAGCAGCGGCCGATCACAATATCGACGACATGGGCCGGCGGCAGAGCCGATGCAACAATGACAGGCTCCGGCACATCATAGGCGGCAAGACCGAAGCGTTCGCGCCCGCCGGGCGATGCTGCCATTGCAATGAGGAAAGCAGCCAGCATGGCAGCCGCGCTGACACCCCATGCCCACCAGGGCGATTTCGTATGATCGGAATGGCGAACATTATAAAAATGCCGCACGAAAGCACCGGCAATGATGACAAAGAAAACAATCAGCGGAATCACAGCTGAATTCGACCAGAAGACCGGATAATGATTCGACAGCATCATGAACAGCACCGGCAAGGTGATGTAATTATTATGCGACGAGCGCTGCTTGGCCTCGAAAGCAAAACGCGCTTCGGGTTTTTCACCAGCCTTCAATGACGCGACCGTTTTGCGCGTATTGGGCATGATGATCAAAAACACATTGGCCGTCATGATCGTCGCCATCAGCGCGCCAACATGGACCATGGCGCCGCGCCCGGAAAAGACGAGCGTGAAAAAATACGACATGGCGATGACGAAGCCGAAGCCCACCAGCGCAAGAAGATTTTCATTCTGGCCGATGCGCGATTTGCAAAGCAGATCGTAGACGATCCAGCCCAGAGCCAGCGAGGCAATTCCAATCAGGCTCGCCTGCACCGGCGTCAGCGCCATAATGGCCGGATCGATCAGATAGAGAGAGGCCTGCGCATAATAGATCCAGACCAGAAGAAAAAAGCCCGAGATCCAGGTCCAGTAGGATTGCCATTTATGCCAGGTCAATTCCTCGGGCAGGAAGGATGGTGCGACATAAAATTTGCGCATCTGGTAGAAACCGCCGCCATGGACCTGCCAGGCCTCGCCGCCCTCACTTGCCGGAATATCGGGCGATTTCCGGATCGAGGCATCCAGATGCATGAAGAAAAACGACGACCCGATCCATGCAATCGCGGTGATCACATGAAGCCAGCGCAGGATCGCGCCGCCAAATTCCATCAGATAGCCGTCCATCCCCTACTCCCGAGGCCCTGCGAAGGCCGCCATCATAAGTCCATTCCGCGGATTATGGGACATGTGATTTTTCGCATATCTGCCCAAAATCCTAAAAATAAAATGATCGATCCGGGCCACCTGCAGGCAAGGAGACGGTATGGGCTGAAAATCAATCAAAAAAGGCCGCGCCGAGACGCGACCTTTTTCTCACCGGCGATGGGTCAGGTGTCCAGCGTCGAGGGGATGAAGAGACGCTCGGGGGCATATTTTTCGCTGATCAAGCCCTGATCGTGCGAATAAAGAATGAATTGCTCCAGATTGGCCCTGTTGCGCTTGAACCCATTGATCCATGGATTTGAAAAGACCCTCTGGCTTTCCTCATAGGCATAGCGAATCCACGGCAGGCGCGACCAATTCGGATCGGTATAAAAGTCGTCGTTGATCTCATGCGCCTGATCGAACATCTGCATCAGTGCATGGGGAAGGGACGGCTCAGCCTTGGCAAGATCGGTATGCATGGCCACCACATGCATGATTGGCCACCATCCATATTTGTTGAAATAGCGCTGCTCTTCCGCCTTTGAATCCTTGAACAGGCGACGCGTCGGCACTTTTCCTTTCATGACCGATGCAGGCGGATGCGGCATGAAAATCGCGTCAATCTCACCGCGACCGAGCAAGGCACCAAGATCGGTGCCTTTGGGCGCACGGTCGACAACCACGCCGGGTTTAGGATCGAATTTGACCTTTTCATCCGTGGTCATGAGCCATTTGATGCGCTCCCATTCGACGCCATATTCAAATTTGAGGTCGCCCTTGGCGAGCAGCGACAAGGTTGTCTGGAACGAGGATAATCCGACACGCCGCCCAATCAGATCGCGGGGATGCTCTATATCGCTATCAGCGCGCACAAACATGCAGCTTTGCGAAAAAAGCCGCCGCGGGAAAACCGGAATGCCGATCAAAGGCAGACCACGATCAATCGCCATCAAAAATGTCGACATGGAAAATTCTGAGACATCGAAGGCCTGATGCTTGATCATCTGGCCATGGCGATCCGTGCCATCGCGCAAATGATCGGACTGGCCAACCTGCAAGGCGCGGTAGCTAAAGCCGTCTGGCGCCTTCACTGTGCCGTCGAAAAACGGAAAATGCCTGTCATAACGATCAAGCGCGATGGTGATTTCTTTTGTTGCAGCCATTGCATGCCCTCCCTCGCAAAGCCGATCTGCGCCGGCCGATAAAATATCCCCGGATGTCTCAGGGATGCATATCTTCAAGAAACCAGTCGGTAGGAATATCGTGCCCGACGCGCTGCTCGACAGCTTTCTCCCAGACGAGAGATCCGATCGCAGCAAATTGCAGACCCATGCCAATTGTATTGACGAAAGTCGTCATGCTTCCGCGTG
The DNA here is from genome assembly GCA_964534115.1 of uncultured Beijerinckia sp. GTDB lineage: Bacteria > Pseudomonadota > Alphaproteobacteria > Rhizobiales > Beijerinckiaceae > Terripilifer. The sequence goes on from CAZHOK010000004.1 coordinate 21,653, forward strand.
GTGGCTTCTGAAAGCGCCCGACTGCCAATTCGCCAATGTCGATCTGCTTGGTGAGATCGACCTCATTTTCAGGCCGCAAGATGCGGGTTTTCGCCACATCTTCGGGCAGGCCCTGCGCCGGATCGTGATCGTAGATGGGATTTTCGCCCTCTCCGACAATGTAATTGGCCGGGCGATCGAGGCGCGTATGCACGGCAACCAGCGCACTGCGGCCCAGAATGCCCGGTCCCAGCTCCAATTCTTTCACACACGTGACATGGGCATGAGGCTCCAGCCATTCCAACCGCACAACAGGCGTGATGCTATTGGTTGCGCAACCGACAAGATCGGCGCCGCGCACCGCCTGTTTGGCGCTGTCTGCAGCAAAGGCATGAATGCCGAATTCTTCTGCAATCTCCCGCGCAAGTTTTTCACGATTGGCCATTGTGGGGCTGAAGATGCGCATTTCCTTGATGCCGGGGCGCACATGCATCATGGCACGCGCCTGCGCTGCAGCTTGCTGACCCGAACCCAGAAGCGCGTAAATGGAGACATTTTCGGGCGCCATATATTTTGCGCCCAAAGCATTGGTTGCAGCCACGCGCATGCTTTGGATCATGCCATCGGGAATGATCGCCAATGGCTCGCCGGTGCGCATGCTGAACAGAAGCACAAGCCCGATCCATTTGCCGCCGGGGCCTGTTGGCTGCTTGTCCTTGCGGATTCCCGACAGTGTCGAATTCCAGCGGATCGTATCCGAATTGAGCCTGATAGCTGCAGCCTCGAAACGGGGCGCCATTCCATCCATGGTCTTGAAGACATAGCGGGCATTATCGCGGAACGGACCATAAATATCGCTGCGGGGACGATTTTGCGCCGCACCATTTCCGAGATCCTGATAGGTCAGATCGAGCCGGTCGATCACCTCTTCCATCGAGATCAGGCGGCCGATTTCCTCGTTCGACAAAACCAGCGTCATCCCATCCTCCCGCAGGCCGTTTCTTGATTGAACGACAGGATCGATGAAAATCGGCGCGCAGGCAAGCACAAGACGCCCTATAGGCGGCAGGTCTCAAGTGCCTCCGAGAACCAATTCTGACGACGGATATGCGCCCTAGAGTTCCGTGATGCGCTGCGGGAATTTGTGCAGGGCCTCGACATTGCCGGCATCGTCGATCAGCCAATTGTCGCAAACCCATGAATAAGTGCGTTGCGTCACATAGGTCGGATGAACGGCAAAAAGCATGTTCGGTCCGATCGTCAATGTCTCGTCATGGCGAATGAGCGGACGCTCGACCATGTCATAGCCTTGGCCGTGCGCATAAAGCCGATTTTCCTGCGGCCGACCATTGCGGCGCATGAAATCATTGTAGCGCGCAAAAATGTCGGCTGGATCGGCGCCCGGCTTCAAAAGCTCGAGGGTGAATTTCTGCGCTTCAAGAACAAAAGCAAATTCATCCTGCATTTCTTGCGAGGCCTTGCCCAGCACCCATGTGCGGCCGATCTCGCCATAAAAACCGCCAGGCCCGCTGTTTTCGATCAGCATGCAGAATTGATCGCCCTCACGAATGACACGATTCTGGAGATGGGGCGGCTGCATGACAGCAGCTGTGCCGACCGGCCCGGAAGCGGCCATATACCAGCCCTGCTCGCTGCCCATGGAGGTGGCGACAGCGCGCGCAATCTCCACCATCTCCATGTCACGCAAGCCCGGACGCAGATTTTGCGACACAGCCTGCGCACAGGCATCCTGCAAAGCAGCCATGCGGCGGATAAGTTCGATTTCCTCAGCGCTTTTCGTCGCTTTGATCGGATCGACAATGGCCGTGGCATCGACAAAATCGGCCCGCGACAAATGCTTCTTGAGATAATCGACAAATGAATAGGAGAGAGAACCCGGCGCCAGCAGGCCGATCCGCGCGCCATTATATTTCTCCAGCGCCTTCACGGCACATTCTGCATCATAATTCGATGCATAATGGATTGAGGCATAGGAGGGGCAGCCCAGAAGACGCTGCACACCGCGGCGTGGGGATTCATCGAGACCGGCAAAAGCCTGATCCTGACCGAACGGTCCCTGCGCCACAGCGCTGATCTCGCCTTCGCGCGGGAAAATGACTGTATAGAGATAGCCGTTGGTCGCCGGCATATCGGTGAGATATTTCACATAGCCGCCAACAAAATCATTATTGGCCTGCGCGATCAGCACATCGACATTTGCCTCTTTCATCGCGGCACGAATGGCGCTCCAGCGGCGTTCCATTTCCGCCATGGATATGGGCGTATTGATACGCTCGTTCATGCCAACCTCCTCTCAGAGCCGCAAAAGCCGTGCAGCATTCCCATGCAGGATCGCCGCTTTGACATCCTCGGCCACATCCATCTCTGCAATGCCCTTGTAGGTTTTTGCAATCGGCCCGAGCGGCGCGTCGGTCGCAAAGACAATTTTTTCAGGACCGAAAAAGTCCAGCGCGCATTTGACGCCAGTGGTGGCGCCAAACATGGCGGTATCGCCATAAAACATTTTGAAATAGTCGAGATGCGGCTTTTTCAATCCCGGCAGAATGCCGGAATAATCCTCATCCGAGGTTCGCGCGCCGAGCACATCCATGCCAGGGCCAATACGGCCATCGAAAAAAGGAATCATGCCGCCAGCATGATGGGTGATGATTTGCAGATCGGGATGGCGATCGAACAGACCATCGAAAACCAGACGCGCCATGGCCACAGATGTGTCATAGGGCCAACCAAAACACCACCACATTTCGAACCGCGATTTTTCTTCGGCCGCATAATCCGACATGGATGCATTGCGTGTGGGATGCAGCCAGATCGGACGCTTCAATTCAGCCATTGCAGAAAAGAAGGGTCGAAATTGCGGCTCATCCAGCGGGTGGCCGGCAACGTGATTGTAAATGAGTACACCTTTGGCGCCGAGCTGCGTCACGGCCCTTTGCGCCTCGCGAATGGCGCCATCGACATCTGCAAGATAGACGGCTGCTGCAAAGCCGACGAAACGATCTGGATGGCGCTGGCATAATTCAGCCATTTCATCATTGGCGAGACGGGCCAGCTCCGGGCCCGTCTGCGCATCGCCAATCTCTTCAAGAGCGGGATTGGGAAGGCTGATGAGCTGTCGGTAATCGGGAACGCTGTCCATGTCGCGGAAACGTATATCGAGATCCGACAGCGGTTTTACTGACAGGAGTCGATTGACGATATTGCCGAGCTTGGGCGCAAGAACGACCATGCGATCGAGGAAGGAACGAGGCGCCAGATGCGTATAGAGATCGATGACCATCGTGATGCCTTTTAAAAATTGACCCTGTCGCCGCCCTTCAGACCAAGCACTTCGCGTGCCTCGGCCGGGCTGGCAATTTCATGACCCAGTTCTTCCATAATGCGGCGGATTTTTGCGACCTGTTCGGCATTGGACATGGCGAGCTTGCCGCGTCCGATGAAAAGCGAATCCTCGAGACCGACACGCACATTGCCGCCCATCATTGCTGCCTGCGTTGCAAAAGGCATCTGGAAACGCCCGGCTGCCAGAACAGACCATTTGTAATCATTGCCGAAGAGCTTGTCGGCGGTGCGCTTCATGAACATGAGATTTTCAAGATCGGGGCCAATGCCGCCGAGAATCCCGAAAATCAACTGCAGAAAAACCGGCGGCTTGAACAGGCCGGCATCAAGGCAATAGGCCAGATTATAGAGATGGCCGACATCATAGCATTCATGTTCGAATTTCGTGCCATGTCCCTCGCCGAGCACTTTATAGATGCGCTCAATATCGCCGAATGTATTGCGAAAGATGAAATCCTTGGTGCCGCGCAGATAGGGTTCCTCCCAGGGATGCTTCCAAGTCTTGTAGCGATCGGCCAGCGGATGAATGGCGAAATTCATCGAGCCCATATTGAGCGAACACATTTCGGGCGAGGCCTGCAGCGGTGCTGCAAGACGCTCATCGACTGTCATATTGAGACCGCCGCCCGTCGTAATATTGAGCACGGCATCTGTTGCCTGCTTAATGCGCGGCAGAAACTCCATGAAAACTTTCGGGTCCGGCGTGGGCTTACCGTCTTTTGGGTCGCGAGCATGCAGATGCAGAATGGCCGCGCCCGCTTCTGCAGCAGCAATCGCCTGTTCGGCAATCTGATCGGGCGTGATCGGCAGCGCATCCGACATTGTGGGCGTGTGAATGCCGCCCGTCACCGCGCAGGTGATGATAACCTTCTTCGACGGGTCGCTTTTTTTAGGGGCATCGGACATGACATGTTCCTCGGAAAGCAAAACAGACGAAGGATCGGACAGACCCGACCGCAGATTACGCCGCGCCGAAATCGTCCTGTCGGTCGCCGGCATTCATTTTCTTCAAATGCGTGAAAACGCGCTTGCGCAGATCTTGCGCCTCTTCGGGTGTCCAGTGCCTGAAACCCTCGCCGCTTTTCACGCCAAGCCGGCCTTCAGCCATGAGCTGATCGAGATAAGGATTGGGGCCGGTGCTACGATCAAGCGCCGGAATGATGGTCTTGTGAATATCGAGCGTCAGCTCGGTACCGATCAAATCGGAATTTTCAAGCGGCCCCAGCACGGCCAGACGACGACCGAAGCTTGCCTTGATCACAATATCGACGGTTTCCGCATCGCAAATGCCTTCAGCCACCAGCGCAACGGCTTCACGCCAGAGCGCATGCTGCAGACGATTGCCGACAAAACCTGCAACGTCCTTCATCACCCGCACGGGCGTCTTGCCGGCTTTCGCCAGCAAGTCGATCATCGCCTCGATATGCCGCACATCCGTATCCGGCGTGCCGACGACTTCCACCAGCGGCACCAGGAAAGGCGGGTTCCACCAATGTGTGCCCAGCATGCGCGAGCGCGTTGCAAGATCGCCGACAATCGATCCGATCGGCATGACGGATGTGTTGGAGGCAAGCACAGCATCTGCGGGTGCATGCTTTTCCAGCTCGATGAAAATCTGCTTTTTCAGCTCGAGTTTTTCAGGCGCGCATTCGAAGATGAATTGCGCACCCTCCAGCGCCTCGCCGAGATCGGCATGGCCTGAAACAAGATGCAGGCAATCTGCGGATTCTTCGAGATCCCGCAGATTGCTTTCGATCCGGGCGTGGAGCGAATCGAGCGAGGCCTGAAATGCATCATAGACACGCACGCGATGTCCGGCCTGCGCAAAGACTTGCGCAATGCCATGGCCCATCAGGCCCGCGCCAACAATGGCAATATTCGCACGCTCGCTCATGTGCTCGCCTCAGCCTGCAGTATAGCCGCCATCGGCGTAAAGAATATGCCCGGTGTAAAAATCCGACGCACGCGAGGCGAGGAAAAGCAGCGGCCCGGCGAGATCTTCTGGCTCGCCGAGGCGGCCTTTCGGCACGCGGGCGAGAAAGCCTGCGCGCGTTGCCTTGGCTTTTTCATCATCGGCAAACATCCAGGCGGTCAGCGGCGAACGGAAGACGGTCGGTGCAATCGCATTCACGGTAATGCCGCTTGGCCCCAGCTCGCAGCCAAGCGCCTTGGTGATACCATCGACAGCCGATTTCGACGCGCAATAGGCCGTGTAACCTGCCGGATGTCCGAGCAGGCCGCGCGCCGAGGACATGAGAACGATTTTGCCGCCCTCGCCCTGGGCGAGCATCTGCTTGGTCGCAGCTTTTGCCATGAGCCAGCTTTGCGTGACATTGGCATCCATCACGTCGAGAAAACGATCCGCCGACATCTGGTCGATCTTGGATACGTCATTCTTGCCCGATGCAACGACCAATATATCGATGCGCCCGAAACGCTTGACGCCTGCGGCGACAATGTCGTCGCAGGTTTTCTCATTCGAGGGCCGCACGTTCAACGCCTCAACCTCGGCGCCAAGAGCCCGGCAATCCTCCGACACTTTGTCGAGATCGGCTTTTTTGCCGGCGCTCAGCACGAGCTTGCAGCCAGCGCCCGCAAGGATCTGGGCAGCAAGCGCACCAAAGGCACCCGATGCACCGGTGATGACAGCCACCTTGCCCTTCACATCGAATAGCGCAGCGGGGTTTTTGAGAAAATCTGCGCTCATGGCTTCACCCCCGGCGGATAGGGAATAACGACCATCATCGTGCAATTATGATTGCTGCGGTTCTCGATCATGCGCACTTCATTGGGCGCAATCGTGCAGGAATCATATTTGCGCAGCACGGTTTCCTTGCCATCGATGATGACAGTCATTTCGCCTTCAACAACGACATAGACTTTCTCGAAAGGCGTTGAATCCGGCCCGGCACCGCCGCCGGGCAAGACTTGCGAAAGGCCGACCCATTGATTCGTGGGGCCGCCCGGCTCAAAACCCTGCAGGCGCAGGCCGACGACACCCCTGTGGTTGGGGGCCTCATATGGTTTGGCGTCTTCGAAGCGCTTGACGAACATCAGATGGCCTCGCCTTTTTCGATGCGATAGGCTTGGCCCTTGTCGATCATCGCAACAAGGCGAATGATGCAACCGTCACCACGGTCCCAATTCCACGGGAAGAAAGCGAAAGTGACGCGCTTGCCCGTGACCTTGTCGAGATCGCCACCGACATTCTCGATGCCGAGAATGCCATTGGTGAAAAGTTTGCGGTGCACCGGCTCCCATTCCGGGAAATCATCCTTCCAGTTACGGCCGCCCGACCATTCAAAATATTCTTGCTCGAGATGGGGCAGCAGCGGGCCGTTGCGCTGCGGGCCGATAGCTGTTGCGAGCGGATGATCGTTGGCCTGCGTGTCATGGCCGACAACTTTCACCTTCTTCTCGACAAACCAATCGGCCGCGGAGGGGACGAAGCCCGGCGCCTTGGCGAAATAATCTTCATTGTCTTCGTAAATATGGTGCCAGCCAGTGTTGACGATCACGACGTCGCCGGGGCGCACGGATTTGCCGGCGGCCTTTTCGAGATCGTCATAAGTGATCGATTCCCATTGCTTTTTGGGGATCGAAACGACAATGCCCGAACCGAAGAAATGCGGCAGCGGCACTTCATTAATGAAGGGCGTGCCGGCCACGACATGGGCGGGCGCATCGATATGCGTTGTATTGTGCATCGACGTGGTAATGCGCTGCGAGAGCACGCCCGACTTGGCCATGTAATGGATGCGCTCGATCTTCACATCCTGGAAATAAGGCCAGTTCGGCGATTGATAGCCGAAACGATGCGAGAGATTGTAGAATTCCAGTCCCATGGCATTGTCGAGATTATCCTCGAACTGAATGCCGCGAATCGTGATGGGCATGCTTGCCTCCCTTTTGCGCTTCATCCCTGGCGGCAGTGTGCCGCCAAATTTTTGTGGTCCGTGATACGATACGCATGTACCATATAGCGGTCAATTGGTCGGCCGCCGCTTTTTGAGCGCGCGAGCGCGAGCCGGAGGAAAAGAATGCGGGCCGCAAAAGAGGCTGAGGACAAGAACGCTGCGCAGGGTGGCATCCAGGTGATTGCCCGCGCGGCAAGCATATTGCGGACATTGGAAAACCATCCGAATGGACTCAGCCTCGGGCAAATTGCCAAATCCGTCGAGCTTGCGCGCTCGACCGTGCAGCGCATCGTGGCCGCATTGGCCGCGGAAGACTTTGTCATTGCCTCAGGGCCAGGCGATGTGCGCATCGGCCCGGGGCTTGTGCGCATTGGCGCCTCCGCCGGATCGAATGCAGCCGATCTCATCCGCCCGCATTTGCGGGCGCTCGGCGAGACCGTCGGGGAGACAGTAGACCTTGCCGTTCTTTCCGGCGGCTCGACGGTTTTTGTCGATCAGGTTCCCGGCCGTCAGAGACTGGTCGCCCTCTCGGCTGTCGGCGAGCGCTTCCCGCTCCATTGCACGGCCAATGGCAAGGCGATTCTCGCCTGCTTTTCGCCGGAAGACGCTGAAGAGCTGATCGACGCAAGCATTGGGGAGCATCCCGACTTTCCGCTCAAAAACCGCATCAAACTAAGGGCGGAACTGGAGCAGATTCGCAAAAGCCATATTGCTTTCGATCTTGAGGAGCATGGCCTTGGCATTTCTGCTGCGGGAATTGCCTTGCTCGATCCGATGGGGCGCCCCATCGCCGTTTCCATCCCGGTCCCCGCACAACGTTTTGCCGATCAGAAAGAGATATTGTCTAGCCAGCTCAAGCTTTTTCGTAAACGAATCCGCGCTGCAATCGCCAGATAGGCGCAGGACCAGCGCGCGAAAAAACTCTACGGATGAACATGAAGATCAACATCGCCATTATCGAAGAACCCGACGAGCCGGTCGCAGCCCGGCTGCGCAGCGAATTGCCCGGCATCACAATCAATGCCGGAACGACGGAGGCGGAGATTCTCCCCTTCTGTGCAGAGGCAAATGTGATCATGGGCCTTGCCCAATCGATCACGCCCGCCATGGTGTCGAGCGCCAAAGGCCTGCAATGGATTCAGGCTTTGACCACCGGCGTCGACCCGCTCAAGGCGATGAAAGAGCTCGACCCCGAAATCCCGATCACATCGGCGCGCGGAATCCACGGGCCGCAAATGTCCGAACTTGCCTTTCTCTACATGCTCAATTTCGCCCGCGACTATGAGCAGATCCAGCGCGACAAAGCGCAAAAGAATTGGGAGCGTCGCCCGCAACGCCTGCTCATGAACAAAACTGTCGTGATCATTGGCGTGGGCGTCATTTCCGAAGATCTCGCCCGCTGCTGCAAGGCTTTCGGCATGCGTGTGATCGGCGTATCGGCGCGGACCTCTGCCCCGAATTTCGATGCCATCTATCCGCGCCAGCGGTTGAAAGAAGCGGCGGCACTTGCCGATTTCCTGATCGCCATCGTCCCGCTGACGCCGGAGACGCATGGGCTTGTGAATGGGGAGATACTGGACGCCATGCCGCGCCATGGCATTTTCATCAACCTTGCGCGCGGTCCGGTTGCCGACGAAAATGCCGTGATCGACCGCCTGCAGCGCAAGGTGATCGCGGGTGCCGCGCTCGATGTGTTCAATGTCGAGCCGCTGCCACAGGACAGTCCGCTTTGGGATTTGCCGAATGTCATTCTCACGCCCCATGTCGGGGGAAAAGGCGAGAGTTATGTGGAGCAGGTCATGCCGCTGCTGACGCATAATGTACGTGCCTTCCAGCAAGGCAGAATACAGGATTTCAAAAACCGCGTTCAACGCTGAATCAACGAAAAAGGAAACGCCGATGTCGATCAAGAAAATTGCCTTGGAAGAACATTTCATGGCGCCCGATTTCGTCGATTACTGGGCCACAACCTTCGGCAATATATCGCCCGAACTCTCCGACAAGGCGCTTGGGGCACTCTCCGATTTCGGCGCCCGTCGCCTTGAGGATATGGACAAGAACGGCATCGAATTTGCCGTGCTCGGCCTCGCGGGACCCGGCGTCCAGGCCGAAAAAAATACCGATCTGGCGGTGCGGCGCGCCCGCGAAGTCAATGATCTGCTGGCGGCAGAAGTGACGAAAAAGCCCAATCGCTATGGCGGATTGGCCCATGTCGCCATGCAGGATGCGAAAGCCGCAGCCAATGAACTCGAACGCTGCATCACGCAATTGGGCTTTTCGGGCGTCATGATCAATGGCGCCACCAATGGCCTGTATCTGGATGATCCGAGCGCAGAGATTTTCTGGGAAAGAGCTGCCGCACTCAAGGCGCCTGTCTATATCCACCCCAATAATCCAATCGATTATCCGGCCATGTACAAGGATCATCCGGAACTCTGGGGTCCGATGTGGAGCTGGGGCGTGGAGACGGCAACACATGCCATGCGTGTCGTGACAGCCGGCATTTTCGAGCGCTATCCCGATGCCATGATCATTCTCGGCCATATGGGCGAGGCGATCCCCTTCCAGCTCTGGCGCATCGACAGCCGCTGGGCGATTGCCAATCGCCAGGGCCGGACATTGAAAGAACCGCCGAGCCATTACATTCGCAAAAATATCACGGTGACAACGTCCGGCGTCTGTTCGGAAGAACCCCTGCATTGCGCGATCGACGCTTTGGGGGCAGACAATGTGATGTTCTCTGCGGATTATCCGTTCGAGCGGACAATCGAGGCCAGTCAATTCATTGAAACGGCCAAAATCGATGAAGGACTGAGGCAGAAAATCTGCTGGGATAATGCCAAACGCATTCTCAATCTGAAAATCTGAAAAAAGGGCGCCGGATAACCGGCGCCCTTTTCATTCATTCAGGCGTTATGCCAGCGGCCTTGATCACTTCGGCCCATCGTTTCACATCGCGCGCAATAATGTCTTTCAGACGATCTGGTCCGCCACCGATGACCTGAAGCGCTTGCGCATCGAGTTTTGCCTGATCTCCGGCTCCGCCAGCATGGCGTTCAGATCGGTGTTATATTTGGCAACGACATCGGCCGGCGTTCCTGCCGGGGCGAGAATGGCCCACCAATTATCAATATCGATGCCAGGCACGCCGCCTTCCGTCATGGTCGGCACGTCGGGAGCCAGCGAAATACGCTTGTCGCCGGAAACAGCGAGAACCTTCACATCCCCCGCCCTGGACAGCGAGACAGCCTGCAATGCCGGCATGAACATGCCGCCGATATGGCCACCCGCAAGATCCTGCATGGCGCCCGCCAGCTGGCGATAGGGCACATGGCGCAATTGCGATTTTGATTTCTGGTTGAACAGTTCAAGCGCAATATGATGCGGCGAACCGGGGCCGGGCGAGCCGAAATTGATCTCATTCGGCTTCTTTTTGGCAAGCTCGACCAGTTCGGCGAATGTATTCACGCCCAACGATTTATGCACCGCGCAAGCGAAGACCGAATAGACGAGGCCTGCCACAGGAGCAAAATTCGCAACCGGATCGTAGGGCACATTTTTGAACAGGCTGACATTCATCACCAGCGTATTGGCGGTGACGAGCATGGTCGTGCCATCGGGTGCGGCTCGCGCCACAGCAGATGTGCCGATATTGCCTGACGCGCCGACGCGATTGTCGACGATAATCGTCTGCTTCCATTTCTGCTGCAGATATTGCGCAGCCAAGCGACCGATCGTATCGGGACCGCTGCCGGCGCTGAAGGGAACGATGAAGGTAATATTTTTGTCGCCGCCTGCGACTTGCGCCTGAGCCTGACCGGCAAAGCCGGCAAGACCGACGCCGCCCAGCATATTGACGACATGACGGCGCGTGAATGGACTGAAAGCCATGGAAAAGCTCTCCGGGTGTTTCCTCAAATGACGGCCGGTATTCCGGCTCGCCAATGCATTGTAGAGGCGGCCACACACAAGGGAAGCGCTTTTCCCCATCGCGGGATCATTGTACCGCGATATGGGCCAAGACAGGCTGACCCGTCGATCAATTGGCGGGTGGGCGCACGATTTGACGGGCGCGCTGAAGGATCTCAGGCGGCGTTTGATAGGCCTTCTGCAGAATGGCCAGAACCTCCTCGCCTGTGACCGGTGAGACTTCGAGCCCCTGCTTCTCGGCCTCCGCGAGGAAAGCCGGATCTTTCATCGTGTCGAGAAAACCCTTGCGCAGAGCGGCAAGACGATCCGCTGGAATGCCGGGCGGAGCGGCAAAGGGAAAAGCCGTCAATTGGCGCGAAAAAATCAATTCGAGAACTTGCCGGTCCTCGGCATTTTGAGCCAGATCGACGACCAGAGGCACATCGGGATAATCGGGATGTTTCGACAAGGCGAGCTGCACATGCATGTCGATGCTTTTTTCCTTCAGCCAGGCAGGACGGGTCGAGCGCAAAGTGCTGATCGATGAACCTCCCATGCCATCGACCTCGTTGCGCTCAATGGCCAGCATAAAATCCCCAGACCCCTGATAACCTGTCACCACTTTCAATTTGGTGCCGGCAATGGCGTTGAGGACAAAAGGATAGATGGCGCTATCCGCACCCAGACCGCTGGCAGGGACCGTCATCACCCGCTGACGCAGATCGTCGATGGATTTAAAGCCCCTTGTCTTTGGCGCATAGACAAGACTCACTTCAGACGCCGGACTGCCGATCCAGTTCAGTTTCAATGCGTCGAACTGAACGCCTTGGGAATCGAACAGGGGTTGGGTTGGAATGCTGCGCGAGAAAGTGGCGATCTGCGAACCATCTTTGGGCGCATTGCCATAGATAAAATTCGCCGCGGCCATTGAGCCTGCGCCCGGCATATTGCGGATCACGATGGTTGGATTGCCCGGCATGTAACGACCCATATGGCGCGACATGGAGCGGGCATAAACATCATAACCGCCACCGACACCAAAACCCACGACAATCGTCATGCCTGACTGTTTGTAGAAATCAGCCATGGGATCTGCCTGCGCGGGGATAGCGCCCCATGCCAGCCATGGCGCTATTGCAAAAGCCAGTCGCTTCATCGTGCTTGCCTCATCGCCAGAGAGAATATCAGCCAAAATCAGGAATATTTTTCACCGGCTTCGGATCCAGATTGAACAGGCGCGCTGCATTGCCACCCAGAATATTGCGCTTCGATTGCTCGTTCAGGAAGGGCAAATCGTAGATGACGCCCGGCAGATCGAAATCCCAATGCGGATAATCCGACGACCAGACAAGCTGCGTATCCGCCTTGATCATCTTGAATGTTGCTTCAAGAATGGAGGGATCGTCGGGCATTTCCATGGGCTGCGTCGAATAGAACATTTCCTGCATATATTCGCTGGGCTTGCGCTTGAGCGAGGGACAATCGGATGTGCGCATCATGTAGGAATGATCGAGCCGTTGCATCAGCGAATAGGCCCAGGTCAGGCCGCTTTCGATCCAGATCGTTTTCAACTTGGGGAAGCGCTCCGGAATGCCATTCACCACCCAATTGGTCAGATGCACCATATTGAACCACATGAAGCCCAGAGCATGGACGGAGATGAATCGGTTCAGCAAATTGAGCGATTGGTCGTTCCAATTATAGGCGGCATGGAAGGAAATCGGCTTGCCCATTTCCTCCAGCAGGCGATAGGTTTTCATATAGGCATTGTCATGCACCGGCTTGTAGCGGGGCGCTGTGACCATAAAACCGACCACGCCCTTCTTGTCGCCAAAATCCTGCACCATTTTATAGGTCGCCTCAGGATCGTTGAACGGCAGATAGAGCATTGAAATGATGCGCGGCTCCTGCGCCAGAATGCGCTCGCACAGCCAGCGATTATAGGCGCGGCTCAAGGCGACTTCGATCTCGACTTGCGGATGCGTGCCAAGGAAGAGCATGGGCGTGGGAAACAGGCAGGCGTAATCGACGCCCATTGCATCCATCCAGCGTGTCGTCGTGACAATGTCGCGATGCTTTTCGCCAGCCTCAACCTTCTCATGCTTGCGCAACCAGTGCCGTGTGATGCGGCCTGAAATATCCTGATAACCGACAGATCCGCCGAGCATGCTCGAGCGCCCGCCGCGCTTTGCCGATTCGACAAAGGAACGCCGCAAGACGGGGCTTTCGATATATTCGAAAACCTCATTATAGGATTCGCTTTCATAATGATGCGAATCCATATCGACGATCAAAAAGTCCTGGTAATTGCGCTTGCGTGCTTGCTGGGCGGCTTTGGCGAGCGATTCCGACGACGAGAATTTGTCGAAGCGGAGTTCCCGCACATCGTTGACAGGTGTCTGGATGTTCATTGCGTTTTGCTCCACTCAAGCCATGACATAAAGGTTGCCGTCGCGCACAAGCGTCTGGTACCGGCGCAGCTTTTTCTTGCGATCGCCGGCGCATTCACCGGTCTTCAAATCATATTCCCACCCGTGCCAGGGACAGACGAAATGCATCTCGTCAGAGAAAACCTGGCCCTGATAGACGCGATCCTCGCCGATCACATCGACCACTTTGGGAATCATGATCCCCTCGCATGCCGGACCGCCTGAATGGAGACAAGTGTTCGAATAGGCGTAAAACGCACCGTCATGATGAAAGACCCCGATATCTGCAGGACCAGCCCGCACAAGACGGCGATCCCCATCTGGGAATTCCGAAATTTTTGCGACAAAAACCTCAGCCATCAGCCTGCCCCCATTCAGTCGATTTGTGTTTTTCTTATTCGTTCCATTCCAGCAATTGCGCTGCTTTCTTGAGAATGTCGGGCGGCGTTGCCGCAACCCGTTGCACAATGGCGGTCACTTCCTCGCCGCTTTGCGGACGCAGCATCATGTCGAGCTTTTGTGCTTCGGCGAGAAAATTCTTGTCCTGCATGGTTGCAGAATAGGCCTTGCGCAAAATGGCAAGCCTGTCGGCCGGCACATCGGGCGAAACCCAATGGGCATAACCCAGAAAAGTCGGCAGGCTGACAAGAGTGACGATCTGCTTGTTCGTTTCGCCCTGCACGAGCTCAAGCAAGAGAGGCACATCCGGCAATTCCGGCTCGCGCTCCATGCCAATCTGCACGAGAACGGAAATTTTCTTCTGGTCCAGCCAGTCCTTGTTGCTGCTCTTGAGACTGGCCCAGGCATTGCCGCCGCGGCCCTCGACTTCGCCGCGCTCCAGCGCCAGATGAACTTCGCGACTGCCGCCGGAATAGCCGTGGATGATCTTGAATTTCGTGCCGAGCAGATTGTTGATCAGCGTCGGGAAAATATGGGAATCGGAATTGGTGCCCGTGCCGCCCAGCATGACCTGCCGCTGCTTGGCGGCCTCGATCGTTTTCACATCGCTTGTGTGCCATGTGTAAAGAAGGCCATTCGATCCGCCCATCGAGCCGATCCAGGCAAGCCTTGCGGCCTGAAATTGCGCTGCCTTGCCGCCGAGCAATTGATACATCGGCATATTCTGATTGACTGCCGCAATGGTCGTGCCATCGCGCGGGGCTGAATTATAGACGTGATTGGCCGCGCGCACGCTGCCTGCGCCTTCGAGATTCTGAACGACCACATTGGGCTGGCCGGGGATATATTGTCCGATATGCCGGCTGAGCAGGCGCGCATAAAGATCGTAACCGCCGCCGGCGCCAAAGCCGACGATAATGTTCACCGACTTGCCCTTGTAAAAATCCTGCTGGGCCTGAGCTGTCTGCGGCCCGATGAGGCCGAGCAGGATTGCGCCAGCAATAGCAAAGCGCTTCGACAATGCGCTGCATGATTCAGATCGGCCCGCGTCAGCTTGCCAAAGCATCGGCTCCTCCCATGGTCTTGTCGTTTTCTTTCAGCTTATCCGAGCGCTTCCATCTGTCCAGAGGCGGGGTTGAACCAGAGGCGGGAAACGACACCAGAACGTGAGGAGCCTCCCCCCCAGAGATCCCTTTGCGCGTGTTGACACGGCCTCGGCAGGGCCCCTAATTTTTCCCAAACAGGCCAGCAAAGGCCTGTCAAAAGGGAGAAAACATGTCCAGGAAGCTTTCGGTCGCCATTGTCGGCGCGGGTATGGGCGGCCTTGCCGCCGCAACAACTCTGCGGCAGGTGGGAATTGAGGTGAAGGTCTACGAGCAGGCGCAGAGATTCTCGCGCATCGGGGCCGGCATCCAGATGCTTCCCAATTCATCGCGCGTTCTGCGCGGCCTTGGCATTGAGGACAAGCTCCGCAAGACCTCGTTCGAGCCCTATTCCCATCTCAACCGTGTCTGGGATACGGGCGAGCTGAAGCGCGAATTGCCGATGCCGGAAAGTCTCTATGGAGCGCCCTTCCTGTGTATGCATCGCGGGGATCTGCATGAGGCGCTTCTGTCCGTCGTGCCGGAGGGCGTCGTCCATCTCAACAAGAAGCTCACAACGCTCGAGCAGGTGAAGGGCCAGGTGCATCTGTCCTTTGCCGATGGCACAACAGCAGAAGCCGATGCCGTGATCGGGGCAGACGGCGTTCACTCGCTGGTTCGCGACATTATTGTCGGGCCCGACGCACCCCTGCACAAAGGCCGGATCGCCTATCGCGGCGTGTTCAAATCGGAACTGATGGGCGGCAAGACAATTGCGCCATCGCGCACCAAATGGTGGGGCCTGGATCGCCATATCGTCATTTATTACACACGCGCCGATCGCAGCGAGATTTATTTCGTCACCAGCGTTCCCGAGCCCGCGAACTGGATCACCAAGGAATCCTGGTCGGCCAAGGGCGACATGAATGAATTGCGCGAAGCCTATCGGGGCTTCCATCAAGAGGTGCAGGATGTACTTGCCGCCTGCCCGGAATGCCACAAATGGGCCATTCTCGAGCGCGAGCCATTGCCGAAATGGAGCGAGGGTCATGTCGCATTGATGGGCGATGCCTGCCATCCGATGACCCCCTATATGGCGCAGGGCGCTGCGACGTCGATTGAAGATGCGGCCGTATTGGCGCGCAGCCTCGCCAAATCGCCGGAGGATATTCCTCACGCATTCAAGATTTATGAGGCGACACGCAAACCGCGCACGTCGCGCATTCAGGCCATTTCCAGCGCGAATACATGGATGTCTGGCGGCAATGAGGATACGTCCTGGCTCTATGGCTATAATGCCTATGAGACACCGCTCATCGAGCCTGACAATTCGCAGGTGCGGAGTGCTGCGCAATGAGGACGATTCTTTCCCTCCTCTGCCTCATCGCCGGGGCCTTGGCGACGACCATTGCATCTGCGTCGGAATGGCCGACGAAACCGGTCAAGATTGTCGTGCCCTTTGCCGCCGGCGGACAATCGGACGTGATTGCGCGATTGATAGCGCAATCTCTCTCGGATCAATTCCGCCAGCAATTCATCATTGAAAATCAGGCTGGCGGAGGCACTGTCATCGGCACCCGCAATACGGCGCGGGCCGAGCGCGACGGCCACACATTGATGATCAGCGGCATGTCGAGCCATGTCCTGTCGCCTGCCATGAACAAAGATCTGGGCTTCGATCCAATTCAGGACTTCACCCATATTGCCTATATTGGCGGATCGCCCACTGTCTTCGTCGTTCACCCCTCAACAGGCGTGAAAAATTTCGAGGATTTCGTCCGCTGGGCAAAGGCAACGGAAGGCGGCGCACAATATGTCTCGCCGGGCGTCGGCTCCGGCGGAAATGCAGTGGCTGAATTTTTTGCTTCCAAGGCCGGACTCAAACTGGTTCACGTGCCTCATCGCGGCGGCAATACAGCCGTTGCCGATCTTGTCGCGGGCCATGTGAAAATGGGCAGCCTGACATGGTCTACGGCCCGCGAGCATGTGAGCGCAGGAACGCTGATTCCGATCGCCATTTCTTCAGGCGAGCGGCTTGCCGGCTTCCAGCAGATCCCGACATTTAAGGAGAAAGGCTTCCCCGATGTCGTGACCACCGTCTGGCTGGCACTGTCAGGCCCCAGCGGTCTGCCGGCCGATCTGGCGCAAAGATTGAACGGCGCGGTGAACAAGGCGCTGGAACAGCCCAGCGTGCGCCGCCACCTCGAGCAGGATGCTTTCGACATCCGCCCGATGACGCAGGCGCAAACGTCCGCCTATTTCAAGTCGGAATTCGACAAATGGGTTCCGGCCATGCGCGCTGCCCTGTCGCAGAGATAACGGCCGGCGGATCGCAAAGAAGCAGAATAAAAAAGGGCGCCTCAAAGGGCGCCCTTTTCTCAGGGAAGCATGGCCGCCACTTTCTTGGCAATTTCTGGCGAGACTTCCGAATACACGCGCTGGACGAGAGCATCGACCTGCTGTCCGGTGAGAGGATTGATTTCCATCTTGCCTTTTTCGGCATCGGCGAGGAAGTCGCGATCCTTCATTGTCATGTCGAATGCCTGACGCAAAGCGGCCAGACGCTCAGGAGGAATGCCCGGCGGCCCCACAAAAGGACGCCCCAGACCCTGACGCGCAAAGATCAGGCGCAATATGGCCGTATCTTCAGCTGTTTTTGCAAAATCCATGATCGAGGGCACACTGGGCAGATCGGCATGTTTGGAAAGACCGAGCTGCGCAATCATGGAAATTCTCTTGTCGGTCACCCAATGCGAATGGGTGGACTTCAAGCTCGACCATGACCAGCCGCAACGGCCCTGCACTTCGCCGCGCTCCAGCGCCAGTGCAATGTCATTGCCACCGGGATAACCACTGATGACACGCATTTTCGTGCCCAGAACAGCATTGATCACGCGCGGAAATTGATCGTCATCGGAGCCAACGCCAGCCGCCCCGACAACGACTTCCTTCTGCTTCAAGCCTTCGAGATCGCGCACACCTGTCGATGTCATGGTCACACAGACGCTGACTTCATCATTGGCGCTGCCGACCCATGAAAACTTCGCCGCTTCAAATTGCGAACCGGGGCGGCCAAGGATCGGATCGAAAGGGACACCGCGACCGATCGTACCGATCGCTGAACCGTCGCGTGGAGCTGCCGTATAGAGCCAATTGGTCAAGCGCACACTGCCGGCGCCCTCCATATTGCGGGGCACGACCATGGGATTGCCGGGCAGAAAGCGCCCGATATGGCGGGCAACAAGTCGGCCATAAATGTCATAGCCGCCACCCACGCTGTAGCCGATATAGAGATCGAGATTTTTGGAGCGATAAAAATCTGCGGTCTCCTGCGCATGAACCGGCGCCAAGCCGGCAAATGCGAAAAAACCCAATGCGAAAGCGCCTTTTCTCAGATGATTACGCATGCATCCCCCCATAGGCCGACTTGGTCGGGTTTTTTCAGAACGGTTTTTCGCCAAGAATGGTGACGCGCCGCATCAGTCGGCGCTCGGCAGCGGAAAAATCGGTGCGCGCATGAACCGTGCAGCGATTGTCCCACAAGACCACATCTCCCACATTCCATTTCTGCCCCCAGACGAAGGCGGGCTGCTCAATGTGATCGAAGAGCATCTGCAATATGTCTTCGCTCTCCTGCGGATCCATATCCTCGATGCGCAAGGTCATCAGCCGATTGACATAAATCGCCTTACGACCGCTTTCGGGATGGGTGCGCACAACCGGATGGATCGCATGGGGAACGCCTTCGCGCAGAACCGTTCCACGCCGGGTTGAGGCATTGTCATAATCATAGGCATGCAATGCGCGCTTGCCCGCAAGGCGCTGTTTCATCGCCTCCGGCAGCGTTTCATAAGCGGTATAGCAATTGGCAAATAGCGTATCGCCGCCCTCGCGGGGGACTTCGAGCGCATAAAGCATCGTGCCCGAACAAGGCGTCTCCTGATGCGATTGATCGGTGTGGAAATGCATCTCGCCATCGGGCAATGCGCCAATCAACTGGCCATTCTCACGAATGTTTGAAATCAGCATGATGGCCGGATTATTCGCATTGTGATGCGCGCGTTTTTTGGCACTGCGATTGAGAGGGCCGAAAGTCTCGCCGAAGCGGACCTGATCTTCCTCGGTCATGTTCTGGCCGCGCAGCCGAATGACGAGATGATCTTTCCATGCCTTGCGGATCAATCCGACTGTTTCATCGTCGAGCGGGGCGCGGAGATCCACCCCCCTGATCTCGGCACCCAAAGCCTCGCTGAGCGGAACAATTTCCACATTGCGTGCGCTGTTTGCGGCCACTGCCAAAACCATCTTCCCCCCTTGCCACCCTTTCGGCGACTTATTTTCGGGGGCAAGCGTATTCGCTCCCCCGAACCTTGCCAAGGGGCCTAAGCAGAGACTTATCAAGAGGCTTGCCACAAAGACCGCCGGCATCTTGCCGGGGCCGGAATCAGGCGATAGGTTTTTTGGCATTCGCTCGGCGACAAGAGCGACGCCCAAGGGAGGAAATATGATTTCGTTCAAATTGAACGACAAAGACGTCCGCGTCGACGTGCCCGCCTCGGCTCCCCTTCTGTTCGTTCTTGCCAATGATCTTGGCATGAATGGCGTGAAATTTGGCTGCGGCAAATCCCAATGCGGCTCATGCGCCGTTCTCATAGATGGCGAGCCGGTGCGCTCCTGCGCCACACAGGTCTCCGCTGTCTCCGGCCGATCCGTGACAACGCTCGAAGGCCTGAAGCAGAACGGCAAGCCGAGCAAGCTTCAGCAGGCCTTTATCGACGAGCAGGCCGCCCAATGCGGCTATTGCGCCTCAGGCATGATCATCCAGGCGCAAGCCCTTCTCGATCGCAATCCCAACCCCACCGATTCCGATGTCCGGGCTGCGCTCAACGGCAATCTTTGCCGCTGCGGCGCCCATAATCGCATCGTCCGCGCCGTCCTGCGCGCCGCAAAGGAGGGCTGACCATGGATGGTGACATGAACATCAATCGCCGCAGCCTGCTCAAGGGCACAGGCTATATCGCGCTATCTTTCGCTATCCCGCTGGAGGCTACAGCCCAGGCGCCGGCCACCGACAAGCCGCGCCTGCCAGGCAGCCTCGACAGCAACCGCAATATCAGCGCCTGGCTGCGCATCAACAGCGACAAGACCGTCACCTTGCTGGTCGGCAAGGTGGAACTTGGCCAGGGCATTTTGACCGCCGTTGCGCAAATCTGCGCCGATGAGCTTGATGTCGATTTGGCGCGCATCCAGATCATTTCCGGCGACACGTCGCTTTCGCCGAATGAAGGCACGACGGCGGGCTCTTTCTCCATGCCGCAATGTGCGCCCGCCGTGCGGCAGGCCTCTGCCGAGGCCCGCAAGATCATGATCGATCTTGCAGCCGAAAAGCTGGGCAAGCCGGCGCAGAGCATGAGCGTGAAAGACGGAACGATTGCAGCAGCCGACGGCGGCTCGATCACCTATTGGGAACTGACCAGCGGCAAGGCGCTCGAGCGTGAGGCCACCGGCCAGGTGAAGCCCAAACCGGCAAGCGAATATCGCTATGTCGGAAAATCGATTGGACGCATCGACATTCCGCCGAAAATGACCGGCGGCGAGATATTCGTTCACGAAATGCGCCCGAAAGGCATGCTCTACGGACAGGTTATTCGTCCGCCCACCTACAAGGCAAAGCTCGTTTCCATCGACACTTCGGCTGAAAAAATGCCCGGCGTCGTGAAGCTTGTGCGCAATGGCTCTTTCATCGGCGTCATTGCCGAGCGCGAAGAGCAAGCCATAGCTGCCGCCAAGGCAATCTCGGACAGCGCCAAATGGGATGTCGAGAAAGCCCTGCCTGGCACGGACGGAATGCAGGACTGGCTGCTGAAAACCAAGCCGGCGCGCATCATTGAAACGCACAAGAAACCCAGAAATGGCGGCGATCCGGCCGCGCGTATTGTGGAGGCGACCTATTATCGCCCCTACCACATGCATGCATCCATCGGTACATCCTGCGCCATTGCGACGCTTGGCAGCGATGGCGTGACGACAATCCAGACGCACAGCCAATCGGTTTTTGAAACGCGCCAGGCGATTGCACGCATGCTTGGCGTCGATCTTGCGAAAGTCCGCTGCCAGCACGTGCAGGGATCGGGCTGCTATGGGCACAATATGGCAGACGATGCGGCAGCCGATGCAGCTTTGCTGGCGCAAGCGGCGCCGGGGCGTCCTGTGCGCATTCAATATACGCGCGATGGCGAGCATCGCTGGGAGCCCTATGGTTCAGCCATGGTTCTCAAGGCGAAAGCAGGGCTCGACAAAGACGGCAATGTGCTCGACTGGAATCTCGATATTTATTCGACACCGCACGGCACACGGCCAGGTGGCGCACCGGGCAATCTGCTCTCGGCGCGCTATCTCGAAAAGCCCTTCGAAATGCCGGTTCCCGCCAATAATGGCGCGCCGAATTTTGCTGCAGATCGCAATGGCGTGGCGCTCTATGAGTTTCCGGGCCAAGAAGTGCTGACGCATTTCATCACGGAAATGCCGCTGCGCGTTTCCTCGACGCGCGGCCTTGGCGCTTATGGAAATGTCTTTGCCATCGAATCCTTCATCGACGAATTGGCGCGTGCGGCCAATATCGACCCTGTCGAATATCGCCTGCGTTTCCTCAAAGACGAACGCGCGCGAGAGGCTGTGCAAAAAGCTGCCGAGGCTTTCGGCTGGTCAAAATGGCAGAAGCGCGAGGGTCGCGGCCGCGGGATCGGCTTTGCCCGATATAAAAATACCGCCGGCTATTGCGCAGTTGCGATGGAGATCGAAGTCAATCGCCGCAACGGACGAATCCGTGTGTTGCGCGCGGTGGCATCGGCTGACAGCGGCCATATCGTCAACCCCGATGGCGTGATCAACCAGATCGAGGGCGGGCTCATCCAATCGCTGAGCTGGACCTTGAAAGAAGAAGTGAAATTCGACGACACACGCGTGACATCGGATGATTGGGCGAGCTATCCGATTCTCACCTTCAACGAAGTTCCGCCAATCGACGTCGTGCTCATCAATCGGCCCGGCCTTCCCTTCCTCGGCACGGGCGAGGCTTCGCAGGGGCCGACGGGCGCAGCTCTGGCCAATGCACTACACGATGCAACTGGCGTGCGGTTCCGCCGACTTCCGCTGACGCCCGATCGCGTGCGCGCAGGCTTGTCCGCCTGACATTGAATTCCCGGCGCGCAGTCACGCGCGCCGGGCCCTCATGAGCTCTGTCATATCCAAACATCCATGCGCCGATTAATCCTTGTTGCCGCGGTCTTTATTCTGTCTGCCGGGGCCCTTTTCGCTTTTGTCAGCTATCATCGGGAAATTCCTGCGCAGCCAGAGAAAGCGCGCGCCTTTCCGGCTGACATGATTCAGCAGGGCGAAAAACTCGCCCATCTTGGCGCTTGCGCGGCCTGCCATACGCGACCGGGTGGCGCAGCTTACACAGGCGGGCTTGGTCTTCACACGCCGTTCGGCACAATTCATTCAACCAATATTACCCCGCATGGTGAAACCGGCATCGGACTTTGGAGCGAAGAGGCCTTCATTCGCGCCATGCGCGAAGGCGTGGACCGGCGCGGGCGCCTGCTTTATCCAGCCTTTCCCTACGACCATTACACCAAGGCAAAAGATGCCGATCTCAAGGCGCTCTATGCCTATTTCATGACACGCGAACCCAAAAGGGTGGACGCCAAAGAAAATGACCTTCGCTTTCCTTTCAACATCCGTCCGCTGATTGGCGTATGGAATTTTCTGTTTCTCGACCGCACGCCTTTCCGCCCCGATCCAACCAAGAGCGCAGCATGGAATGAGGGTGCCTATTATGTCGAAGGACTTGGACATTGCGGCGCCTGTCATTCGCCGCGCAATGCTCTGGGCGGCATTGCTCAAGCTCTGCGTCTTGCCGGGGGCGAGGTCGATGGCTGGCATGCACCTGGCATTGGCGCCCATGCGAAGCCGATGATCGCATGGACGAAAGACAGTCTGATGAATTATCTCGTCGATGGCTGGGATGAGCACCATGGCGTTGCAGCGGGCCCGATGACGGCTGTCGTCAATCATCTCGCCAAGCTCGATGAATCCATGGTCGAGGCCATGGCAGCCTATCTTGCCGATGTGCAGCCCAAGTCAGCGCAAGAGTCGCGTGAGGCCACACTCACGATGGCGCGCGAGCGTGAGGCTTTGGGAGGTTCGAGCGCCGGTGCAAGCGTCTCGGCAAGCAACGATGGCCAGGCCATTTTCACTCGCTCCTGCGCCAATTGCCATCAACGCAACAGCAAGACGGTGCCGCTGGCGCTTGGAGCGGCGGTCAACGCGCCCCATGCCGGCAATCTCATCGCCATCATTCTGAACGGCATACAGCCACCCACAGGTGTCCCGGAAAAATCCATGCCGCGCTTTGCACAAAGCCTGAACGACGACCAGATCGTTGCGCTCGTCTCATGGATGCGACAACATTTCACCCAGAAAAGCGATTGGCCTGACGTCGCATCCAAGGTGAAAGAAATGCGGGCTCTGCGCTGAGAAAAGCAATAAGCCGCCTTCCAATGTCACCTCAGCATTGGAAGGCGCTCAGCTGGGACAATAACGAAAGGCTGCCGACTAAGGCGTTGCACCCTTGCGCAGGAAAGCCAGAATTTCGGGCGAGGTGCCATAGATTCGTTCCACCTGCTTTTGAACATCCTCGCCACTCTCGGCGGCCAGATCCATCCGGCTCTTCTCCGCCTCGGCGCGCATTTCGCCATCTTTCAGAGTGTCGGCAACGGCCTTGCGCATGATTGCGACGCGGTCTGCGGCAACGCCCGGCGGCAGAACGAAGGGACGGCTGATCGACCCCTGTTCGAGGAAAGCCGAAAGAGCTGCGCGCTGCTGGTCGGTCTTGGCAAAATCGATGGTGAGCGGAACACCTGCCGCCTTCAGCTCTGGGAGCGAGCGCGTGTCATGCTGGGCGAGCAGACGCACATCGCCATCGGGCTTCTGCAGGCCGGGATATTGCTGCTTGGCGCTCGACCAGAAAATGCCGCAGACACCCTGGATCTCATTGCGCTGCAGGGCAAGGCTCAGATCGTTCGAACCACGATAGCCGGCAACCACCTTGAATTTCGCGCCAAGCACATAGCGTTCCATGGTTGGATAATACCAAAGCGCACTGCCCGGCCCAGATCCACCAACAACCAGTTCTTTTTCGAACAGCTCCTTGTAGGATTGCACCGGCGCATCCTTGCGCGCCAGACAGACCAGCGTATCGGCATTGGCATTGGCCAGATAATTGAACTTGCGCGGATCGTAACCGGCAAGATCATGGCCAGCCATCAACGGATCGAAGAGAGCAGCAGCGGGAACCGCGCCGATCACCGTGCCATCCTTGGCCGCAACCGAATAGACATGATTGGCTGCGGTAAGACTGCCCGCGCCGGGCATATTCTGCACAATCACATTGGGATTGCCGGGAACATGTTTTTGCAAATGCCGCCCGATGAGGCGGGCATAAAGATCGACACCGCCGCCGGCCGCCGAACCGGCGACAATGGTGACGGTCTTTCCCTTGTAGAATGAAGCGGCATCCTGCGCTGCAGCCTCGAATGAGAACGGCAGGCAAATTCCAAGCGCCAGAATTGTGCGAAATGCTGATCGCATCTTCTCCCCCCATGCAGTAGCGGCCGTTCCGGCTCTGGACATATTCTGCCGGAGGCCCTTTGAGGGCGCCCGGCCAGATTGCACCTATCATCTCTTCGGCAGGCGGATCTGTCAGTTCAACCCTTTGCGATATGACGCGACAGAAACCGCCTCATTGAGCTGCATTTTTCATCTGTTTGTTGATCCGCGGCATGACCTGTTCGGCCATCAGAATCATGGATTCACGCCCCAGTTTCGGATCCGTCCAATCCTTGCCCGCATAAAGCAGCGTTCCGAATTCGCCGGTCTGTTCCTGAAGCGCCATGATTTTATCGGCCACTTCATCGGGCGTGCCGTAAATGATCAGTTTCTCGCAAACCGACTCGAGCGTCACTTCATGATCGGGCTGATCGCGATGTGTCTTGAACAATTCAATGCGCCCGTTCTTGGCAAGTTTGGTGAACAGGGACTTGTAATAGAAGTGATAGGCGCCGTTGGGATCCAGAGCATAGGCTTTGGCAGTCGCACGATCCTTGGCGACAAAAATACTTTTTGCCACACGCCAATTGGCAGGATCGGCAGGACGACCAGCACGTATGCAGCCCTCCACATATTTCGGCCAATGGCTTTTCACCCATTGCGGCATGAGAAAATTCGCCGAAATGGGCTCCCAGCCGCGCGCTGCGGCTTCCGTCACGCCTTTGGAAAAGGGTGCAACGGCGGTCACGACAATGGGAGGATGGGGACGCTGCAAGGGCTGAGGTATGTAGCCCTGTCCAATCTCGGGGACGAGCGTTTGCTGCGTTGAGATTTTCCAATATTTGCCCTCGAGATTATAGGGCGCTGGCTTTTCCCACAGGGCGAGTACGGAATTGATCGCCTCGAGGAACATTTCATTCCGATTGGCGCCGAGATTGCCGAAAACTTCCGCATCCGACAAAAGCCCACCCGGACTGATGCCGAAAATCAGGCGTCCATCGAGCAAATGATCGAGCATGGCGATTTGCGAGGCAACTGCAGCCGGATGGGCATTGGGCATGTTGATTGTGCCAGTGCCGAGCCGAATGCGTTTGGTTGCAGCCGCCAGAGTTGCGATAAAAATCATGCAGGAGGTGATGTTTTCCGCGCGATCGGTCACATGTTCGCCGACATAGGCTTCTGAATAGCCCAGTTCATCGGCGAGAATGAAAGCCTCGCGATCCTCGCGCAGGCATTGGCGCCAATCCTTGCCCAGCGGGTGGATCGGCATGGTGAAGAAACCGAGTTCCATTGCCCCCTCCTCTTTTGCAATAGAATGGCGAGCCGCAGCGCGCCTGCAAAATCATGATTGCAGGGGCACACCATCAATTTTGATAATGGCTCACTCCCAAAGCGCGGAGAGCCGGGCGGCCTCCTCGCGCAACAAGGCCGAGAAAGCATGCGCCTCGGCCGCAAGCGGCTTGCGCGCCGGCTCGATCTGCACAAGATCAAGCGCCAGATCGGGATCGCGGATCGGATGCGCCTTGAAGGCAGGCCCGACCTGATCGCCCATGAGAACCGCCGGCAGAATGGTGCGCCAGCCAGTGCGGGCGACGAAATCCAGCGTGCCGAACATGGCATCCAGCTCCAGAATCTTGCCGATCCGTGCGCCTGCGCTGGCGCAATAGGTCTCAATCGTCTGGCGGCGCGTGTTTGCCGCGCCTGGCATGACAAGATCGAGCCCATTGAGATCGGCAAGGCGCACCGGGGCGCCATCGCGCAGACCATCAGACCCAGCTGCCGAGACGAGCAATTCCGGCGTCTTCAGAAAGGGCGTCTGGCGAAGGCCCTCTGTGCCGGCAAAGGCCGGGACAATGGCAAAATCCAATTCACCCGCCTGCACCATGCGTGTCAGCGCTGCGCTATAGCCCTCGACAAGGCGGATCGACACATTCGGATGGCTGTTGAGAAAGCGCGCCAGAGCCGGTGCGCAAGCACAGCGCGTGAGCGTCGGCATGAGGCCGATGGCCAGCGCTGCCTCCGGGCTTTTCGAAAACGGCCGCACCGCATCGCGCGCCGCTCCCTCTGCGCGCAGCACATCGAGGCATTTGTCATAATAGGCGCGGCCTGCCGGCGTCGGCTCAATGCCATTTTTCTGGCGCACGAAAAGGGCTGCACCCAGCCGGTCCTCCAGCGCTTTCACATGCTGCGAAACGCCAGATTGCGTGGCATTTTCCCGCTGCGCTGCAAGCGTGAAGGAGCGCTCTTCGAAGGCGGCGACGAAAAGCCTGATCTCAAGAAGGCTGGCAGGCACGTTCATCGATCCATTTTCCTGATGCGCCCCATGAGATCATATGATTTGCGCCAGCGCGAGTGTGCGGGGCAGGCTCGCCCCCAAAAATCGCGGGAGGCCGGCGCGCCATGAAGGAATTTTCGCTCGATCATCCGGCCGAACAGGCGCGCGACCTGCGCAATGCCTTCGGCCGCTTCGCCACCGGCGTCGCCATTGTGACAACACGCGGGGCCGATGGCCGCGCTGAGGGGCTGACCTGCAATTCCTTCAGCGCCCTCTCGCTCGACCCACCGCTCGTGCTCTGGAGCCTGCGCCGGCAGGCGGCCTCGCTGGAGACATTTCGCCAGACCGGCCATTTCGCCATCAGCGTGTTGCACAGCACGCAAGAACATGTCGCGCGGCATTTTGCGCAGCCGCAAGCCGACAAATTCGCGACCCAGCCGACATTCGACGGGCTTGGCGCCTGCCCGATCATCGATCCGGCGCTGGCATCTTTTGAATGCGCCTGCACGATGCAGCAGGAGGTTGGGGATCATATTCTCTTCTTCGGGCTGGTGCGCCGCGCCCGCTATGGCGAAGGCGCGCCGCTCATCTTCAGTGCAGGCGCATTCGCGCGCCTTGCCTCAGACCTTCTCGATGCGTCCTGACAAAGCAGAGCGCGAGATCGCTGCAAAGGCGCGCACATTGGCTTCCATTTCTGCGAGTGTGACCGGATAGGCCGGCCCGCCCTGCGCCGCAATGGCAAAAGCATCGAGATTGTCGCGCACAGCCAGATGCGGCGGATCGAAACGCACATCCGGCTCAGCCCCACGGATGACGCGCGTGACATCCCAGCCAGTCGGCTGTTCGGGATGGGTGCGATCGCGAATTTCCATCCAGCCTTGCGAACCGTAAACAGCAAAACGACCGACAAAGGGTGTCGTCAAAATAGCGGTGATTGAGGCCGTTGCACCATTCTCGAAACCCAAAGTCACCGACAGAGTATCGCCATTGCCAAATTGCGTCGCCCGGGTCGCCAGCCGTGCCCAGCATTCGTTGGGCGCACCAAAAAGCGAGATCGAAAGATCGACGAGATGAATGCCTGTGGCTGAAAGCGGCCCGACAGGCGCGTGGATCGGCGACAGGCGCCAATTGTCCGCTGGCAGATTGAGAAATTTATCCTGGCTGAAATTACCCTCAATGGCGAGAAGCGTACCAAATTCGCCGGCCAAGGCTCTCCGTTTCATTTCGATGATCGCCGGCTCGAAACGCCGCTCATGGCCGATCCCAAGCGTAATGCCGGCCGCCCTGACGGCAGCAAAAGCGCCCTCGGCCTCCTGGGGGTCGGTGCAGAGCGGTTTCTCGCAAAAAACATGCTTGCCTGCTTTCGCTGCGGCAATGATCTGGGCGGCATGCTGCTTGTGCGGCGTGCACAAAAGCACGGCCTGAACATCGGCTGCAGCCAGCGCATCTTCAAAACGCGCCGCTGTCCGCAGCCCCATTTGCGCACCCGCATGGCGCGCCCGCTCGTCGGGATCGATGGCCAGGACCGCGCGCATCTTGCTGCTTTGTGCCATGACGCGCGCCAAAGTCTGGCCCCACCATCCCATGCCTATGATCGCGACATTGAGCATCTCATCCTCCCCGACCGGCGCGCTTCTCAATGGCGTCGCATGCGGCCTACCCGGGTTTTATCCCAAGGCGGGGGAGAAAATATGTCAACCAGAAAATTGACAAAGACGCGCAGTCGCGGCGACACGCGCTTCTTCTGCTGGAAGACGACGGAAATGTCATAAGCATGGGTACGATGCTCGGGCAGAACTTCCACCAGCGCGCCGGAATCGAGCATGGGCTGCACATAATATTGCCCCACCTGAACAATGCCGATGCCGCTGGCGGCTGCCGCAATCAATCCCTCGCCGGAATTGAATGTCATAAATCCGCGCTCCGGAATTGCCGCCTTTGCCGGCGCGCCCTTCAGCCGCCATTGACGGATCTGACCATTGCGTGGGCGCCGATAAGTGATGCAGCGATGCGATGCCAGATCGGCAATTGTTTTGGGCACACCGAAGGTCGCGAGATAATCGGGCGAGGCGCAAATGACATAATCGACGGAGGCCAATTTGCGCAAAGTGAGACGAGAAGGCGGCAGATCCCCCACTTGTATGGCTGCATCAAGCCCCTCGCTGACAACGCCCGAGATGAAATCATCGAGCATCACCTCCACCGAAATGGAGGGGAAAGCTGCGGCAAATTCAGCCAGCCGTGGGATCACCCACATGCGCCCCAAAGCCGAGGGCATGCCGATGCGCAATTGCCCGCTGGGAATGCGTCCGGCGCGCGCCACGCTCTGCTCGGCCTGGTCGAGATCGGCAATAATACGCTTGCAGCGCTCGTAGAATTCTTGACCCTCAGGGGTGGGCGACACGCTGCGTGTGGTGCGATTGAGCAGGCGCACCGACAATTTCTGTTCAAGCCGGATAATGCTGGCAGAAACGGCAGAAGTGGTGACACCCATGGCCCGCGCCGTGGCTGAAAAAGAGCTGGTCTCGACCACGTTCAGGAACATGAGAAGGCCATGCAGACGATCCATCGACCCCCCAGATTGTCAACTTTAACATTGAAACTTATTCCAGCACAGCATCGCCGACAAATCCAGCGCCTGTGCTAGTCTGTGCTTCAAACAAGAACAGCCGCACGGCCCATTGGCCGGCGCAGGGAGGAGAGTCCGGGGGTAAAGCCCCGAACATGCCTGCATCCTGCCGGTCGCAGCCGGGCTCTCAAGAATGGAGCAGACATGTCCCTTGTGCTCAAAGGCGTGATGCAATCGCCGATCACTCCGCTGAAGGAAGACTTCAGCCCGGATTACGAGACCTTCGAAAAAATGGTCGACTTCCATGTCCGCACGGGAGCAACAGCCATTTCATGGCCTCACCACAAGGGCGAGTCGCACAATCTGACGATCCCTGAGCGCAAGGCGTTGGCCGAGGTCGCCATTCGCACCGTCAACAAACGCGTGCCGATCTCCATCCATGTCAGCGCGCTGGCGCTCGAGGATACATATGATCTGGCACGCCATGCGCAGAAATCGGGTGCCGATGCGATAATCGCGATCACGCCCTATTTCTGGAAATATCCGCTGGAATCGATCTACAATCATTTTGTCAATCTCGGCACGACATTCGACATGCCGTTGATAGCCTATAATTCGCCCGACTATCTGGCAGGCGTTGAATTCACCGCTGACCTGACACGGCGCCTTCTGGAAAAACTGCCGAACCTCATCGGCATGAAGGACGCAAGCTTCCATTCGGAACGCTTTTTTGAAATTCTTCGCGTGGCCCTGCCGATCCGTCCGGATTTTGCGATGATTGCAGGCGTCGAATATTTGCTTCCTTCGGTCTGCCTTGGCGGCAAGGGATCTTATTCATCAGCAGGCGCGATCTGCCCCAATCTTGTCAATGAACTCTTTGCTGCCTGCGAAAGCGGCAATTGGGCACGTGCGCGCGAGCTGCAATATAAATTGTCGCAGCTCTGGCATTTGTTTCGCGACCAATATCCCTCCTCGCTCAAAGGCGGCATGCAGATCATGGGGCGCAATGTCGGCCCCACGCGCGCACCCTTGCCCACAGCAAGCCCTGAGCGCATCAAACATATTGAGAAAACGCTGGCTGAACTCGGCATTCTCGACAGCGAACCCTACGGCTGGTGAGCGGAAGGAAGAAAAAAATGACCAAGTTCCATTTCGGTCTCGTTCACGCGCCGCTCACGCCCTTCGCCAACGGTCGTATCGACTTCGAGACATTCGACAAAGCCATCGATTTTCACATCGCCCAGGGAGCCGAAGGCCTCGCCATTCAAACTCATGCGGGTGAAAGCGTCAGCCTGCCCGTGGCAGAAAGAAAAACGATTCTCGAGCGCGCAGTAAAAAAGGCGGCTGGTCGCGTACCGATCATTGCCAATGTCAGCGAAGCGGGCACCGGCATTGCCGTCGATCTGGCACAGCATGCAAAAGTCGCCGGGGCTTCCGCTGTCATGGCAAGCGTTCCCTATTACTGGACGCCGCCAGATTCCATGCTGATCGAACATTTTGCTGCCATTGCAGAGGCGGCACAGCTGCCCACCTATCTCTACAATTCGCCGCATGAAATGAATCATGTGAAAATCAAGACCCCGGTGGTGATGGCCTTGATCGCCAAAACACCGCATATGGCGGGCCTGATCGATGTATCGATGGATTGGCAATTCATGATTGAAGTGATCGCCGATGCCAGCCGTGTGCGCCCGAACTTCCAGCTCGTTGCCGGGACGGAATATATGGTGTCCGCTCATGCAACAGGTGCAACAGGCTTTCTGGCACCCACCGCAATTGTTGCTCCGGCGCTGATGCGCAAACTCTACGATCATGTCTGTGCAGAGAAATACAAACAGGCGCACGATCTTCAGGTCGATGCGGCTTTTCTCTATCGCCTTTTCGACAAGCATGGCGTTGCGGGTCTGAAAGTCGGCGCCAAGCTAATGGCACGCGATTGC
Source organism: uncultured Beijerinckia sp. (assembly GCA_964534115.1). Classification (GTDB taxonomy): domain Bacteria; phylum Pseudomonadota; class Alphaproteobacteria; order Rhizobiales; family Beijerinckiaceae; genus Terripilifer. The sequence continues at coordinate 53,124 of CAZHOK010000004.1, forward strand.
GGACAAGCGCGCCCACCCCTGCCCGTCATGGATGGCGTCGTGATCGATGAGATCGCACAGGAATTGAACAAAGTTCCGTCCCTCGCAAGCGAGAAACGCGGCTGGTAGAGGAGACGCAATCGATGAAACTCTACACGTGGTATGAATCGGGCAATTCGTGGAAAGTCCGCATTCTTCTTGAGCAGCTCGAAATTCCCTATGAGAAGGTTTACGTCAATCTTCTCGAATGGGAACACAAGAAGAAGGACTTTATCGCGGATGTAAATCCACGTGGCCAGGTTCCTGTTCTGGAAGACGGCGATCGCCGCTTCTGGGATTCGACTGCCTGCATGGTCTATCTCGCACGCAAGATGAACCGCACCGACTGGCTGCCGATCGAGCCGGAAAAAATGGCGGAAGTCATGCACTGGATTGCGCTGGCCCATTGCGAAATCCATTTCGGCCTTCAGTATTCCCGCCGTGGAACCATGCGCGATCGCTGGGTGATCGGCGACGCAAGCCATCTCGCCCAATATCAGAAATTCGGCAAGACCGCGCTGGACACGCTGGAATGGAGGCTTTCGCGTCAGGATTGGTTGGCAGCACCCCATATCACCATCGCCGATATTGCCTGCTTCCCCTATGTCTGGTCCTCCGCCGATGCGGGCCTGCCGCATGATGCCTATCCGGCGGTGCGTGCATGGGTGGCACGCTGCCTTGCCCTGCCACGCTGGGCTGAAAAGCCACGCGCGCCGACGCGCGATTATCCCGACATGCCCAACGAGCAAAGCTGAGGCGCCACACCATGCAGGCGGGACCCGAGAGCAAGATGCAAAAGCGCCGCAGCTGGCAATCGGGCCTGCCACTGGCGGGCGTCTGCATTGGCGTTTTGCTCATCATCGGCCCCTTTATGGCGGGCCTGGTGCGCTCGCTGCTCATATGGGTTGGCGACGAACCGCAATTCTCTCTGGCCAATTTCTACTGGCTCTTTACCGACCGTCGCATTCATCAGGCAGCCCTGAACAGCCTGATCTGCGGCATTGGCGCCATGGTGATCAGCCTCGTGCTCGGCACATCGCTGGCATGGATTGTCAGCCGCACCAATGTGCCCGGACGAGAAATTTTCAAAACGCTGAATCTTGTGCCGTTTTTCTTCTCGCCCTATGTCGGCGCCATCGGCTGGATCTTTCTTGTCGCGCCCTATAGCGGCCTCATGCAGACAACCATTTCCAGTTTCACCGGCGAGCCTGTGGAAGGGCCAAATATTTATTCGCTGGGCGGCGTCATCTGGATTCTCTCGCTCTTCTACACGCCCTATGTCTATCTCTTCGTCATCTCGCCGCTTCAACGCATGGATGCAGCCTTTGAGGATGCAGCGCGCGTGCATGGCGCATCCTTCTGGACGACGATCCGCCTCATCACATTACCGCTGATTCAGCCCGGCCTTCTGTCAGCAGCCCTGATTGTCTTCGTGACCAGCGCGGGCCTTTTCGATGTCCCCCTCGCGTTGACCGCGACGAAAGGCATTCGCACAATGCCGACAGAGGTCTTTGCGCTTGTTCGCTACCCAAGCGATCTGGGGAAAGCTGCCGCATTCGGTATTTTCGTCACCTTCGTCACCGTGACATTGACCCTTCTGCAGCGTCATCATCTGAGCAAGCGCCGCTACGACATTGTCTCCGGCAAGGGCTACAAGCCACGCGTCATCGAATTGAAGGGCGGGGCGAAATTTCTGGCCCTAAGCGTCGAGATTATCTTCCTGCTCACCAGCGTTGTTTTGCCGGTGATTGCCCTTGTTCTTGTGGCTTTGTCACCAATCTGGACGGGTCGGTTCAATCCCTCAACCGTCACACTGTCAAATTTCAGCTATGTTCTGTTCGATTACAGCCTGACGCGGCAAGCAATCCTGAATTCGCTTTTCCTTGCCGTGACAGGCGCGACGCTCGGCGTGATCTTGAGCGGGATGCAATCCTATTATCTGCTGCGTGTGCGCTCCGCCTTCAAAAGCTTTGCCGATGCGCTTTTGTCGCTGCCCCTGGGCATCCCCGGCATTGTCCTGTCGCTCTTCTTCCTTGTGCTGGCGATTCGCTCGCCGCTTTATGGCACGCTGGCCATTCTGCTTATCGCCTATATCGCCCGTTTCTTTCCTTTCTCCACGCGCACGGTCAGCGCCATGCTCTCCGCCATCCATCCAGAGCTCGAAGAAAGCGCCCGCGCCAATGGGGCAAGCTGGGCACAAACGATGCGCCATATTTTATTGCCGCTCCTGCGGCCGGCTTTGATCGCTGCCTGGATCATGTTGTTCATCATCTTCATTCGGGAATTGGGGGCGAGCATTCTGCTCTATGCCAGCGGTACGGAAACCATCTCGATTGCCATGCTGCTGTTGAGTGAGAACAGCGTCGGCTATGTGGCGGCATTGGCCCTCGTCCAGCTTTTCCTGCTCTTGAGCGGGTTCATGCTCTTCAGATTGACCAAGGTTTCAGCGATCCAATAGACTTTCGAAAACAAACGACCGGGGGGACAAGTGAACGACAAAGCGACGCCGGACAATTTCGTGACTGTTACGAATGTTACGAAGAAATTCGGCGACTTCCGCGCGCTCGATGGATTGAGCTTTTCTGTCCGCGAGGGTGGCACTTTGGCGCTTCTGGGCCCAAGCGGCTGCGGAAAAACGACCATGCTGCGATGCCTTGCAGGCCTCGAGACCCCCGAAGAAGGATTTATCTCGATCGCCGGCAAGGTCGTTTTCGATTCTGCAAATGGCATCAATCTCAATCCCGAAGATCGTGGCCTTGGCGTTGTCTTCCAGTCTTACGCTGTCTGGCCGCATATGTCGGTGATCGACAATGTCGGCTTTCCTCTGCGCGTGCGCGGCGTTGCCGCCGCTGAGCGGCGCGAAAAAGCCATGAAGATTCTCGAGCTGGTCGGACTGTCCGGATATGCAGACCGCTCAGCCACACAATTGAGCGGTGGCCAGCAGCAACGCGTGGCTCTGGCTCGCGCGCTTGTCCATAATCCCAGCCTCGTCCTTTTCGATGAGGCCCTGTCCAATCTCGATGCAGCCTTGCGCGAACATATGCGGCTCGAACTGAAAGCGCTCCAGGACCGGCTGGGCTTTACAGCGCTTTACGTCACCCATGATCAAGGCGAGGCGCTCGGGCTTGCCGAGACAATCATTCTGATGAATGCCGGAACAATCGATACAAGCGGGCTCGCACGCGACGTCTATATGAAGCATCGCACATCATTTGCAGCGCGGTTCTTTGGGCTGAACATTCTTGAGACCGATAGCCTGCCCGCGCTTTCTCCATATGCAGCGCGCTTTGTTGCCTTTCAGCGCGAGCATGCTCGTCTTGGCCCAAAAGGCAGCGCGCCGGTAGCCGGGGATGGCCTCTGCCTTTCCGGGATTGTCGCGACACGATCCTTTCAGGGGCTTGTCGATGAATATGCCATCGATATTGCTGCGGGCATTTCCATTCGCGTCCTCGATGGCTCACCAGGTTTCAAACCGGGCGAAGCAGTCGATATTTTTGTCGAAAACAAAAATGTGTTCCTGCTTCAGGGATAAGATTTAAGGGAGGCTGACATGAACTTTGGAACAAAGCTGCGCCTTGGTTTTGCTGCCCTGCTCTGCGCGACAGGATTGGCTCATGCGCAAGATATTCCTGCAGCGCGGGGATTGAGCGAGACAGCCCGCGCTGAATTGATGCAGCGCATCGAAGCCGCCCGCAAGGAAGGCTCGCTGAATTATTCGGATACGATTATTCAGCCCACAACCAATGACGCCCTGGTTGCTGCCTTCCGCACCTATTACGGCCTGCCAAACAATTTCACCGTCAATTATACGCTGCTGACCAGCGGAGCGATGATTACGCGCATCGAACAAGAAATATCGGCCAATCGTGTCACATTCGATGTGGCCGCCATCGGCTCCCCCACATGGACATTCGAAAAACAGAAGACTGGCGTCTTCATGGATTATCGCTCGCGCGAATATGAGTCCTATCAGGATGTCATCAAGGCCGGTCTCGGTCTTGAAGGATTTTTCGTCATGAATGGCGGTTATGCCCAAATTCCGATTTGGAATGCCGATATTCTCAAATTTAATGGAAAATCCTATCGCGATGCCCTGAATGCTGCCGTACCCGGTCGATTCTCGATCGGCGATGTTCAGCAATCGGAATCTCATCTCACCAGCTATGCCGGCTTGCGACAGGTTTTGGGCGTCGAGTTTTTCCGCGAAATGGCGAAGAAAAAACCAACCTTCGTCGGACGCTCTGAACAATCGGCGCAACGCATTCTCACCGGGCAGGATGTGATTGCCTTTGGCGGCAATCCCTCACGCGTGCATCAATCCAACCAGAAAGGCGCCAAGCTGCGAATCCTTTATCCGGAGGAAGGCTTCACTTTCCTTCCGCAGCTCACCTTCATTATGGCGAAGGCGCCGCGGCCCAATGCGGCCAAACTCTGGATGGATTTCATCCTGTCGGAAACCGGCCAGCAGATCCTCGCCAATCGCGAGGCGCTCATTTCTGGCCGCAGCGGTTTCCAGAGCCCGATCCCGGATATTGCACCAAGCTTCTCCTCGCTCAAGATCATCAAGGTAGACTGGGAAAAAATCACCGCTGCCGAACTGATGAAATATCGTGAGGAATGGATTTCGATTTTCAACCCGTGAGAGATAAATCGTGACTGACAAAATGCGTGGACTGGCTCTTGTAACCGGCGCTTCCTATGGCGTTGGCGCAGCAATCGCAAAGGCGCTTGCTGCTGATGGATGGCATCTGGCCCTGACAGCGACAAAAGCCGAAAATTGTGCCGCCACGGCTCAATCCATTATTGAGGCAGGCGGCGGAGCCAGCACGCATTCTCTCGATCTGCGCTCGCAGGAGAGTATCGAGGCGCTTATGCGTGACGTCTCGCAAATGGGTCCAGTCCGAGCACTGGTCAATAATGCCGGCGTCAATCTGCGCCGCGATGCTGTGGATGTGACACGCCAGGAATGGGACGATGTCATGCTGGCCAATGTGACGGGGACGTTTTTTCTGACGCAGGCGGTCGGTCGTCAGCTGATCGAGTCCAATCTCGATGGTTCGATTGTCACGATTTCCTCGAGCCACGGCTTGCTCGGTGCGCCGCAGCGCTCGACCTATGGAATCAGCAAGGGCGCGCTGATTCAGATGGTCCGTATGCTGGCAGTGGAATGGGGGCCGAAAAACATTCGCATCAATGCCATTGCACCGGGGCGCTTGCTCACCGATTCTCCGTCCCGCGCAGGGACAGGATCGAATGAGGCCTATCTCGCCAATATGCTGTCAAAGATTCCGCTCGGCCGCTTTGCATCGGCGGAGGATGTTGCTGCAATAGCCGCCTTCCTTGCCGGGCCGAGCGCCTCTTCCATCACAGGCCAGATTATTCCGGTCGATGGTGGCCTCAGCGCAGCCTGAGCTTCGTCCTTTGCATAAGGGCAGGCTTGCTCATTCTTGTTTCAAATGCAGATGAGCGGACGCGCGCATCGGATGAAGGCGTATTTTCTGCATCGCCTCTCATCCATAATGCCCATTCAAAAAATTCGGCATCCGCCATCTTTTCTATTTCTTCTCCGGTGCGGCACTCCCTTTCTCGATATATTCGGCCACAAATTTACGGATCTCCGGACTTACAGTGAGCGCCTTGCGCACTTTGTCGGACGTATCCGTCTCGGCATAGAAAACGGGCACATAACCAAAGGCTCGGACAGCCTCAGCGGCATATTCCTTGTCTGCATTCATTTTTTTCAGGGCTTCGCGAATAGCAGAAACTGCAGCTGGCGGTGCACCCGGCGGCAAAGCGATAATACGCTGCATTGTGCCATTGAGCGTCACCAGCGCAAGATAGCTTTCCCACATAATTCCAGAGGGCAATTGCCCGCCATTCATCGATTTGTAAAACTCCTGGAATGGAAGCGCCGGAATATCCTTCACTGCTGGATCGGTCTCAAATTGTGCGCCATCCCAAAGCGGATCGTAATAAAGCGGAATGATTGTACCATCCTTGAACAAGGTTGGCTCCACAGCGCCCTTATAGCCGGACACTGTATCCGAATAGAGATGGATCTCATTGCCTTGCAGGGCAAGGCGCGCACGCCCACCGCTGGAATAGCCCGTCACGTGACGGAAAGGCACGCGCAAAATATCCAATGTCAGGCGGATGGAAATATCCCGGCCCGAATGGGCTGCAACGCCGCCCGAGACAAGAGATTGCGCCTTGAGAATATCTTCAGGCCGTTTCATGCCCGGCGGCGTATCGGTGCGCACATAATAGACCGCCGAACCGCCGCTATAGCCGGGGAACTCATATTTGCGAAAATCGAGACGGAAACTTTCCGGTCGGCTCGCGTAATTCCACGCAGTTGCGGTCAGAAATCCGATGGTCGTGCCATCTTTCGGCGCAAGCTCACCAAGAAAAATGGCTCCGGCATTGCCGCCCGCACCTTCCATATTCTGTACGACAAGGGCGGGCTCACCACCCAAATGCTTGCCAAAATGTTTGGCAAAGACGCGCGCATCAATATCGGTTGCCGATCCCGCGCCGAAATTGACAAGAAGCGAAACACGTTTGCCCTTGTAGAAAGGATCGCCTGATTGCGCCAGCACCGGACCGGCCGCAAGCAAAGCGCATCCCAGAAGCCCAAAACGAACCCAATCCCCGATGATGGTCATGTCGTTTCCTCCGGCTTTGTTTTTATCGACGTTTCACCCAACTTTATGCTTGAAAGAACTTTGTGCAAGAAAACAAAAAGCCGCCCGTCTATCGGGCGGCTTTTGTCATTATGTCATTGAAGCACGCTGTTTTTGCGTCGCCTCAAGATCAACCTCGCGCGAGGCGGTGAGGACCACGCCATAATCTTTCAAGGCGGATGCGGGAGAGATCAATTCCTCGATCACATCGCGCCGCACCATTTCCGGATCGCGCTCGAGTGGATCGCCCCAGCCACCGCCGCCTCCCGTTCGTACAATGGCTTCTGCACCGATCGGCACAGCCACATGCGCGCCGCGCATGGGCTGAAAATCTTTCTGTCCCGGCAGACGCATCAGATAACCGCCGAAATCGCCAGGCTTGCCGTTCCACAAACCCCAAGGCGGGCAATTCTGCCGTTTCGTATGTTCAAAATTCCACCGGCCTTCGACGAGGTTGCGCACGCGCACATCAAGACCGAGACCGCCACGATATTTGCCAGGACCGCTCGAATCCATACGCATGGCGCGCTCTTCGATGAGGACAGGGCATTTCAATTCAATGCCCTCAATGGATCCGTTGCGGACATCGCCCTGGCAGACAGACACCGTTGCAGATTCGCCATCTTCTGTCGGCCTGCCACCCCAACCGCCGCCCTCCAGCGATTGCACAACAAATCGTTTGCCGGTTTTTGGATGAAGACCGAAAAAGACGACGGCACCGCCGAGCAAACCATGATGACCGGCCGGCACACGGTCGGGCATGGCCGGCGCAAGAGCGGCCACAATCGTATCCACGACAGTGGGTATGACGGCGCTCCATCCAGACATGGGCGCTGGAAAACGCGCCATCATAATATTGCCCTCAGGTATGATCACATCGAGCGCACGGAACGATCCCTCATTGACGGGCTCGAGCGGTGCGGTGAGAGCCTTATAGGCAACCCGTGCGCCGGCAAAGGTGCGCGAATTAATTGCGGCCCGGCGCTCGCCCGAGCAACCGGAAAGATCGATGGTCATGTGACCTTTTGCGATTGTAACCCTGGCGTGCAGATTGACAGGATCATCCTTGATCAGCCCATCGTCATCGAGTGCTGCAGAGGCCTCATAGACACCATCGGGAAGTTTCGCGACAATGTTGCGGCACTTCTGCTCGGTCTCGTCAAAAATTTTCGAGATTGCGCCGAGTATGGTTTCCTTGCCGTATTTTGTGAAAAGCTCGTCAAGGCGACGCGTGGCAAGCCGGCAAGCTGCCATCTGACTCTTCATGTCGCCCAGAGAGGATTCGGGAAAACGGATATTATCCTTCAGCAGACGATAGATTTTCTCGTCGAGCTTGCCTTCCTCATAAATCTTGATCTGGTCGAGCTGCAGCCCTTCCTGCCATGGATCGACAACTGTTGGGCCTGCACCAAAACCTGTACTCATGCCGCCAATATCGATCCAATGCGCGCGCACCATGGTGAACATGAGGAGCTCGCCCTTGAAGAAATAGGGCATGTAAATGACAATATTATTGAGATGCTGACCAGCCACCGCCTGATGATTGGTAATAATGACATCGCCAGGCTTGAAACCATCAGCGCCGTAACGCTTCATCCCGTCGACAATGATGACACCGAGATCGGCAACAAAATGCGAAACGCCGCCGACATTCTGGCTGATCAGATCGCCATTGGGGGCCAGGAGCGCGGTGCAGAAATCGCGAACCTCATAGATCATCATATTATAGGAGGTGCGCTGCAGATCGGCGGCCATTTCATTGGCAACAGCAGGAAGTGCGTTACGAATGACCTCCAAAGTGACGGGATCTAATTTCGCGCCGCTCATTGCAGGCCTCCCACATTGATGATCAATTCACCTGTCTGCGCAACTACACATGTGTCACCGGGGAACATCACTGTCGTTGTCCCATGTTCCTGAACAATGGCTGGACCACTGAAGCTTGCACCTGCGGGCAGGCTCTCGCGCTCGAAGACGGGACACAGCAAAGGTTTGCTCGGATCGTCGAAATAAACTTCACGCATGCGCGCAGGTTTAGCTTCAAGACCGGGCTCGACGCGCGGGAATGACAGGGGGACCCGCTTCCCAAGTGCCGCAACACGCAGATTGACAACCTCGACCGGCTCCTCAGGCGAAGAATGCTGATACCGATGCTCATAGAGCGCATCGAAATTCTTGCGAATTTCATCGCGATTGCCGCTTTCAAGCAATTTTGTATCAACCGGCACGGATAGCGTGAATTCCTGCCCGACATAACGAATATCAAGCTGCGTCTGGACTTCGGAATTCCCCTTAAAGCGAAGACTCTCCAAAGCTTCTGCCGCCATTTCCGACTGGACGTGGCGCAATTTGTCAAAATCGAGGCTTTTTAGATCTGCATAGAATGTGCGCACATAATCGTGCCGCTCATCGGCGAGCAACATGCCAAGCGCGGAGAAATGCGACGGGAAAAGCGGAACGATCACTTTGGGAATATAGAGTTCGCGCGCAATGGCCAGAACATGCAAAGGCCCAGCACCACCCGATGCAAAAAGTGCAAAGTCACGCGGATCGTAACCTTTTTCGACCGAGACTTCGCGCACGGCAAGCGACATTTTCGAGACAGCAATATCGACAATGGCCTTGGCGGCCGCGATCACATCCATACCCAATGGCTTGGCGACGGTGCGTTCTATTCCTGCACGTGCACCATCGGCATCCAGTTTCATTGCGCCGCCAAGGAAATTATCGGGATCGAGCCGGCCGAGCACAACATTGGCATCGGTGATTGTTGGCTCTGTTCCACCGAGGCGATAGGAGATCGGGCCGGGCGAGGCACCCGCGCTTGTCGGGCCAACTTTCAACGCGCCAATTTCATCGATCCAGGCGATCGATCCCCCACCAGCGCCGACTTCCACAACATCGATCATCGGCAACATGACGGGATCGCCACTCGCATAACCGCCGACATAATAGCCGGGTGCCAAGGTCGGCTGACCGTCTTTCACAAGGCTTGCTTTGGCAGTTGTGCCGCCCATGTCGAAAGAAATGACATCGCCGAGATCGAGTTTCTCGCCAAAGCGCGCACAAGCAATAATGCCCCCGACGGGACCCGATTCCATCATGGCCACAGGACGATTGGTGGCAACTTGTGGCGTCATCACGCCACCATTGGAACGCATGATGGACAGATTGCCTTTAAATCCGGTCTTCTCAAGATTGCTCTCGAGGCTTGAGACATAACCGCCAACCTTGGGGCCGATATAGGCATTCACCACCGTCGTCGACATGCGCTCATATTCGCGATATTCGCGCAAAATCTCATGCGAAAGCGAAAGATAGGCGTCCGGCATATCTTTGCGGATCGCTGCGCCGACGGCGCGCTCATGATCGGGATTGACATAAGAATGCAGAAGGCACACTGCGACAGCCTCGCATCCTTCCGCTTTCAAAGTGGCAATTGCTTCCGCAACCGATTTGGGGTCGAGTTCCTCATGAACATCGCCAGCGGCTGTCAGACGGCCGCCGACCTGGCGCGTGAGAGCACGCGGCACCAGCGGACGATGACGATGGAAAAAGAGATTGTAGGATTCAGGCCTGTTGCCGCGACCAATGGCATAGACATCGCGCGTACCGCGCGTAACGATCAGCCCGGTCTTGGCGCCTTTTCGTTCGATCAGCGTATTGATCGCCGTTGTCGATCCGTGAATGAGTTCGGCAATCTCATCAATCGCAATTCCGCTCTTGTTCAGGCAATCGATAATGCCTTGCACAAGATTGCCCGGCGTCGTGAGGCTCTTTGCCTGCAGAAAGCGCTTGGCCTGCGTATCGAAGCCAATGAGATCTGTGAAAGTCCCGCCAATGTCGATTGCAACGACAATCACCTGCCCCGCCTCCCCGCTGGCGCTCCATGACAGGAACGCATGTCTCTTATTTCACGAGACTGCGATCCGACAGACCCGAAATCAATGGGGTTGGTGGCTGGCATCTTATAGCCGATCAGCTATGTTGGCACAGGAGCTGAGGATGCCCAATGGTTGAAGCAAGCCCACGTCGCCTTCTTGTGTTCAAAAGCGTCGTCGATCTTGGCGGATTTAATGCTGCCGCCGACCGGCTCGGCATTGCCCAGCCCTCCGTTGGCGCACATGTGAAGGCGCTCGAACGCCAGGTCGGCACGGCGCTGCTGCTGCGCCATCGCGGGACACGCCCGCAACTCACCGAGGCCGGGCAGATCGTCTATACGCTGGCAGGCGAGGTGGTTCGCCTGAGCGGGGATGCCTCCCAGCAGCTTGCGGGCCTCAAGGCCAAACAGACACGAGAATTGGTTGTGGCAGCCCATCGCGATCTGGCTGCCTCTTTCCTGCCGCCCTATCTCAGCCGCTTCTCAAAACGCAATTCCCGCTCGCGCATCGTCACGCGGATCGGCACGATCGAGGATGTCTTGGCCTTGGTCGAAAGCGGCACGGTCCAACTTGGCATTCTCCTCAGCACCGGCCCGATCCAAGGGCTGCAATCAGAAATCGTCGGTCGCGAGCCGCTGCATCTTGTCGTCGGCAAGACACATCCTCTGGCGCGCGCCAAAAATATCGGGGCTGCAGAATTGCGTCAGCAAGCCTTTGTCACCGGGCTGCAGCAATCGCGCTATTTCCAGATGGTTGACAGGAATCTGCGCTCCATCGGTCTGGAAGATTACAATATTGCGCTTGAATTGCAGGAATCGGCCTCTGTGCGCGAGGCCTTGCGCCATGGCCATTACATTGCCTGTCTGCCGCTTTGCACATTGATGGATGAAACAAGCTCCGGCGCACTTGTTCGGCTCGATCTCGCCAAGCCGATCCCTCCGCTGCAAATCCGCTGTGTCTATAGCGCCGATCCGGGGCCTTTGGCGCAACGCATGATCGATGTCTTGCGCAGCTGATCAGAGGCCCGGTGGCTTGAACAGGAATTCTCGCTTCCCTTCAGTATCGGTGCACAAAGCCGACCAGCGCCCGCCGCTCTCTTCCACAAACACATAACGCAAGCCGCTGTCTGCATGTGGCGCAGGCGGAAAGGCAACCCGGTTTGCATAGGCCTGTCCGGCCGTCATATTTTCGAGCCTGCGCGCAATGAGAAGATTTAGGTCAGCCGGTTGGCCCAAGACAAATTCGCCCTGCGCCCACCAACCGCGATAGCGAACAGCCAAAGCAACGGGTGCGGGGGCGACCAGGCTGAGCGCCTGATCGGGGAGAGCAACAGGCCGACCCCAAGGCTTTCGTGCGATTCGCAGGCGCATATCCTGCGCCCCCAGCGAAAAAGCAAATCGCTCCGCATCGATCCCAAAAGTAGAGAGATTTGCTTGATCGGAAAAATCAACAGACATGCGGTTGGCGCATTGCTGCAGCAATTGAGCGCTGGCACGCACGCCTTTTAAAATATCCTGCTCACGACAAAGATCTGAAAAAACATCCTCCAATGAGACAAGCCCATGCGCGACGGATGCATTCATCGCCTCGAAATCGCTCTGGATCACGCCATCGCCACAGATGAGGCCGACACGCGCATCGCCCTGCCCTGCAATCCACTCAGAAACATCCTTGGCAAGAGATCGCAGCGCACCAACATTTTCAACGAATGTGAGACGGCGTGCAGATGGCGCCATGCCAGGCCCGCCTGAAAACAAGAGGCGCACGTCACCTGCCTGCGGCACAAGAAGAACAGCCGGACCAAGTTTTGGCGTAAAAGAACTAAAAAAGGCCAGAGCCTCTGAATCGAAAATATTTCCATAGATGATTGCATGTGTCAGCCCACGCAATCGCATGGCTGCGCGCAAACCCTCGAGACGGTTCTCATATAGAGCGCGCGGCACAAGTTCCTCGTGCCAATCGTAAGGCCCGGTCGGCAAGGCAATGGATGGCATAAAGGCGTTCATATGCACACCTCGGCCAAAGCCGCCGTCTGGGCCGTCAGAATTTCAAATCCTGTTTGCGTGCATAAAACAGGCTCACCGCACATCATATAACCCGTCTCGGGCAGGAATTGGTTCGGATGGACCATGAACAACATGCCCGGCGCAAGACGCGTATCATTGTCAACGCTGACATCGCCCGGTGCAGTCGATCCGCAACCAAGTCCGTGACCACGACGCCGAATGAAAGGCGGGCGCGAAAACTGCGCATAGCCGGCGTCCGACAGATAATCATCAATGGCAGAACAGACATCGCCGAGCCGCGCGCCCGGCTGCACACGCCTGATGCCCTCATGCATGGCCCGAGCAAGCAAAGGATATTTTTCTGCCACGATCTCCTTTGCCGGACCGATCGAAACCGTCCGGCAAATCTGGGTAAACTGGCCCGCCACACTTGGCGATAATTCGCATAAAAGCAGATCGCCGGCTTCGATCCGACGTTCGCTTGACGGCATGACCGCATCCTGGCGGGGCCCACAATTGAGCATCAGGAATGAATCATTGGCACCTTGCGCCCGCATGAAAAGATTAACTTCCACGGCAAGATCGCATTCACGCATTCCCGGACGCACAAGGTCGAGAAGATAGGCATAGCCTGCTTCTGCAATCTGCGTTGCGCGGCGCGCATGGGCTATTTCAGCCAGCGTCTTGGTTGCTGTCAGGGCATGAAAATCAAAATCGAGCGCACCTGCAGAAAACACAGGCAATGCCAAGGCCAATCTGCGTGGCGCATCGGCAAAGCCAACGCTGGCGAGATGGCCTGTGCCGATAAAATCTGCCGCCTGTGCTTCAATATCATGAGTCAATTCGACGTCGACGCCAATTTGTCCGACCGCATCTTCCTCGCCGACATGAGCGAGCAGTCGCACATGACCTTCGGTATCCAGTGTGAGCAGCGCCGGACCGCTCGAACGATAACCCGTCAAATGCGCCAAGGGATTATCGAGATCGATCATGTGGTGGCCATTGCCAATCGCCACCAATTTATCGATTCCCTTGCCGCGCATCAGCGCTGTCAGAGAGGCAATTCTCTGCGTGCAAATGCCCATTTTTCAGACCGAAAATAATTCATCGACCGACCAGCGCCGGCTGATGAGGCCCTGCATTTGCGTATATTCAATGATTTTTTCGAGGGTCTTGCGATTTTCAGGCCCGAGCCCGTATTGCCAGGGATCCGGACCCATCAGACGCTGCTGTTCAAACCAGGCATGAGCCCAGAAGGCCAGCGGATTGACACGCGGATTTTCCACCCGCTTCATGGCCATCGATTTTGCTTTTTCAAACGCATCCATCAAACTTTTGATAACCCATGGATGCTTGTCGACGATCTCGCGCTTGACCACGGTGACATGCATGATCGGAAAGATTCCGGTCCGCTTAAAATAGTCGATTTCAACATTCTTCACATCGGAGAAAAGCTGGACGCAGCGCGGATCGCCTTTCAGAAAAGCTGATGGATATTCCGGCTCGAGCCGGGCATCGAGCTCGCCCTCAAGCAACATTGTATCGAGCGATTGATCGTCGCGTATACGAGAGATCTTCAGACCCGGATGCGGATCAAAGTCGATATCTTCGCCGCGCTCGGTGAACCAATGAATGGAATCATGGGGAATGCCATATTCCTCTTCCATGAGCCCACGCATGAAGACATTGCCGGCCGGCTGGAAATTGGTTCCGCCAATACGCTTGCCAATCAGATCCCGAGGCTCTCGGATGCCGCTTTTTGGATTGATGAAGATAAAGCCGTGTCGGAAACGGCGATGGGCAAAGACCGGAATGGCAGTCCATTCAAAGCCGCGATCGCGCGCCATGAAATAGGCGGGCGCATTGAATTCGCAGACATCATAAGCATTATGCTTGGCCATGGCCCAATGACGCTCGCGTGCGCCATAGCGCGTATCGGGCACAAAGGTTATGCCCTCAGCCTTGATATGGCCTTCGGTCAGCGGGCGTGTCAGTTCATAATCGCCGCATGCGAGCGTCAGTTCGAGATCGGCCATTTTAGCTCCATTTCTTATTGTGGCACGATGCCCATGGTTTGCGTATAGCCCCGCCAATCTTCATATTCTTTATTGACGAAAGCCGAGAATTCCGCACGCGACATGCGCATGGGCTGAATATGTCTGGTTTGCAGGCGTTTCTGGATCTGCGGATCATCCATCATCCGCTGCGCGAGCGCGTGCAATCGATCGAGGATCGGCTGCGGCGTTGTTGGCGGGGCGACAAGGCCAACCCATGTGCTGACTATATAACGCGGCAATCCCGCCTCAGGCGCAGAGGGCACATCGGGCATGAAGGATTGGCGCTTGGGCGCTGCGGCCAGAAGAATGCGCAATTGCCCGGCCTCGACGCCCGGCATCAGATCGGCGATGGAACTGGCAACCATGGCCACCCGGCCAGCCATCATTTCAGCAATGGCTGGTGCATTGCCACGGAAGGGAACATGCACCAATTCGATCTTTGCCTCATTTGCGAAAAGCGCGGCAGACAGATGCGGCAAAGAGCCCATGCCCGCCGAACCAAATTCAAACCCGCCCGGCTTGCTGCGCGCCAGAGCAATGAATTCGCCAATTGTATTGGCCGGCACTTTCGAACTGATCGCAATGAAATTGGGCGTCTCGACGAGCGCGCTGACGAGAGCCAGATCTTTCATCGTATCGATCGGCATTTGCTTCTGAACGAAGGGGGTCATCACGAGACTGCCGGAAATGGCAATGCCGACCGTGTAGCCATCGGGGTCTGCCTTGGCGACGGCGGTGAGCGCGGGAATTCCTGCAGCTCCAACACGGTTTTCGACAATGCCCTGATTGCCAGTTTCGCGCGCCAGGAAATCACCAAAATAACGGCCCATTTCGTCGGCTATGCCACCGGGTGCAAAGCCTACCATGATGCGCACGGGCTTGTTCGGATAGGGTTGCGTCTGCGCCTGCACCGGAGCGACGGCAAGCGCGGCCGCCATGCAAATGAAAAACCGCATCATGTGGCTTTCCTCCCTTGTCTGTTTTTTTGAAGCTTATTCGAAGGCGGGAGCTTGTCGAGGGGGAACCCTTATAGCCTGTCGGCTTTAAGCCGGAAGGCTTCCCCTTGTTGATCTTGCCGCTGCGCGGCTCCAGTTTCAGACTGGGAACGAGAAAAGACGAAGGGAGGCAAAGATGTCGCTTGTCGGGCAAATGGCGGAATTCGTAACTCAGGCCAAGGCCTCGACCCTGCCCGCACTCGATCAAAAAATCTTGCGCCTCCATGCGACCGATGTCGCCCTGGCGCGTATTCTCGGCGGCCATTCTTCGGAGGGGCAAAATCTGCAACGGGTCTTTGCCGGCGCGGGGGCGGAGGGCATAGCAGGTATTGCCGGCCTGGTGCGCATGACCGAGATGGATGACATCCATACAGGTGCCAATACAACGCCCAGCGCCGTGACCGTGCCGACAGCTTTTTGCCTCTATCCGCAGAGCAGCCGCGATCCGCACGAGCTTGCCAACGCGATCTATGTGGGCACCGAGCTCATGGTGCGCTTTGGCAAGGGAATGGATGGCGCAAAGGCACTGTTTCAGGGTTTTTGGCCAACCCGCTCGGCGGCGACGCTGGGCGCATGCGCCGTCGCTTGCCGTCTTTGGGGCCTGAATCTCGAGCGGACACGCGAAGCCCTGTCGCTCAGCATCATGACCAGCGCGGGCAAGAGCGGGCGTTTTCTGCGCGAACCGTCAGGGCGCTGGATTGTCTTTGCCAATGCGGTTGCAACGGGGCTGCGCATGGCCGAAGCCGCGCGCCAAGGTTTCAATGGTGCGGAAAATGTGCCGGACGGAGAATGGATCGCCACGGCCTTCGGCCTGTCCTTCGATGCGAATGAGCTGACGGAGAATTTGGGCGCCAAAAGCATCTTTCCGGAGCTCTCCCTCAAGCCTTTCGCCACAGCACGACAAGCGCTGAGCGCAACGCAGGCCATGTTGAGCCTGCGCGCCGAAGGGCTCGACCCGATGCAGATCGAGAAAATCGTTGCGCGCGTTCCCACTTCGCACAAGGCCATGATCAGCCAGCCTCTGCTTGCATCCGCGCGTGGATCTGCCTTCGTCAGCGGCGCCGCCCAATTGGCGACAGCGGCCCTTTTGCCCGACGATCTCTATGACGTGGAGCGGCGCAATATTCTGGGCAACCCGCAGATCGCCGATCTTGCGGCCCGCATTGTCATTGAGGGCGCGCCGGAACTCGACCGCGAATTCCCCAGGATCTGGGCCGCCGAGGTTGAGGTCAGCGTCGCGGGGCAAGTGCTGCGTCGCGACATGCGCAATGCCTTGGGCTCGCCCGAAAACCGGATGGACACGACAGACTTGCTCGACAAAGCCCGCCGTTCACTCGGCTGGTTCGGCCAAGACGAACGCGCCGAGACCCTGGTCGCGCTTGGCCGCAATATGTTCGAATCGCAGACCTCTGCACTGGAAATGTCGGCCATTTTCGAAAATGGCTGAGCCTTGTCGGATCGAATTTGGCCTGCAACGCCGCAAGGGATCGGCACTTAGGATTGCATGTTAATGGCGCCCCCCGCCTTCAGCCTCCGGCTCTGGCCGCAGGCATCGTCAGCCAAAATCAGCGAGGATCGTTTTTCAACGGCAGGCCCCAAATTTTGGGATAGCTCCCCTGCGGGGAGCAGATATAATTTCCCGAACAAGAAGGTCGGGAAGACCGTTTTGGGGGAGAAGATTCATATGGCCCATCCTGCTGCCGCTGCACTTTCAGATTTCATTGAGAAGACACATGCCATCTGGGCTCGTGAAAGCGATATGAAGACACGGATGGAGCAAACACAAACTCTCCTGACAGGCCTTGTAAAAAACCCCGCTATCCAAGATTCTGCCAAGAACTGGCCCTCGACCGAGGGGCACAAGAACCTGCTCCTGCATACGGACGAAACATACGGCTTTATCATCAATGCCGTTGTTCGCGCGCCCAACCGAAAGGGCAGCGTGCATGACCACTCTCAAGCCTGGGTTCTCTATGGCCTTGTTGAGGGCACCGAATCTCTCGAACGCTATGATCGCCTCGATGATGGGAGCCGCCCCGATTATGCCGAGGTCAAGCTCTCCAGCGTGACAATTGGTCAGCCGGGCACGGTAGATCTTGTTCCCCCCTTCAATATCCATGCAGAACAAGGCGGCCCCACTCGCTCTGTGGCCATGATCTTTCGCAGTGAGAAACTGGTGGGGCGCATCCTGCAACATGGATATGATTTGACGACGGGAAAAGTCACAGAACGCTATGGCCCGACCCAAGTGGAATATAGCCTCGCATGATCGAGAGCCGAGCATCCCGCCTTGATGCCATACAGGCGATCAATCGCATCCGCTCGACGGCTCAACAGATGCGATGCTTTTGAACGTGTCCGCAAAAAGCCCCAGCATTTTCATGCAGGGGGCGTCTTTGCGAGATTGCGGGGAGGCGGCTCCGACCTCCCCCGGCGTTTCGTTTCTTATCGACAACAATCGTTGAAACGCGGCCAATTTGCCAAAATCACCCGCCGCGCGGCCGCCCAGCTGTCGCATGTGAGTCTGACCCACAGGCGGATATCCGGGCCCTATCGGCGGTTGCGCGGGCTTGACCTTACCATTGTGGCAAGGTTCATACTCCGGGCGTTATCTGGAGAGACCGTGTTGGTTTTCGGGAGCAGTCTGCGCCAAATCGGGGCCGCCATAGCCATGGCGGCATTGATGGCGTTTGTCCTGCACGAGGGCTTTGCTTCTCATGCGCATCCACCAAAGGGCATGAGCATCGGTGCTCAGGCCCAAGATCATGTACATGGCAAAGATCACGCGCATAAGCATGAAGCCGCGCACAAATCAGCCGTGGCGCAGCCAGATGGCGATGGGGTGGATCGCTCCTGCGATGGCGAGTGCTGTGGCCTTGCCTGTGCCATAGCCTTGCCGGGTGCTTCGGTCGCCACCATCGCCATTTTGACAGGATGGACGGGTTTGCGCTGGAGCCGTGAGCCCCTGCAGCATGGAATTGCCACCGGCGGGCTTCGACGACCGCCTCGAGCGACAAACATCGGCTGAACGGCCCTGTCGCGTGACGGGGCCTTGTCCCTTGTCCGTCATTTGGGGTTGTCATGTCTTGTCTGCTGTCGGGTCGCCTGCGCGGCCTCATCTTGGGCGTTTCCATTTGTCTCGCAGGCCTTCATGCGCATGCGCATGAGGGACATGATCATGGCGCGCCACCAGCCCTGCCAGCTGCATCTGCTGCGCCACGCATCGCGCTAGAGGCAGATCCCTATCAGCTTGTGGCGCGTTTGCGCGGCGACACGCTGACCATTCATCTCGATGCCTTTGCAACCAATGAGCCCGTGGCGGATGCGACCATCAGCGTCACGATCGGGGCTGAAGACATGGTTGCACGTGCCATCGGCACGGGGCTCTTCCAGCTCGTCTCACCCAAGCTCCAGGGCGCGGGCGCATTGGATCTTGTCTTTGCCATCTCCGGACCCATGGGCGATGACCTGTTGATCGGCACATTGCAGCGTCCCGCAGCCGAGCGCGCCGCACACACACATCTTTCGCCCTTCTGGATTGCCGGCGGGTCGCTGGCCGCAGGCCTTGTTCTGGGCGTCGCCCTGACAGGCTGGCGCAGGCGCGCCATGGCGCCGGCAGTTGCCATTCTTGCCGGACTGCTCCTCCCAATCGATCGCGCTCGCGCGCATGAAGGCCATGATCACGGTGCACCGCCTCCCGCGGTCGTGTCGGGCGATGCACCCCAACGCCTCCCGGACCGGTCGGTCTTTCTGCCCAAGGCAAGCCAGCACCTCCTCGATATCCGCACGCGCCTTGCCACCAGCGAGACCACGCAAAAGGGCGCGACCCTGGTTGGCCGGATCGTCGTCGATCCCAATCGCGGCGGTCTTGTGCAGAGTATTTCCGGCGGCCGTATTCTTGCAGCCGAGGGCGGCCTGCCGCGTCTTGGGCAACGGGTGAAGCGCGGCGATCTTCTTGCGCTGATCGAACCGGCACTGCCGCAAGCCGACCGCACAACGATTTCGGAGCGCTCTGGCGAAATTGAACAGGCGATTGCGGTCGCCGAGGCCAGGTTGCGACGGCTCAAGCCGCTCGCAGAGCGCGGCATTGCACCCCAGAGCCAGATCGTCGATGCGGAAACCGAGCTTGAAGGCCTGCGCCGTCGCCGCGAGATCGTGCGCGAAACGCGTGTCGAGCCGGAGATGTTGCGCGCAACAGTCGACGGCATCATCGCCGCGGCAAAAGTCCAGGCGGGGCAGGTTGTGCAGCCGCAAGATGTCCTCTTCCAGATCATCGATCCGCAGGGCCTGATCGTCGAGGCACTGGCCTTTCCAGATGTTCTGCCTGCTGCAAGCGCACGTGCATCGGCGGTGACGACAGATGGCACGCAGCTGCGCTTGCAGCTGCTGGGCTATGGCCGCGCCCTTCAACAACAGGCAACGCTGGTGCATTTCGCGATCGAGGACACACATGATCGTCTGAGCGCAGGCCAACCTGTGACGGTCACAGCCGCAACCGGGGCTGAGATCACAGGAATCATCCTGCCGCGCGAGGCGCTCGTGCGCGGCGCCAATGGCGAACAGCTTGTATGGCGCCATGTCGAACCGGAGCGCTTCGAACCCGTTTCCGTTCGGGCTGACACGCTGGATGCCGGCCGCATCATCATCCGCGCCGGCGTGAAGACAGGCGAACGCATTGTCGTGCGCGGCTCTGACCTCATCAATCAGGTGCGGTGAGGCGGCATGTTCAACTTCCTGATCAATAACAGTCTGCGACACCGCCTTTTCGTCATTGCAGCAGCTTTGGCGATGATGGCCTACGGTCTCTTTGTTCTGCCGCGCCTGTCGGTCGATGTTTTTCCCGACCTCAACCGGCCGACCGTCACCATCATGACGGAAGCCGAAGGGCTTGCGCCACAGGAGGTCGAACAGCTTGTCACCTTCCCGCTCGAATCAGCCATGAACGGAATGCCCGGCGTCAATCGCGTGCGCTCTGTGTCTGGTGTCGGGCTTTCAATTGTCTATGTCGAGTTCGACTGGTCTTCGGATGTGTTTCGCGCGCGCCAACTGGTTGCAGAGAAACTGGCTCTGGTGCGCGAACAATTGCCGCGTGCCACCAATCCGCAAATGGGGCCGGTCACCTCGATCATGGGCGAGATCATGCTCATCGCAGTCACAGGCGAGAGCGTATCGCCGATGGATTTGCGCGAGGCAGCGGACTTTACGCTCAGGCCGCAATTGCTTGCCTTGCAGGGCGTCGCGCAGGTGATCCCGATCGGCGGTGAAGTCCGCCAATATCGGATTGCACCCAATGTCGCCCAAATGCAGGCACTCGATATTTCCGCCGAACAGATTGAGGCGGCTGTCTCGCGCTTCGGCACAAATACGGGGGGTGGATTTGTCGATCAGGCAGGACGCGAATTTCTCATCCGCAATATCGGCCTGACAAACAGGCTCGAGGATTTGCGCAACCTTGTCATATTGCAGCGCCAGGGCCAGCCGGTCTTTCTGCATCAGGTTGCCAGTGTCGATTTCGCACCACGGGTGAAGCGCGGCGATGCCGGCTATCAGGGCAAGCCTGCGGTGATCGTTTCCGTACAAAAACAGCCCGGCGCCGACACGCTGGAGCTGACGCGCCGCATTGAGGCATTGCTGCACGATATCCAGAAAACAATGCCCACCGGAATCAAAGTGACGGACATCCAGTTCCGTCAGGCCAGTTTTATCGAAACGTCGATCGGCAATGTGCGCCGTGTCCTGCTCGAGGCCGCAGCTGTTGTTGCCATCGTGCTCGTCCTGTTCCTGATGAACGGACGTGCCACTTTTATTTCCCTTACAGCCATACCGATCTCGATACTCGTCACAATCATCGTCTTCCAGATTTTCGGACTGACGATCAACACAATGACGCTGGGCGGGCTTGCCATTGCCATTGGCGAATTGGTCGACGATGCCGTTGTCGATGTCGAGAATATTCTGCGCCGCTTAAAAGAGAATGCCGCTGCTGCGACGCCGCAGCCCGTTCTGGAGGTCATCGCCCGCGCCAGCCAGGAGGTCCGCTCGGGCATTATCTATGCAACGATGATTGTCATTCTCGTTTTTGTTCCGCTCTTTGCCCTTTCGGGCATTGAAGGGCGCCTCTTCGCCCCACTCGGCGTCGCCTATATTGTCTCGATTCTCGGCTCGCTTGTAACCTCCATCACCGTGACCCCGGTCCTGAGCTATTTTCTTCTGTCGAAGCGCATTGCTGCCCATCGGTCCGAGCCACGCCTGGTGCTTGCACTCAAACGGATGAATGCGGCGGCGCTTGAAAAGGCATTTGGCAATGCGCGGCTGCTTGTCATGTTCATTTTTCTCGGCGTCACCGCTTCGATTGCGGCGGCGCTCTATCTCCCGCGCGCCTTTCTGCCGCCGTTCAACGAAGGCACACTCACAATCAGCATGATTTACAATCCCGGTATTTCCTTGCAGGAAAGCAACCGGCTCGGCGCCATTGCTGAAAAACTGATCAGCTCCGTACCGGAAGTCTCTTCAGTTGGTCGCCGCACAGGCCGCGCCGAGCTCGACGAACATGCAGAGGGCGTGCATTCCTCCGAAATCGACGTTCATCTCGATCGCTCCGCGCGCAGCAAGGCCGAAGTGATGGCTGACATACGCAGCCGATTGTCGGTCCTGCCCGTCGTGCTCAATGTCGGCCAACCTATTTCCCATCGCCTCGATCATATGTTGTCAGGCGTGCGGGCCGAGATTGCGCTCAAAATCTTCGGCGACGACATGGATACTGCTCGCGCCATCGCCGAATCGCTGCGGCTGCGCCTCGCAGCCATTCCCGGCATCGTCGATTTACAGGTCGAAAAACAGGTGCGCATCCCGCAAGTGAGGGTCGATCTCGATTACGCCCGTGCGGCTCTATACGGGGTGACGCCGGCTGCCGTGACGCAAGCGCTGGAGCTGCTTTCCAACGGCCGTGTCGTTTCACAGATCGTCGAAGGCAATCGTCGCTTTGATGTCGTTTTGCGTCTTCCAGATACAGACCGCTCGACCCAAGGACTTCGCGACTTGCTCATCGCAACGCCAGCCGGCCATGTGCCCCTGCGCATGATCGCCGACATCATGGAAACCGACGGGCCAAACCAGATTCTGAGAGAAAACAGCCAGCGCCGCATTGCCGTCTATGCCAATTCGGATGGCCGGCGCGACATGGCGGAAATCATCGCCGACATTCGGCGCGCGATGAACGAGACCGACACGCCGCAGGGCTATGTGCTGAGGCTCGAAGGATCATTCCAGGCACAGGAAGAGGCAAGCCTGCGCATTGGCGGATTGTCTCTCCTCTCGTTGCTGATGGTCGCAGCCGTTCTGTACAGCCGCTATCAATCGATCGTGCTGACAGCCATTATCATGGGCAATATTCCGCTGGCTTTGATCGGCAGTGTGATTGCGCTGTGGCTGGCCGGCCAGCCCCTCTCAGTGGCCTCCATGATCGGCTTCATCACGCTTGCCGGCATATCGGCCCGCAATGGCATTTTGAAAGTCAGCCATTACATCAACCTGATCCTGTTCGAAGGTGAAACCTTCGGCAAACAAGCCGTCATACGCGGCAGTCTTGAGCGCCTGACGCCTGTCTTGATGACGGCGCTTGCAGCCGGCCTCGCCTTGTTGCCATTGATTGTGGGGGCAGGCGAACCTGGACGCGAAATCCTGCACCCAGTTGCAGTGACAATCTTTGGCGGACTGATCAGCGCAACGCTGCTCGACACATTGCTCACGCCGGTGCTCTTCCTGAAATATGGAAAACCCGCCGTTGAACGACTGGCGGCTACGCGCACAGCGAACCTTCAACCAACGCAAGCCTATTGAGGTTATATCTGATGAAATCTTTTTTTCTTGTAGCGCTGATCTTGATGGGAGCTTCTGGCGCCGCAGCGCATGAGGTCGACAAAGGGCCCAATGGGGGCCAGCTCGTCGATATTCCAGGCCATCATGTCGAGCTTGTCATATCGGGAACAGACCTCATCCTGTTCCTGAGCGACGAGAAGGAACGGCCTGTCTCCTCGCAGGGCGTTCAGAATGCGCGCGCCATTGTGCAGGATTCCGGCAAGACATGGACTGTACCGCTGGTCGCGATCGCGCCCAACAAACTCGGTGGACAATTGACTCAACCGCTCACAGCCGGTGCACGCATTGTCATGTCTGCCACCATGGCCGATGGCAAAACGATCCAGGCGCGCTTTGTGCGCAAGTGACCGACCTCATCTGCGCCGACACAGCCACCTTTTCGGCCCGACAAAAGCAAAACGCCCCGGAGTTTTCACTCACGGGGCGTTTTGTGTTTGGTTGCGGGGACAGGATTTGAACCTGTGACCTTCAGGTTATGAGCCTGACGAGCTACCGGGCTGCTCCACCCCGCGTCAACTTGTGTTTCTGCGTCGTCTGGCAGCCCGGTTTCCCGTTTGAACGACCTCGCTCTCGCTTGGTCAATGGCTGCTCGAATCCGCAACAGAACGTGATGTTCTTCTAGGGACTGAGCGCCGCAAAGGCAATCCTTTTGTTCGGCTCAGAGGGAGCAAAGGATTTTCATGCAAAACCATGCCCAAGATCGCGGACGAGGATGGACAGGCGCTCAATAGGTCGTCCAGCCACCATCCGTGGCGTAAATGCCGCCCGTAAAATTTGAAGCCTCATCGGAGAGCAGGAAGAGCATCATGCTGACCTGTTCAGCAACCGTCGCGGGTCGCTTTTGCGAATGGGTATAGGACAAGAGACTGTCGATCTTGATGCGCCCCATGGCTGGACCTGACGTCGCTTTGGCAGCCTCAGCCACCAAGATCCCCGCTCGCTCAACCATGGGCGTATCCGTGGCAGCCATATTGACCGAATTAATGCGAATACCATAAGGCGCATAATCAACGGCAGCATTTTTGGTCAGGCCGTTGACGGCATGTTTGCTGGCGACATAGGCGGGATTTCCGGCAAGGCCTGTCATGCCTGCGATTGAGCCCACATTCACAATCGCACCGCCTTGGCCTTGAGCGACCATCTGCTTCAGTTCGGCGCGCATCGATCTGAATACGCCGGTGGCATTCACGCGCAGCACATTGTCCCAATAGGAATCGCTTGCTTCATGGACACGCGCAAAGACAAGATCGCGCTGGCTGGCATAATTTGGCGGCTCGCCCGAAAATACACCATCCATCACACCGGCATTGTTCAGCGCCAGATCAAGGCGCCCGTAAGTATCGACCGCAGCCCTGACCATGCGTTCGCAAATGGCAGAATCTGCAATGTCGCCGTGAATGAAGATTGCTTTGCCGCCAGCGGCTTTGATCCGCTCGATCGTCGCCGCACCCAGATCCTGAATCCAATCGACACCGACAATATTGGCGCCTTCCTTGGCCGCACGCATGGCAGCTGCAGCGCCCATCCCGCGCGCGCAGCCGGTGACGATCAAGGTTTTTCCCCTCAAACGATCGGGAATGAAATAGGCCGGATCTGTGGGCGCAATATCCTTGACGCCAACACCTTTTGCCTGCGCGGCAGCAGGCGTACTTGTCGCCACCTGTCCAGCCGTGAGGCTTGCCGCCGATCCTGCAGCCAGAACCATTCCCTTGATGACGTCTCTGCGTTCCATTTGATGACCCCTTAAAAATGACTTCAAAAACCTGCACGCAAGAAAACCATTGTACTGAGCCAGGGTTCGGCCGGCGCACCAATGGCTTTTCGGGTTGCCGAGCCGGGAAATGTTGCCGCCACATGGCCCTGCAGCATCAGCTTGGGAGAGATGAACCATTTGAGCGTCAAATTGGCCTCAGCCCCGAGATAGCTCCCCTCAAGAAAAGAAAAGGCCGGATTGCCACCCAGATTTGTCGTGCTATCGGCGGCAAACAACCACATTTGCGGAACCAATTCGATCTTCGGTTGAGGCCGAAGTCTCAGCTGAAAACGATGCGTCGCCAGATTGCTGTTTTGAAAAACCTTGAAATGATTGATGCCCTGAACCCAGCGCTCGCCATTATCGCCCGACAAGAGAGGATCCCACCGCTCCATGCGGGACGTGGCCGGATTGTCGCCTGAAAATGACGCATAGCGATAAGAGAATGTTGGCGACCAAGGCAGAAGATTGTCGAAGACATAGCCGATTTCAGAAAACCAGCCGATGGCGCGCATGTCTATATGATTGTGACGCTGCACGGCCGCTTCTGCTGCGATAAACGGACCCGGGCCAATGGGATTGGGCTGCCAACGCAAGCGCGCATTGTAAACCTGCAATCCCTCTCGGGCGAAAACATCGGTGGGCGTGTAATAATTGAATTGGGATTTCAGCACGTGAAGATACATGGCCCCGAAGGTGAAGGGGCCCGGCAGACGCGTATCGAGATTGACGCCGACGAGTTTGGTTTTGGAATCGACCTCCGGCAATTCATCGGGATCGAGATAAAAGGCTTCGATTTTGGTGTTGTTATATTTGGCCTGCAAAAGCATCAGCCGGTCGCTCGCCCAACGCGGATTGGATTGCAAAGCCCCGCGACGCCCACCGTTTGAGGCTGTATTTGCAATCAGAAATCCGTCGCCGACACCAAACCTCTGACGACCGGCAGAAGCATTCAGGACAAGACGATCGCCCTCGTCCGATGTCCTCCCGCCAACGATACCGACATAGGCATCTTCCACACCCAAATAGCCACGCGTGTGGTCGGTGAACAATTCCTGCCCCGCCGATGCGCTATAGATTCCGCTGACGCCACCATAGACGCTGACATTGTCATTCAAGGGCGTGATGCCGTAGAGGCCGGCATGTGTAAAACCTTCAACCCAATGGCTGTAGCCCGCTCCTGCCGACTTGCCCTTGACCAGAGGGTTGCCGGCCAGCAGCGGAGCGGGTTGACCGTACCAGGCATTGCGATTGCCATAATACATGGCAATCCCTTCGAGGCGCATGCGCAGAAACGTGCCGTCCTTGTCATAGAGAACGGGCAGATCCCCCGATTTGCCAGTGACAAATGCACCGCGGCCTTTTGGTTCAGCGGCGGCAGTCCCGAGCGTGACGCGGATCACGAGAGCAATTCCGCCAGTCGGGCCCGGCCCGATATCGAGTTCGGTTTTTGAAATCGGTGCCGCGCGTCTGGCGCGCGCGAGATTGAATTCTGCGACCCCACGAGAAAAAAGCTCGCCCGGGTAAATGCCCAACCCAACCCGGACCCGATCGATCATGATCCGGTTGAGAGCGGCATCAGGCGAAGGATTCACAATCAGAACATCGACTCGTTCGAGGCGCGCGATCTCATCCACCGCCGCCGGACTTTGCGCCCGCGCAGCGCCCGACAGCGTCAGATGGACGAGGCAAAAGAGAATGGAGAGACAAGCAGAATGCGCTTTTGCCGCAAAGCATTTTTCAAAGCCACGCCAGAGCGGTCGCTTTTTCGTCATGACTTACGTTCCAAAAATCAATTGATCAAAATCGAAGCCAGCGTGAGAGGCCGGCCAAGCGAAGTCAAGCCGAGGCCATCCTTGCGGCAGGTCAAAAGCGCAAACCGCAGCAGAATCATGGGATTCAAAACGAAAAAAAGCGCGCCGTGGGGCGCGCTTTTGAAGAAATTCGCAAAGAGGCAATTTCAATCTGTCCTTGGCAGGCCTGGCAGCGACCTACTCT
>CAZHOK010000005.1:0-77072 GCA_964534115.1 uncultured Beijerinckia sp.
AGCGGCGACGCAACAGAGGCTTGGCGCGCGGCCATCCAGTTCACATTGCCGCGCAGCGTGTTGATCTCGCCATTATGCGCGACCATGCGATAGGGATGCGCCAGCGACCAGGTCGGGAATGTATTGGTCGAGAAGCGCTGGTGGACGAGCGAGATCGCCGATTCCAGACGCTCGTCGCGCAGATCGAGGAAGTAATCGCCAAGCTGGGTGGCGAGCAGCATGCCCTTGTAGACAAGAGTGCGCGACGACAGCGAGACGGGGTAGAAACCCTTCGTGCGCGTGTCGCCCAGATTATAGACATTGTTCGAGATCACTTTGCGCAGCAGGAACAATTTGCGCTCGAACGTATCCTGATCCTTCACACCCGCGCCGCGGCCGATGAAGATCTGCTTGTGCACGGGCTCGGTCGGCTTGACGCTTTCGCCAAGACCTGAAGGATCGACCGGCACATCGCGCCAGCCCAAAAAGACCTGACCTTCGTCAGCAACAACCTTTTCGACGATCTGTTCGACGATTTTGCGTCCTTCCGCATCGCGCGGCAGGAACAGCGCACCCACGGCATAATCGCCGATAGCGGGAAGCTGGAAGCCCAGACGCGCGGTTTCTTCGCGCAGGAAACGATCGGGAATCTGCACCAGCATGCCGCAGCCGTCGCCGGCTTTCGGATCTGCACCGACAGCGCCGCGATGATCGAGATTGAGCAGGATCTGCAGGCCTTTTTCGACAATGTCATGCGACTTGCGATTGTGCATATTCGCGACAAAGCCGACGCCGCAGGAATCTTTCTCATTCGCCGGATGATAAAGGCCGTGCGCCTCAGGAAGAGCGGGATCGAAAATCGATACGGAAGGCTCGGACATAAGGCTCTCTCCGGTGAGCGACGTGTTTTTGGCAAGCGACAAACCGATGCGTTTGGACGCGCCGGCTTTCGCCGCCGTCTTGCCCGCCTGATGGTTCATCGAATTCCCGCTCATTGCTCACTCCAGATCGTGACGAACGATCGTAATAGGGTCGAAACCGGACGGCTGCCTGCGCAGCCCTCATGACCTTTATGTCCATGCAAAGCACGCGCCGCTCGGCTTGCCGTGTGGGAAGCTTAGACGCCCGCAAATGGTCAGTAAAGCTGTCCTATCGACGGAGCGGGAACATGCCAGAATTATGGCACTCGCACAAGCGATGAAAAGGCCCTGTGGAAGCGGCACCTTAGCGCAGGCAGCGCGATTCCCGCCAGCGCCCCCGGAAACCAAAAAAATAAGTCTTGGCAATAATTTAATCACAAATATCGGCGGCCGTCCAAGCTTCTGGCCAAGCCCCCTGCGGCGGCTGCGCCCGGCCAGCGGGGCAGAACGGGAAAAGGGCGCCCTCCGGCGCCCTTCTTTTGGCCGCAAGCCTTAAGCCTGTCAGGCCGCTTTCGATGCCTCGACGAGCCGGCCGCTGCCAATCGGGATTCGGCGTGGCTTGGAGGCTTCGGGGATTTCGCGCACGAGATCGACGTGAAGCAGCCCGTTTTTCAGGCTCGCGCCCGTGACGCTCACATGATCGGCAAGCTGGAACCGGCGCTCGAAGGCGCGCGCGGCAATGCCCTGATAGAGCACCTCGCCCTTGCCGGCCTCATCCCCGCGACCTTCCTTGGCGCCTTTGATGATCAGCGTGTTTTCACGGGTCTCAATCGCCAGATCTTCCTCGGCGAAACCCGCGACAGCAACGGAGATGCGGTAATCATTCTCGCCTGTCCGCTCGATATTATAGGGCGGATAGGAATTGGCCGCCTCAACGCCCGAAACCTGATCGAGCAATGAGAAAAGACGGTCGAAGCCAACCGTCGAGCGATAGAGCGGCGAAAGATCGAAGTGACGCATGACATATCCTCCTTGAGAAGCGACATGTGGCGAACCCCGGCCCCCTTTTGGGCGGGGCGCCGACTGTTTTGCACGTCCAGAAGCGGCCCGTGCAGATCTCAGGTGGGGATGGATTTTTGCGGTTTCAAGGGGGGCAGGAAAGGCCCTCGTCCTTGCGGGCGGAGCGAAGCAATCCAGAGCTTAGGGGCGGCTCTGGATTGCTTCGTCGCTACGCTCCTCGCAATGACGGCCTGGTCACGGCCGCGATCCAGTCGAGATAGGATTTTGCCCCGGCATCCACATCGAAACGCAGGATTTCGGGGACGTCATAATCGTGGGCGGTGCGGATTTCGATCTCGATCTCGACCCAATCGGCGACCTTGGCCTTGATGATGAGCAGGTCTTCGGCTTCCTCGCGCAACACGCCCTGCCAGACATAATGGCTCTTGATCGGCATGACCTGCACACAGGCTGCAAGATCTTTGGACAGCAAGGCCTGGATGATTTTTTGTGCCGTGTCGCCTTGGGCTGTGGTGAGCACCATGCAGAAGCCGGTATCAGCCATATCTAGCTCCGATCCTCGACGCGCGGCTGCTTCTCCCATGGGGAGAAGCTGTCTGCGAAGCAGACTGATGAGGGGCTAGGGTCTCGCGCCAATGAGGCAGGAGGGTAGCCCCTCACCCCGCCGCTTCGCGGCGACCCTCTCCCTCTTGGAGAGGGTTAAACCCAGCCCATCAATTCTCGTTTCACAACATGCTCCAGCACGCGCATGCCTGGCGCTGAATCGTTCAGGCAATCGATGCGCGCGAATTTTTCGCCGCCTGCATGCATGAAATATTCGGCATTTTCCTCGCCGATTTCCTCGATTGTCTCGAGACAATCGGCGGTGAAGCCCGGCGTGATGACGGCCAGTTTCTTGATGCCCTTGCCGGGCAGCGACTTGATCGTCTCATCCGTATAGGGCTTGAGCCATTCGGCCGGTCCGAAGCGCGACTGGAATGTCGTCATCAATCTGTCCGGCCCCCAGCCCAGACGCTCGCGCAACAGGCGTGTCGTCTTCATGCAATGGCAATGATAGGGGTCGCCCTTGTCGAGATATTCCTGCGGCACGCCATGATAGGAGGCGAGCACCATATCGGGCTCGAAATCGAGTTTCGACAGACTGTCCTTCAGCGATTCCGCCAAAGCATCGATATAGACTGCATCGTCATGCCAGGGCGGTGCAACGCGCAGGATCGGCTGCCAGCGCATCGTCTTCAAAGCATCGAAGGCCTTGTCGCAGACGGTCGCGGTGGTCGCTGCCGCATAATGGGGATAGAGCGGCACAAGCAGAATGCGCTCGCAACCCTGTTTCTGCAAAGCCTCGATCCGCGAAGGGATGGAAGGATTGCCATAGCGCATGGCCCAATCGACGACGATGCGCGAGGGATCGCCACCGACGCCGCCCTGCGCGACGAATTCAGCGAGTTTTTCCGATTGCGAGCGCGTGATCGTGCGCAGCGGCCCCTCGTTCAATTCCTTGTTCCAGATCGTGTCGTAATCGCGACCCTTGCGGCTCGGACGCACGGTGAGGATGATCAGATTGAGAATTGGCCACCAGATCGCGCGCGGCGTCTCGATGACGCGGCGATCGGAAAGAAATTCCTTCAGATAGCGGCGCATCGACCAATAATCGGTCGCATCCGGCG
Source organism: uncultured Beijerinckia sp. (assembly GCA_964534115.1). Classification (GTDB taxonomy): domain Bacteria; phylum Pseudomonadota; class Alphaproteobacteria; order Rhizobiales; family Beijerinckiaceae; genus Terripilifer. The sequence continues at coordinate 3,527 of CAZHOK010000005.1, forward strand.
TGCCGAGATTGACGATCAGCACGCCGATCCGCCCAAAGGGAACGGCAGGATGATCGCCCGGCCATGAGGCCGGCTTGGGCTGACCGGGTCCGGTAAAATCGGCTTTCGGCATGTCGACTTTCTGCAGCATGAATGATCCGCTTTTGCCTTCATCTAGAATGCGCAAGGCTGGCCTGTCGAGCATCACCGCCAGAGGCGGGCGAAGTGATGGACCGGCCCGTGGCCATGTCCGACATTCAGCGCATCAGACCCGCACAAAGCATCCGTTAGATAGTTTTTGGCGGCCCGGACCGCTTCGTCCAGAGCCATGCCGCGGGCAAGATGCGCCGCTATGGCCGAGGACAGGGTGCATCCCGTACCGTGTGTATTCCTGGTTTCTACGCGCGGGGCGCTGAAACGGCTCACCTTGCCGCCGGCGAAAAGCACATCTTCCGCCGTTGCGCCCGACAGGTGCCCGCCCTTGACGAGAACCGCCTGCGCGCCCTGCCCTGCAAGGTGAATGGCGAGTTCTTCGAGCCCCGCCAGATCGGCGGGGACAGGCGCTTCTGCCAGCCGGGCCGCTTCAGGCAGATTCGGCGTGATCAGGCTCGCCAGCGGGAATAAATGCTCGCGCATGGCTTCGACGACGCCCGGCGCGCCCAGAGAATCCCCGCTGGTGGCGACAAGCACCGGATCGAGCACAATATGGGCGGGCTTGTGCCGGCCGAGGGCCTGCGCCACGGCTTTCACGATCTCCGGCGACCCCAGCATGCCGATCTTGACCGCATCGACGCGCACATCGATGAAAATCGCATCGATCTGTTTTGCAATGAAAGAAGCCTCGGGCACATGCACGCCGCTCACGCCTTGCGTGTTCTGCGCAGTCAAAGCCGTAATCGCCGCCATGCCATAGCAGCCGAGTGCGGAAAAAGTTTTCAGATCGGCCTGAATGCCGGCGCCGCCGGAGGGATCAGAACCGGCGATGGAAAGAACATTGGGGATCATGGTCATCTAGCTCAATCTTCTTGCGCACAGCCGCCCTCATCCGTCACGCTTCGCGCGACACCTTCTCCCGCCAGCGCGGGAGAAGGAAGAACACATCACGCACCCGGCAGATCGAGCACGCCGGCGGCGCCGTCTTGCGCACCAAACAGCAATCGCCCGCCATCCGCACTCCATGTCAGACAAGAAATGCCGCAATCTTCTTTCGTCGCTTCTTCCGGCACGGCGCGCACGAGAATTTCGGCGGCATCCGTGATGCGGCAGATCATCACCCAGCCATCGTCATAGCCGATCGCCACCACGAGACTCTTCGGGTGAAAAGCAACGCGCGTGACTTTTGCCGGGCGCACGCCGCATTCGCGCGGACCCTTGCCCATCGGCCCGTCCTTCGACTGAAACGGCCAGATGATGCAGGCTTCTGCGCCCGAGGTCGCCATCCAATGACCATCGCCCGACCATGAGAAGGAGCGCGTCTTTGTCGGATAGCCCGTCATGCGCATGTCTTTCTTGTCGGCAACACGCCAGCCATGCAGGGCATTTTCCTGCATGGCGGAAACAAGAAAACGACCATCGGGCGAAACGGTCACATCCAGATGCGAGCCGGCCCATTTGAAAAACTCCGGCTCGGCGCTCATGTTCGGAAACCAGAGCGACACGCCATTGTAATGCGACAAGGCCAGCCGGTAGCCTTTCGGCATGAAGCAGAGACCGCGCACGCTCGAGGGCGCGCTCATGCTTTTCACATCGCCCTTTGCATCGCGTGCCCGCACCTGTTTGCCGGAGGCCCAGGCCATCGTGCCATCATCGCGAAGCGCCAGCGCATCGATCCAGCGGCCCTTTTCATGGGCGATCTCTTCCATTCGCCCATCGGCGTGAGTGGCAACAAGACGCCCGTCATCGCCGCCCGTGATCAGCCTTTCATGATCGCCTTGCCCGAGCAGGATCGCGCCTTGGGGATGGGCCACAATTTTGCGCGGACTCGTCCCGTCAAAGAAGACGATCTCGCCGCTGGCGAGACCGAAAGCGGGAACCTGCCCCAAAAATCCGCCCGCAACGATTTCGGCATCGGCCGAAAGCGTCGTGACATATTGGCTCATCGATGTCTGGGACATTATCGCTTCCGCCGATCCGCAATCACGCTGCTGCGCAGGCCATGAAGCCGCGCCGCAGCTCATCTTGTTTCAGCTTGCGGCCAATGAAGACGAGTTTCGATTCACGCTTCTCGCCAGGCTTCCATTCGCGCTGCAGATCGCCATCGAGGATCATATGCACGCCCTGGAAGACGAAGCGTTTCGGCTCATTGGGGAAAGACATAATGCCCTTCGAGCGCAGAATATCCGGCCCCATATCCTGCACGATCTTGTTGATCCAGGGCATGAAGAGTTCGGGATTCACATCGCCGTCGATGCGGAAGGAGACGGATTGAATCTCCTCGTCATGAATGGCCTTGAGAGCACCGCCGTGATCGTGGTCGTGATGATCGTGGCCGCAATCGGGACCGCATTCGTGATCATGCGCATGATGCTGATGCCCATGATCATGATGCCCATGATCGTGATCGCAGCCGGGGCCGCATTCATGATCGTGATGATGATTGTGATCGTGATGCGCGTGATCTTCTGCCTTCAGGAAGGCGGGCTCGATTTCAAGAATGCGGTCGAGATCGAAAGCATTGCGACCGAGCACCTTGTCGAGTTCGACATTGCATTTCACGGCACGATGCATGGTCGCATAAGGGTTGCTGCCGCGAATGCGGGCTTCGACTTCCTGCAGCTCGGCTTCGCTGACGAGATCCGATTTGTTGATGATGATGACATCGGCAAAGGCGATCTGGTTCTTGGCTTCGGGCGCATCTTTCAGACGCGCCGCCAAAAATTTGGCATCGGCCACGGTGACAATGGCATCAAGGCGCGATTCGTCCTGGATTTCCTGATCGACGAAAAAGGTCTGGGCGACGGGTGCAGGATCGGCGAGGCCCGTCGTTTCGATGATGATGGCGTCGAACTTGCCCTTGCGCTTCATCAGCCCTTCGATGATGCGGATGAGATCGCCGCGCACGGTGCAGCAGATGCAGCCGTTGTTCATCTCGAAGACTTCTTCATCTGCGCCGACGACAAGATCGTTGTCGATGCCGATCTCGCCGAATTCATTGACGATGACCGCATATTTCTTGCCGTGCTGCTCGGAGAGAATCCGGTTGAGCAAGGTGGTCTTGCCAGCCCCGAGATAGCCGGTGAGCACGGTGACGGGCGTCTTGTCGGTCATGGAATTCTCCGGAAACAAAGGTCGGCGCCCCGGCTCCGGGGCTGAACATGAGCGGACATGTGAAGGCGGGCAGCCCCGCGGTCAAGGGGCAGGACTGCCGGGGGCGGGCTCAAAGCTCCGTGCGGCCGATCCCCGCCAGCGCCTCGGCTGCAGCGCGCAGGCCGGTCTCCCAGGCGCCATGCGCGGTTGAGAAAAAATGCGGCGAAACCGCCTCGCCGGCAAAAAACAGGGCATTGCCGACCGGCTGCGCCAGACGGGCGCGCGCATCGGAATGGCCGGGCAATGCATGGGAATAAGAGCCCAGCGCAAAAGGATCCCGCCCCCAGGCCGAACCCGCCAGCGGACGCAGCCGCCTGCGCCAGGACGAGCCGAGCAGATGGACGAGCTGGCCGATGGCAAAATCGGCAAAGGCCTGCGGCCCGCCCGCTTCCAGCTCGCGCGCGAATTGGCCGCCGAAATAGGCCTCGATCATCGGACGCCCGAAGGGCCTGATGTGGTAATTGGCCGTCGCGCTCGTATCGGTCGCGCCATAAAGACGCGAGTCGGGGGAAAATTCCTCCGCGCCCTCCAGCGACAGAAAAAATTTGTCGGCAAGACCGAGCGGCAGCATGGCAGCAGCCTCGACCTTGTCTGGAAGTGCGGGTGAAAAACGCAATCCGCCATTCGCCAAAAGATTGGTCGGGACGGTCACAATGCTTGTCTGCGCGCTGATTGTGCCGGCGCTTGTTTCGATGCGCAGCGGGCGTGCCGCATGATCGATGCGCCGGGCCGCGACGCCATGGCGGATCGGCAAATCCTGCGCCAGATGTTCCACAAGCGCGCCATAGCCTTGCGGCACGCGATAATTCACTTCCGTATCTTCATAGGCAGCAAGATCGAGCAGCGAGAGCCGGTCGGTTTCCGTGCCATTCACATAAGTCGACATGGCCTCGATCAGCGGCGTCCAGCGGCCCTGCGGATCGAGCAATTCGGCAACGGGGCGGTCGCGCCCCTTCTCCGCCTCTTCGTGCACGCGTGCATAGAAGCGCCCGATCTCGGCGCGATAGGCGCGCTGCTCCGATGTTTCAAAACCGCGCGCATCGGCGCTTTTTTGCCAGGGTGGTATTTCGCGATCGATCTCGAAACCCGCCTCTTGCGCAAGTCCGACCAGCAGATTGCGCTCGGCCGAATGCAGCCAGCCGCAGCCCAGATCGAGCGGGAAACCCTCGATGAGAGAGGTCGATGCCCGCCCGCCTGTGCGCTGGCGCGCTTCCAGAATGAGGAAAGAGCAGCCGGCCTGGCGCACGGCCCGCCCGGCAGCGACGCCTGCAGCACCCGCGCCAATAATGACGCAATCGACATCGGCTGGAGATTTCATGAAGGCCAAATAAGCCGCACGCGCCCGCGCGTCCAGCCGTCTGGATCACCCGCGGATCGGCTCGACCTTCAGCGCAGCGCGGACGAAATAATAGACCAGCACGAGGCCGAGAAGGCCGCCGACGATTTCCACGCCGAGGCTGACGATTGGCGGCAGGCCGAGGAGGCCGCCCAAAGCCCAGCCGGCCGCCCAGGACAGGCCGACAAGTTCAGTGCCGACGAGGATCGCCACGCTCACGACGGTGATCGCATTGTTCCAATTGATCGACTTCTTGCTCATGACGCCTTGCTGCCTTTCAGGGCCGTGCCAACACCCTGACGTTTGCCCGAACCATCATCTGCCCACTATATCATCCCCTGCCTGGACGCAACCAAAGCCCCTGTGAAGGCCCTTGTGAATGAGTGCTGCCGCCCGCTTCGCCGCCACTGCCATTCTTGCCCCACATCCGCTTGCCGGCGCGGCTGGGCGGGATGTGTTTGCCCAGGGCGGATCGGCGCTGGAAGCAGCAGCCGCTGCTTTTGCCATGTCGGCCCTCCTGCTGGACCATCGCTGCGGCCTTGCCGGCGATGCCGTCTGGCTGGTGCGCGAGCCAACAGGGCGCGTCCATGCCATCGATGGCGTCAGCATGGCTGGCAACGGCGCCAGCCTCGCCCGCTATCACAAGGCCGGGCATGATGACATTCCCAAGCGCGGACCGCGCGCCATTCTGGCCGTCCCCGGCGCGCCCGCCAGCCTCGAAATGGCGCTCGACATGGCGCGCGCCTTTGGCGGGAAAATGCCGCTCAGCGACATTTTTGCGCCCGCCCTCAAATTGGCTCGCAGCGGTTTTGCGCAAGATCCGGCGCACACCAATACGGCCCCGAGCGATCTGGATGAATTGGCGCAGCAGCCGGGCTTTGCCGACCATTTCCTGACCGATGGCACATGGACGGCGGCAGGAACGATCCGACGCCCGACAAAACTCGCCGATACGCTCGACCATCTGGCCCATGCAGGCCTGGCAGATTTTTATCGCGGCGATATTGCCCGCGAAATGGCGCATGATCTGGGCAAGATCAAATCGCCGCTGCTGCGCGACGATCTCGAAAAATATGAAGCGCGCCTGCGCAAGCCCCTCACCCTGCGGATCGGCGCATGGAACTGCACCCGACCGGGGCCGCCCACATCCGGATTGGCTGGCCTGCTTGCCGCCGCCCTGCATGCGCAAAGCGGCGCAGGCGCGCGTGACGATTTTGCTTCGTTGCAAATGATGATCGAAGCCGCCAAACGTGCGCGCGCCATTGCCACGCCTTTCGCCATCGACCCCGGGGCAATCGAAAGCGATCTGGCCGATTGGCTCAGCCCTCAATCCATCGCACGCGAGACCATGGCCCTGTCGCGCGAGCGCGCTGGGGCTTCGACATTTGGCGGCCATGAGGGGACCAGCATTCTGATCGCTGCCATGGACGCATCGGGACTGGCCGTCGCCTGCGCCGCAACGCTCGGCGATGATTTTGGCGCCGGCTGCATTTTGCCGCGCACCGGCCTTTTAATGGCCAATCGCGGCGCTTTCTTCTCGCTCGATCCTGCCGCACCCCATGCATTGCATCCTGCGCGACGCAGCCCGCTTGCACCTGCCCCAGCCATTGCCGTGGACCATGATGGACGCGTGCTCCTGCATGGCACAGGCCATGCGGAAATCGATCTTCAGATTTTCGCGCGCCTGTCTGCAGGCATGGGTGTGATGGAAGCGCTCGACATGGCGCGTTTTGCACGCGCGCAAGACAAAGACGGCCCGATCCTTCGCACGGAAGATCGCTTCGATCCCTCGACCTTGCGCCAACTCGAGCGCGCCGGACATCATATCGTCAACGAGGGTGTACCCGCTTGCGCCAGCTACGATGCCGGCGGCGCCCTCATGCGACGCCGCGATGGCAGTCTGGAAGGCGCCAGCGATCCGCGCGGCCCTTCCATCGTCGATGGCTTATGATCACGCCGATCCAGCCAGAGTGCCGGTGAGCAGACCCGCTCCCAAAGCGAGCACGGCAAAGGCGGCCGCCAATTCAAGCCCGCGCAACAGAATGAGACCATGTGTACCCCGGCGCGCATTCAAACGCTCCGCAAGCCCTTTGGCATAGACGGCCACAATGGCGATGAGCCCCGTCGTCGCCGCCGTGCCTGCAGCCATGGCGAAAGTGGCTGCAATGCCGGCATAAAGAATGCCTTGGGCAGCCGAGAAAACGAGAACGAGAATGGCGCCCGAACAAGGACGCAGGCCCGCCGCAACAACCGCACCGGCAGCATCTCGCCAATCGAAAGCGCCACCAAGCTTGGCGGGATCGGGCATATGAAAATGGCCGCAATCGGGACCATGAACATGGGCTGGATCGTCTGCCGCCACGCATTGAAAACGACTGGCAATAGATGCCGCCGGCGGCATTGCTTGTTGCGCCCGCCAATCGGCCAGAAAGGCGCGCCCCTTGCGCCAGACCAAGGCAAGACCCAGCAGAGCGATGGCGCCATAAGATGCAATTTCAATCATGCGCGCGGCATTGCGCATCATATGGGCGGTGGCGCCGAAGAGAAAGGAAAGGCCCACAACCATGGCAATGGCAACGCTCGCCTGCAGCAAAGCAGCAAGGCCCGCCATGACAAGCCCGCGCTTCAAGGCGCGCTCATTGGCGAGCATATAGGCGGCCAGAACCGCCTTGCCATGTCCCGGCCCGGCAGCATGGAACACACCATAGGCAAAGGCGAGCCCCAGCAACGACCAGAAAGCCCCCGCATCGCTGGCAATGGCACGCACGGCGCCCCGCATGAGCCGGTCGAACTTCTGCTGCTGGGCCAGAATCCAGCCCGTCACACCATCGGGCGATCCGCCGCCCTCCGATATGCCGACGCTGAATGGATTGCGTGCTTGCGCAAAGCCATTTTCCGGCTGCACCAGAAGCACCAATGCGCCAAGACAGAGCAGCAGAAGAAGCCTGCGTTTCATGGCGCTCAGGGACATGCGATAATCGCGCGGCTTGCCATTTTGACGCCGAAATCTGCACCCGGCGACAGGCCGCTGAAGAAAGCCTCATTCAGGCGTTTGGCTTCTTTTTCGGCAAGCGGCGTCGGCTGCACAAGATTGAGCGAGCAGCCCGCCGGCGCACCGATCAAGGCGACGCCATCCTTGTCGAAATCGAAAGAGACGAAATAGGTCGGGTCGTAGACTTGAAAAGTGATCGCCTTTCCGGCGCTGGCTGGCTGTTTGAGCGGAACGGTGAAGCGCAATGTCACCAGTTTCTTCTGATCCTCGCTCATCGAAATGTCGGTCGGCTTGCCATATTCGATTTTCTGCCCCGGCGCGCGCAAGGCGGTGAAATAATTGAATTCGGCAAGATCGCCGACATTCTGGTCGGCAAGCGGCTGCAATTGCTGCGCGCTGGCAGGCTTGCCATCGGCATTGAGACCGGCTGTCGCGAAGGCCGAATACATGTCGTCAAAGGTCCACGCCTGACGGATGGCGACGACACGCCCCTGCCCGTCGAACAGCAATTGCGATTTCACCACGACGAAAACATGGGGATGGGCCGCCGCAGGGGCCACAAGGGCAGGAATTGCCAGGCCCTGCAGAGCCAGGGCCAGAAGACAGGCAAACAGCCGCGCATTTCTCATCGTGTCGATATCCGGTCCCAAAACAGAAGAATCACTTTTCAGACGCAACTCTGGCCGAAGCGTGGCGAAGGGCAAGCGCCGAGGTTGACGCTGCGCCCGGCTTCGACAAGGCTCTAGTCTGGATTCGAGCCTTGGATCGGGGAATGCTGCGCATCTATCTGAGAGAAAACGGCCATTTGGTTCCCCAGGACATCGACCCGGCGAGCGGTTCGATGCCGGCAGGCCCAGCCCCCTGGATCGACCTCCTCAATCCGACGCCCGCCGAGGACCGTTTCGTCGAAGAGCAGCTGAAAATTTCCGTGCCGACCCGCGAGGAAATGCAGGAGATCGAGGTCTCTGCCCGCCTCTACAGCGAAGACGGGGCGGAATTCATGACCATGACGGCCATTCTCAATCTCGACAAGGATGAGCCCTCGGCAACCCCCATCAGTTTCATTCTGAGCGGGGGAACATTGGTGACGGTGCGCTATGGCGAACCGCGCCCGTTTCACACATTCGCGCAGCGCGCGTCGCGCAACGGGACCATATCCTGCGCCACCGGCGAGCAGATCATGCTCGGCCTTCTCGAGGCCATCGTCGACCGACTCGCCGATGCGCTGGAGCGGATCGGCATGCGGATCGATGCAATCTCCCGCGACGTTTTCCAATCCAGAGCCAAAAATGTGACGCGCAGCCGCAAGGAGCGGGATTTGCGCGGGGTGATCGAACGGATCGGGCGCGAGGGAGAAGCGCTCGGGCTCATTCGTGAAAGCCTTGTCAGCATCAATCGGCTGGCCGCCTACCACATGGCCGTTTCCGAAAATGGCCAGCAACGCGACAAGGAAACGCGCGCCGGTCTCCGGCTCATCCAGCGCGATGCAAGTTCGCTGAGCGATCACGCCTCTTACCTTGGCGGCAAGAACCAATTCATGCTCGACGCCACACTCGGCCTGATCAACCTCGAGCAGAACCAGATCATCAAGATCTTCTCCATTGCCGCCGTCTGCCTCATGCCGCCGACGCTGGTGGCCTCGATCTACGGGATGAATTTCAAACATATGCCGGAGCTGGACTGGATCTACGGCTATCCGCTGGCCATTGCCGCCATGATCGTTGCAGCGATTTTGCCCTATCTTTATTTCAAGCGCCGCGGTTGGCTGTAGGGACTCCGCAACCGACCGCCTTGAAAATAGACCCATAGTGTAATAGGTTGATAATGGCGCGTGACACGGTGAATCTCCAGGCCGTAGCCAGTCGGACATTGTCTGAATGTGCAGCATGTGGGGGAAGTTGGAGTCCCCATCGCGCAATAGGGCGGCCTTGGCCGCCCTTTTTCTTTTTAACGATCAATGACCTCGCCCCTCCTGAGGCGCCTGCGGAGCTCCCTGTAGCTGAGCCTGTGAAAAGTGCAGACGAGAATGGCTGTCCCGCGACGGTTTGCCTTGATGGTGACTTTCAAGGGCCGTCCACCGGCCTGCACGCCATCATAAAGAAAGGTAATGTGACGCTCGCGGTCGAAGATTGCGGTCCCATGCGCAATCACCACTTCGATGAGAGGCAAATGCCATGTCTCAATCCCATGCTTCGCGCGAATTTTGTGGATGTAGGCGCGATCAATGTGAACAAGCGTGACCAAGGCATGAATTCTATCGGCGAGCGCCGCATCGATGCGGCAAATACGTCGCCGGCTTGGCTCGCCTCGGGATAGAAATTCTATCCATTCATCTTCGGACATATGGGATCTACAAAAAAATTTTAACTTGCAATGCCACAACGTTACGTCAGGAAGGCGCAGGTGTGAAGATCAACCATCGTCATTGCGAGGAGCAAAGCGACGCGGCAATCCATCTTCGGGCGGTTGCCGTCCAATTCACTCCTCGCCGCGCCGGCGAGGACAGACCTTAGTCGATCCGCACCTCGATCATCTGGATCAGATCATCCACCACGAAGCGCGCCTCGACGATCTCTAATCCGAGATCGCGCAGATGGGCTTGCGTCCTGCGATCAAAACCTGCACCAAAGGCAAAGGCCATCCACGGTTCCCACAATCGCGCAATCAAGCCCCGCAAAGCGCCCGTCGGGCGAATATATTCGAGCAGGCGCAATGTGCCGCCCGGCTTGATCACACGACGCAATTCACGCAGCGCATCCGGCTGAGATTCATCCGGCAGGACGCAAAACAGAAACGATGCAACGGCAGCATCGAACATGTCATCGGGCAGATCGAGCCGCGTCACGTCCATAAGCTGCAGATCGACCGCGCGTCCACTCTCCTGCGCTCGCTTTCGCGCGCGCGCGAGCATGGCGGGACTGAGATCGATGCCTGTCACGCAGGCATCGACAGGATAATAGGGAATATTGCGGCCCGTGCCGACACCGGCATCCAGAATGTGGCCGCTCAAGCCGGCAAACAAAAGCGGTCGGATATGGCGATAACGCCCATGCTCGAAGGGAAAATCGAGCAGATCGTAAAAAGGCGCGATGCGCTGATAGCGTTCACGCAGGCCGAGATTTGCCATGACGCCCTCCAAAACAAAACCGCCGCCGTCCATTCCGGCGGCGGCGATTGAGTTTCTTTAGCGAACGATGACGTTCTTGAACTGCCAGGGATCGTCCTGATCGACATCCTCGGGAAAGAGCACGCCGCGATCATCGAGCGGCGTCCAGTCGGTATATTCGCCGATCACCGGGCCGAGATAGGGGCGCTGCACTTCAAGACAACGACGGAAGTCGATTTCATCGGCCTCGACAATGCCTGCGTCCGGATTTTCCAGCGCCCAGACCATGCCTGCCAAAACGGCGGAAGTGACCTGCAAACCGGTTGCATTCTGATAGGGCGCGACGCGGCGCGTCTCTTCAATCGAGAGCTGCGAGCCATACCAATAAGCATTTTTCTTGTGACCGAAGAGCAGAACGCCAAGCTCATCGATTCCGTCGACGATCTCGTTCTCATCGAGAATCTTTGACTCGCTCTGCTGCTGCCAGCCAGAGCCTGCCATTTCATGCAGCGAGAGAACCGCATCATTGGCCGGGTGATAGGCATAATGACATGTCGGGCGATAGACGACCTTGCTGCCTTCACGCACGGTCAGATAATCGGCAATCGAAATCGATTCATTATGCGTGACCAGAAAGGCATGCTGCGCGCGCGCCGTCGGCGTCCATGAGCGCACGCGCGTGCCCGCGCCCGGACGCATCAGATAGATGGCTGCATTTGAACCGAATTCGTGCTCGCGTCCTTCGGGCGGCAAGGCCTTTTCATGCGTGCCCCAGCCGAGTTCGGCCGGCTGCAGGCCTTCGGAGACGAAACCTTCGACCGACCATGTATTGACGAAAACGCCCATGGGCTTGGGATCGCGCGCGCGCTGCGTGTCGCGCTCGGCAATATGGATGCCCTTGACGCCGACCTGATGCGCAAGTGCAGCCCAGCCTTCGCGGCTTGTGGGCTCAGGCATGTCGACGCCGCAATCGGCCGCCACATTGAGAAGCGCCTGTTTGACGAACCACGAGACCATGCCCGGATTGGCGCCGCAACAGGACACGGCCGTCGGCCCGCTCTTCAGCTTTTCGCGCAGATCGAGCACGCCATAGCGCAAAGCGTAATTGGAACGCTGCGATACCGTCAGGCTCGTATCCGTATAAAAACCCGGCCATGGCTCGGCAACTGTATCGATATAGAGTGCACCGATCTCGTGGCAGAGTTCCATGATTGCAGTGGACGACACTTCAACCGAGAGATTGACGAGGAAAGGCTGGCCTTTGCCTGTCGTCAACAAGGGTTTCAGCAGATCGATATAATTGTCGCGCGTCACACGCTCCTGGATGAAACGGATGCCGCGTTCATCGAGCAGGCCGCGATCCTTGTCTTCAGGATCGATCACCGTGAAGCGCTTCTTGTCGAATTTGAAATGACGTTCGATGAGCGGCAGCGTCCCGCGGCCGATCGAGCCGAAGCCAATCATGACGATGGGGCCAGTAATCGTGCCATGCACGGGCCATTGGGACATTTGATACCACTCCGCAAAAAAGGCGCCGCGCTCAAGGCGCGGCGCTGATAGACTCAACGAGGAACTGCAAGACAGACGTCTGCAAGCCCGGTTCAGATCACATAGGATTTGAGCGGCGGGAAACCGTTGAACTCGACCGCCGAATAGGTGGTCGTGTAAGCGCCGGTTCCCTCGATCAGCACTTTTGAGCCAATCTCGAGGCTCACGGGAAGGAGATAGGGGTCCTTCTCGTAAAGCACATCCACCGAATCGCAGGTCGGACCCGCCAGAACACAGGGCTCCAGCTCATCGCCATCGAAATCAGTGCGGATCGGATAGCGGATCATCTCGTCCATGGTCTCGGCAAGACCGTTGAACTTGCCGATATCGAGATAGACCCATTTCACCTGATCGTCATCAGCCTTCTTCGAGATGAGCACGACTTCCGCCTCGATCATGCCGGCATTGCCGACCATGCCGCGGCCCGGCTCGATAATCGTCTCGGGGGTCCGGTTACCGAAATGCTTGCGCAGCGATTTGAAAATCGACTGGCCGTAGGCCTTCACCGCCGGAACGTCCTTCAGATATTTTGTCGGGAAACCACCGCCGAGATTGACCATCGACAGATGGATGCCGCGCTCGGCAAGATCGCGGAAAATATCGGCCGACGATTTCAGCGCCGCATCCCACATGCGCGGGTTGCGCTGCTGCGAACCCACATGGAAAGACAGGCCATAGGCGACAAGGCCCAAGCGATGGGCGTGCTCAAGCACGCGGCCCGCCATTTCCGGCGCGCAACCGAATTTACGCGACAGCGGCCATTCGGCGCCCTCGCCATTGCACAGGATGCGGCAGAAGACGCGCGAGCCCGGAGCGGCGCGCGCAACCTTCTCGACTTCCGCTTCGCAATCAACCGCATAAAGGCGAATGCCGAGCTCATAGGCGCGCGCAATGTCGCGCTCCTTCTTGATCGTATTGCCGAAGGAAATGCGGTCGGGCGTGGCGCCCGCAGCCAGAGCCTGCTGGGCCTCGACAACGGAAGCCGTGTCGAAGCAGGAGCCGAGGCTGGCGAGCAGCTTCAGCACTTCGGGGGCAGGATTGGCCTTCACGGCGTAGAAAACGCGCGTGTCGGGAAGCGCCTTTGCGAAGGCGGAGTAATTGTCACGCACGACGTCAAGGTCGAGGACCATGCAGGGCCCCTCGTCGAGACCTCGCTCGCGTCGGTCGCGCAGAAAATCGATGATACGGTTGGTCATCGCGGCATCCCCTCGAAGGGCGCGGGTCTCGCGCCATAAACGATGTGGCTTCGTGGAAGGCGATACCTGAGCCGCTGCGCTTTGGAGACGCAGAGAGTCAAATGAACCGCCAACCGTGACCGCATGCACATCGACTGAGGATTCAGCCGACGAGCGGGCGATCGGGTGCTGCGCCGTGGACACGTCCGCCCCGGATAGCGGAAGCCGCTGTCCAAGGTTTTGGTGGCCATCGTTTGGAATGGGATGAGCTCCCGCTCCGCACGCCCGGCAAGAAAGACAAGCCTCTTCGGTACGCCAGCCTTTGGAGGGCCAACAGAGACGAAAAAGCCCGGTCCGTCGTTGCTTTAAGTCGCGTCCCCCGTTTGGCGGGGTTCGCCGGTTCGCCTCCGGCTGCCGGTTTTTGCTGACGGTTAACCGGCCTCTTGTCCGGATCCCCGCCAACCGACACACGACCACAGGCACGTGCGAAATTGGGCAAGGGCGAAAATATGCATTCTGGACCCCGGCGCAAGATTTTTTTTGCCCCCAGCGGAATTTTTTTCGGAAAACCCTCACACAGGTCCGGAGTGTTGCGAAAAAGCCAAGCTCGTGGCCCCGGTAAAGCCCGCTTGCAGCTGTACTGAAAGGGCATTACTCGTCTGTTGCGCCAAAACCTTGCGCCCATCACCAGGCCGACACATGCCGGATTTCACTCGCCGTGCCCTGAACCGACTCATTGCCGCCGGAGCGGCCGGCCTTGCCGGTGCGCCCTTGGCACCCTCACTTGCCCTTGCCCAGCAGCCCGCCCAGCCGACGCCGCCGCGCTTCAGTTTCGAAGAGGTGCAACGTCGTGCCCGCGATCTGGCCGCCGCCGCTTTCGCGCCCGCGCCAGCCCTGCCCGAGGCCTTGCAGAAACTCGATTTCCAGGCCTGGCGCGAGATCCGCTTCCGCGGCGAGCGTTCGTTTTTCGCCGGCAATGGCGGATCGCCCTTCCGCCTGCAGACCTTCCATCTTGGCCATCTCTACCGCCGGGCGGTCACGATCAACCTGATCCGCGAGGGCATTGCCTCGCCCATTCCCTATGCTGCCGGCCTGTTTGATTATGGCCGGACGAAATTCGACAAGCCTCTGCCCATCAATCTCGGCTTTGCCGGCTTTCGCCTGCATTACCCGCTGAACGATCCACGCGGCATGGATGAGATCATCGCCTTCCTCGGCGGCAACGCCTTTCGCATGCTCGGGCGCAGCCAGCGCTATGGAATGTCGGCCATGGGGCTCGGCGTCAATCCGGGCAGCGAGAATGAGGAAGCGCCGAATTTCCACGAATTCTGGATCGAGACGCCCGAGGCCGGCGCGGACAAGACCATCTTCTACGCGCTGCTCGACAGCGAATCCGTCACCGCCGCCTATCGTTTCGAATTGAGCCCGGGCATTGACACGATCCTCGACGTGCGGATGACCGTTTATCCGCGCCGCCCGGTGACGCGACTTGCCATTGCACCTCTCTCCTCGCTGTTCCTGAGCGGCGAAAACGACCGGCGCTTCACGCAGGATTTTCGGCCGGAGGTGCACGATTCCGACGGCTTGCTCATCAATACAGGCCATGGCGAATGGCTGTGGCGCCCCTTGCGCAATCCCGACCAGCAAAGCCTCTCGAGCTTTTTGGATCGCGACACACGCGGCTTTGGCCTTTTGCAGCGCGACCGCAATTTTGAGAATTACCAGGATCTCGAACATAATTTCGAAATGCGTCCGAGCTATTGGATCGAGCCGCGCGAGGGCTGGGGCGAGGGCCGGATCGAATTGATCGAAAAGCCCGCCGCCGATCACCGCAGCAACAATATTTTTGTCGGCTGGAGCCCCAGTCAGCCTGTTGAGCCGGGCAAGCCATTGTCCTTCAGCTATCGCCTGACCTCATGTCTCGACATGCGCCGCCTCTCGCCAAGCGCGCGCGCAATTGCAACCTATCAAATTCCCCCGCGCCCCTTGGGCTCGAACGAGCCGATTGCGCCGGGCGCGCGGCGTTTCATCATCGATTTCGCCGGCGGCGAATTGCGCTATTTCCAGACGCAGCCCGAAGCGGTGGAAATCGTGCCCTCAACAAGTGCGGGCACGATCACGCGCAGTTCGGTTCTGCATAATCCCCAGACCGGCGGCTTCCGCGCCTCTTTCGACATTCAAGTGCCGCAAGGCCAGACGACCGATCTGCGCGCCTATCTGAAGGCGGGCAATCGCGCGCTCAGCGAGACATGGACCTATCCGTGGCGCGCCGAATAAAAGCGGCGCCGCGCATTCGCAAGGCGCAGATCCGCGATCTCAACCGCATCGAAGAGATCGAATGGAGCGTTTTCGATTCCGACCAGCTCTCGCGGCCATCGCTGCGGCGCTACATGCAAGTGCCCTCCGCCGCCATGATCGTGGCGCAAGAGCAAAACGCCATTACCGGCTATGCGCTTGTCGGTCTGCGCAAGGGCTCGAAAATCGGCCGTCTCTATTCCATCGCCGTTGACAAGACATCGGCTGGACGCGGTATCGGCCGGCTGCTTCTGGAAGCCAGCGAAGAAATTGCGCGCAAGAAAAAATGCCATGTGTTTGCGCTGGAAGTGCGCAAGACCAATAAGCGCGCCATCGCCCTCTATCAAAAGAACGGCTATATCCAGACGGGCATGGAAAAAGATTGGTACGAGGACGGCGGCGCGGCGCTGAAATTCGAAAAATCCTTGCGCTAATCCAGCGGACCGTCGGCAAGCCGCGTGAGATCGAAAGCCTCAATATCCTGCAGCAATTCGATGAAGGCCGTCGCGCCATAATCGGCGCTGGCCTCGCCCTTCTCAGGTCTGGCCTGTTCCGCATTTCCCATGGCGCCTGAGGGCGACAGATCCTGCGACATCCAGCCAAAGCCGATGCCGCCATGCGCGCGCAGCCACAGAAAAGAGCGTTCCATCTCGGCATTGGCGCTTTGAAAATCAGCGCATTCTTCTTCGCGCACAAGATCGGGGCGAAAGGCCATCATCAGCGATGTCTCAATATCGCCGCCATGAATGCCATGGGCGCGCTCGGACGGGCTGAAAAGCTCATCGGGATAGCCAAAGCGCGTCCAGGAGCAGATGACGACCAACATGCCAAAGCGCCGGCGCAATTCGCGCGCCACATGATCCATGATCGCAACATTGCCGCCATGGGAATTGAGCAAAACCATTTTGCGCACGCCGGCACGGTGCACGCTCTCGCCAATCTCGACCCAGGCCCGCGTTGCCGTTTCTGCGGATAATGTCAGCGTGCCGGGATAGGCATTGTGCTCATCGGACTTGCCGATCGACTGGATCGGCAGAAAGAGCACCGGCGCGCCCTCCGGCAGGCGCTCGATCACGCGCTCCAGATAGCCCTCCATAATGAAATGATCGACGCCCAGCGGCAGATGCGGCCCATGCTGTTCGACCGCGGCAAGGGGCAGGACGGCAATCAGCCGCGACGTGTCGAGCGCCTCGAAATCCGGCCAGGCCAGTTCGGTCCAATAATGAGTGTGCAGCATGGGGGCCCTTTCGCGGGCAGGCTACACTTTGCTCCTTCGAAGGCAAAGCCTCGCTCAGTCGCAAGGGGCGGCAAGAGAGGCTAAATAGCCCTCGACTTTACGGCAGGACGCGCCACATTCAGGCTGAGCGATGGAGGGGAAGGATGAAGTTTTTCGTCCAGACGGCGGCTGCCGTCCTGTCTTTGGTGGGTGCATTCAGTGCCGAGGCCGCCGACAAGGTGCGCTTCGGGACGAATTGGCTCGCCCAGGCCGAACATGGCGGCTTCTACCAGGCACTCGCCGATGGAACCTATGCGCGCCACGGCCTTGCGGTTGAGATTGTGCCGGGCGGCCCGCAGGCCAATAACCGCCTTCTCCTGCCCACGGGCCGCATCGAATTCGCCATGGGCGGCAATATGCTGCAGGCCTTTGCCGCCGTGGAACAGAATGTGCCGACCATTGTCGTCGCCGCCATGTTCCAGAAAGATCCGCAGGTTTTCATGTCGCATCCCGGACAGGGGCGCGACACATTCAAATCTCTGGTCGGCGCGCCGATCTATCTCGGCAAGGATTTGGTTGCCGCAACATTTCCATGGCTTCGGATGGAGCATGGTTTTCGCGATGCCGATCTGCGGCCCTATAATTTCAATTCCGGCCCCTTCCTCGCCAACAAGCAAAGCGTACAGCAGGGCTATGCGACGGCCGAGCCCTTCGCCATTGAAAAGCAGGCGGGTTTTAAGCCAAATGTCTTTCTCTTGGCGGATTATGGTTTCGACACTTATTCGACGACCATCGAAACGCGCCTCGATCTGGTGCAAAAAAGACCCGACCTCGTGCAGCGCTTCGTCAATGCCTCGATCATCGGCTGGTACACTTATCTGAATGGCGACAATGCAAAGGCCAATGCCCTCATCAAGCGCGACAACCCGGACATGAGCGACGAACAGATCGCTTTTTCCATCGCCAAGATGAAAGAATATGGAATCGTCGATTCGGGCGACAGCAAGAGAATCGGCATTGGCGCGATGACGGATGAGCGGCAGAAAAGCTTTTTCGACAAAATGGTGAGATCGGGTGTGGTGAAAGCCTCGGTCGATTATCGTCGCGCTTACACGCTGCAATTCGTCAACAAGGGCATCGGCATGGACGGGGCGAAGTGACGCCGGAGCTTCTCAATCTGCACGGCGTTTCGAAAAGCTTCGCCAATGGGACGCAGGCGCTTGCCGGGCTCGAGCTGAAACTCTCGCGCGGCGAATTCGTCTCGCTGCTCGGCCCATCGGGCTGCGGCAAATCAACCGCTTTGCGCCTGATCGCCGGGCTCGATACGCCCGATGCAGGCCATCTCAGCTGGCTGGGCGGCACGCGCCCGGAAATCGGTTTCGTCTTTCAGGAACCGACGCTCATGCCCTGGGCGAGCGTGTTTGAAAATGTTTGGCTGCCCTTGCGCCTGAAAGGCGTGAGCCGACAAAAAGCCACGGCTGCAATCGAAGAGACGCTCGCGCTTGTCGGTCTCTCGTCTTTCATCAATGCCTTTCCGCGTGAATTGTCGGGCGGCATGCGCATGCGTGTCTCCATTGCGCGCGCCCTCGTCTTGCGCCCGACGCTGCTTTTGATGGATGAGCCTTTCGCCGCGCTCGATGAAATCACGCGCTCGAAATTGAACCGCGACCTTCTGCATCTGCAAGCCTCGCTCGGCATGACCATTCTGTTCGTCACCCATTCGGTTTATGAGAGCGCTTATCTCTCGAGCCGCATCTGTGTGTTTTCGCAGCGGCCCGGACGCATAGCTGCCGAAATTGCCATTGCTGCACCGGGCGCGCGCGATGAAACATTCCGGCTGAGCCAGATCTATCTTGATGCTTGCGCAAATGCATCCGCAGCACTGGAAGAGACCATGCGCGGAGCTGCAGCATGAAGAGCGATCGCATCCTGCCGCTGGCCGTTTTCCTGACGCTGCTTGGCGGCTGGGAGGGAATCGTGCGCGGGCTTGGCATTGCGCCCTATATTCTGCCCGCGCCCAGCCTCATTCTTTCGACGCTGGCGGAAGACTGGACGATTCTTTCCACCTCGCTCTGGGTGACATTGCGCATTACAGCGGCAGCCCTTGTGCTCGCCACCATCATCGGCGTCGCCATAGCGATCCTGTTTGCGCAATTCCGCTGGCTGGAGCGATCCTTTCTGCCTGTGGCAGTCATTCTTCAGGTGACGCCGATCATCGCCATTGCGCCATTGCTTCTGGTCTATCTGGAACCGGGCAGTGCGGTTCTGGCCTGCGCTTTTCTGGTGGCCTTTTTTCCGGTGCTGGCGAATACGGCTTTGGGGCTGGGTTCGGCCGATCCCAATCTGCGTGACCTGTTCACGCTTTACGGCGCAACCGCGTGGCAGCAGATGCGGTTTTTGCGCCTGCCCTCGGCTCTCCCCTATTTTCTGGGCGGGCTGCGGATTGCGGGCGGGCTGGCTTTGATCGGCGCCATTGCCGCTGAAATTGCGGCGGGTGCAGCCGGTCAGGGTGCAGGCCTTGCCTATCGCATTGTGGAGGCCGGCTATCGGCTCAATATTCCACGCATGTTTGCAAGCCTGGCGCTGATTTCAGTCGCCGGCATTGCCATTTATTCGGCGCTCGAATTCATCTCGCACCGCGCCTTGCGGCGCTGGACCGATGCGAGCCGCCCAAAAGGCCAAGCAAGCGCCTTCACGGACATCTGAAAACTTCGCATTTGAACCCTGTGCGGCGCCTTATAAGGTCGTCGCCGGACAAAACAGCCTTTCAGGGCAGGAGACCCGAATGTCGAAGAAAAACGGACTTCACGTCACACGCCGCACCGCCGCGCTCATGCTCGGCGCCACCGCTTTCGGCGTGACAGGTGCGCAGGCGCAGGCGTGGCCGTCCAAGCCGATCCGCGTCATCGTGCCTTTTGGCGCAGGCGGCGTGGCGGATGTCACAGTGCGTCTGGTCACCGAGCGTCTCGCCGATAAAGTCGGCCAGCGTTTTGTGATCGAAAATCAGCCGGGCCCCGGCGGCATTGCCGCCGCGCGCTCCGTTCTGTCGGCCGGAGCCGACGGCCACACGCTGGCGCTCTTCTCCAACGGCACGGCCGTGAGCGTGAACATGTTTAAGGATCTGCGCTTCGATCCGCTGAAGGATTTTGCGCCGATCTCCACGCTCGGTTTCTTCGACTTCGTTCTGGCCACCAGCGCCAATTCGAAATATCGCACGCTGAAAGATCTGATCGATGATGGCAAAGCCAATCCGGGCAAGCTGAATGTCGGCACGGTCGTTGTCGGATCGACGCAAAATCTCTCGGCCGAATTGTTGAAAACAACCACCGGGCTTGATTTCCGCATCGTGCCCTTCCGCAACACGCCCGATCTGACGCTGTCGCTGACGCGCGGCGATGTCGATCTGATGATCGATTCCTATTCGGCGCTGAAGAGCCTCATCGACGACAAGCAGGTGCGGGCGCTGGCCTCCTCCGGTCCGACGCGCTCGCCCGTCACGCCCGATCTGCCGACCGCCCAAGAGGCCGGCGTGCCGGGCTATGACGTGACCTCATGGAATGCCCTCTTCGCTCCAGCCGGCACGCCCGCTGAGGTGATCGACAGGCTCCAGAAGGGTCTTGCCGAAGTGCTGGCCGAGCCCGAGATGAAGCGCAGGCTTCTTGAACTCGGCATTGAGGCGCGCCCAACCCAGCCCCAGCAGCTCAGGGCACAGCTTGAGGCCGATATTGCCAAATGGGAAGCTGTGATCACCAAGGCCGGCATTCCCAAGAACTGACGCTTTTGCAAAAGGACGGAGAGACGTTTCATGGTCGAATTATTGATTCCGGTGCGTCTCTCCGATTCCATCGTGGCTGAATTTTCGGCCCGTCATATTGTTCACAAGGCCTGGGAGGCTGCCGATGAAGCGGCCTTTCTGGCGCAGATCGCACCGCGCATTTCCGCCATTGCGACATCGGCCGGCATTCTCGCCAATGGCGCCGTCAAAACGATCGACGGGCCTTTTATGGGGCAATTTCCAAACCTCAAGCTCGTCGCCAATCTGGGCGTTGGCTATGACACGATCGATGCGAAATGGGCCGCCGCGCATGGCATTGTCGTGACCAATACGCCCGATGTTCTCACCGATGAAACAGCCGATACGGCCTTTGGCCTCGTGCTCAACACGGTGCGCCGTTTCTCTGCGGCCGAGCGCTATTTGCGCGCCGGAAAATGGCTGCAAGCGCCTTTTCCGCTCACCGCGACGCTGCGCAACAAGACCATGGGCATTCTGGGTCTGGGCCGGATCGGCAAGGCCATTGCCAAGCGCGGCGAAGCCTTCGGATTGCATATTGCCTATTCGGGGCGCAGCCGGCAGGCGGATGTGGCCTATCCTTATTTTGCCACGGCGCGCGAGCTTGCCGCCCATTGCGACATTCTCGTTGTGGCAGCGCCCGGCGGACCGGAGACGCGCAATATCGTCAATGCCGAAGTGCTCGAAGCTCTCGGCCCGAATGGTTTCCTGATCAATATTGCGCGCGGATCGCTCGTCGATGACGAGGCGCTGATTGCGGCTTTGCAAAAGGGCACAATCGCCGGCGCAGGGCTCGATGTTTTTGTGGCCGAGCCGCAGGTGCCGGCCGCGCTGATGGAGATGGAGCAGGTGACGCTTCTGCCCCATGTCGGTTCGGCCAGTGTGGAAACGCGCGAAGCCATGGCCAAGCTTTTCATCGGCAACGTCGATTCCTTTGCAAAAACCGGCCGGGCACTGACACCTGTCCCCGAATGCGCGGCGCTTGCGGGACGGCAGGATGGGTGATAGCCGGAAGAGAGTGTTTCTCCGAGCGGGGTCATCGGCGATGAGGGGCGTGTTGGCGCAAAAGCTGCGGATGCTTGGTCTGGCCATTCTGGCGACAGGCTTGAGCGCGGCTGTCGCCTCTGCCCAGACCAATTTCCTCGATCCGACGCCTCTGGCTCCGGAAAAAGACAATCGGATCATCCAGCGCACACAGGCGCGCGAAACGGCTGCCACCAGCAGCCCACCTGCATCGACAGCGCCAAGAAACGTCTCTGCTGCCGGTCGCTATGCGCCCCTGCGCGAGGGCGGCAAAGACACCGGCTGCATGATCACGCTCGATGGCAGTGCACGCGGCCCCAATGGAACGAACAAGGCGCAACTCGCCCCCGCCTGCCGCGATCAGGGGCTTGTCGTTTTCGATCCGGTCGGTTGGCAAATGGAGCGCGGGCGGCTTGCAATCACGGCGCGCAAAGGCCACAAGGCCTATTTCGATCGCCAGCCGGATGGCATCTGGCTGCGCGATCCCAAAGAGGGCCGCATGCTGGCCCTGCGGCCGATCTGACCGAAAAGGCCTTCACGATTGCGCGATGAGGGCAGGCCCTCGCCTTTTTCTTGCCGCACTGCAGCATCAGTAAGTCCGGGCCGACGGTAAAGTCGGAGCCAACCCCGGAGTCCCATTGAAACCAATCTTGTTCGCGGCTGTGGTTTCCGCCGCTTCCATCGCCTCCCTTGCTCTTGAGGGAGCCGCCCATGCGTCGAGCTGGACGGGTCAAGCATCCTTTTATTCCCACGGTGTGCGCACAGCGAGCGGCGCCAAATTCGACCCAAACGGTTTAACGGCCGCCCATCGGAATCTGCCCTTCGGCACCCGGTTGCGCGTGACCAATCTTTCCAATCAGCGCAGCGTGATTGTAACGGTGAATGATCGCGGGCCCTTTATCAGCCGGCGCATCATCGACTTGTCGGCCGGTGCGGCCCATGAAATCGGCATGCGCCAGAGCGGCGTGGCACAGGTGCGCATCGATCGGCTGGCGCAGATCCAGACCAACGCGACCAATACGCAATAAAAACGCTCCAGAGCGCAGGGAAGCGTCGCCGCGGCCTCATGGGCAGCGGCGACGATGATCTCGATGGACGGGCGCGAAGGCGCTATAAGGCATGCATGCGCACGATAATTGCGATGGCTTTTTTCCTTGCCGGCGCTGGAAGCGCAACAGCCCAGCAACAGCTGATCCCTGCGCCCTATCCTTCAGGCCATGATGGCGCACGCCTGCTTGTCGCGCCGCCGCCGGCAAGACATCAATATCTGGTGCCCACGCCCTACCCGCATCAGCTCGGCCCCAATGCCCTTGGCAATCCGCCGTCGCAAAAAATCCGGCGCCAGCAAAAACTCGTGCCCGCGCCCTACCCGCGACACATGCGCTAAAAAAACGGGCGCCCGAAAGGGCGCCCGCATGTTTCAGCCTGTGTGCCGATGGATCATTCCATCCAGGGCATCAGCGAGACGTGGATGACGTCGGGCGCGCCCATGCCGCCGACCGACTTGATCGCATATTCGGCATCTTTCAGCCCGTAGCGATGCGTCGTCATCATGCTGATCGGGAAGCGGTCCGAAGCCAGCTGCTGGAGCGCCAGTTCGCAGGCCTTGTAGCTGTGACCGCGCGCCGATTTCAGCGTGATATATTTCACCGTCATCTTGCCGACGGGGAAGTTCGGGAAATCGGCCATTTCGCCCTGGATGATCATCGTGCCACCCTTGCGCTTCATGGCTTCGATGCCGAGCAGGATCGGCGCCGTGCCGGCGCCCGCCGTGCAATCGAGCACGACATCGACACCCTTGCCGCCGGTGATCTCGTTGATCCGCTGCAGCGGATCTTCTTCCTGCACGTTGATGACGTAATCGGCACCCATGATCTTGGCGCAGTCGAGACGCGCCTTGTCCTTGCTGGTGCCGGTGACGATGATCAACGAGGCGCCCGCCTGCTTGCAGGCGATGGTCTGCGACAGGCCCTGCTGGCCGGGGCCCTGAATGAGCACGGTCGAATTATAGCCGACGCCGCAATCCATCAGCGCCCATTCAATGCCATTGGCCATCGGGGTGACGAGGCCGGCGAGTTCGGGCGTGACGCCCTTGGGCACGTGGTGGACGACCGAATTCCACGGCAGATAGACATATTGCGCAAAGCCGCCCCACAGATGCGGAGGGTTGTCGCAGGTCGTGTAGCCGTAGCGGATGCCGTTCGGATTGTAGCGCCAGTCGGTCGATTCGCAGTGGCGGTACTGGCCGAGATGGCACCATTCACACTTGCCGCAGGACACATAGTGCTCAACGAAGACGAGGTCGCCTTCCTTAAAACCCTTGCGGTTGGTGAATTCGCGGCCGGCCTTGGCAATATAGCCAATGTTCTCATGGCCCATGATGACCGGACCGCCCTTGAGCGGATCCTTGAACATTTTGACGTCAGTGCCGCAAATGCCGGCGACTTCCATCTTCATCAAGGCGCCGTCGACCGGGATCTCGGGCATGGGGAATTCACGGAGCTCGAGCTTGCTCGCACCTGTTTTGACCGAAGCAAGAACCTTTTCCGCCATGATATTCCCCTTTCGTTGTATGTGGGGCTTTCGTATCTTGCGCGCGGAGGCGCGGTCAAGCGGATAAAGCCAATGAAATCCGCGACCGTGCCAAAAGAGAAGATGGATCGATCGGGCGATGTTGCAATGCAGCAAAGACGGGACGGGCGCTCGATGAAGCTCGGCATTCGCCAGCGCCCGGAAGGCAACCGCGCCGCCATTGCTCGGGTGAAAGCCTATGTGCGTGACCGGTTCAAGCTGGGCCCCGACGATGTGGTCATGGTCAATGAGCTGGAATGCTCGCTCCCCGGCTGCCCGCCGCTTGAAACAATCATCGCCTTCTGGACAGAAGATGCCCAGCGGCGGCATTACAAGATCTTCAAACCGGTGCGCGAGGTCGTGGAAGACGACCTGCCGCCGTCATGGATGAAAAATGCGCTGATCGTCCTGGACGGGATGGGCTGCGACTGCTGCTAGGAGGAAGAAACTTTGCCCAAGAAAATAAAACTCAAGCTGGCGATCGCCGAATATCCGCACACGTCGAAAATCCGCGACAGCTCGATCGAAATCGAGGGTGTCGAGCCTGAATTCATCACCGTCAATCCGCAGATTGCCGCCTATCGGCGCATGGTGCGTCAGGTGGAATTCGATGTCTGCGAAATCGCACCGACCACCTATATGATCGCGCGCGCCTATGGCGCGCCCTTTGTGGCGCTACCGATTTTCGTGACGCGTCATTTCCATCACGGCGGCCTGCTGGTGCGCCCCGAGCTTGGCCTCAAACATCCCAAGGATCTCGAGGGCAAAAAAGTTGGCGTGCGCGCTTACTCCGTGACGACGGGCGTGTGGACGCGCGGCATTTTCATCGATGAATTTGGCATGGACACATCGAAAGTGACATGGGTCGTCGATGATGAAGAACATGTGCAGCAGCTCAAACTTCCCGCCAATGTCATTCACACGCAGGGCAAGTCGCTTTTCCAGATGATGAAGGATGGCGAGCTCGCCGCAGGCTTTGCCGCCAATGCCGGTATCGGCCGCTCGGGCGATCCCGCCGGTGGGTGGAAGACCGAGGACACAAGCATGTGGCCCGATCTTTTCCCCAATGCGCATGAGCTGGAAGCCGAATGGTACAAGCGCACCGGCATTTATCCGATGCATGCCACCATTGTCGTGAAAGACAGCGTGCTTGCAGAACACCCTTGGGTCGCGCGCTCGCTTTACGATGCATTCGAGACCGCCAAACAGGATTGGATGGCGCGCATGAATGCCGGCGAGATCGATGGCGCGAATGAAAAGAAATATAAAAAGATCATGCAGATTGTGGGCTCCGATCCGCTCCCGCATGGCATGGAATTCAACATGCCGACCATTCTCAAGCTCGAAGACACAGCCTTTAAACAGGGCATGATTCCTGAGCGTGTGCCGCTGGAAAGAGCCTGGGTCGATCCGCTGAAAATCTAGTCGTCCTTGCGAGGCGCGAAGCGATGCGGCAATCCATATTCAAATGCCGAAAGATGGATTGCTTCGCTTCGCTCGCAATGACGAAACAAAATGAACAAACAACAGGGAGTTGCCTCCATGGCTGACATGAAACTGAAAACCGCCATCCAGACGCTCGGCCACACACAAGCGCTGAAGGACGGCACTGTTCGCCCGCAATCTTTCGATTTCGAATTCGAGGAAGTACCGCAGATCATTCAGGCCTTCCGTCGCATGGTGCGCGGATCGGAATTCGACATTTCCGAAATGGCGATCACCACCTATCTCTGCGCCAAGGCGCACGGCAAGAAAATCACGGCCATTCCGGTGTTTCTGATGCGCGCCTTCCACCATGGCGCGATCGTGACCAACACCAAGCTCGGCATCACCGATCCCAAACAGCTCGAAGGCAAAAAAGTCGGCGTCAATCGCGGCTATACGGTCACAGCCGGGGTCTGGGCGCGCTCGATTTTGCAGCATGAATATGGCGTCGATCTTTCCAAGATCACCTGGGTGCTTTCGGGCGATGAGCATGTCGCCGAATATAAAGCCCCCGGCAATGTCGTGCCGGTGGAAGCGGGCAAGAAAGTCGAGGACATGCTGCTCTCGGGCGAGCTTGCTGCGGCATCAGGCATTGTCGTCGATCACCCCGACATCAAGCCGCTGATCGGAAATCCTGCACAGGTTGGATATGAGGCTTTGCGCACGCGCGGCCATTATCCGATCAATCATACGCTTGTTGTGCGCGATGAATTGCTTGAGGCCCATCCGGGTCTGGCGCGCGATATTTTCGAGACTTTCGTGAAAGCGAAAAACCTCTATGTCGAAAAGCTGCGCGCCGGCCAGATCGCAGAGCCGACGAAAATGGATCAGACGATGATGAAAATCGCCGAGATCACCGGCAAGGATCCGATGCCCTTCGGCGTCGAGCCCAACCGCGCCATGATCGAGGCGATCAATCAATATGCCACCGAACAGAAGATCATCCCGCGCCCGTTCAAGATGGACGAGATCTGGGCCAAGGGAACCCTCGATCTGGTGGGGTAATCACGCCCGTCATTGCGAGCGAAGCGAAGCAATCCAGAGCCGTCGCGCGCTCTGGATTGCTTCGCTGCGCTCGCAACAATAGGCCTACATGAAAACCCGCGCCGATCTTCTGCTCGTCGAACGTGGCCTGTTTGAGAGCCGCGCCAAGGCGCGCGAGGCGATTGAGGCGGGTCTCGTCATTGCCAATGGCGCGGCCGTGCGCAAAGCCTCCGATACGATTGCGCCTGATGCGAAAATCGAGGCGAAAGCCCCCTACCCTTGGGTGTCGCGCGGCGGGCTGAAACTTGTCGCCGGGCTCGACCATTTCCGCATCGATCCTGCCGGCCTCACCTGTCTCGATGTCGGCTCTTCCACGGGCGGCTTCACCCATGTGCTGCTCGCGCGCGGGGCCGCCAAAATCTTTGCTGTCGATGTCGGCCAGGACCAGCTGCATGCAAGCCTGCGCGGCGATCCGCGGGTCGCTTCGCTGGAAAAGACCGATGCACGGGAGCTCGATGCGCAAATCATCCCGCAGCAGCCGCAGCTCATTGTCTGCGACGCCAGTTTCATCTCGCTGAAACTCGTCCTGCCGCGCGCCCTGGAACTGGCTGGCCCGGGTGCGAAACTCATTGCGCTGATCAAGCCGCAATTCGAGGCCGGGCGGGCGGCGGTGAAAAAAGGCATCGTGAAAGATCCTGCCATTCACGCCGCAGTCTGTGCCGAGATCGAGGCCTGGCTTTCGACTTCCCGGTGGAACGTGCTAGGCATGATCGCCTCTCCCATTACCGGCGGCGACGGGAATGTCGAATTCCTGATCGGCGCAGAAAAGACAAGATGAGCGACTTCGATCTCAATGCCGAACTTGAAATCGGCCGCCTCGGCCAGCGCGGCGAAGGACTGGCGCGCCGCAATGGCGAGATCATCGCCGTGCCCTATGCGCTGCCCGGCGAGATTGTGCGCGCCGAAATCGATGGCGATCGTGCCAAGCTTGTCGATGTGATCAGGCCCAGTGCCGACCGCATCGCCCCCTTCTGTCCGCATTACACAATATGCGGCGGATGCGCGGTGCAAAATCTCGCACCATCCGCCTATGAGCAATGGAAGCGCGGTCTTGTGGTCGAGGCGCTGACGCGCGCAAAAATCGACACGGACATTGCACCCCTGATCGATGCCCATGGCGCGGGTCGTCGACGCGTGACATTTCATGCGCGTGTGATCGATGAAGGTGCTGGCCGCAAGAGGCTCGATCTCGGTTTCATGCAGGCGCGCGCACATAAAATCATCGCCATCGATACATGTCCGATCCTCGATCCGGCTCTGGCCCGTGCCGTGATCGCCGCGCGCGAGGCAGCAACCGCCTTGATCCCGCTGGAAAAGCCCCTCGACATCATCGTCACCGCCACGCTCGAGGGACTGGATATTGATTTGCGCGGCACGGGCGCGCTCGATTTCCAATATCGGCAGGCCTTGATCACCATTGCCGAGCGCAATGATCTTGCGCGCATTTCTAACCATGGTGACATTATCATTGAGCGCCGCGCACCAACCTTGCAGATGGGTCGTGCCTTGGTCGCCATTCCGCCCGGCGGATTCCTGCAGGCCACTGCTGCCGGCGAAGACATATTGGCAAGCCTCGTGCGCGAAGGCGTAAAAGGTGCCAAGAAAATCGCCGATCTTTTCGCAGGCTCCGGCACTTTCGCACTGCGGTTGGCCGAACAGGCCGAAATTGTCGCCATCGAATTCGATGAGCCTGCAGCCAAAGCCTTGGCGCGCGCCAGCGCCTATGCGCAGGGATTGCGGCCGGTGAAAGTCGAACAGCGCAATCTTTTTACGCGCCCGCTGATGGGCGGCGAACTCGATGGTTTTGATGCTGTGGTTTTCGATCCACCGCGCGCCGGCGCAGAGGCGCAGTCGAAAATGCTTGCTGCATCGAAAGTGCCGCTTGTCATCGCCGTGTCCTGCGCCTTGCAAAGTTTCACCCGCGACGCACGCATTCTGATCGACGGCGGTTACCGGCTCGAAAAAGTGACGCCGGTCGATCAATTCCGCCATTCTGCCCATGTCGAACTGGTCGGCATTTTCAGACGCCAACCGGAGGCCAAGCCAAAACGGCGCGGCCGCCTGCTGGGCTGAGACCGCCAGATTTCTGAGAGTGAGCGCATGAAAGAGCCACGCCACGCCCTGATCGAAAAGTTCGAGACACTTGTCGGCGAGAAACATGTTGTTTCAGATGGGCCCGATATGGCGGCTTTTCTCAACGAGCCGCGCGACATGTTTCATGGCCGCGCGCTCTGCATTGTGCGCCCCGCCTCCACGGCAGAAGTCGCTGCTGTTTTGCGCCTCTGTCATGAAACGGGAACAGCCATTGTTCCGCAGGGTGGCAATACCGGGCTTGTCGGCGGACAGGTTCCCGATGAGAGCGGGCGGGCCATCGTGCTCTCGCTCACGCGCATGGATCGCGTGCGCGAGATCGATCTTGCTGCCAATGCCATGATTGTCGAGGCTGGCGTGACGCTGCTGCATGCGCAGGAGGAGGCTGAAAAGGTGGCGCGCCTTTTCCCGCTCTCGCTTGCCTCGGAGGGTTCGTGCACGATCGGCGGCAATCTTGCCACCAATGCAGGTGGCACAGCCGTGCTGGCCTATGGTAATGCGCGCGATCTCGTCATGGGGCTCGAAGTCGTGCTGGCTGACGGGCGCGTGCTGAATGGATTGTCGAAACTCAAGAAAGACAATACGGGCTACGATCTGAAAAATCTTTTCATCGGCAGCGAAGGCACGCTCGGCATTATCACCGCTGCCGTGCTGAAACTCTTTCCGCGCCCTGCTGCCATACAGACGGCTTTCATCGGTCTCAAAAGCCCGCAAAAGGCGCTGGATCTTTTCCAGCTCGCACAAAGCCGCGTCGGCGCAGATGTGAAAACATTCGAACTCATGCCGCGCATCGGCCTTGAATTTGCCCTGCGCCATGGCGCCAATACACGCGATCCACTGGATACGCTGCATGATTGGTATGTGCTGCTGGAGCTCACCTCCACCGCGCCGCAGGGTCTTGATGAGCGCATGGCCGCATTGCTCGGCGAAGCGCTTGAGCAGGACATGATTACAGATGCCGCGCTTGCCGCCTCGCTGGTGCAGCGCCATGATTTCTGGCGCTTGCGCGAACTCATGTCGGATGTGCAGAAGCTTGAGGGCGGCTCCATCAAACATGATGTGTCTGTGCCCGTCTCGCGCGTGCCCGATTTCATCCGCGCTGCCGGCGAGGCTATCTCTCAGGCCATGCCCGGCGCGCGCCCTGTGCCCTTCGGCCATCTGGGCGACGGGAACATTCATTACAATATTTCGCAAGCGCCAGGCGACGACAAACAGGCCTTTCTCGCGCGCTGGCATGAGGCGAATGAAATCGTGCATGCTATTGTCGCAGAAATGGGCGGCTCGATTTCGGCTGAACATGGCATTGGCGAATTGAAGCGCGATCTTCTGCCCAGCGTGAAGGATCCCGTGGCGCTGGATGTCATGAAAAGCCTCAAGCGCACGCTCGATCCGAAAAACATCCTGAACCCCGGCAAAGTCCTGTCGGTGTAAGTGCCGCGCGCGGAAAGATGGATTGCCGCGTCGCTTCGCTCCTCGCAATGACGAGCCCTGAGGCCGGAGCCTTTCCGCCGTCATTGCGAGCGGAGCGTGCGCCATCCAGACTCGCCGCGCGCTCTGGATTGCCACGTCGCCTGCGGCTCCTCGCAATGACGGGCTTAAAATAATTCGCCTTGCGCTTTTGCGGGCGCCGGTTTCGCGACGGGTTTTTGTGGCTGCACGATGGGTTCCTGAATCCACGCCCCATCATTGGCGACCTTGTTCACCGCCGGGCCGATCTCGCACAGATCGAGCAGATCGTTGGGCGCAGGGTGCATCAGCGCCACTGCTGCATCGCTTGCCGTCTCATCGAGCGACAGCCAGGTCTCGAACATCTCGCGCTCAAGGATCACCGGCATGCGGTCATGCACGGCAGCCATCGTGTCATTGGCAGAGGTGGTCAGCACGCAGGCGGTTTCCATTTCCTCGCCATTCGGACCAGTCCAGCTTTCCCACAGACCCGCCATGGCAAGCGGCAGCCGGTCGCAGCGGCGGATGAGAAAGGGACGCGCCACATCGCCCTTTTTCTTCGGCCCCTGCGGACGCAGCCATTCATAAAAGCCATCAGCAACGAAAAGGCAGCGCCGTCTGCGCAGGGCATTGCGGAAACTTGCCTTCTGCGCTGCGCTTTCCGAACGCGCATTGATGACGAGCGGATAATCCTTCGGGTCTTTCATGAAAGGCGGCAAAAAGCCCCAGCGCACCAGGCGGAAATGACGGCGCACATCTCCATCCCCGTCGCGCTCGGCGCGCACAATGGGCACGGGCTGCGTCGGGGCAATATTATAGCGCGGCGGAAAATTCGGCTGTTCGACATAGCCGAAATATCCGCGCACCGCCTCGGGCGGCAAAGTGATGGCAAAGCGTCCGCACATGATTCACATATAGGACGCCTCAGCCCTCATGGCGAGCGGGCTTGAGGCTCACGGGCGCGGGGCTGTCATCTGGCACGAAAAAATCCTGCATCAGCGCGACGCCCGGATCGACGCGATAATGATCGAAATCGCGCATGCCCCGCTCCCACAGCAAAGTGTCGTCGATGAGAAACTGGCCTGTGAGCTCGCGCGCCGGCGTGGTGAAAATCGCATGGGCCGCATCGGCGACAATCTCAGGCCTGCGCGAGGCGCGCATCATCGCATCCCCGCCCAGAAGATTCTGCACGGCAGCTGTCGCAATGGTCGTGCGCGGCCAGAGCGCATTCACCGCAATGCCCTTGCGACGCAATTCACCGGCAAGGCCCAGCACGGCAAGGCTCATGCCGAATTTCGCCATGGAATAGGCCGTGTGGGCGGCAAACCATTTTTCCTTCATGTCGAGCGGGGGCGAGAGCATGAGAATATGCGGATTGGCGGCCTTCTCGAGATAAGGCACAGCCAGTTTCGAGACCATGAAAGAGCCGCGCGCATTGACCTGATGCATGAGATCGAAACGCTTCATCTCGGTCTTCTGGCTGTCGGCCAGAAAAATCGCACTGGCATTATTGACGACAATATCGATGCCGCCAAAATGCGCCGCTGTTTGATCAAGCGCGGCGCGCACATCCTCCTCATTGCGCACATCGACTGTGAGGGGAAGCGCCTGACCGCCGGCTTGCTCAATCTCCTGCGCGGCAGAAAAAATTGTGCCGGGCAGTTTGGGATTGGGCTCGGCGGTTTTCGCCGCAATGGCGATTTTCGCACCCTCGCGTGCGGCCCGCAATGCAATGGCAAGACCAATGCCGCGCGAGGCCCCGGTGATGAACAGAACTTTGCCGGAAAGAGTGCCCATGGATGCGCTCCAAATCATTTATTGAAAAAAGCTGCAAAGGCGCGCTGCGCCTCTGGCGATTGCAGGGCGGTGCGAAAAGCCTCCGCTTCGCGCCCCATGTGCGCGCGCAATACGCTGCGCTCGCCACGCATGAGCTGGCGCGCGGCGCGCAAAGCCTGTTGCGGTTTACCGGCCAGAGCCTTGGCCTTGGCATGAGCGTGTTGATAAAGCTCATGGGCGGGCACAATGGCATTTATCAAGCCAAAGCGCTCGGCCTCTTGCGCCCCAAAAGCCTCGCCCAGCAGCAGGAGTTCAGAGGCCCGCGCCATGCCGATGCGCTGCGGCAGAAGCAATGAAGAGCCTGCCTCCGGCACGAGACCCAGATCGACAAAAGGCATACGGAATTTTGCATCGGGTGCGGCATAGACGAGATCGCAATGGAGCATCAAAGTCGTGCCGATACCGACTGCCACGCCCTCGATCGCCGCCACCAGCGGCACATCATTCATGGCGAGCGCCTCGACAAAGCGCATGGCGGCAAGATCCTGCGGATTTTTCAGCGCGGCGATGAAATCGCCAATATCATTGCCGGCCGTAAACATGCCATCGGCTCCGCGCAGCAGAATGGCGCCGATGCTTGCATCCTTGGCGGCGCGCGCGAAAGCGCCAATCATCCCCTCATACATGGCGCTGGTGAGCGCATTTTTCTTCTGCGGACGGCAGAGCGTCAGCGTGAGCACGCCATCGGCCTCTGAGATTTCAAGCTCGCTCATGTTTCGCTCCAATCCGCATGTCCGGCGATGATGGATTCGGCGCTTCTCATAATGCTGGCGGCCAGCGCTTGGGCTTGCGGGGCCAGATCGGCTGCAAAGAAATGACACAAGCTGCGAGTGCGCCCCGTCTCGTCGGCCATGGCCAGTGCAGCAAGGCATGCACCCCCGCGCGCCAGCGCAAAGAGCCGCAAGAAGGGCGTGGCGCCCGCAAAAGCTGTTGCAGGATCGCTGGCGCGCAAAAAGTCCATGGCTGCAACAAGCGCATCCACTGCTGCTGTCAGACTTTCGCGCTCCATAGCATGCGGCATGTCGGCCAGAATCTTGCGCATATCCGCCACTTCGGCATAAAAAGCTGCGCCTTCATTCAGGCCGATCTTGCGCGCAACAAGATCGATGGCCTGAATGCCATTCGTACCTTCATAAATCGCGGCAATGCGCGCATCGCGCATCAATTGGGCAACGCCCGTCTCCTCAATATAGCCCATGCCGCCATGCACCTGCACACAGAAGGAGGCCGCCTCATTCGCCAGATCGGTCGCATAGGCTTTGGCAATGGGCGTCAGCAGGCCTGCACGTTCTTGGGCGGTGCGGCGCGCTTCATCATCTGTTGCGCGATGCGACATGTCGATGGCATGGGCGGTAAGATAACAGATCGCCCGCGCAGCCGCTGTCTGCGCCTGCATCGACAAGATCATGCGGCGAATATCGGGATGGTTGATGATCGCACTCAGCGGCGCAGCATCGCCCGGCGCGCGGCCCTGTTTGCGCTCGCGCGCGAAAGCGAGCGCGGTTTGCGTGGCGCGTTCCGCCAGCCCCACGCCCTGCAGGCCAACGGCAAGGCGCGCATTGTTCATCATGGTGAACATGCAGGCGAGGCCGCGATGTTCCTCGCCGATCAGATAGCCGGTCGCCTCTTCATACAGCATGGTGCAGGTGGGCGAGGCGTGAATGCCCATCTTGTGCTCAAGCCCCGTGCAGCGCACACCATTGCGTGCGCCCAGCATCCCGTCATCGCCAACAAGAAATTTCGGCACCAGAAAAAGCGAAATGCCACGCGTGCCGGGCGGCGCATCGGGCAGACGCGCCAGCACCAGATGGACGATATTGTCTGTAAGATCGTGCTCGCCATAGGTGATGTAGATTTTCTCGCCGCTGATGCGATAGGTGCCCTCAGCAGCGCGCTCGGCGCGTGTGCGCAGAAGCGAAAGATCCGAGCCCGCTTGCGGCTCAGTGAGATTCATCGTCGCCGCCCATTGGCCCGACACCATGTGCGGCAGAAATCTGGCGCGCAATTTTTCATCGCCATGTTCGGCCAAAGCCTCGATAGCGCCCAGACACAGAAGCGGGGCCAAAGCAAAAGCCATATTCGCGCCGTTCCATGTCTCCAGACAGGCGGCATTGAGCAGATGCGGCAGGCCCAGCCCGCCATCGGCCTCGCTTGCGGTCACGCCAAGCCAGCCGCCATCGCGCCATTGCGCATAGGCCTGTGGCCAGCCCGGCGATGTTCGCACCTGGCCATGTTCGAGAACGGGCGGATGCAGATCGCCTGTGCGCCAGAGCGGGGCGAGCGTGCCTTCCGCCATTTTCGCTGCCTCGTCGAGAATGGCGCGCGCGGCATCGGCGTCGAAATCGGGATAAAGCCCCTGCGCGAGGCCACCCACCTGTGTCATGGTGAAGAGCATGTCGGCGACCGGCGCGCGATAGACCATGTTCCCTCTCCGGCAGGACGCCGCTTGACGGCGCAGCTTATCGGGCGGAAAAGGCCCGAAGCCCCTCTATGGTTTACTTGTAAACAAAAATCCGGACCAGCTCAAATGAATCCCGCAACGCAGCTGCGCCCTGCCGATCCCCCCGCCATAGAAGCGGCGGCGGATGTTTTGCGCGCGGGCGGGCTCGTCGCCTTCCCGACCGAGACGGTCTATGGGCTGGGTGCAGATGCGACGTCCGGCGCGGCGGTGGCGAAAATTTACGAGGCCAAGGGGCGCCCGCATTTCAACCCTTTGATCGCCCATGTGGCGGATCTGGCTGCCGCCGAACGCGAAGGGATTTTCAATGCCGAGGCGCGCAAGCTGGCGCAGGCGTTCTGGCCCGGCCCACTGACATTGGTCGTGCCCGTTGCGCCCGGTTGCAGCGTCAGCGATCTGGCGCGCGCGGGTCTGCCCAGCCTTGCTCTGCGCGTCCCCGACCATCCGGTCGCGCTTGCCTTGCTGCGCGCCTCTGGGCGGCCCATTGCCGCGCCCTCGGCCAATCGCTCAGGCCGCGTCTCACCCACGCTTGCTCTGCATGTCATGGGCGATCTGGAGGGGCGGATCGACATGGTGCTCGATGGCGGAGCCACGAGTGTCGGCGTCGAATCGACCATCATTGCCTGCCTGCCCGATGGCCTGGCTTTGCTGCGCCCCGGCGGCATTGCACGCGAGGAAATTGAGCGCGTGTTGGGCCATCAAATCGGCACGGCCAGAGATGGCGGCGCGGTGACAGCGCCAGGCATGCTCGCCTCCCATTATGCGCCCCATGCGCGCCTGCGGCTCGATGCAACAAGCATCGAGAAAGACGAAGCCATTCTGGATTTCGGCGGCCGTTTCGCCGATGTGCAGCAGGCCAGTTTCGATCTCTCGCCCAAAGGCGATCTGGCAGAAGCCGCCAGCCATCTCTTCGCCTTCCTGCGCGCGCTCGATGCGACGGGTGCGGATGTGATCGCAGTCGCGCCCATTCCACATGAGGGATTGGGCGAAGCCATCCGCGACCGGCTGGCACGTGCGGCCGCGCCGCGGAGTTGAAAAACCCGTCTTTGCGAGGAGCGAAAGCGACCAAGCAATCCAGAGCCGCGCATCAGGCTCTGGATTGCTTCGCTGCGCGCGCAATGACGGGCTCCCCTGCCCTTGCCGCCATCCCTCTCCCTCGCCTAGACTTGACCCCGGCAGGCGGATCAACCGCTGCCGGGCGCCGGAAATGGCGCAGCACGGGAGGACAGGATGCTTTCGAGATGCGCAATCATGGCGCTTGCCCTTTTGGCCGCCGGAACGCCGGCCAAGGCCGATCCCGTTGCCGATTTCTACAAGGGCAAGAACGTGCAGCTCATCGTCGGCTATGGTCCGGGCGGGGGCTATGATGTCTATGCGCGGCTGCTGGCGCGTTTCATGGGCAAATATGTGCCCGGCAATCCCACCATTGTGGTGCAGAACATGCCCGGCGCAGGCTCTCTGCGCGCCGCCAATTATCTTTATGTGAATGCGCCGCGCGACGGCACGGCCATGGGCACATTCGCGCGCAATATGGCACTGCTCGGCGTGCTCAAGGACAATCCCAACGTCCAGTTCGATCCGCGCAAATTCACCTGGCTCGGCTCGCCGTCCAGTTCGGAAAACGATTCCTACATTCTCTTCGCCCGCAAGGATTCAGCGGTCAAGACGCCGCAAGATCTCGTGCGCAAGGGCGGCCCCGAACTCATCATCGGTGGCACGGCGGAAGGCGCGACCGGCAATGATGTCGCCATTTTGCTGAAGGATACGCTCGGGCTGAACATCAAGCTGATTGCGGGCTATCCCGATTCAGGCGCATTGTTTCTCGCCATCGACCGCAAGGAACTGGACGGGCGCTTCGTCGGCCTGTCGGCTGTTGCTTCCGCCAAACAGGATTGGCTGAAGCCCGATTCAAATATGCAGGTTCTGCTGCAATTTGCCCGCGCCACGCGCCATCCCGATTTCCCCAATGCGCCGACCGCGCGCGAAATTGCGCCCAATGACAAGGCGCGTGCGCTCGTCGAACTGGCGGAGATTCCCTATTCGCTGGCCCGCCCCTTTGTCGCCCCGCCCGATCTGCCGCGCGAGCGCGCAGCCGCTTTGCAAAAGGCTTTTATGGATGCCAATGCCGACAAGGAATATCTCGTCGATGCGCAAAAACTCGGCCTCGACATCAGCCCGGTCGGCGGCAAGGAAGCGCTGGAAATGATCGACAAACTCGCCGCCGCACCGGCAGATTTGCTCGAACATTTGAAGAAACTGCAGTGACATCATCCCCCCACGGGCGGGAGCAGATTGAGGAGACAACATGAAACGCGTCTTTGCCGCCGCCATGATTGCTGCATGTGTGGGCGCTGCGCCCGCACTCGCGCAGGCTCCGGCTGATTTCTACAAGGGCAAATCCATCCAGCTCGTTGTCGGCTATGGGCCGGGCGGCGGTTATGACGTCTATGCGCGTCTGCTGGGCCGTTTTTATGGTCGCCACATGCCGGGCAATCCGACAATCGTCGTGCAGAACATGCCCGGCGCGGGCTCGCTGGTGGCCACCAATTATCTCTACAATGTCGCACCGAAAGACGGCACGTCCTTTGGCACATTCGCGCGCAACATGCCCCTCATTGCGGTGCTGGGCGGCAATGCTGCGGTGAAATTCGATCCGCGCAGATTCACCTGGCTCGGCTCCATGTCGTCCTATGAGGAAGATTCCTACATCATGTGGGTGCGCAAGGATGCCAAGGTGAAAACGCTCGCCGACATCCAGAGAGCCGGCGGCGAACCTGTGGTGCTTGGCGGCACAGGCGAAGGCGCAACCGGCAATGACGTGCCGATCATCCTGCGCGAGGCTTTGGGCCTCAACATCAAGCAGATTGTCGGCTATCCCGATTCCAACGCAATTTTTCTCGCCATCGAGCGGCGCGAAGTGGATGGGCGCACCACCGATCTCTCCTCCGTGCGCGTCAACAAGCCTGAATATCTGCGGCCCGATTCCTTCATCCAGCCGCTGCTGCAATTCGGCCGCGCGACACGCCATCCCGATTTCCCCCATGTGCCGATTGCGCGCGAATTGGCGAAAGACGACAAGGCACGCGCGCTGATCGAGCTGACCGAACTGCCCTACATCACGTCGCGCCCCTTCGTCGCCCCGCCCGGCGTGCCGGCAGATCGCGCAGCCGCCATGCAAAAAGCCTTTATGGATGCGCAGAAAGATCCCGAATTGCTGGCGGAAGCCCAGAAACTCGGCATCGGCATCACACCCATCGACGGCAAGGCGGTTCTGGCGCTGATCGACAAGATTTCAGCCACGCCGCAGGCCGAACTGGACCGCGTGCGCACATTGCTCGATGAGGGCAAGGGCGCGAAATGATGATGCCGGGCGCAAATCTGACATCGACTGCAACAAGAAGAGAAAGAAGGACATAATGCCCCACGATGCAAAAGAAGGCGTGCACTGGCACGAACCCAAGGCCGGCGAAAATGCAGGCTTTGGAAAATTCAACCGCCCCGCCATGCCCTATGACCGTTTCATGGAAGCCGAAGGCATTCCCTGCCATCGCGCCATTGGTGTGCATCGTGTGCATGATCTGCCGATGAAGCCCTGGGCGCGTCTGGGCGGACGCGGCACTTATATCCAGCTCTTCGGCACCGAAGGCCTCTGGGGCATGTATGTCGTCGAGATTCCGGCCGGCGGTGCGCTGAATGCCGAAAAGCACATGTATGAAAAGCAGGTCTTTGTCGTGGAAGGCCGCGGCTCGACGGAAGTCTGGAACGATGGCCAGACGAAAAAGCAGACATTCGAATGGCAGAAGGGTTCGCTCTTCGCAGTGCCGCTCAATGCCAATCATCGCTTCGTCAATGCGAGCAATTCACCGGCTCTGCTTTTGTGCGGCACGACGGCGCCCAATATCATGAACCTCGTCGACAATCCGCATTTCGTCTTCAATTGCCCGTATAATTTCACCGATCGCTATGCGGGCGATGAAGATTATTTCAAGCCGAAGGACGATCTCGAGCCCGATCCCGTGCGCGGCCTTGCGATGAAGCGCACAAATTTCCTGCCCGACATTATCAATTGCGAAATGCCGCTCGATAATCGTCGCTCGCCCGGCTATCGCCGGCTTGAGCCGCATATGGGCAACCAGCGTTTCCATCTGTGGATCGGCCAGCATGAGACGGGCCGCTATTCCAAGGCCCATTGCCATGAAAGTGCAGCCATTCTCATCTGCGTGAAAGGCAAGGGCTATACTTACACCTGGCCAGAAGGCCTCGGCATGACGCCCTGGAAGGACGGCAAGGGCGACAAGGTCATGCGGCAGGATTATGAATTCGGCGGCATGGTCTCGGCCGCGCCCATGTCGGGCGACTGGTTCCACCAGCATTTCGGTGTCAGCAAGGATCCTTTGCGTTTCACCGCATGGTTTGGCGCCAATAATCATTCGGCGCTGAAACCCGGACGCCCCGGCGAAGCCATGGCCGATATCTGGGCCATCGACATCAAAAAGGGCGGTCGCGCGATCCCCTATAATGAGGAAGATCCCTATATCCGTACCGAGTTCAACGAAACCCTTGCGGCAGAGGGCGTTCCCACACGCATGGAAGACAAGCTCTATGTGAAGGGCGATTGATCGTCCTTCCCTGCGTCATTGCGAGCAAAGCGAAGCAATCCAGAAGCCTCACGCGCGGCTCTGGATTGCTTCGGAGCTCACGCGCCTCGCAATGACGAATGAAGCTTGCATCCCGCTTCTCCCATAGGGAGAAGCTGTCACGCGAAGCGTGACTGATGAGGGGTTACGATCTCACATGCGTAGCCCCTCTCCCCCTTGGGAGAGGGTCAGTCAATTCGCACGATCTCCACATCCTGCATGCCGACGCGCATCGTTTCACCGACATGTTTTGCAATCAGTGCGCGCGCCATGGGCGAGACATGGGAAATCGTGCCCTTGGCCGGATCGGCCTCGTCTTCGCCGACAATGCGAAATATTTTCTCGCGCCCATCGAGATAGCGGATGGTCACGCGCGAGCCGAAATGAACATGGGATATCTTGCCGACTTCCGGCACAAGCTCGGCTGAAGCGCGGCGTGCCTGCCAATAGCGCCATTCGCGCTGGGCGCGGGCGAGGCCGGAGCGATCCTGCGCCTGCTGCGCCTGTGCAATGGCTGCCTGCAGCCGCATGATTTCGCTATCGATCTGCGCGAGACCCTCGCGCGTGACGAGATTGCGATGCGGACTGATCGGACGATCGGCAATGTCGCCGAAAACGTCGCCATCCGGCTCTTTCATGAAAGCGATGCTCATGACACGGCAACGCCGCGCCATGAGCCAGGTTCCGACAGCAGAGCTGGACGTGATGTCAGCCGATATCGACGACGATACGGCCGCGCACCTTGCCTTGCACAATGTCGCGCGCTGCATCCATCACGCCCGCAAAGGGGACATGCGTTGTCATCGAAGCGAGCTTTGCCTTGTCGAGTTCGCGATTCAACCGCGCCCAAGCCTCAATGCGCATCGGCTTGGGGCATTGCACGCTTTCCACGCCCAGCAGGGCGACATTGCGCAGGATGAAGGGCGCAACTGTGGTGGGCAGGTCCATGCCCTGCGCCAGACCGCAAGCGGCAATAGCGCCATGCGCCTTGGTGGCCGCCAGCACATGGGCCAGCGTGAGCGAGCCAACCGCATCGATGCCTGCTGCCCAGCGCTCTTTCATCAAGGGCTTGGGCGGCGCTGCAAATTCCTTCGTGTCGAGAATTTCATCTGCACCGAGGTTTTTCAGATAATCGCCCTCTTCCGGGCGGCGCGTGCAGGCAATCACATGCCAGCCTGCATTTTTCAAAAGCGCGACGGCGACCGAGCCGACGCCACCCGCTGCCCCCGTGACAATGGCCGGCCCCATAGAAGGCGTGACGCCATGCTTTTCGAGCGCCATCAGGCAGAGCATGGATGTGTAACCGGCGGTGCCGATTGCCATGGCCTCTTCCGGCTTCATGCCCTCAGGCAGATGCACGAGCCAATCGGATTTCAGCCGCGCCTTTTGCGCATAGCCGCCGAAATGGCCCTCGCCCACACCCCAACCATTGAGGATCACTTTGTCGCCGGGCTTGAACTCGGGCGATGCGGATGTTTCCACCACGCCGGTGAAATCGACGCCGGGGATCATCGGGAATTTGCGCACGACCGGCGATTTGCCGGTAATGGCAAGACCATCCTTGTAATTGACGGTCGAATGGGTGACGCGCACGGTGACGTCGCCATCCATCAGATCCTTCTCGTCGAAATCGACGAAAGCCGCGCGATAGCCGGCGTCATCCTTGTCGATGCGGACTGCCTTGAATGTGGACATCGAGCCTCTCCTCATTTCCCCGTCATGGCGCGCGACGCGAAGCCATCCAGAACCAATGCGCGGCTCTGGATGGCTTCGTCGCTTTGCTCCTCGCAATGACGACACAAAGATTGTGCGTCCGGCGACAACGTCAAGCCGCCGCCGCACTCTCCTTTCGGACCACCGGCTTTTCCTCCACCGGCAGATTGATCAGGGCCGAGGCCACGCCGAGCGCAATGGAAAGGCCCCAGACGATTTCATAAGAACCCGTGGCCTCGCGCAAAACGCCGCCGAGCAGCACGCCCATAAAACCCCCGACCTGATGGGAGAAAAAGGCGAAGCCGTAAAGCATGGCGAAATAGCGCGTGCCAAACATCTGGCCGATGAGAGCCGAGGTCGGCGGCACGGTGGAGAGCCACAACAGGCCCGTGATCGCACCGAACAGATAGGCGCTGGTGGGTGAAGGGGGAACCATCAGAAAGGCAAGCGTCGCCAATGAGCGGCCAAAATAGATGATCGAGAGAATGTAGCGGCGTGGCATCCGGTTCGACAAATAGCCGGCGCTGAGAGAGCCCGCGATATTGAACAGGCCCACAAGTGCAAAGGCCCAATAGCCGACCTGCGGCGTGAGCCCGGCCTCAACCAGATATTTCTGCAAATGCACCGTGATGAAGGCGAGCTGGAAACCGCAGGTGAAAAAGCCCAGCACCACGAGCACATAGGAGCGATGGGCAAAAGCCTCTCCGAGCGCCTCGCGCAATGTCTGCTGTTTGGGCGCGCCTTCAACCTGCGCCTTGATCGGCGCGCTGGCGACCGCCATCGACAAAGGCAGAATGGCCAGCATCAGCACCGCAAAGAACAGAGCCGTCCAATGCCAGCCGGCCGACTGGATCATCGCGCCCGAGAGCGGCGAGAAAACGAACTGGCCGAAAGAGCCTGCCGCCGTGACAAGGCCAAAAGCCATGGACCGGCGGTTTTCAGGCAGCAATTTGGCCAAAGCACCCACCACCAGCGACAAAGCGCAGCCCGACAGGCCAAAGCCGATCAGCACGCCGGCGGCAAAGGTGAAAGCAATCGGCGTATCGGCCACCGCCATGAGAGCCAGGCCGAGGGCATAGAGAAGGGCGCCGCCCCAGAGCACCCGCAGCGAGCCGAAACGGTCGGCAAGGGCGCCGGCAAATGGCTGGCCGAGACCCCAGAGAAGATTCTGGATGGCAAGGGCAAAGGAAAATGTATCCGAGCCCCAGCCATATTCCGTGATGACCGGCAGCTGGAAATTGCCCGAAGAGGCGCGCGGACCGAAGGTCAGCATGGAAATCATACAGGCCGACAGAATGATCAGTTCGG
The DNA here is from genome assembly GCA_964534115.1 of uncultured Beijerinckia sp. Taxonomy (GTDB): domain Bacteria; phylum Pseudomonadota; class Alphaproteobacteria; order Rhizobiales; family Beijerinckiaceae; genus Terripilifer. The sequence goes on from CAZHOK010000005.1 coordinate 45,882, forward strand.
GCGGCAATTTTCTGCCCTGCCCCGGTTGTGCCCCGGCCTGCGACATGCGGAACCCCTCTTCATCGGCCGGTAAAAATCCGGCTCTGGTCTTGCACTCAAGACATGGTTACCCTGTGCGCCGGATCATCGCCAGCGAAAACGAGACAAGAAAAGGCATGCCGGACGAGGCCAGTCAGACACAGGATGGGGAACGCAAGCCGCTCCTTTCCCACCGCGAGACTTTGGTCGTCGTTTTCGGCGTCCTGCTGCCCTTGTTCCTTGGCTCGATCTCCCAAAGCATTGCCGCCAGCGCCCTGCCCACCATCGGCCGCGCGCTCGATGCCACCGGCGATCTGTCCTGGATCATCACCGCCTATCTTTTGACCCAGACCGCCGCCACGCCGCTGTTTGGCAAATTTTCCGACACGCATGGGCGGCGTGCGACCATGATCATCTCCTTGTGGATTTTCATTGCCGGTTCGCTCGCCTGCGCTCTGGCAGAAAACATCACCATGCTGGTGATCGCGCGCGCCGTGCAGGGCATTGCGGCGGGCGGGCTGACTTCGGTGCCGATGACTGTGCTCGGCGATCTCGCACCGCCCAAATATCGCGCGCGTTATTACACCTGGTTTTCGCTCACCTATATTACCGCCGGTGCGCTCGGCCCCGCACTGGGCGGCTTTTTCGCCGAATATGTCCATTGGTCGGCGATTTTTTGGTCCGGCATTCCGCTCGCTGTCGCTGCGATTTTCATCACCAACAAATTGCTGCGCAAGCTGCCGGCCTTTCACCGCTATCACAAGCTCGATCTGGCCGGCGCCTGTCTGATTACGGCGGCGAGCCTGTCCTTCATGTTTGTGCTGACGGCGGGCGGGCGTGTCTATCCCTGGGCCTCGCCGCAGATTGCGGGCCTCGCTCTTGTCTCCACCCTGCTCTGGGCAGGTTTTGTCTGGCGCATGCGCAGCGCACCTGAACCGCTGATCCCGCTCGACATTATCTCGAACAAAATCGTGCGCTGGGCGATCATCTCCAATGGTTTTGGCTGGAGCGCCATTATCGGGCTCAATATTTATCTGCCGATCTGGCTGCAGACAGTCTCTGCCATGACGCCGGCGCAATCGGGACTGGCGCTGATGATCGTCATGGTGGCGCTCAACAGCGGCGCTCTGGTGGGCGCACAACTCGCCTCGCGCATCACCCATTACAAGCGCATTCCCATTGTCTCGCTGGTCGTCTGCATTGCGGCAACACTCTGGCTCGCCTGGCGCAGCGCGGGCATGGGATTTATGGAATTGCAGATCGTGCTTGCCGTGTGGGGCTTTTCATTCGGCCCTGTTGCGCCGGTCACATCTGTGTCCATGCAAAACACCGTGCCGCAGCATCAGCTGGGCACAGCGGTGGGCTGCATGGCCTCCGTGCGCGGGCTGATCACGACATTCACGGTCGCCGTTTTCGGTGTGATCGTGCTGCATGTTCTGCCCGATTCACCGGGCGATGCGAAAAGCGCTCTGGCGGCGCTCGATCTCGAGGCGGCCACACAAGCTTTCCGCACGCTCTTTCTGCTCGGTGCGCTCTGCCTGGCCATATCGCTCGCCACATTGCTCTTCATGGAAGAGCGGCCGCTTGAAACCAAGCGGCCCGGCTGATCCTTACATGTTTGGATAATTCGGCCCGCCGCCGCCCTCAGGCGTGGCCCAGACAATATTTTGCGCCGGATCCTTGATGTCGCGGGTTTTGCAATGCACGCAATTTTGCGCATTGATGACAAAACGCGGATCCGTTTTTGCAGCCTCATCGCCATAGACGATTTCATAAACGCCGGCCGGGCAATAAAGCCGCGCGGGCTCGCCATATTTCGGCAGATTGTCGCGCACCGGCACAGCTGCATCCTTGAGTTTCAGATGCACCGGCTGGTCCTCCTCATGATTGGTGGAGGAGAGAAAGACGGACGACAATTTGTCGAAAGATATTTTGCCATCGGGCTTGGGATAGACGATGGGCTTCACCTCGCCGATCGGCTTCAGCGTCGCATGATCGGGCTTGCCATGTTTCATCGTGCCGAAAGGCGACCATTTGACCAGCGTGTTGAGCCACATGTCGAGCCCGCCCAGCGCAATGCCGGCATAAGTGCCAAGCTTCGACCAGAGCGGTTTGACATTGCGCACGCGATAAAGATCGCGCCCGATATCGCTGCGACGCCATTCCGCTTCCAAGGATGACAATTCATCATGCGCGCGGCCCTGCTCGATGGCGACAACCGCATGTTCAGCCGCCAGCATGCCCGACAGAATCGCATTATGCGAACCCTTGATGCGCGGCACATTGACGAAACCTGCCGCACAGCCCAGCAAAGCGCCGCCGGGGAAACAGAGTTTCGGCACGGATTGCCAACCGCCCTCGGTGATCGCGCGCGCGCCATAAGCAATGCGCTTGCCGCCCTCAAAAATCGGCGCAATGGAGGGATGGGTTTTGAAACGCTGAAATTCGTCGAAGGGCGAGAGCGTCGGATTCTCATAATTGAGATGCACGACAAAACCGACCGACACGAGCCCATCCTCAAGATGATAGAGGAAAGAGCCGCCACCGGTCTTGGCATCGAGCGGCCAGCCAAAGGAATGCATGACAAGGCCGGGCTTATGTTGCGCCGGATCGATCTGCCAGAGTTCTTTCAGTCCGATGCCATATTTTTGCGGCTCGCGATCCTTGTCGAGACGATATTTGGCAATGGCCTGTTTCGACAGAGATCCGCGCGCGCCTTCGGCCAGAAATGTATATTTGCCGCGCAGCTCCATGCCGCGCGTGAAGGATTCTTTCATCTCGCCTTCGCGCGACACGCCCATGTCGCCGGTGGCAATGCCGATCACTTCGCCACGCGCACCAAAGAGCAATTCGGCAGCGGCAAAGCCCGGATAGATTTCCACGCCCAAAGCTTCCGCCCGCTGGCCGAGATAGCGCGCCACATTGGCAAGCGAGCCGACATAATTGCCGTGATTGTTCATCAAGGGCGGCATCAAGGCATTGGGCAGGCGAATGCCACCCGAATGGCCCAGCATGTAGAAACGGTCTTCCGTCACTTCGGTCTTGAGCGGGCGATCGGCATCCGTACGCCATTCCGGAATGAGCCTGTCGAGGCCGATGGGGTCGATCACGGCGCCCGAGAGAATATGGGCGCCGACTTCGGAGCCTTTTTCCACCACGACGACGGAGAGTTCAGGGTCGAGCTGTTTGACACGGATCGCCGCGGCCAGACCGGCCGGGCCGGCGCCCACGATCACGACATCGAAATCCATGCCCTCGCGTTCAGGCATGTCGACAGGCTCGGCCATTCCCATTCTCCTCAAGACCGCTCTGGCGTGCCGGGGTGCTGTCCGCCCCGCAGCCGCAAGCTTTCCCCTTGTAGCGGCACAGGCGCGTCGCGCAACCGTGCGGAAAGTGCTAGAGAGGAGACATGTTGTCCGACCCCCCCAACACGGCCTCCCCCCAGGACGGAGCCAGCCAGGAAGAGCTGATTGCCATGCTGCGCTGGCATGTCGATATGGGCGTGGACCTTGCCGTGGGCGATGAGCCGCGCAATTATTTTGCCGAAAGCGCCGCCAAAGCGGCCCAAAAGCCGGCCGAGACCCCGGGCGAGCCTGAATCCCCCCGCCCGGCGCGCATCGCGCCCCGGCTTGCCCCTGAACCCGTCCAGCTGCGCCCCCCACCGGCTGCTGCCGTCACTTTGGCGCCCGATGAGGCCATCGCCCAGGCCCGCGCACTGGCCGAAGGCGCGCAAACGCTGGAGGAGCTGACGGCTGCTCTGGCGGGTTTCGAGGGCTGCGTGCTCAAACGCAGCGCCAGCCATCTCGTCTTTGCCCAGACCGCGCCCGGCGCACGAATCGTCTTTGTCAGCGATGTGCCCGGCGAACAGGACGATCGGGAGGGCCGGGTGCTTTTCGGATCGCCGGGCCTGCTCTTCGACGCCATGCTGAAATCGGTCGGGCTGCAGCGCGAACACATTGGGATTGTCCATACAGTGCCCTGGCGGCCGCCGGGCAATCGCGACGTCAATGCCCATGAAATCGCCGCCTGCCTGCCTTTTCTGCAGCGCTATCTCGCCCTTGTCGCGCCAGCGCTTGTCGTGACTTTGGGCGGCCTGCCCGCACAGCATTTGCTTGGCGCCAAAGAGCCGCTCATGCGCATTCGCGGAAAATGGTTCGAACTGGCTTTGCCGGACTCGCAAATCATTCCTGCGCTCGCCATGTTGCATCCCGATTATCTCTTGAAAGCGCCGGCCGCCAAGCGGCACGCATGGAGCGATCTGCGCGCCTTGCGGCGGATGCTGAGCGAGAAAGGCCTCGCCTGAGGCGAGGTTTGATGGACGGAGCCTGCCAGCATGAAATGGGAAGATTTTCGCCAGTCCGACAATGTTGAGGATCGCCGCGGCGATGGCGGCGGCGGTTTCGGCTTGCCGGGCGGCGGCGGCCTTGGCATTGGCACGATGATCGTGCTCGGCATATTGGGCTATGCGCTGGGCATCGATCCACGGCTTTTGATCAGCGGCGCAGAAATGGTGAGCGGCGCGCGCCCCGGCTATGTCGAACAGGCGCCGCGCCAGAGCAAAGCGGTTCCGCCAACCGATCAGATGGGCCGTTTTGTCTCCGCTGTCGTTGCCCAGACCGAAGACGTGTGGAGCGAAATTCTGCCGGCCCAGACCGGCACAAAATATGTGCCGCCGCGTCTGGTCATGTTTGACGGCCAGACACATTCGGCCTGCGGCCGCGCGCAATCGGCCATGGGGCCCTTCTATTGCCCGCTCGACCAGCGCATCTATCTCGACACATCCTTCTTCAACGACATGCGCAAGAGGCTGGGTGGCGGCGGCGAATTTGCCTATGCCTATGTGATTGCCCATGAGGTGGGCCACCATGTCGAAAATCTGCTGGGCGTGCTGCAGCGTGCGCAACGCATCCAGCAGCAGAGCGGCAAGGTCGAAGCCAATCGCATTTCCGTTCGCGTCGAACTGATGGCCGATTGCTTTGCCGGCGTCTGGGCTGCCAATGCAGACCGCAAATGGCGCATTCTCGAAAAAGGCGACATTGAACGCGCCATTGCCACTGCACAGGCCATCGGCGACGATCGCCTGCAGCAGAGCGCGCGTGGTTCCATTGTGCCCGATTCCTTCACCCACGGCTCTTCGGCGCAGCGCGTCGAATGGCTCCAGCGCGGCCTGAAATCGGGCCGTATCGACTCCTGCAATACTTTTGCGAGCACCAACAATGCCCGGTATTGATGAAAGCCTGCCCTTCATTCCGCTCTCGATTGCCGTGCTGACGGTTTCCGACACGCGCTCGCTCGAACAGGATAAATCCGGCGACACGCTTGTCGCGCGGCTTGAGGGCGCCGGCCACAAGCTTGGCGCGCGCGCTATCGTTCAAGACGATGTCGAAGACATTCGCACAATCGTGCGCGGCTGGATTGCCGACAAAGGCATTGACGTCATCATCACCACAGGCGGCACGGGCTTTACCGGTCGCGACGTGACGCCTGAGGCCATCGAGCCTTTGTTTGAAAAAACCATGGATGGTTTTTCTGCCGTCTTTCACCGCTTGTCCTACGACAAGATCGGCACATCGACGATCCAGTCGCGCGCCACCGGCGGCGTGGCGGGCGCGACCTATATTTTCGTTCTGCCCGGATCGCCCGGCGCCTGCAAGGATGCCTGGGACGGCATTCTCGCCCAGCAGCTCGATTATCGGCACAGGCCCTGCAATTTCGTGGAAATCATGCCGCGTCTCGACGAGCATCTGCGCCGCGGCAAAGCGAAATAGCCAATCCCGGCAACAAGCCCTGCTTAATCGACCCGCCGCGCGCGAACGCGCAAAGTCGTTTGCGGCTTTGCGGCGCGCACAAGCGAAGCAAAATCGCGCAAGGATGAATCCGACAGACCTGGCCGCCATGTGATGAGGCCAGCAGCGGGGGCGAGCGAGGGAAAACTGCGCGCGAGAAAAGTCTCCGGCCTTTCGCGGATCAGGGCGCCGCTTTGGGCCGCGCTGCTGCGCGCCAGAAAATCGCCGGCCTCCTCAATAAAGCCGGCCTCCGGCGCATGACCGGCGCGAATGACGAAAAGCGCTGGACCGCGCACGTATTTCAGCGCATCGGCGATGATCAAATCGCCGGTCGCGCTTTCAGAAAATTCGCATCCCGCATGATCGGCAATTTCGGCGAGATCGCCGCCAGCAAGACCGGCAAGCGTGACATCGCGCAACAGGCCCTCCACTGCGGCGGGCACAAGGGCCGCCAGCGTGCGCACAACAGCATCTGGCGTGGCCTGCGAGGTGGAGGCATCGGCGGCAAGAACAAGGGCTGACAACATGAGCTCTCTATAGCACGGGCCTTGCCGCCATCATGCCCGAAGAGGCAGCAAAAGCCGGGCTTGTCCTGCGCAACTTATGCACAAAGGCGCTTGACGCCCGCTTTTTTGTTCACTATTTGTTCCAGCCATTGCGAGCTTTCGGCCCTCCCCGACGCCATTCCAGGGGCCGCGCCTTTGTTGCTGTCCGGATTTTTCATTCATTTTGCAGAGGGGTCCGCCATGCGTGTGTTTCCGGGGCTTTCCTCCATGACGCTGGGAGTGCGCAGCGTCGAACATGCGGCGGTTTTTTACGAAAAACTGGGCTGGAAGCGGTCTGACCATTCCTCGCGCGCCGTTGCGGTTTTCGAACTCAACAATCTTCTCCTGTTCCTTCGCCCAGCCGATGCGCTGGCGCGCGATCTTCGCGCCTCTGCTCTGGCCGGATTGCGCGGCTTTTGCGCCCATACGCAAAATTACGGCAATGGCCCGGCCGTTCATGCCGTTCTTGAACAGGCCCGGACTGCGGGAGCGCAGATTTTGCGGGACGCTACGAACGAAACATTCGGCAGGCGCACAGCGAACGGGACTGGCCTGCGCGGCGCTTTCGCAGATCCCGACGGGCATGTGTGGGATATTGTGCACGATCCCCGCCTCATCCCCGCCCCCGACGGTTCGCTCGAGCTGAAGCGCAAGGTCACGCGCTAGCTGCCCTTTACAGCGCTTCGCGCGGCGGGCAGAACATGTCGACGCTGAACCTTTGCCCCGCAGGAAAATGCCGCATTTTCGCATCGAGCGCCGGCACATGAGCCAAGGCCTCTGGCCCATCGCCGGTATTGACGAGGCCGGGCGCGGCCCGCTTGCCGGGCCTGTTGCAGTGGCCGCCGTCATTCTCGATCCGGCGCGCCTGCCGCGCGGCCTCGACGATTCAAAACAGCTCGGGGAACGCACGCGCGAAAAACTCTTCGACACGATCATGCAAAAAGCGCTTTGCGTCAGCATTGCTCTTGCTTCAGCGCGCGAGATCGACCGGGTGAATATTCGCCAGGCCACGCTCAATGCCATGCGCCGCGCCGCTGCAAGCCTCTCCATGCCGCCCGCCCATGTGCTGATCGATGGCAAGGATGTGCCGGCCGGCCTCGCCTGCTCAGGCCAGGCCATTGTCAAAGGCGATGGAACATCTCTTTCCATCGCCGCAGCCTCGATCGTGGCGAAAGTCACGCGCGACCGGCTGATGAAACGGCTGGCGCAGCATTATCCTGCCTATGGTTTCGAAACGCATGCAGGCTATGGGACACGCGCCCATCTGGCAGCCATCGCCGAACATGGCCCGTGCCCCTACCACCGCTTGAGCTTTTCGCCCCTCAAGCCGGCTGCGCCCCAGATGGACGATCTGTTCGAAGATCCGGCGTGAAAGCGCGCCGGGCTCGGCGTGAAGTTTATCGAAATTAACCAAATCGTCCGGAAGCGGCACACCTGCCTCCGTCTTGGTTAAACCTCGTCTTTACCGGGCAAACGCAACATGGCGGCAGTTGAGTTCGCGTAACCCGGTTTCTGTCCATGAGTATCGCACGTGCCGGGGTGACCCGCTCCAAGCCCCAGATCCAGGTCTCGCGTACTGGGGCTTCGGTGCGGCGTCCAAAAATCGTCGCGCCGAGTGCGCCGCTGCCGCTCGACCAGATTCTGCTGGGCGATTGCATCGAACAGATCAACGCCCTGCCCGAAGAGTCCATCGATCTCGTCTTCGCCGATCCGCCCTATAATCTGCAGCTCGAAGGCGCGCTGTCGCGTCCAGACCAGAGTGTCGTCGATGCGGTGGATGACGATTGGGATAAATTTTCGAGCTTTGCCGAATATGACAAATTCACGCGCCAATGGCTCACCGCCGTGCGTCGTGCGATGAAGCCCGATGCGACGATTTTCGTCATCGGCTCCTATCACAACATCTTCCGCGTCGGCACGATCCTGCAGGATATGGGCTTCTGGATCCTGAACGATATTGTCTGGCGCAAAAACAATCCGATGCCGAATTTTCGCGGCCGGCGCTTCACCAATGCCCATGAAACGATGATCTGGGCCTCAAAAAGTGCGGCAGCAAAAAACTACACATTCAATTACGAGGCGCTGAAGGCGGGCAATGAAGATTGCCAGGTGCGCTCCGACTGGCTTTTGCCGATCTGCACGGGCGGCGAGCGGCTGAAAGATGACAAGGGCCGCAAGACCCATCCCACACAAAAGCCCGAAAGCCTGCTCACACGCGTGATCCTCTCAGCCTCCAACAAGGGCGATGTGATTCTCGATCCTTTCTTCGGCTCGGGCACGACGGGCGCTGTGGCGCGCCGTCTCGGACGCCATTTCATCGGCACGGAACGTGACGAGACTTATGCCAAGGCTGCCAAAAAGCGCATCGCTGAAATTGTGCCTCTGCCCGACAATGCTCTGGCCATTGCGCCGACCAAAAGATCCGAACCGCGCGTTGCCTTTTTGAGCGTCATCGAGGCGGGCCTGATTGCGCCCGGCACAATGCTCACCGATGCAAAACGCCGCCATCAGGCTCTGGTGCGCGCCGACGGCACGCTGAGCCTTGGCCAGATCATCGGCTCGATCCACAAGGTCGGCGCCCTGGCGCAAGGCCTGCCGGCCTGCAATGGCTGGACCTTCTGGCATCTGGAAAAAGCCGGAAAACTCGTGTGCATCGACGATATGCGCAGCGAGATCCGCGCGCACATGCGCGATTGATCATTCGAATTCGAACGCGAGGCCGTCCTCTTCGGCGGCCTCTTCGATCGCATCCAGAATGGTCCCAAAATCCTCCAGCGCAATCTCTTCGCCATCGGCATAATGCGTGATCGCATCCAGTTCAATCAGCGCATCCGCCTCCTCGCTTTCATAGACAGGAATATCGAGCACGCGCCCGCGATGCTCGACATGAATGCCCGTGTCGGTGAAAGTGACGATGGGCCCACGTTTTTTAGGCATTCTCAAACCTCTCCCCCGTCATTGCGAGGAGCGAAGCGACGAAGCAATCCAGAAGGCAGCACGTGAGGCTTTCTGGATTGCTTCGCTTCGCTCGCAATGACGTTTCACTTTTCAAAACTGCGCGCATGTTCAATCACTTTGCGCATGACACTCGGCAAAGCCTCATCATCGAGCTGTGCATCTTTGACGAAACGCGCGCCTTTGGGCGCTTTCACTTCCGTGCTGGCAACAAAGATCGTCAGGCGCAAAGCAAAATGCGTGAAGACATGCTCGACATGTCCGGGCAGTTTTTTCCATTCCGCGTCAACCGGCGCCGATTGCAGCGCATCGGCCAATATAAAATCCTTGCTCCATTCCGTGCCGGGAATTTCCGTCATGCCGCCAAGCAATCCTTTGGGCGGGCGCGTGCGCACCAGCACGGCGCCATCCTTGCGGCGCAGGAAGAAAGCAGCGCCCATGCGCGAGGGACGCTCGGCCTTGGGCGCTTTGACGGGAAATTCTTCCGGCCTGCCTTCTGCCCGCGCCTGGCATTCCTCGTTCAAAGGACAGAGCGAGCAGGCCGGGCGGCGCGGCGTGCACAGCGTTGCGCCCAGATCCATCATGGCTTGGGCAAAATCGCCCGCGCGTTTTTGCGGTGTCAGTCCGTCAGTCTTTTCGCGCACCAGCGGCTTGGCGCGCGGCATCGGCTCTTCAATGGTGAAAAGCCGCGTCACCACGCGCTCGACATTGCCATCGACCACAACAGCACGGCGCCCAAAGGCAATGGCGGCAATGGCGGCTGCCGTATAGGGGCCAATGCCCGGCAATGCGCGCAAGCCCTCTTCCGTATCTGGAAAACGCCCGCCGTGATCCTGAGCCACAGCCTTGGCGCAGGCATGCAGATTGCGCGCGCGCGAATAATAGCCAAGCCCCGCCCAGGCGCGCATGACATCATCGCTCTCAGCTGCTGCCAGCATGTCGACACGCGGCCAGATGCGCAGGAATTTTTCATAAAAAGGTTTGACCGCCTGCACAGTCGTCTGCTGCAGCATGATCTCCGAGAGCCAGACCGCATAAGGATCGGGCCGCACGCCGGGTGCGGCGCGCCAGGGCAAGTGGCGACGGTGACGGTCATACCAATTGAGAAGCTTGGCGGCGGCGGTCATGGCCCTGTCTATGCCACGTCTGGGCGTCATGGTAAGCCCTTCTCATGTCGCTCCCGCCCCGCAACCGCCGCAAGACCTTTGTCCTGGCCGATCTCACGGCCAAGGCACTCGATCCGGTTCTGGCCAAACAGGGGTTCGGCCAGACCGATATTGTCCTGCATTGGGAGGAGATTGTCGGCGAGCGGCTGGCGCGCGTCTGCGAGCCGGTGAAATTGCAATGGCCGGCGCGCGCGCCCAAGGCTGCCCCCGGTCACGGGCCGGAGCCCGCCTCGCTCGTCGTGCGCGTCGAAAGCGGCTTTGCGATTGAATTGCAGCATCTCTCCGCCCTCGTGCTCGAGCGGGTGAATATGCATCTGGGCTGGAAAGCCGTCGGGCGAATCCTGATCCGGCAGGGGCCGATCGGCCTGTCGCGCCCGCCCAAGCGCCAAAAGCCGGTTCCCGACGAGGCAGCCAAGGCCGAGGCCGAAAAGAGGGCGCGCGGGATCGAGGATGAAGCCCTGCGCGAGGCGCTGGCGCGTCTGGGCGCGCAGGTCATTGCCGAAAAACGGGGACCGGCGCGGCGTTAGGCGCCCTTGCGCCCCCTTCTTGCACTTGCCACATTCCGCTCCGCCATTAAGCATGGAGCCAATGCCGCGCTGCGGCCATCAGGAAAGCCAGACGCCATGACGATCCAGAGCATGAAAAACCGCCGCCAATTCCTCGAATATACGGCGGCCGCAGGGGCATGTGTCGCTGCCTGGACATCTGGCCTCCTCTCCCCGGCGCTGGCGCAGGGCGCGGGCGATGTGCCCATGGCGCAGCTCATGTCGCCCGGACCTCTGCCCGATATCTGGCTCGGCTCCCCCAATGCGCCGGTGACGATCATTGAATATGCATCCCTGACCTGCTCGCATTGCGCGACTTTCCACAACACGACCTTTCCGGAATTGAAGAAAAACTACATCGACACCGGCAAGGTGCGTTTTTCCATCCGCGAATTCCCGCTCGATCCGCTTGCGCTGGCAGGCTTCATGCTGGCGCGCTGCTCAGGCAACGACAAGCGCGAGGCAATGATCGATCTGCTTTTCGCCCAGCAGCAGAACTGGGCCTTCCGCGACAAGCCGCTCGATGCCCTGACAGCCATGACACGCCAGACCGGCATGTCGGCGCAGGCGTTTGAGACCTGCCTGCGCGACAAGGCCCTCTATGACAATGTCAATGCCGTCCGCGACCGGGGCGCCAAGGATTTCCGGGTGGATTCGACCCCGACCTTTTTCATCAACGGGCGACGGGTCAACGGGGCCCTGTCGATGGCCGAAATGGCAAAAATCATCGATCCGCTGGTCAAGGGCTGAACGAAACCCCTGATTTGGGCTGGATAAGTCCGGTTGCTCACAGGAAATCGCCGGACTTGCCTTGAACCGGACACGTGCTTGTGACGCCTTAGGAGCCTCCCCGGCCCATGCCGGCCCGGGGACCCCTTCGTCTTTGGCGCGGGGGACTTATTTCTCACGCCGCCCCCTGGAGCCGCGGAAGCCCGATGAAATTCAACCGCCTGCGCATAGTCGGCTTCAAGTCTTTCTGTGAAGCGACCGATTTCCAGATCGAGCCGGGTCTGACCGGCATTGTCGGGCCCAATGGCTGCGGCAAATCGAATCTCGTCGAAGCCATGCGCTGGGTGATGGGCGAGAATTCCTACAAAAACATGCGCGCGTCGGGCATGGACGATGTGATCTTTTCGGGTTCCGGCAATCGCCCCGCCCGCAATACGGCGGAAGTGGCGCTGGTTCTCGACAATTCCGACCGCTCCGCGCCGCCCGCTTTCAACGATTCCGATCTGATCGAAGTCTCGCGCCGCATTGAACGCGAACAGGGATCGACCTATCGCCTCAACGGCAAGGAAGTGCGCGCCAAGGATGTGACGCTTCTCTTCGCCGATGCCTCAACCGGCGCGCGTTCGCCCGCCATGGTCGGACAGGGCCGTATCGGCGAGATCATCTCCGCCAAGCCGCAGCAGCGCCGCCGCATTCTCGAAGAAGCAGCCGGCATTGCAGGCCTGCATTCGCGCCGCCATGAAGCGGAATTGCGCCTCAAGGCAGCGGAAGAAAATCTCGCCCGCCTCGAAGATGTGATGAAACAGGTCGACAGCCAGATCGACTCGTTGAAACGCCAGGCACGGCAGGCCAATCGTTACAAGAATCTCGCGGCCGACATCCGCCGCAACGAAGCCTTGCTCACCCACATTTCCTGGCGCGATGTGACGCAATTGCTCGCGCAGGCCGAACAGAAGTTCAATGCCGATACGAGCGAAGTGGCCGAGCGCACGCGCCTGCAAGCGGAAGCTGCGCGCCTGCAGGCCATCGCGGCCCATGGCCTGCCGCTGTTGCGCGATGAAGAAGCAAAAGCGGGCGCTGCCCTGCAGCGTCTCATTCTCGCGCGCGACCAGCTCGAAATCGAAGAAAAGCGCGCGCAGGAGCGCGCCGCCGAACTGGAGCGCCGCCTCGCGCAATTGACGCGCGACATGCAGCGCGAAACCGCACTCATCGAAGATGCGGCCGGCGTCATCGCCAAACTCGAAGCAGAAGCTGCCGAAATCGATGAAGCGAATGAAAATGCCGCCGAATCGGAATTCGAGGCCAAGGCGCGGCTGGCCGATGCCGAAGGCGCGCTGGCCGATGCCGAACGCGAATTGACCGATGCACAATCGGCCTTGTCCGATCTCAATGCGCGCCGCAATGCGCTCGAACAGGCCTTGCGCGAAGAAACGCAGCGTTATGAGCGCTTCGAATCCGAATGGCGCAAGGTCGCTGGCGAACTCGCTGCCCTGAAACAGGGTGCGGGATCGGATGAAGAAATCGAAATGCTCGCCATGGCGCTTGAAGAGGCGAGCGAAAATGCTGCGCAACTCGAGCAGGCGATGCTGGCTGCCGAAACGCGCCATGGCGCAGCGCGCGACGCTGAGGCTGCCACACGCGGACCGCTGGCAGAGGCCGAGCGCCGCGCCCAGCGCCTCGAGACGGAAGTGCGCACGCTTTCCAATTTGCTCAACACGGCATCGGGCGATCTGTGGCCGCCGGTCGTTGAGGAGATCAGCGTCGAAAAAGGCTATGAGGCTGCACTCGGCGCAGCGCTGGGCGACGATCTCGATGCTTCGATCAATCCGTCTGCGCCTGCCCATTGGGGCGAGGCTTCGGCAGAAGCCAATGATGCGCCGCTGCCGCTGGGTGTGCGCCCGCTCTCCGAAGTGGTGAAAGCGCCTCCCCAGCTCGCCCGCCGCCTGTCGCAGATCGGCATTGCGCTGAAAACCGAAGGCGCGCAATTGCAAAAGCGCCTGCGCCCAGGACAGCGTCTGGTCTCCAAAGAAGGCGATTTCTGGCGCTGGGACGGTTTTACGGCCGCCGCCGAAGCGCCGACGCCGGCGGCTCGCCGTCTGGTCGAAAAGAATCGCCTCGGCGATCTGAAAAATGAAGCTGCCGAAGCGCGCGAAGCTGCCAATGAGGCCAAATTGCTGGCTGAAGCCGCGCAGGCCGAATTGCGCGAAGCCTCGGTTGCAGAAATGAATGCGCGCCAAACCGCGCGCGCCGCCGCTCGCCAGGTGGAAGAAGCGCGCGAGAAGCTTGCCCATCTCGAGCGCTCGCGCGCGCAGGTGGCAACCCGCATGTCGGCGCTGGAAGAAAGCGTCACGCGTTTTGCCGAAAACCGCGACGAAGCTTTGGTGAAAAAGACCGACGCCGAAACGGCTCTCAAAAATCTCGCCGCAACGCAGGCGATGATGTCCAAACTCGAGCGCGCCCGTGCGGAAGCCGCCCAGCAGCGCGCTGCCGCCGCCGAATCGCGCGCCGCCGTGCAAGGTCTTGCCCGCGAGGCCGAAGCGCGTCAGCGCCGGCGCGAAGCCATTGCCCTCGAATCCAATTCATGGGGCGAGCGCCGCGAACGCGCCACCGCGCAGATCGACGAAATCGGCGCGCGCATCGAAGAGACGCGCGAAGAGCAGGTCGTTCTCGCCGAAGCGCCGAATGAATTCATCCAGCAGCGCCGCGCCCTGATGGACCAGATCGCCCAGTCCGAAGAGGCCCGCCGGCAGGCATCCGACAAGCGCGCTGCGGCCGAAAACGATCTGGCGGAAGCCGACCGTCTCGCCCGCCATTCGCTCGACGCCATGAGCCAGGCGCGCGAAGAGCGCGCCCGCACCGAGGCGCGCGTCGAGGCTTTGCGCGAGCGCAAGGAACAGATCATCCATGCGATCACGACCGATCTCGAATGCCAGCCCCATGAAGTGGCCGCACTCGCCGGCGTGTCAGCAGATGATGAATTGCCCTCTGCCGCAGAGGTCGAGCGGACGCTGGAACAATTGAAGAGCGACCGCGAACGTCTGGGCGCGGTCAATCTGCGCGCAGAAGAAGAATTGCAGGAGATCGAAACCAAGGCCGGCGCCATGGTGACCGAGCGCGACGATCTCACCGAGGCCATTCGCAAATTGCGCATCGCCATCCAGAGCCTCAACAAGGAAGGGCGCGAGCGTCTCGTCGAGGCCTTCCACAAGGTGAATGGACATTTCAAGGATCTGTTCACGTCGCTGTTTGGCGGCGGCTCCGCCGAATTGCAATTGATCGAAAGCGACGATCCGCTCGAGGCCGGTCTTGAAATTCTCGCCCGCCCGCCCGGAAAAAAGCCGCAGACGATGACTTTGCTCTCGGGCGGCGAACAGGCGCTCACCGCCATGTCGCTCATTTTCGCGGTCTTCCTCACCAATCCCTCGCCCATCTGCGTGCTGGACGAAGTGGACGCACCGCTCGACGATTCCAACGTCGAGCGTTTCTGCGATCTTCTGGAGGCGATGCGCGGGCGCACGGATACGCGTTTTGTCACGATCACGCATAATCCGATCACCATGGCGCGCATGGATCGCCTCTTCGGCGTGACCATGGCCGAGCGCGGCGTCTCGCAACTCGTCAGCGTCGATCTGCAACAGGCCGAGAAGTTTTTGGAACCGGCGTGAGTACAGCCTCAATGGCAGAAATCCAAAGGGCGGCTTAAGCCGCCCTTTTTGTTTCGCGCGGCGCGCAAGGGGCGGGAAGTCCAGTCTGGCAAGCTTGACCGGAGCAACCAATGAGGTTTGGCTAAGAGATATTTTTACGATTGCTTTGTATCTAATTGGATACTATTATGTTCGAGCTTGTCAGATCGTCCGATTTTGACGAATGGCTTCGCGCGTTGCGGGATCTGAAGGCGAAAGCGCGGATAATTGCGCGTTTGCGCTCTGCATCCGCAGGCAATTTCGGCGACTGCAAACCGGTCGGCGAAGGCATTTCGGAAATGCGCGTGCATGTTGGGGCGGGCTATCGCATCTACTTCATGCAAGCGGGAAAAACTGTTTTCGTTCTGCTTTGCGGTGGCGACAAAGCAAGCCAACAGACGGATATTGCGAGTGCAAAAAGGCTCGCTCGTGACTGGAGAGAGAGTCATTGATGAAATCCAGCTTCGCTCCATTCGACCCAGCCGATTATCTCGACGATTTGGGTGTCATTGCCGAATATCTCTCGGCGGCGGCGGAAGACCCGAACCCTGATGTCTTTATAGCGGCCCTCGGCGATGTTGCGCGTGCACGGGGCATGGCACATGTTGCCAAGGAATCGGGACTGGGACGCGAGAGCCTCTACAAGGCGCTGAGTTCCGGCGCGCATCCGCGTTACGAAACGGTCAGCTCCGTTTTGCACGCACTGGGCTTAAAACTCGCCGTCGTAGCCGATGAGGATGGCTGATTGTCATTGCAATCAAGCCATCCAGAGCAACCGCCATGAATTGCGACATCGGCCTTCGGCCTCCTTGCAATCACGCGAATATCAATTCCCGCCGCGCCAGATATCATCGCCATTGATATCGGCGACGCGTTGCTTGCCGATATAGGCCATGGTCCGGCGCATTTCGTCTTTCAGAATGTGCAATGCTTTTGCAGCACCAGCCTCGCCGCCAGCGCCAATGCCATAGAGCGTTGCACGGCCGGTGAAGACGGCATGGGCGCCAAGCGCCAGGCATTTCACAATATCGCTGCCACGCCGCACGCCGGAATCGACAAAGACCGTGGTGCGATGGCCGACAGCCGATGCAATCCCGGGCAGGACATCGAGCGTGGAGGGCGCTGAATCCATATTGCGGCCGCCATGGTTCGACACGACGATTCCATCGACACCGTGATCGAGCGCGCGGCGCGCATCGTCTGCCCGCATGATGCCCTTGATGACGAGTTTTCCGGGCCAGATCTCGCGCAATTTGTCGACATCCGCCCAGCTGACACGATCGGCGCGCAAGGCCTTTGCCTGCGATGAGGCGCCGGTGAATTTTGCGCGATATTGTTCGGGATAATTGGCATGTTCGGGCATGCCGCTTGTGGCGGCATAACGGCCGATGACTGTTGCCATCCATTCGGGATGCAACAGCATGTCGATGACGCTTTTGGCATTGATGCGATAGGGCTGCGAAAAACCGTTGCGGGCATTATGTTCGCGATTGGCGCCATGGCCGATATCGACGGTCCAGATCAGCGTCTCGAAACCTGCTGCCGCTGCACGGCGCACGAGCTCATAGGACAATTCCTTCTCGCGCCACATGTAGAGCTGGAACCAGGGCCTGCCGCCTGCTTCGGCGACTTTTTCCATCGGCGTATTCGAGCCGGTGGCAAGCGTGAAAGGAAGCCCCGCGCGCGCTGCTGCTTTGGCCAATTCATATTCGCCCTGATACCAGCACAGGCCGGCAATGCCGGTTGGCGCGATCACCATGGGCAGGGCCGCCGGCTTGCCGAAAATCTCCGTGGCAAATTGCACATCGGAGACATCGACCAGCACGCGGTTGAGCAATTTGAGATTTTCGAAGGCGCGGCGATTATTGGCCAGCGCCACCATATCCTCGGTGCCCTTGTCGATATATTCGAACACGCCCTTGGGCAGGCGCCGGCGCGCCACATCGCGCAGATCGGCAATATTGTAGCAGCGGTCCAGACGACCCATTTTCCCCCCTCGCGCGGATTTCACCCCCGCATCTTTCCGTCAGTTTAGGGACTTGGCCGACGCAGTCCAACAGCCGACCCCACCCTGTCCTGTAGAATTAAATACTTTTTAAATTTGTAGTATAAATTATTTTACAAATATGTTTGGATAAATACTCGAGAGCCGACCCGCAAAGGAGCCCCACATGCGCCTTCGATTGAAATTTGCCGTCGCTGCGCTGGCGACCGGCCTTGCCCTCCCCGCTGCGGCCCAGACGCCGGTTCGTGTCGGCATTATCCCGGTGCTCGGCACGGCGCCGATGCTGATTGTCGAGCGCGAGGGCTGGGCCAAACAGGCCGGCCTCGATCTGAAAATCACGACTTTCGAATCCGGCCCGCTGATGATCCAGGCACTCGCTTCGGGCACGGTGGATGTCTATGTGGCCGGCGTCGCCCCGCTGGGCGTGGCGCGCTCGAAGGGCATTGACGTGCGCGTCGTGGCAGCAACTGCGGTTGAGGAAATGACGGTCGCCTCGGGCGCCAAATTGAGCCCGTTCTTCAAGGATGGGGTGAAACCGGCAGAGGCTTTCAAAGCCTTCCGCGCCGCCACCGGCAAGCCGGCGCGCATTGCCACGCAGCCGCCGGGCTCGGTGCCCCATACAACGCTCATTCATTGGCTGCAGGAAGTCACCCGCACGGCCAAGGAAGATTATGACATCGTCCCCATGGGCATCGATGCCACGCAAAATGCTTTGCTGACAGGCGCGGTGGATGCTGCGACCATTCGCGAACCCACCGACACAATCGTCCAGCAACGCGACAAGCGCATCAAGATCGTCGCGCTTGGCGCCGATATGTTCCCCGACCAGCCCGGCACTGTCGTGGCGGTCTCGGGTGCATTCCTCGCGAAAAACCCCGAGGGCGTGCAAAAGCTCGTCGATGGAATCGTCCGGGCTGTCGATCTGATCGAGAAAGATCCCAAACGCGCTGCGGTCTCCATTGAGGCAACGCTCGGTCGCGGCCTGATCGAAATCGACACGATCGTTGCAGCGCTGAAATCGCCGGCGTCGAAATTCACCGCCAATCCGATGCAGATTGTCGAAGCGACGAAAAAGATGCAGACCTTCCAGGTCTCCATCGGGACGCTTGAAAAGGACGTGCCGCTCGAGGGATTGTTCGATCCCAGTTTCTTCCAGAAAGCGAAGAAGTAAGTCACTTGCAATTGCGCGCCACCATTTACGCCGGCATCGGCCTTCTTGTCTTCCTGCTGATCTGGGAGGCCGTGCCGCGACTTGGTTTCGTGCAATCCAATCTGCTGCCGCCCCCCAGCGACATTCCGCAAGCCTTTCTGCGCGAATTGCGCAATGGCATGTGGACGAAATATGTCGGCCTCAGCCTCGATCATTATGTGGCGGGCTTTCTGCTGGGATCGGGACTGGGCACAATGCTGGGCGTTCTGACCGGCATGTCGCAACAGCTTGAATGGGCGCTCGCCTGGGTCGTGCGCTTGCTGCGTCCCATTCCCAATCTGGCGTGGGCGCCTTTCGCCATCATCTGGTTTGGCGTCGATGAAGCCAATGCCATTTTCATCATTTCCATCGGCGTGTTCTGGATCGCTTTCTTTGCGGCCCATGGTGCGATCCGCTCCGTCGATCGCGATCTTGTCGAAGTGGCCGATGCATTCGGTTTCCGCTCTGCGCCCGAACGGCTTTTGAAAGTTTATCTTCCCGCCGCCATGCCCGGCATATTGATCGGGCTGCGCACATCGCTCGGGCAGGCGTGGATGGCTGTGGTTGCGGCGGAATTGTCGGGCGTCAGCGGATTGGGCAGCCGCATGATGCAGGCCTCTTCGCTTCTGGCCACCGATATTGTCGTTGTCTACATGCTCACCATGGCCGCGCTTTACGGCATCATGGATACAGCCTTCATGTTCGCACAAAAGAGGCTCCTCAAATGGAAGCCGTGACGAAACCGGTGATCCGCATTTCCGGCCTTGGCCTTGCCTTCGAACAGGACGGCCGGCGAACGGAAGTGCTGCGGGGATTGGATCTCGACATTCATCGCGGCGAATTTGTCGCCATTGTCGGCGCCTCGGGCGTGGGCAAATCGACGCTGCTGCGCGTGCTGATGGATCTCGCCAAGCCGACGACCGGCCATGTCGATATCAATCCCGATCCCAATGCCGAACGCCCCATGTCCATGGTGTTTCAGGATGCGCGCCTGCTGCCATGGCGGCGCGTCCTGTCGAATGTCATGTTCGGTCTGGAAAAAACGAAACTGCCCAAGGCTGCGCGCATCGCCCGCGCGCAGGAAGCCCTCGATCTTGTCGGATTGGGCGATCTGGGGGCGCGCTGGCCCTTCCAGCTGTCGGGCGGCCAGAGGCAGCGCGTGGCGCTGGCGCGCGCGCTCGCCGTGCGCCCGTCCATCCTGCGGATGGACGAACCCTTCTCGGCGCTCGATGGGCAGCCACGCGAAAATCTGCAGGACGAGCTGATCCGCATCCGCGCGGAAACCGGCCGGACCATTCTCTTCGTCACCCATGACATCGACGAGGCCGTCTATCTCGCCGACCGGGTGCTGACTTTGGCCGGCAAGCCGGGCGTCGTGCGCTCCATGCGCCGCATCGACACCCCCCACCCCCGCCGCCGCGGCTCGATTGCGCTGGCGGAGATCGCCCAGGACGTGCGCCTCGACATGACGGGGGAAAGGCGCGACCCGGATTTCGTGATTTAAGGCCCTTCGCGCCGGCTCAAAGAGGCCCGATTCTGCCCCTTCGTCCTGCCCCTGCCTGCGACCTACGTTCACACCCCCGTGCAAGGCTTGAAAATCCTTTTATAACAATCGCTTAAATGGGCCTTGCTGAACCTTGACAGGCCCCCTCCCCAACAATATGGTGCGCGCGGCTCTCAGGGCCTTGATCTGCTTTTTCCAATCTGCCGTTTGCATTTCGCTTTCATCAGGGCGCTTACGGGACCCCGCCGGCTTGGCCGCAAGCGGACCCAAAGATCGCCTTGAGCCGTTGGTAGGCCAGGACCTTCTCGGAGAAGCGCAATGTCGGACGAAGACAGAGAGGCCAAAAAAGAGGACCAGGCTCTGAAGGCGCGGCTTGAGGCTCTCTCAAGCGCGCTGGACCGGCAAAAGCAGGATCGATCCGATCGTGCCGATGCCGAGAAAGCCGAAATGAAAACGGGACGCGCCATGAGCCTCGGCTTTCGCGTGCTCTCGGAATTTGTGGCGGGCATCGGTGTCGGCGCCTTTATGGGCTGGTATCTCGACAGCTGGCTCGGCACAAAGCCGGTGATCCTGATCGTCATGACGACGCTCGGAACAATCGCCGGGTTCTGGAATGTCTATCGCCTCGCGGCCGCCCCGACAGGGACGCCTGGCCGGGATGACAGACGATCCGACTGATTGAATTTCTCCGCGCCGCAGGCGCGACAGACAGGGGCTGAAGACAGTGGCGACAGGCAACGCGATCGATCCGATCCATCAGTTCATCGTGACTCCGCTGGCCCAGATCAGCATTGGCGGCGTCGATGCCTCTTTCACCAATGCATCCTTGTTCATGGTGATCGTGCTTCTGGCCGTCACTTTCCTGATGATCGTCGGCACGGCGCAAAAGAGCCTGGTGCCCGGACGCCTTCAGGCGGCTGCCGAAATGTCTTATGAATTCGTCGCCTCGACTGTGCGCGGCACGACCGGCACCGAGGGGATGAAATTCTTCCCGCTCGTCTTTTCGCTGTTCATGTTCGTTCTCTTCTCGAATCTGATCGGCCTGATCCCCTTCACCTTCACGGTGACGTCGCAGATCGTCGTGACCTTCGCTCTGGCTGCGCTGGTGATCCTGACTGTGATCATTTACGGCATTGCCCGCCACGGCACGCATTTCCTGCATCTCTTCGTTCCGTCGGGCGTCGCGCCCGCACTGCTCCCCTTCATCGTGATGATCGAAGTGATTTCCTTCATCTCGCGCCCGATCTCGCTCTCTGTTCGTCTCTTCGCGAACATGCTGGCGGGCCATATCACGCTGAAAGTCTTCGGCGCCTTCGTTGCCCTGCTTCTCGGCTCGGGCGCCTGGGCGGCGATTGCGCCGCTGCCGCTTCTCGGCATTGTCGCATTGACGGCGTTCGAACTGCTGGTTGCTTTCCTGCAGGCTTACGTCTTCGCCATCCTTACCTGCGTCTATCTCAACGACGCACTCCACCCGGGTCACTGATAAATATCTGAACAACAAATAGAGCGACCCACAGCAAAACCTCTGAAGGAGTTTAAAATGGATCCTGTTGCAGCAAAGTACATCGGCGCCGGCCTGGCGACCATCGGCATGGGTGGCGCGGCCATCGGCGTCGGCGCGATCTTCGGCCAGTTCCTCTCGGGCGCTCTGCGCAATCCGTCGGCAGCTGATGCCCAGTTCGGCCGCGCCTTCATCGGCGCCGCGCTCGCCGAAGGTCTTGGCGTGTTCTCCTTCCTCGTTGCGCTGCTCCTGCTCTTCGTGGTCTGACGATCAAATCTGCGCGGCCGCTTGCGCTTTGCCGGCGGCCGCGTTTTCACATGTTTGAAAATTCCAACTGGACGAGCAAAAGGCCATGATCAACCAGGCCCATGCAGCAACCGCTGCGGTCGCCGGCGCTGCCCCTGAAAAGGGGGTGTTCCCGCCCTTCGACCCGAATGTTTTTGCGCCCCAGCTCATCTGGCTCGCGCTGATTTTCGGCGCCCTCTATTTTCTCATGTCGCGCATTGCGCTGCCCCGGATCGAGAACATTCTCGAAAATCGCCGCGCCCGTATCGCCGGCGATCTCGACGATGCAGCCGACATGCAGGGCAAGGCGCAGGCCGCCGGCGCCGCTTATGAAAAGACCCTGAGCGACGCCAAGGCCAATGCGCAGACCATGGCGCAGCAGATGCGCGACAAGCTCGCCGCAGAATCAGCCACCAAGCGCAAAAGCCTGGAAGACCAGCTGAACGCCAAACTGGCCGATGCCGAGCGCGCCATTGCCGCAACCAAGGCGCAGGCCATGAGCCATGTGAGCGAAATCGCCACCGCTGCGGCCAGCGACATCGTCACCCATATCACCGGCAAGCCGGCCGACGCGCAGAAGATCGCTGCTGCGATCGCCGCGACCAAGGGCTGAGGAGAGCAGAATGTTCAACGACGCCTTTTTCGTCGCCCTCGGCTTTGCGCTCTTCATTGCGCTGCTTGGCTATCTGGGTGTGCACAAGACGATCACCGGTGCGCTCGACAATCGCGCGCAGAAGATCCAGGCCGAACTCGACGAAGCCAAGCGCCTGCGCGAGGAAGCCGCTGCGGTTCTGGCTTCCTATGAAAAGAAGCGCGCCGAGGCGGAAGCCGAAGCCCAGGCCATTGTCGCCCAGGCCCGTGCCGAGGCTGAGGCTCTTGCCAAGGAAACCGCCCAGCGCATGGAAGAATTCATCGCGCGCCGGACCAAGCAGGCCGAGACAAAAATCGCCGCTGCCGAAGCCCAGGCCGCACTGGATGTGCGCGCCGCTGCTGCCGATGCAGCCGTGAAAGCCGCAGAAATCGTGCTCTCGGCAGAGGCCAAGGGCGCTGCCGGCGAACAGCTGGTTGCCAAGGGCATTGCCGAACTCAAGGCGCTGACGCACTGAGATTGGCGAGATCGCTGAATTGAAAAACCCCGGTGTGAAAACACCGGGGTTTTTTGTTGGCTTGCGGCATGACGACAGAAAGGGCGCCCGCTTCTCCCATGGGGAGAAGCTGTCCGCGGAGCGGACTGATGAGGGGCTACTGCCCATCCGAGCTATATGCCAGCCCCTCACCCGGCTCGGGGCAATGCGCGCCCCGAGTCCGCCCTCTCCCTTTGGGAGAGGGCATTCAGACGGCATCATTCCGTCACAGGTTGCAGCGGGGTCCAGCGCAGCACGGGCGCGCGGGCGGCCTTTGTTTCATCGAGCCTGCGGCGCGGGGCCAGATAGGGCGCGCCGGAGAAACGCTCCTTCTCGCCGCGCAAGGCGCTGAAAGCCAGATCGCGCAGCGTCATGATGAAGAGATCGAGCGAGGCCCGGCTCTCCGATTCCGTCGGCTCGATCAGCATGGCGCCGTGGACGACCAGCGGGAAATACATGGTCATCGGATGATAGCCCTCGTCGATCATCGCTTTGGCGAAATCGAGCGTGGTAATGCCCGTATCCTTCAG
This sequence comes from uncultured Beijerinckia sp., assembly GCA_964534115.1. Lineage (GTDB taxonomy): Bacteria > Pseudomonadota > Alphaproteobacteria > Rhizobiales > Beijerinckiaceae > Terripilifer. The sequence continues at coordinate 69,447 of CAZHOK010000005.1, forward strand.
CCATGTATCGTCGAAGAGCACTTCATGCATGCAGGGGCGATTGCCGAAAGGCAGGCTCATCAGATCGGCCAGACAGGCGCGCACATAATTGGCATTGAGCACGGCATCTTCGGAGGCCTGTTTCAGCCCATCGCCACCATGCGAGAGAATGTAGGACAGCGCGCGCACGAACATGCCCATCTGGCCATGAAAGGCCGTCAGGCGACCGAGCGCCTGCGTGCCTGCTGCATCCTCGACCATCTGCAAAGTCTCGCCATTGCGGCGCACGAAAGGCACGGGCGCAAAGGCCGACAGACGCGAGGACAAAACAACCGGACCCGAGCCCGGCCCGCCGCCGCCATGGGGCGTCGAGAATGTTTTGTGCAGATTGATATGCATGGCATCAATGCCGAGATCGCCCGGCCGCACTTTGCCGACAATGGCGTTGAAATTCGCGCCATCGCAGTAAAAATAACCGCCGCCCTCATGCAGGATCTGCGCAATCTCGACGATCTCCGTCTCGAACAGGCCGCATGTATTGGGATTGGTCAGCATGATGGCCGCGACATCCGGGCCCATCAAGGCGCGAACAGCATCGGGATGCACTTTGCCATCGGCGCCGGCGGGCACGGACTTGACCTCAAAGCCGATCGCCGCTGCCGTTGCCGGATTGGTGCCATGCGCGCTTTCCGGCACGAGAACGACGCGGCGCGTCGCCGCCTCGCCCTTGGCAGCAATGGCCGCCTTGATCGCCGCCATGCCGCAATATTCGCCATGCGCGCCAGCCTTCGGCGACATGGCCACCGCATCCATATTGGTGAGCGCCATCAGCCAGCCGGACAATTCCTCGATCAGGGCGAGCGCGCCCTGCACGGTGGAGAGAGGCTGCAAAGGATGAATATCCGCAAAGCCCGGCAGACGCGCCATGGCCTCATTGAGGCGCGGATTATGTTTCATCGTGCAGGAGCCGAGCGGATAGAGCCCTGAATCGATCGCATAATTTTTCTGCGACAGGCGCACATAATGGCGCATGGCCTCAGGCTCGGAGAGGCCGGGCAATCCGATCTCTTCCTCGCGCATGAGCGCACCAAGGCGCGGCGCAAAAGCCTCCGGCTCGTCGAGATCGACGCCGGTGACATCGATGCGACCCGTCTCGAAAATCAGCGCCTCTTCGAGCTGCAGCCCGCGATTGCCGGTGAATGTATCGTGCCAGGACAGGCTGGCATCGCCTGCTTCGGTCGGACGTCCTTGCCGGTTCAGCATCACAGAACCTCCTTCAATGCGGCAACAAAGGCCGCGCGATCTTCATCGCTGTTCACTTCGCTATTGGCGACGATGAGAAGATCGTCGAGACCTTTGCCCGGCAGCAGACGCGATGCGGGCACGCCGGCCAGAATGTTTTTGGCCGCGAGTTTTTCGACGATGTCATTGGCATTGCCGCTCAGGCGCAAAGTGAATTCATTGAAGAACGTCCCGTTCAAAAGCGCGACGCCCTTCACACCCTTCAGCATGTCGGCAAGTTTTACCGCATTGGCATGATTGATGCGCGCCAGACGCTTCAGCCCTGCCTCGCCCAGCAGGCTCATGTGAATGGTGAAAGCCAAAGCGCACAGGCCAGAATTGGTGCAAATGTTCGACGTCGCCTTGTCGCGGCGAATATGCTGTTCGCGCGTCGACAAAGTGAGAACGAAACCGCGCCGGCCTTCTGCATCCACTGTCTGCCCGCAAAGACGGCCCGGCATTTGACGGACATATTTTTGCCGCGTGGCAAACAGGCCGACATAGGGGCCGCCGAAATTCAGCGCATTGCCAATCGACTGGCCCTCGCCCACCACAATATCCGCGCCCATGGCGCCCGGCGATTTGACGAGCCCCAGCGACACGGCCTCGGTGAAGACGGCAATGAGAAGCGCGCCATGTGCGTGGCATTTTTCTGCCACCGCCGTGAGATCGCGCAGATTGCCGAACACATCGGGCGTCTGCACGACGACACAGGATGTGTCGCCATCGATGGCGGCCAGCAAATCCTCGCGCGCCTCGACATCGGGGGAAAGCGTGACGACATCATCGCTCGCCAGTTCCGATTGCGTGCGCACCACGGATGCATAATGGGGATGGAGGCCGCCCGACAGCACAGCCTTGCGACGCTTGGTGATGCGATGGGCCATGAGCACGGCCTCTGCCGTGCCGGTCGAGCCGTCATACATGGAGGCATTGGCCACATCCATGCCGGTGAGCAAAGCAACCTGCGTCTGGAACTCAAACAGGTAATGCAAAGTGCCTTGCGAAATCTCCGGCTGATAGGGCGTGTAGCTCGTCAGAAATTCCGAGCGCTGCACGAGATGATCGACGGTTGCCGGAACATGATGCTTGTAGGCGCCTGCCCCGACAAAGAAAGGCACGCTGCCGGCGGGCACATTGCGCGCCGCCATTTTTGCCAAGGCGCGCACAACATTCTGCTCGGATTTGCGCCGCGGCAGATCGAGCGGCTCTTTCAGCAGCAAATGTCCGGGAACATCGGCGAAAAGTTCATCGACATGATCGACGCCAATGCGCGCCAGCATATCGGCGCGTTCGATCTCTGTATGGGGCAGATAACGCATCACCGCTCCTTCAGCCGCAGCTTTGCACAAAGGCCTCATAGGCCGTCTCATCCATCAGCTCGGACAATTCGCCGGCATTGCTGATGCGCATTTTCAGGAACCAGCCTTTCCCGGCCGCATCTTCATTGACGAGAGCCGGCGAGGATTCGAGTTCCGAATTGACTTCCACCACTTCGCCCGACACCGGCGCATAGACTTCGCTTGCTGCCTTCACGCTTTCGACGACAGCCGCCTGAGCGCCCTTGGCGACATTCGCACCCGCCTGCGGCAATTCGACGAAAACGACATCGCCCAATTGCTTCTGCGCATAATCGGTAATGCCGACGACAGCGACATCGCCTTCGACGCGGATATATTCATGGTCTTTGGTGTAGCGGGTCTGGGCCATCATTTGCCTCGGAAGTAACGTGTGGGAACGAAGGGAAAGGTGGTCACTTGCGCCGGCAGCGGTTTGCCGCGCACGAGAATATCGAGCTGCGTACCGGGCGCCGATGCGGCGGCCTCGACATAGCCCATGGCAATGGGTCTTTGCAGCGAAGGCGCAAAGCCGCCAGATGTCACACGCCCGACAATGGCGCCCGACTTGTTGGCAATCTCTGCGCCTTCACGCGCCGGAGCCTTGCCTTCAAGCGCCAGCGCCACGCGTTTGCGCGATGGGCCGGAAACAATCTGCGCCTGCACGAGCGATGCGCCAGGAAATCCGCCGTCCATGCGCCGACGCTTCGAGACCGACCAGAGAAGATCGGCCTCCACAGGCGTGGTCGTCTCGTCAATGTCGTGACCGTAGAGACAAAGACCCGCTTCCAGCCGCAAGGAATCGCGCGCGCCAAGTCCGATGGGCTTGACGCGATTGTCGGCGAGCAGACGTTTGGCAAAAGCCTCGGCCTGCGCATCGGGAACGGAGATTTCATATCCGTCCTCGCCCGTATAGCCCGAGCGCGAAACAAAAAGTTCGACGCCCTCATATGCGACATGGCGCGCCGACATGAAGGGCATGTTTTCGACGCCGGGCAGAAGGGCGCTGAGAACGCCGACAGCCTGCGGCCCCTGCAGCGCAAGCAGCGCACGCGTGTCGAGAATGTCGAGCGCAAGATCTGGCAGGCATGCCGCCACATGGGCAAAATCATGCGCCTTGCGCGCTGCATTGACGACGAGAAACAGCCGATCGTCGGCGATCCGCGTCACCATCAGATCGTCGAGAATGCCGCCCTGGGCATTGAGGAATTGCGTGTAGCGAATGCGCCCTTGCGCCAGAGCGGCAAGATCGCCCGGCACCAATGTCTCAAAACGCGCAATGGCCTGCGGGCCGGTGAGAAAGGCCTGGCCCATATGCGACACATCGAACAGGCCGGCAGCCGCGCGCGTGTGAAGATGTTCTGCAAGAATGCCTTCATATTGCACGGGCATGTCATAGCCCGCGAAAGGCACCATGCGCGCACCCAATGCGCGATGAAGCGCATGCAGCGGCGTGACGGCAAGATTTTCGTGGGAATCGACCTCGACAGCCATCTGACATCCGGACAAAAGAGCGCGCATCGTCAGCGACGGCTTCACGCCTTCGCTACGCGCCCCCTCTGTCCGTGGACCTGAGAGATTTCCCGCTTTTGAAGAAAAAGCGGTTACGCCCTTCGGTGGAACGTCACGCTTGCGCGTGCGCTCGCTTTCCAGAGTGTCATCCCCTCGCGGTCCATTGGCCTGAGCGTTTCCGGGGCGGTTGCGCCTTCGGCGCCGGTTGAGCTTTCCAGGTGAAAGCCTCGCCGGACTCTTCCGCGTGGGGTCTTTGACTGACGTGGCGACCGTGCCCCCGTCAGGCGATTCGAGTCAATCGCAGCAAAGGCCTGCGAGACGTTTAGACACAGGCGAAAAGCCTCAGCGCGCGCCGAGCCCGATCATCACCGTATAGTCGAGATTGGCTTCCTCGCGCGTGTAGGGAACGACCAGCGGATCTGCGACAAGGGTGAAGCTCGTGTTGAGCTGGCCGGCAGGAATGGTCGCCGGCACGTTGTAAACTTTCGAGGCGATGATTTTCTGATCCGAATCGCGCCTGATGGCGACGCGCACGGGCACGGTGAAGGAACCTGCCCCTCCGGCAGGGCCTGCCAGAACGCGCCCCGAGACGCCAACGCGAATCGAAATCTGCTTGTTGGCGACCGTGCATTCGCGCGAGGCATCGGCAATCGAAAACTGGTGGCGCAAGCCTGCGCCCGAACCGATGCGCTGGGCCGCGCCGCCCTCGAAAATGTCAATCGACGGGCAATCGACCTTATCCGGGCTCGCCGAGAGTTTCGCCACATCGATCGGCTCCGGGGCCTTTGGCGAATTGAAGGCAATCAGATTGCCGATGGACGTACCCGTGCTGCCACAGCCCGAAAGCAGAAGCGCGCAGGCGCCGGCAAGGAAAATCCTGTTCATCCCGTCCGCTCTTTCTTCAGTTTGCGCCAATCAAGGCAGTTTTTCGAAACCTGCACCAAAACCGGAAAGCGCCAGCGGCAAGCCGATGCCTTCTTCCGGCGTATTGAAGACGATGAATGTGGCGGTCGTACCGCTGCGCAATTGTTCGAGCAGCCGGTCTTCCATAATGACTTCGGCAACGCAGCCCGTCGGCAGACAGCGCACGAAACCGGCGCGGCCCACATCGGCCTGATCGATCTTGAGACCAAGGCCGGCGGGCAGAAGCACGCCCAGAGGCGCGATGACGCGCAAAAGCCGCGACTTTCCATCCGCCGTTTTCAACACAATGACCACGACGGACACATTGGGCTTGTCATCGGCGGCAATCGACTGGATCAGGGCGCATTGTTCGCGCGCCGCACCCGGCGGCGTCTCACAGCGCATTTCCCAATCGCCAAACTTGGCCTTGACCACGCCCTGGGCTGCCGCCGGCACAGCCAGCGCCATCAGCGCCAAAGCGCCATAAGCCAACCTTGCCAGGAAATGCCCGCCGGTGGGCCTTGCTCGCTTCTGCATCGCAATTCCATATTGTGCCCGGCCGCCGGGGGGCGGAAAGGGTCCATATTGGGCAAAAAGGCTGCCGAACTGGCAATGCCCCGGACAGGGTTACGCATTGCCGTTGGGCGTAACAAATGGCCCGATCCTGTCAAGTCGGACGCCGGAACGGCTCCGAATCATTTGACCCGCCCAAACCCGCTGCAGCCCCCAAAAGACCCTCTCGGCAGACAGGTCTGTCTTGCCAAAATAGGAATTTTAGCCTAATATTCGACTGGCGGCATGGCTGGGGAAACGTCTTTCTGCGCACCGCAGGCCCTCTTGCCAGAGGGCAGCAAAATCGAGCGCGCTTATGCCGCAAGCTTTGAGGGCCTGACGTTGTTGCGCTGGCGCTCTCTTTGTGTTTTGAAACGCTCGCAATCGGTCTCTTCGGAGTCCCATGCGCGCGGTCGCCAAAAACGGGGGGCGGTCGCGCGGCGCAGTCAAGAAGATCCCCGACGCCGCAGCAGGAGCGACGACGTTCATGAGACAAGGCCTTTTTGGTGCGCAGGCACGGCACACCTCAGTCTCGAAGGGGGCGCTTTGCCTCTCGGCACTTTCCGCCTTTTTCGGCCTCGCAACGAGCGCCATGGCCCAGGGACAGACCCAGGCATTCCAGCCCGGGCTTTCTTACGCGGCGCCCAATCAGATGGGCATGATGCAGCCGGCATCGCCTGTGGCACGCGACATGGTTGCTTTCCACAACGATCTGCTGTTGCCGATCATCATTGCCATTTCGCTCTTCGTGCTGGCCCTGCTGGTCTATGTCGTGATCCGCTTCAATGAGGCAGCCAATCCGACACCGTCGCGCACGACGCACCACACCGGGCTTGAAATTGCCTGGACGGCCGTGCCGCTGTTGATCCTCGTGGTCATCGCCATTCCCTCCTTCCGCCTGCTCACCAAGCAGGTCGCCATGCCCGCGACCGACATGACCGTGAAGGTCACCGGCAAGCAATGGTATTGGACCTATACCTATCCGAAGGATGCCAATGGCGGCTTCGAATTCGATTCCAACATGCTCGATCAGGAAAAGCTGGCCGCCGGCAAGCTGCGCCTGCTCGATGTGGACAATGAAGCGGTCGTCCCGGTCGGCAAGACGGTGCGTCTGCAGATCACGGCCGATGCTGTCGGCGTGATCCATTCCTTCACCATTCCCGCGCTCGGCGTTCGCATGGACGCGGTTCCCGGCCGCCTGAACGAAACCTGGTTCAAGGCCGAGAAGGAAGGCATTTTCTACGGCCAGTGCTCCAAGCTTTGCGGCAAGGATCACGCCTATATGCCGATTGCTCTTCGCGTCGTCAGCGAACAGGCCTATGCAGCCTGGCTTGCAGACGCCAAGAAGAAATTCGCAACCGGCCCGAGCGATGTGACGGTGGCTGACGCCTCCGCCTCCATCCGCCAGTAACAAATACGTCTCCGACGAGGACCAAAGATGGCTACGACGGCTACCCATCACGACCATGACCATGCACATGCCATTCCGACTGGCTGGCGGCGTTATCTCTTTTCAACGAACCACAAAGACATCGGCACGATGTACATTATCTTCGCGATTTTCGCGGGGATCATCGGCGGCCTTCTGTCGATTGCCATGCGCGCGGAACTCGCGGGAACGGGCGTCTCCGTCTTCCCGTGGATTTCGAAAATGCTCACGGGCGACGGTTCGTTCGATGCGGCGAAGAACATGTACAATGTGTTCATCACCGGTCACGGCGTCATCATGATCTTCTTCATGGTCATGCCGGCGCTCATCGGCGGTTTCGGCAACTGGTTCGTTCCGATCATGATCGGCGCACCGGACATGGCCTTCCCGCGCATGAACAACATTTCCTTCTGGCTGCTGCCTGCCTCTTTCGCGCTGCTCATCATCTCGATGTTTGTCGAGGGTGCGCCGGGCTCCAAGGGCTTTGGCGGTGGCTGGGTCATGTATCCGCCGCTGTCGTCCAATATCGGCCACCCCGGCCCGGCAATGGATTTCGTCATCCTGTCGCTGCATGTCGCGGGCGCGTCCTCGATCCTGGGCGCGATCAACTTCATCACGACGATCTTCAACATG